>NZ_PQHW01000129.1 GCF_003385215.1 Amycolatopsis thermalba | reverse complement strand
CCCCACCGGCGCCGCCAACCGCGCCCGAGCCTCCAGCGCGCCCGACCACCACTCGCCCAGCAGCAGCCCCGGCCCGCCAGCCTGCCCGGCGGCTCACCCCACCGGCGCCGCCAGCCGCGCCCGGGCCTCCGGCACGCTCGACCACCACTCGCCCAGCAGCAGCCCCGGCCCGCCAGCCTGCCCGGCGGCTCACCCCACCGGCGCCGCCAGCCGCGCCCGGGCCTCCGGCGCGCTCGATCGCCGCTCGTCGGCTGCCTCGTCGCTCGGCTGCGTCTGCGAGTCCCGCTCCGCCGCCACCCGCGCGGTGTACACCTCGACCTCGTGGCGGACCGTCTCCTCGGACCAGCCCAGGACGTCCGCCACCATCCGCGCCACAGCCTCGGCGCAGTCCACCCCGCGGTGCGGGTACTCGATGGAGATGCGGGTGCGCCGCGCGAGGACGTCCTCCAGGTGCAGCGCGCCCTCGTGGCTCGCCGCGTACACGGCCTCGACCCCGAGGTAGTCCGGCGCGTGCTCGATGGGGCGCAGCAGCTCCGGCTTGCCCTCGCCGAGCGCGAGGACCTCGTGCACGAGCGAGCCGTACCGGTCGAGCAGGTGCCGGACCCGGTACGGGTGCAGGCCGTGCTGCGCGGCGAGGTGGTCGGCCTGGTTGACCAGCGCGTGGTAGCCGTCGGCGCCGAGCAGCGGCACCTTGTCGGTGATGGACGGCTGCAGGCGCCCGGGCAGGTCGGGCGCGGCGGCGTCGACCGCGTCGGCGGCCATCACGCGGTAAGTCGTGTACTTGCCGCCCGCGATCGCGACCAGCCCCGGCGCCACGCGCGCCACCGCGTGCTCGCGTGACAGCTTCGACGTCTCCTCGCTCTCGCCGGCCAGCAGCGGGCGCAGCCCGGCGTAGACGCCTTCGATGTCGTCGTGCGTCAGCGGGGTCGCGAGCACCGAGTTGACGTGCTCGAGGATGTAGTCGATGTCGTTCTTCGTGGCCGCGGGGTGGGCGAGGTCGAGGTTCCAGTCGGTGTCGGTGGTGCCGACGATCCAGTGGTTGCGCCAGGGGATCACGAACAGCACGGACTTCTCGGTGCGCAGGATCAGCCCGGACTCCGACACGATCCGGTCGCGCGGCACCACGATGTGCACGCCCTTGCTGGACCGCACCCGGAACCGGCCGCGGCTGCCGGACAGGCGCTGCAGCTCGTCGGTCCACACGCCGGTGCAGTTGATGACCGCGTTGGCGTGCACCTCGGTCTCGCGCCCGTCCTCGACGTCGCGCACGCGCACGCCGGACACGCGGTCGGCCTCGCGCAGGAACCCGACGACCTGGGTGCTGGTCCGCACCACCGCGCCGTAGTGCGCCGCCGTGCGGGCGACGGTCATCGTGTGGCGGGCGTCGTCGGCCTGCGAGTCGTAGTACCGGATTCCCCCGATCAGGGCATCGCGTTTGAGCGCGGGGACCAGTCGCAGCGCGCCCGCCCGGGTGAGGTGCTTCTGCCCCGGCACCGACCGCGCGCCGCCCATCGTGTCGTACAGGAACAGCCCGGCCGCGGTGTACGGCCGCTCCCAGAGGCGGTGCTGCAGCGGGTACAGGAAGCTGACCGGCTTCACCAGGTGCGGCGCGATGCGCGTGAGCATCAGCTCGCGCTCGCGCAGCGCCTCGCGGACGAGACCGAACTCCAGCTGTTCGAGGTACCGCAGGCCGCCGTGGAAGAGCTTGCTGGACCGGCTCGACGTGCCGGACGCCAGGTCACGCGCCTCGACCAGAGCGACCCGGAGGCCACGGGTGGCTGCGTCGAGCGCGGTGCCCGCGCCGACCACCCCGCCGCCGATCACCACGAGGTCGAACGTCTCCTCACCGAGCCGCCGCCAGGTCTCCTCCCTCGCCTCCGGCCCCAGCTTCGCCTCAGTCACTCCGGTTCCTTCCCTCGCGGACACGGGCTCACCACACCAGCATGGCACGGGATCCGGCACCCGCGCGGCTTTAGGACAGGTGTCCCGACATCCAGGAATTCCCGCGGTGGGGGTTGGACTGGTGGTCACCCAGGGTTAGGTTCAGTCGTCGTGGGTCGGCGATGTGGCCGGTGTGCACTGTGTCCGACCCTTGGGGACGTTGGGAAGGGGCAGGATGAGTGCACTGGGAATATTCATCTGGGAGCTGCTCGGTACCGGAACCCTGATTCTGCTGGGTACCGGCGTGGTCGCGAACGTGGTGCTCCGCAAGAACCTCGGCAACAACGCGGGCTTCCTGTTCGTCACTTTCGGCTGGGCCTTCGGTGTGTTCACCGGCGCCAGCATCGCCGCGCCGAGTGGTGCGCACCTGAACCCGGCGGTGACGCTGGGCCTGGCCATCGCGGGCAAGACCCCGTGGGAGGACGTGCCGATCTACGTGGCAGGCCAGATGGTCGGCGCGATCATCGGCGCCGTGCTCTGCTGGGCGACCTACAAACTGCAGTTCGACGACCACCCCGAGCCGGAGAACACGCTCGGGATCTTCTCCACCGGCCCGCAGATCCGCAGCTACGGCTGGAACCTGGTCACCGAGATCATCGGCACGTTCGTGCTCGTCGCGTGGATCCTGCTCAGCCCGACGGCGACGGCGGGCGAGGCCGGCGTGCCGGAGTTCGGCAACTCGGCTCTGGGGTACGCCGGGGTGTCGTTCGTGGTGCTGGTGATCGGTATTTCCCTCGGCGGGCCGACGGGGTACGCGATCAACCCGGCGCGCGACCTCGGTCCGCGCATCGCGTATGCGCTCCTCCTGCCGATCCGCGGCAAGCGGGACGGCGACTGGGGTTATTCGTGGGTTCCCGTGGTGGGACCGCTCGCGGGCGGCGCCCTCGCCGCGTTGCTGTACCTGGCCGTGCACAACCTGACCTGATTGGGAGATCAGCATGACGTCTTATGTGGCCGCCATCGACCAGGGCACGACGTCCACCCGGGCGATGATCTTCGACCATTCCGGCCGCGTGGTCGCGGTCGACCAGCGGGAGCACGAGCAGATCTTCCCGCAGGCCGGGTGGGTCGAGCACAACGCCGAGGAGATCTGGGAGAACACGCGCGCGGTGACCGCGGGCGCGCTCGCCAAGGCCGACCTGCAGGCCGGGGACATCGCCGCGGTCGGCATCACGAACCAGCGCGAGACCGCGCTGGTGTGGGACCGGAAGACGGGCAAGCCGGTCTACAACGCCATCGTCTGGCAGGACACCCGCACCGACCGGATCGTCGACCAGCTGGGCGAGCTCGGCGGCGGGCAGGAGCGGTACCGCCCGAAGACGGGCCTGCCGCTGGCCACGTACTTCTCGGGGCCGAAGGTCAAGTGGATCCTGGACAACGTGGAGGGTGCGCGGGAACGCGCCGAGGTCGGCGATCTGGTGTTCGGCAACATGGACACCTGGACCGTGTGGAACATGACCGGCGGCCCGGACGGCGGGGTGCACATCACCGACCCGACGAACGCGTCGCGCACCCTGCTGATGGACCTGGACACGCTCAGCTGGGACGCCGAGATCGCGGCTGACATGGGCATCCCGATGTCGATGCTGCCGGAGATCCGCTCGTCGTCCGAGGAGTACGGCAAGGTACGGCCGCGCGGGGTGCTGTCCGGCGTGCCGATCGCCGGGATCCTCGGCGACCAGCAGGCGGCGACGTTCGGGCAGGCGTGCCTGTCCCCCGGCGAGGCGAAGAACACCTACGGCACCGGCAATTTCGTGCTGCTGAACACCGGCACGGAAAAGGTGATGTCGGAGAACGGCCTCCTCACGACGGTCTGTTACAAGATCGGGTCGAACGAGACGGTCTACGCGCTGGAGGGTTCCATCGCGGTGACCGGTTCGCTGGTGCAGTGGCTGCGCGACAACCTCGGGATCATCAGCAACGCCGCGGAGATCGAGCAGCTGGCCCGCACGGTCGAGGACAACGGCGGGGCGTACTTCGTGCCGGCGTTTTCGGGTCTGTTCGCTCCGTACTGGCGGTCGGACGCGCGGGGCGTGATCGCCGGGTTGACGCGGTACGTGAACAAGGGGCACATCGCGCGGGCGGTGCTGGAGGCGACGGCGTTCCAGACGCGCGAGGTGATCGAGGCGATGAACGCCGATTCGGGTGTGCCGCTGAAGTCGCTGAAGGTCGACGGCGGGATGGTCGTGAACGAGCTGCTGATGCAGTTCCAGGCGGACATCCTGGACGTCCCGGTGATCCGCCCGGTGGTCGCCGAGACGACGGCACTCGGCGCGGCGTACGCGGCCGGCCTGGCCGTGGGTTTCTGGGCCAGTGAGGACGACATCCGCAACAACTGGGCCCAGGACAAGGAATGGACCCCGTCGATGGACGCCCAGCACCGCGAGACGCAGTACCGCAACTGGAAGAAGGCGGTGACGAAGACCTTCGACTGGGTGGAGTGACGTGTGGGCGCGCTTTCCCCGTGCCGGGTTCCGGCGCGGGGAAAGCGGGCTCAGGCGAGAACGGCGAACACGATGACGTTGTCGCGGTAACTGCGCGCCGCGCGGTCGAAAACCCCGCCGCACGTGATGAGCCGCAGCTCCGGCCCGGCCGTGTCGCCGTACACCGCGGCGGTCGGGAAGTCCGTCTTCGGCACCCGTTCCACCCGGGTCACCGCGAACCCGGATCGGGAACCGTCCACACGGGACACCGAAATCCGGTCGCCGGGCGCGAGTTCGTGCAAGCGGGAGAAGATCCCCTGCTGCCGGTTGCCGTCGACGTGCCCGAGGATCACGGCCGGCCCGCGCTCCCCCGGCGCCGGGCCGAGCGAGTACCAGCCGGCCTGCCGCGGCGACGTCACCGGCGGCACCTCCACGGTCCCGTCCTCGTTGAGCCCCAACGGAATCAGGCTCGACCGGGCCCCGATCGCCGGGATTTCCACGGCAGCGGGCACGGAAGCCGTGGGCGCCTGCTCCGGCGCGGCGGCACAACCGCTCAGCAGGAGCAGGCCCAGCGCCACGGCGAGCGCCGCGCGGATCACGGTGCCAGCGACCCGTCACCGGTCCGCGGCGCGCCCTGCGGCACGACCCGCGTCTGGCCCTGGCTCGACGCCGGCGCCTTCTTCGTCTGCCCTGAGCCCGGCGCCGGCGAGGAATCCCGGTCGAGCACGGTGAAGTACACGGTCACCGGATCCCCACCGCAGTGGAACGACACCGGATAGGAGCCTTCCGGCACATCCCGGATCACCGTTTCGGCGAACAACGCCCACGGCTGGTGACCCTCCGGGTTCGCCTCGAGCGGCTGGGTCACCCGCAAGGCGCGAGTGGTGAGTGGACTGGCCTGGTCGTCGCACGCGGCGGCGACCGAGACCTTCTCGCCGGGGTGCCCGCTGTAGGCGGACAGCTTCAGCCACACCGGCAGCGGTTCCGGCGAGGTGGGTTCGGTGGTGGTGGTCTGCGCGAACGCCGGCGTGGCGGCGACCAGGGTCGCGAGCAGGGCGGCGGCGATGGCGGTTGTTCTCATGGTGGCCTCACGGCGGTAGAGCTGATGGCCTTGTAGGCGCGCCGCCCGGTGCCGGGGTTGGCTCCCGACACCCAACCGTGACGTCAGTCCAGGTCGTCGTGCCGCATCAGCTGCCGCGCGGCCTCGGTGATGGAGCCGGACAGCGACGGGTACACCGCGAACGTGAGCGCCAGGTGGTCGACCGTCAGCTGGTTCTGCACCGCCAGCGCGATCGGCAGGATCAGCTCGCTCGCCGTCGGCGCCACGACCACGCCGCCGACGATCACCCCGGTCGCCGGGCGGCAGAACAGCTTCACGAAACCGCGGCGCAGACCCTCCATCTTGGCCCGCGCGTTGGTCGCCAGCGGCAGCATGATCGTGCGGGCCGGGACCGCGCCGGAGTCGATCGCGCTCTGGCTGATGCCGACGGTCGCGATCTCCGGGTGGGTGAACACGTTCGCGGCGACCGTCTTCAGCTTGATCGGCGCGACGCCCTCGCCGAGCGCGTGCCACATCGCGATCCGGCCCTGCATGCTGGCCACCGACGCGAGCATCAGCACCCCGGTGCAGTCGCCCGCCGCGTAGATGCCGGGAACGCTCGTGCGGGACACGCGGTCCACCGTGATGAACCCACCGGGACCCGGCTCGATGCCGACCTTCTCCAGCCCGATGTCCTTGGTGTTGGGCACCGAGCCGACGGTCATCAGCGCGTGGGTGCCCTCGATGACCCGACCGTCCTGCAGGTGGACCTCGACGCCCTTCTCGGTGCGCTCGACCCGCTCGGCGCGCGCGTGCTTGACGACGGTGTTGCCGCGCTGGGCGAACACCTCCTCCAGCACGGCGGCGGCGTCGGCGTCCTCGTGCGGCAGGACACGGTCGCGGCTGGACACCAGGGTGACCTTGACGCCCATCTCGGTGTAGGCGGAGGCGAACTCGGCGCCGGTGACGCCGGACCCGACCACGACCAGGTGCTCGGGCAGCTCGGGCAGGTCGTAGAGCTGGCGCCAGTCGAGGATGCGCTCGCCGTCGGGCACCGCACCGGGCAGCACGCGCGGGGTGGCGCCGGTGGCGATCAGGACGACGTCGGCGTCGAGCACGTCGACGTCGCCGGTGGCCTTCGTGACGCGGACCTTGTGCGTGGCCAGGCCGGGCTCGTCGTCGTCGAACCGGCCCTCGCCGGTGAGGACTTTCACACCTTCGCGCTGCACGCGGGCGCGGATGTCGGCGGACTGGGCCAGCGCGAGGCCCTTCACCCGGCCGTGCACCGTGCGCAGGTCGACGCTGGTGTCGGCCATGTCGGTGATGATCCCCAGCTCACCGAGGCCGTGCATGTTCGCGAGGGCTCCCGAGGAGGCGATGAACGTCTTCGACGGGACGCAGTCGTAGAGCACGCACGCGCCGCCGAGCCCGTCCTTCTCGACGATCGTGACGTCGGCGCCGTGCTGTGCCGCCACCAGCGCCGCCTCGTAGCCCGCCGGTCCGCCGCCCATGATCACGATCCTGGTCACGTCGTCTCCTCCTCCTCACGCGCACGTCATCCACAACCTTAGGCCGCGACACCCGGAGTACGTCCGGTCGGGTGAGCGACGGGCGGCTAGGCTGTGCGCGTGCCGTTGTATGCCGCCTACGGGTCCAACATGGATCCGAATCAGATGATGGAGCGGGCGCCGCATTCGCCCATGGCCGGCACCGGCTGGCTGGAGGGCTGGCGGCTGACCTTCGGGGGCGAGGACCTCGGCTGGGAGGGCGCGCTGGCGACCATCGTCGAAGACCCGGGCTCCCGGGTCTTCGTGGTGCTGTACGACGTGACACCGCTGGACGAGGCCCGGCTGGACAGCTGGGAAGGCGGTGAGCTGGGCATGCACAACAAGATCCGGCTCCGCGTGCAGACGATGGACGGCTCCGCGCTGGCCTGGTTGTACGTGCTGGACGCCTACGAGGGCGGCCTGCCGTCGGCCCGGTACCTCGGCGTGCTGGCCGACGCCGCCGAGGCGGCCGGCGCGCCCACGGACTACGTGGACGACCTGCGCACCCGCCCCTGCCGCGGAATCACCTCCTGACCCCCTCCGCGAGTCCCACACTCACGCCCGCGAGTCCCACACTCACGCCCGCGAGTCCCACACTCACGCCCGCGAGTCCCACACTCACGTCCGCGAGTTCCACATTCACACCGTCACGTGGCTAGCCCGCGAACCCGGAAGGCCGCCCGCACCGCCTCGATCACCCGTTCCGGCGCCGCCAGGTCCTCCGCGGAAGCCCGGATCACCGTCCAACCCCGCCGTCTCAGGTCTTCATCCCGTGCGGCATCCCGGTCCCGCCTGTTCTCGTGCGCCGCGTAGCCGTCGTACTCGACGGCCACACGCAGCTCAGGCCACGCGAAGTCCAGCCGGTACAGCTCGCGCCCGGCGAGATCGGTGATCGAGTGCTGCTGCACGGGCACCGGCAGTCCGCCGTCGACCAGCGCAAGCAGCATCCAGCTCTCCATTGGCGACTCCGCCATCCCGGTCGCCAATTGGAGCACCGCGAGCCCCTGCCTCCGCCCCCGCGGATCAGGACGGGCGAGGATCCGCTCCTCGATCCTGGTCCGGAAGTCGTCCCGGAGGTCCTCGGCGAGCATCCCCAGCGCCTCGTCGGCGGTAGCCAGCGCAATCCGACGCGTGGCCCGGCACATCACTTCGGCCAGCGCCAGTTCCGGCGCTTGCACCCGGAGCCCGTCGAACTCGTGCACGTCGCTCTGGTCAAGGCGCCCCTGATGAACCTTCACTCCCGGGCGCGGCCGGATTTTGCGGTGGTACGGCACGATGATGTGCACCGGGGCCGGATCCGGCACCGAACAGCCGAGCACGAGGAGCGCACTCGGTCCGCTCAACACCGCCTCGGGCCCGGCCATCAGCACCGCTGCCGCGGCTCTCGTCGTGAATTCGGTCGCGCGCCGGGCATCGACCAGCACGCCTCGCGACACCGCGACGAGTTGCCCGGCCGCGACGGCCTTTCGGATCTCGCCCGGCCCGACGATCTTGTTCAGTTCGGCACGGTGGTAGGCACCATGCAAGCTCTTCGGTAACGACGCCATGTGTCGACCATGTCGCAGAAAGTACCGAAGTAGAGGCAACTCACAAGATCTGTGGATAACTTCCGCGCCTGTGGATAACTCGAACGCAGAACTCACGCGCACCAATGCAGAACTCGTGCGCGTGAGCGTGGGACTCGCGGACGGGAGCGTGGGACTCGCGGGCTGCTCAGGCCAGGGCGGCCAGGGCGGTGTGGACCAGGACGCGCACGCCGACGTGCAGCGCGCGCTCGTCCAGTTCGAAGGTGGGGCGGTGCAGGTCGCGCTGGTCGCCCTCGCCGGACCACACCCCGAGGCGGCAGAAGGCGCCCGGCACGTGCTCCAGGTACCAGGCGAAGTCCTCGCCGCCCGACGACTGTTCCGTACCGGTCACCGCATCGTCGCCGAGGGCGGCTTCGATCCCGGCGCGCAGCAGCGACGTGCTGTCCACGTCGCCGACGACCGGCGGCACCCCGCGGCGGTAGTCCAGCTCGAAGCCGACCCCGTAGGGCGTGAGCAGCGACTCCACCGACGACGCGACGAGCGGCTCCAGCGACTTCCACACCTCGTGGTCCGCCGTCCGCAGCGTGCCGCGCAGCACGCCCTCCTCGGGCACCGCGTTGGCGGCCTGCCCGGCGTGCACCGCGCCCCACACCAGCACGGTGCCGGACCGCGGGTCGACGCGCCGGGACAGCAGCGACGGCAGCGAGGTGATCGCGACGCCGAGCGCGTGCACCAGGTCCGCGGTCAGGTGCGGCCGGGACGTGTGCCCGCCGGGCGAGGTCAGCCGCAGCTCGATGAGGTCGGCCGCCGAGGTCAGCGCGCCGACCCGGGTGCCGATCTTGCCCACCTGGAGCCGCGGGTCGCAGTGCAGGCCGAAGATCCGGTCGACGCCGTCGAGGCCGCCGGCGGTGATCACGTCGAGCGCGCCGCCGGGCATGACCTCCTCGGCGGGCTGGAAGATCAGCCGCACGCGGCCGGGCAGCTCGGGCGCCGACGCCAGCGCCTTCGCCACGCCGAGCAGGATCGCGGTGTGCGCGTCGTGCCCGCAGGCGTGCGCGGCGCCCTCCACCGTCGACGAGTAGGGCAGGCCGGTCGCCTCGGTGAGCGGCAGCGCGTCGATGTCGGCCCGCAGGGCGACGCAGCGGTCACCCGATCCGACGTCGCACACCACGCCGGTGCCGCCGGGCAGGATCTCCGGGGTCAGCCCGGCCGAGCGCAGGATGTCGGTGATCAGTTCGGTGGTCGCGAACTCGTGGCGCGCCAGCTCGGGGTGGGCGTGGATGTGACGGCGCCAGGCGACCAGGTCGGTACCGCCGCGCGCGAGCCACTCGTCCAGCCAGAAGGGGCCCCGGCCCGCACCGAGATCGGTCACGGGAGCCATGCTGACGCCGTCCGCCGTGATCAGCGCGTCCGACGCCTCGAACGAGGTAGGGCGACCACCGTGATCGCCGGGCACCTCCGGGCGGGAGTCCAGCACGGTCACGCCGCACCTCCATACACACCGAGAACTACGTAACCCATTTGACGCAATCCTGCACCATGCAAGGAGCAATCTTCGAACCGGATCTCACTCTGGGCGACGGCCGGTAGTGGATCTGCGGCGAGCGGCACTACGGAATACGGCGTAACCGAATACGCCGCGCACGGGTCAGCTGGAGGCCTTGCGCTTCTTCCGCCGCACGCTCCGTCCCCAGAGGACGATCCCGGCGAGCACCGCGGCGAGCACCCCGACGACGATCTTGCTCTTGGTCTTCTCCTGGTTGGCCTTGCTGTTGTCGTCGGGGTTGATCCGCGGCCCCGGATCGGTGGTCTGCTGCGCCACCACGTCGGCGGCGGTGACGTGCACGGACACCGGGGCGGCGAGCGCGGGCGCCGCGGGCACGGCGAAGGTGACCATCGTCGTCAGCATCAGACCCGCCAGCACGGCACGCACCTTGACCATGGAGCCCAGTGTGCCGGTTCGGTTACCCATCAACAAGGAAGACACTCACAGGGAGAACGCGTCCAGGATCCGCTGCGCGGCGAGCGTCGCGGTGAGCCGGCCCTCGCGGACGTCCTCCTCGACCCCGGGCACCAGCGCTTTCACGCCCGGGTGCTCGGCGAGGCGGGCCTGCAGCTGCTCGCGCACCATCGCCCACGTCCAGTCGACCTGCTGCTGCTTGCGCTTGCGGTCCAGCTCGCCGGACGCCTGGAGGGTCTCGCGGTGGCGTTCGATCTGCTGCCACACGGTGTCCAGGCCGATGTCGTTGAGCCCGCTGCAGGTCAGCACCGGCGGTGTCCAGGCGGCGTCCGGGCCGTAGATCATCCGCAGCGCGCCGGCCAGCTCCCGCGCGGCGCGCTTGGCGTCGCGCTCGTGCTCGCCTTCGGCCTTGTTCACCGCGATCACGTCGGCCAGCTCCAGCACGCCCTTCTTGATGCCCTGCAGCTGGTCGCCGGTGCGGGCCAGCGTCAGGAACAGGAAGCAGTCGACCATGTTGGCCACGGTCACCTCGGACTGCCCGACGCCGACGGTCTCGACCAGCACGACGTCGTACCCGGCGGCCTCCATCAGCACGATCGTCTCGCGGGTGGCGCGGGCGACGCCGCCGAGCGTGCCGGAGGTCGGGGACGGCCGGATGAACGCGGCCGGATCGTTGGCCAGCCGCGCCATGCGGGTCTTGTCGCCGAGGATGCTGCCGCCGGTCCGGGTCGACGAGGGGTCGACGGCCAGCACCGCGACCCGGTGACCGCTCTCGGTCAGGTCGGTGCCGAGCTGGTCGATGAAGGTCGACTTGCCGACCCCGGGCACGCCGGTGATCCCGACCCGCCGCGCGCCACCGGCGTGCGGCAGCAGCTCGACCAGCAGCTCCTGGGCGAGCTGCCGGTGGTCCGGCCGCTGGGACTCGACCAGCGTGATCGCCCGGGACAGGGTGCCGCGGTCGCCCGCGAGCACGCCCTTGGCGTAGGCACCGACGTCGATCTTGCGCGGCAAGGGCTCAGGACTCCCGCTGCTCGAGCTGGTCGAGCAGGTCCAGCGCGGCGTCCGCGATGACCGTGCCCGGTCCGAAGATCGCCGACGCCCCGGCGGCGCGCAGCTCGTCGTAGTCCTGCGGCGGGATGACGCCACCGCACACGATCATGATGTCCTCGCGCCCGAGCTGGGCCAGCTCCTCGCGCAGCGCGGGCACCAGCGACAGGTGGCCGGCGGCCAGCGAGGACACGCCGACGACGTGCACGTCCGCCTCGATCGCCTGGCGCGCGACCTCGGCCGGAGTGGAGAACAGCGGCCCCACGTCGACGTCGAAGCCGAGGTCGGCGAACGCGGTGGCGATCACCTTCTGGCCGCGGTCGTGCCCGTCCTGGCCCATCTTGGCGACCAGGATGCGCGGACGGCGCCCCTCGGCCTCGGCGAACGCCTCGACCCGCGCGCGTGCCTTCTCCACGTTCCCGGATTTCCCGACCTCGTCGCGGTACACGCCGGAGATCGTACGAATCTGCCCGGAGTGGCGCCCCCACACCTTCTCCAGCGCGTCGGAGATCTCCCCGACGGTCGCCTTGGCGCGGGCCGCGTCGACAGCGAGCTCCAGCAGGTTGCCCTCGCCCTCCGCGGCAGCGGTGAGCCGCCGCAGCGCGTCCTGCGTGGCGTCCTCGTCGCGCTCCTCGCGCAGCCGCCGCAGCTTCTCCAGCTGCTGGGCGCGCACCCCGGCGTTGTCGACCTTGAGCACGTCGATCTGCTGGTCGTCGACGACCTGGTACTTGTTCACGCCGATCACCGGCTGGCGGCCGGAGTCGATCCGCGCCTGGGTGCGGGCCGCGGCCTCCTCGATGCGCAGCTTCGGGATGCCGGCGTCGATCGCGCGGGCCATGCCGCCCGCCGACTCGACCTCGCTGATGTGGCCCCACGCCTTGCGCGCGAGGTCGTAGGTCAACTTCTCGACGAACGCGCTGCCGCCCCACGGGTCGATCACGCGCGTGGTGCCGGACTCCTGCTGCAGCAGCAGCTGGGTGTTGCGGGCGATGCGCGCGGAGAAGTCGGTGGGCAGGGCCAGCGCCTCGTCGAGGGCGTTGGTGTGCAGCGACTGGGTGTGGCCCTGGGTGGCGGCCATCGCCTCGACGCAGGTGCGGATGACGTTGTTGAACACGTCCTGCGCGGTCAGCGACCAGCCGGAGGTCTGCGAATGCGTGCGCAGCGAGAGCGATTTCTCGGACTTCGGCCCGAACTGCTTCACGAGCTTGGCCCACAGCAGCCGGGCCGCCCGCATCTTGGCGACCTCCATGAAGAAGTTCATGCCGATCGCCCAGAAGAAGGACAGGCGCGGCGCGAACTTGTCGACCTCCAGGCCCGCGTCCAGCCCGGCGCGGATGTACTCGACGCCGTCGGCGAGCGTGTAGGC
Source organism: Amycolatopsis thermalba (assembly GCF_003385215.1). Classification (GTDB taxonomy): domain Bacteria; phylum Actinomycetota; class Actinomycetes; order Mycobacteriales; family Pseudonocardiaceae; genus Amycolatopsis_E; species Amycolatopsis_E thermalba. Next base: position 4,835 of record NZ_PQHW01000129.1, on the reverse strand, counting down.
CAGCTCCAGGTCGGCGGTCGCCCCGGCCTCCTGCATGTGGTAGCCGGAGATGGAGATCGAGTTGAACCGCGGCATCCGCTGCGAGGTGTAGGCGAAGATGTCGGAGATGATCCGCATCGACGGCTGCGGCGGGTAGATGTAGGTGTTGCGGACCATGAACTCCTTGAGGATGTCGTTCTGGATGGTCCCGGCCAGCTGTTCCGGCTGAACGCCCTGCTCCTCGGCCGCCACGATGTAGAGCGCCATGACGGGCAGCACCGCGCCGTTCATGGTCATCGACACGCTCATCTTGTCCAGCGGGATGCCGTCGAAGAGCTGGCGCATGTCGTAGATCGAGTCGATCGCCACGCCCGCCATGCCGACGTCACCGGCCACCCGCGGGTGGTCGGAGTCGTAACCGCGGTGGGTGGCCAGGTCGAACGCGACCGACAGGCCCTTCTGCCCGGCCGCGAGGTTGCGCCGGTAGAAGGCGTTGGACTCGGCGGCGGTGGAGAACCCGGCGTACTGGCGGATGGTCCACGGCTGGTTGACGTACATCGTCGGGTACGGGCCGCGCAGGAACGGCGCGATGCCCGGGTAGGTGCGCAGGAAGTCCAGGCCCGCGGTGTCCTCGGCGGTGTAGAGCGGTTTGATGCCGATGCCCTCGGGGGTCTCCCAGGTCAGCGCGTCGGCGCCCTTGCCGGTGCTCGAGTGCAGCGCTTCAGCCCAGCCGGTCTGGCTGCCCGGGTCGGGGATGCCGAGTTCGACGTCGGTGAAGTCGGGGATGGCCATCACTTCACTCCCAGCGTGTCGAGGATGCTGGTCAACGCGGCGAGCGCGTCGCAGCCGGCGTGGACGTAGGAGTCGACGTCCGGGTACTCCGGTTTCCCGGCCAGCACCACGCGAACCGCGCCGGCCTCCTTGAGCTTCCGCGCGGTCTCCGCGGCGTGCTCGGCGTAGAGCTTGTCGGTGCCGCACAGGCAGGCGACCTTGGCGCCGCTCTCCCGGAACGCGGCCACGACGTCCCCGGCCGCGCCCGGGTTGAGCGGTTCGATGCCGCCGGCCTGGAGGAGGTTGGCCGCGAAGGTCTCGCGGGCGGTGTGGGCGGCGACCGGGCCGAGCGTGGCGAGGAAGACCTTCGGCCGCTCACCGGTTTCGGCGAGGTGCGCGTCGGAGCGGTCCCGCAGCTCCTCGTAGGCCTGGGCGTACCGCACGCGCGGCAGCCCGCCTTCGTCCACAACGGACGGTGCCGGGGTGCGTTCGACCGGTTTTTCGTGCAGGTCCGGGAACTCGCTGACGCCGGTGATCGGGTCCGTGCGGGTGGCCAGCCGCTTCTGCCGCGCCTGCCAGGTCTCGTCCAGCCGCGCAGCGAGTGCGCCGGAGTCCAGCACCGCCTCGATGCCGCCCTGGCGTTCGATCTCGGTGAACTCGCGCCAGGCCGCGTTGGCCAGCGCGTCGGTGAGGTTCTCGACGTACCAGGAGCCGCCCGCCGGGTCGATCACGCCGGACAGCTTGGACTCCTCGATCAGGATCGACTGGGTGTTGCGGGCGATCCGGCGGGAGAACGCGTCGGGCAGCCCGATCGCGAAGTCGAACGGCAACACGGTGACGGCGTCCGCCCCACCGACTCCGGCGGCGAAGCAGGCGACGGTGGTGCGCAGCATGTTCACCCACGGGTCGCGGCGGGTGAACATCGCGGGCGAGGTGACCGCGTGCTGGCGCATCCCGCGCCCGCCGGTCGCGCCGGACACCTCGCACACCCGCGCCCACAGGCGGCGGGCGGCGCGCAGCTTGGCGATGGTGAGGAACTGGTCGGCGGTCGCGGCGAAGCGGAACTCCAGCTGGTCGGCGGCCGCGTCCACGCTCAGCCCGGCGTCGGTGAGGGCGCGCAGGTAGGCCACCCCGGCGGCGATGGCGGCGCCGAGTTCCTGCGAGTCGGAGCCGCCTGCCTCGTGGTAGGGCAGCGCGTTGACCACCAGCGTGCGCAGCTTCGGGTGCTTGGCGGACAGGCGCGCGGCGAGCGTGGCGGCGGGCGCGATGTCGTGCGGGCGGCCGGTGCGGGCACGCAGCGCGATCGGGTCGGCGCCGAGGGTGCCGGCGACCTCGCTGTCCGGGACGTTCTTCTCGGCGAGCAGCCCGAGCAGGGCCTCGGCGGCGGCCTCGTAGTCGGCGCCGGGGTCGAGGACGATCGGCGCGAGGTCGAGGTAGACCTCGTTGAGCGCGTCGGCGAGGGCGTCCAGTGGCAGTGCGTCACCACCGACGCGCAGCCACACCGAGGTGGCGCCGTTCTCCAGGTCGGCGAGGATGGCCTTGTTGGTCTCGGCCGCGTCGGCCCCGCCGTGCAGCACACGCACGTCCCAGCCGGTGCCGACGGTGCTGTTGGTGCCCTCGGCGACCGCGCCCCGCACGTACGGGGGCAGGCCCGGGAAGCCGGACGGCGGCGCCGCGTCGTCGGCGGTGTAGAGCGGCTGGATCTCGATGCCGTCGTAGGTCTTGCTGGTCAGGAGGCTTTCCGGGGCGCCGTCGAAGGACTCCGGCAGCACTCCGCTCTTGGTCAGCACCCCCGCGACGAGGCGTTGCCAGTCCTCCCGCCGCGGCGTCCCGAACTCGGCGGCGAGGGCGAGCTCGTCCGGCGAATCCGGGGTGGGCGCCGTTGTCCCAGCCTGAGTCATACGTCTGATGGTAGGGGGCGGGCAAGGGGCACGATTGTGACTCTGCTCGCGGGCTGGCAGCGCCCGCGGTCACCGAGCGCGCATCCGCAACAATGGTGCCGTGGCGAGTTCGAGCGAGGAGACCAGGGTGGTGGCCGGGCGGTACCGGTTGCGCTCCGTGCTGGGCTCCGGCTCGATGGGCACGGTGTGGTCGGCCTACGACGAATTCCTGCACCGGCCGGTCGCGGTGAAGGAGATCCTGCTGCCGCCCGGGGTCACCGCGGGCCAGGCCGACGAGCTGCGCGAGCGGACGCTGCGTGAGGCCAGGGCCATCGCCGTGCTGTCTCACCCGAACGTGATCACCCTGCACGACGTCGCACGTCAGGACGGCGAGCCGTTCGTCGTGATGGAGCTGCTGCCCTCGCACAGCCTGGCCGAGCTGATCCGCGACCACGGTCCGCTGTCGGTCGAGCAGGCCGCCGCGGTGGGCGACGCGGTGGCCGCGGCGCTGGGGGCCGCACACAACGCGGGCATCACGCACCGTGACGTGAAGCCGGGGAACGTGCTGGTCGCCGAGGACGGGCGGATCAAGCTCACCGACTTCGGCATCGCCCGCAACGTGTCCGACGCGTCGATGACCCGCACCGGCATGACGCTGGGTTCGCCGGCGTACATCGCCCCGGAGGTGGCTTCCGGCAAAGCGGTGACTCCGGCCGCCGACCTGTGGGGGCTGGGCGCGACGCTGTTCTGCGCGGTGGAGGGCCACCCGCCCTACGACGCGGACGGCGACCCGCTGGAGACGATCGGGAAGGTCGTCAAGGGCGAGGTGCCGCGGCCGTCGCCGGGGCCGCTCGCGCCGTTGATCACCGCGTTGATGGCGAAGGAGCCGCGGGACCGCTTGCCGCTGGCGCAGGTGCGGCGGCGGCTGTACCCGATCCTGGAGAAGGCGCCACGGGTCCTGTTCGGACCGGAGATGTTCGCGGCGGCGAGCGGTCAGCGCGAGGAGGCCACCGACACGCGGGAGATCTCGGCTCGCCCCGCGGTGGACGACGGCCCGGCGGAGACGAGCGGTGAGCTGGCGGCCGACCCCGGTCCCCTGCCGTTCGGGCCGTCCCGCCCCGAGGCGAGCGGTGAGCTGGCCGCCGATCCCGGGCCGCTGCCGTTCGGCCGGCCCGCCGACACGCTCGCCGCGCCCCGCCCGGCCGTCGGCACGCTGGTCACCCCCGCCCCGGTGGGCCGCAGCACGGCGGCGACGGTGGTGCTGGTCGCGGCGTCGATCGTGTTGTTCCTGGCCGCCGCGTTCGGCGGTTTCGTGGCGGCGCGGGTGATCGGTGCGCAGCCGGTGGCGCCCCCGTCGCGGGAGGACACGTCCGGGCTGTCCGCCCCGCAGCCGACGGTGTTCGAGCGCCGGACGGGCGAGGCGTCGAGCGTGAAGGGCGTCCAGGACGGCACGTTCACGGTCGACGTGCCGTCCGGCTGGACGCGGTTCACGAGTTCCCAGGCGGGGGACGATCTGCCGCTGTCGACGCTGGTGCAGTTCGTCTCGGCGGACGGTTCGCAGATGCTGGCGGTGAACCACTTCCCGAAGTACTTCCCCGGCAACGACATCGACGATTACGTCAAGGCGCTGGAGAAGAGCCGCTCGAGCGGGGAGTTCCGGATGGTCAGCCAGGCGAAGCTGGCCGAGCAGGACGGCCGGACGATGATGTACCGGACGATCGACCGTGCCCCGGCCGGTTCGGTCAGCCGCACGACGTACGCGAAGGTCTTCAAGCAGGGAACGAGCCTCTGGGCGGTGAGCGTGACGGTACCGACGGAGCAGGAAGGCACCGCGAAGACGGCGCTCTACGACCGGATCCTGCCGACTTTTCAGGTGACGGGCTAGAACGTCCCGCCCGCAAGCCGGCAACGCAAGCCAGATGGCATTCGACTGACCGCGCGGTAGCCCTGCAGACCGGCGGCCGGCAACGCAACAGGACCGACTACCCCAAGGGCCGCGCGGCAGCCCTGCAGACCGGCGGCCGGCAACGCAACAGGACCGACTACCCCAAGGGCCGCGCGGCAGCCCTGCACAACCCCCGCCCGGCAACGCGACAGCACCGACTACCCCAACCAGACCTCCCCCGCCCCCGATCCACAGCCGGTCTTTGGTCGCCGATCAGGCGTGTCAAGGTACTCTTTCCCGCCTTGACACGCCTGCTCGGC
>NZ_PQHW01000128.1 GCF_003385215.1 Amycolatopsis thermalba | reverse complement strand
CAGCAACGACGGTTCCACCGCTTGTTCGACACGACCGGCCTGGACCGGTTCGACACGCTGCGCACCCTGGTCGGCGAGTACCGGGAGCACATGCACCAACGAGCCGGTGCACACCCGGCCGGCTTAGGGGTGCTCGGTGGCTTCAGGCCGGCCGGAGCGCATCAATCGGGATGTGTAGTATCCCCATTATGCGGATGAGCGAAGGCGTGGAATGGGGCTTGCACTGTTGCCTCGTCCTCGCCTGGCTCGACGACCTGGCACCGCTGCCCGTCGGCCGGCTCGCGGAAGTATTCGACCTGCCTCCCGAGTACCTGAAGAAGCAACTGCAACCCCTCGCCAAAGCGGGCATCCTCCGCTCCGAGGCAGGCGCACGCGGCGGCTACCGGCTCGACCGCACCCCCGAGACCATCAGCCTCATGGATGTCGTGACCGCGATCGAAGGCGGCACCGACCCGTTCCAGTGCACCGAGATCCGCAAGCGCGGGGCCGGGCGAGCCGGAGCACCCGAAGAGTTCGCGCACCCCTGTGGCATCTCGACGGCCATGCGCAGGGCCGAACTGGCCTGGCGGCGCGAGCTGGCGAACCAGACGCTCGCCGACCTCATCGCGAACACCCCGGCCACGGCCGAGCGGCGCACCCGCCGCTTCATCGAGCGCACCGCCTGAGCCTGCACCGCCCGGCGCGCCGGGCTTTTCTTGGAAGGAGAATCGGGACATTGGATATCTCGATAACTCGTCGTGACGGATCCTCGGCCGCCCCGCCGCACTCGGGCGGCCAGGTCTCCCTCTTGGCACTCGGCACGTTCGCCGTCGGCACCGACGCGTTCGTGGTGGCCGGGTTCCTGCCCGAGATGGCGGGCGAACTCGGCGTGACCGAAGCGACGGCGGGCTACTCGGTGACGGTCTTCGCGATCTGCTACGCGGTGTTCTCACCGCTGCTGGCGACGATCACCGCGACGGTGCCGCGCCGGCGCCTGCTGGTCGCGGCGCTGGTGGTGCTCGGGCTCGCCAACCTGGGTACCGCGTTCGCCCCGAACTTCGCGCTCCTCATGGCCTCTCGGGTGCTTGCCGCGCTCGGGGCGGCGGCATACACCCCGAACGCGGGCGCGGTCGCGTCGTCGCTCGTGAGTGCGGAACGACGCGGGCGGGCGCTCGCGCTGGTGGTGAGCGGACTGACCGTGGCGACGGCGATCGGCGTGCCGCTGGGCAACCTCGCCTCCCGCTTCCTGGGGTGGCGCAGCGCCCTGGGGCTGGTCGCGATGCTGTGCCTGCTGATCGGGGCTGGTCTGGCGATCCTCCTGCCGAAACTCGCGGGAGGAAACCGGGTGCCGCTGACCGAGCGGCTGGCGGTGCTGCGCAATTCGGGCGTGCGGATGATCCTGCCCGTGACCGTGCTCGGCATGGCTGCCGCATACACAGCCTACGCCTACGCGATCCCCGCGTTCGATGCCGCCGGAATCTCGCCCGATGCGGCTCAGTGGATGCTGTTCCTCTACGGGGCCGGAGCCGTTGCGGGTGCTCAGTCCTCGGGCAGGCTGACCGACAAGTTCGGCGGCACCAAGGTGCTGATCGTCGGGTACGCCGTGATGACGTGCACCCTGGTCGCGTTCGGCTCGCTGACCCTGGCACACGTGACGCTGCCGATTCTGGTCGGCGTGCTCGCCTTCACCTGGGGCGCGAGCAGCTGGTGCCAGACCCCGCCGCAGCAGCACCGCCTCATCGCCGCCGCGCCGGACGAAGCACCGCTCGTGATCGCGCTGAACTCCTCCGGCATCTACATCGGCATCGGGGTCGGCACATTCGTCGGCGGACTCGCCGGGGCCGGAAACGCCACCTGGATGTTCTTCTCGGGAGCCGTGATCGCCGTGATCGCAGGTGTGTTCCTGACCGTGACGGGACGGGTCGCACACCGCGGACAGCGGCAGTCTACGTGCTGAGCATCTCCGGGAACGCGGTGTGGCCGGCGGTCCGGGGGCCGGACGGTTTACCTCTCGCCCAAGAGTCTCAGTCGCTGCAGGATGCCCTGGACTCCCTTCAGGAGGTCGTCATCCGTCGGATCACCGGACTCGCGCAGCTCGGGATCGATCACGTAGTCATCGAGCAAGTAGAACACCTCCAGCAGCAAGCGCTCGAAATCCTCGCCGAGCAACTCCTCCCGCGGTCTTGCACGGCGTGCCGCGAGCCAGCGACGAGCGAAATCCGGAGCGGCGACCTCGCCGCTCGCGAAAGCCTCCATCAGCCGGATCTGTCCGGCGAGCACCGAACAGGGATCGACATCCCCTGGCGAGGCGATCACCGGCCGCGTGGCTTCCAGCCTGGCCGCCACGCCAGGCAAACCTGGAAAGACCTCACGCAGCCGTCCGGCTTCGCTCCCGAATCGGTTGCGAGCACGGTCAACGCCCCACGGGACAGCAGCGGCGAGGAATTCGGGAGTGCCCGCGATGAGGGAATACCCCTCGTCCGTGACCAGTAGCGCCCCGTCCAGCTCGGGCGTGGTCAACAAGATTCGGTTGCCCGGACGGATGGCGCGAGGCGTCAGATTCGCATCCACCTCGAGCATCTGCGGCAACCCCTCATCGTCCCCATTGAGCCGGCACACCAACACCGAAGGCGCACCGACGGCACGCGCACCGTCGGCCAGGCGCTCCAGAACCAGGTCGTCAACGCCGAACGGGGTGATGAAGGGGACACTCCGTTTGGCACCACGGTCCAGCCAGTCATGGGTGAACCACCGGTCGCTCCGCACGAGGAGCCGGACCAGCGCACCGACAGTCATGGGTTCGCCATCGACCACCACAGAAACCCCTGTTCCGGTATGTCCGTCAGCTGTTCCCAACCACCCCATCCTGGCCGAACGTGATCCGGACACCAGGCAGGCCGGCGCAGCAGCCGTGTCGAGGTCACTCGCGGTTCTTGCGCCGGGCCGCACCTTGGAGCCTGCGTCTGAAATTCCTGGGATCAGTGCCGCCGCTCTTGCCCGGTGACGGCCGGCCGCGCCGTGCCCGGTTCGAAGCGATCTTGCGCCAGCTCGCCAAGACCTCCGGCGGTTGGTCTCGCCGGAATCCTAACCCTCCTTGATCGTGGGAGCTGGATTGAGGCGCAGGCAGGTCGCGGCGGCGATGTCGGTGACCACGTTGAACGTCGCGTCGCGCGGTCCCCGGCGCCGGACGGCTCGCTGCTCGCGACGGTGTCGCCGGACGATCAGGCGCTGGTGCGGATCCAGGACAGCCGGGACGGCACGTGCCGCACCGAACTGCGCCTCGACGGGGAGGCGGCCGCGTGCAAGTGGCTGAGCGCCGACCGGCTGGCGATCGTGGGCGGGCGGGGCATCTACACCTTCGACTACCTGCGGTGACGTCCTCGTCGGCGCGTCACAGGCGCGTGCCGGTGAACGACGCCAGCTCGGCCAGCAACTCGTCCTGGAACCGTTCGTCCCGGGCCGCCGGGTGCGGCTCGCGGGGCTGCTGGTGGTACCAGTAGCCACCCGGTGGTGCGGGCGTCGTCGCTGGTGGCGAGCCATTCCTGGGTGCGGTGGCCGAGCCGGAGGTCGTCCGGGGCGCCCGGGCCGCCCATTTTCGTCGGCACCCAGCCCGGGTCGACCGCGTTGACGCGCACGCCCGGCGTTGTGGATCACCGCGTCCATCGTGCCGAGCGCGTTCACCTGCTCGGCGACGCCCCGCGTCTGCTCCACCTCGGCCAGATCCCCCACCACCGCCGCGGCGCCCCGGTCCAGCAGCGCCCGCACGGCGGTGAGGCGTTCGCGGCTGCGCGCGTGGAGCACGACGTCGTGTCCCTCGGCCAGGAGGGTCTGCGCGGCCGCGCGGCCGACGCCGTCCGCGGAACCGGTGATCAGGATCCGTGCCACGTCTCACCCTGCCACACCACACGAACGGGCGGTCGTCGGGCCAGTAAGGTTCGGGGCGCAGGACGGTGACGGAAGGGCGGCCATGAGCACGTTGCAGACTCTGGACCGGGGCCTGCGTGCGCTCGAGGTGATCTCCCAGTCGCCGAACGGGATCTCCGTCGCCGAGCTGGCGAAGGAACTCGACGTCCACCGGGCCATCTGCTACCGCATCGTCGCGACGCTCGAGGAGCACCTGCTCGTCGCGCGCACCGAGGACGGGTGGGTCCGGCTCGCGGTCGGGCTGGCCGTGCTGGCGTCGCGGTTCGCGCCGCAGTTCCACCTCGATGCCCGCCCGCTGCTCAAGGCGCTGGCCAACGAAACCCACGCGACCGCGTTCATCTCCGCCGCGGAGGGGCAGTCGTGCGTGGCCGAGCAGGTCGCCGAGCCCGACGACCAGGTGCTGACCGTCGGCTACCGGGTCGGCAGCAGGCATCCCCTCACCCGGGGCGCGGCCGGCCTCGCGATCCTCGCCCTGCGACCGGAGGAACCGGGCGAGCCCGAGGCCGTGCGCGTCGCCCGGCGCGACGGCTACAGCCTCACCCGCGGGGAGCTCGAACGCGGCGCGGTCGGCGTGGCCGCGGGCATCCGCGTGCCCGCCCGGCTGGGCACCGCCACCGCCGTGGAGCGATCGGTCGGCGTGGTCGCCATCGAAGGGCTGGACACCGAGACCGCCGCGCAAGCCGTGCTCCGCACCGCCCGGCAGCTGGAGCAGCTGCTCTCCGCCTGACGAACCTTGACGCCTCCCGCACCTCCCCTTACCCTCATCGCAGTTCGCTCAACGCGACACACTGTGCGTTATTGGTAAAACTCCTGGTAGGGCGAGAGGTAGCAGCATGAGCACGTGCCCGGTGTCGGCGAACGCGGCGGCGTTCGATCCGTTCGGCGAGGACTACCAGGCCGACCCGCCCGCCTCCCTGCGCTGGTCGCGCGACGAAGAGCCGGTGTTCTACAGCCCGTCGCTGGGCTACTGGGTGGTCACGCGCTACTCCGACGTCAAGGCGGTGTTCCGCGACAACGTCACGTTCTCGCCGTCGATCGCGCTGGAGAAGATCACCCCGGTCTCCGCGGAGGCCACCGCGACGCTGGCGAAGTACGGCTACGCGATGAACCGGACGCTGGTCAACGAGGACGAGCCGGAGCACATGCCGCGCCGCCGCCTGCTGATGGAGCCGTTCGCGCCGGAGCAGCTCGCCCACCACGAACCGATGGTGCGCCGCCTGGTCCGCGAATACGTCGACCGGTTCGCCGACAACGGCAAGGCGGACCTGGTCGACGAGCTGCTGTGGGAGGTTCCGCTCACCGTGGCGCTGCACTTCCTCGGCGTCCCCGAGGAGGACATGGCGACCCTGCGCCGGTTCTCCATCGCCCACACGGTCAACACGTGGGGCCGCCCCTCACCCGAACAGCAGGTCGAGGTGGCCGAGAACGTCGGCCGGTTCTGGCAGTACGCCGGAACCGTGCTGGACAAGCTGCGCGAGGACCCGTCCGGGCACGGCTGGATGCCCTACAGCATCCGCGCCCAGCGCGAGCACCCCGACGTCATCACCGACTCCTACCTGCACTCGATGATGATGGCCGGCATCGTCGCCGCCCACGAGACGACGGCCAACGCCGCCGCCAACGCGATCAAGCTCCTGCTGGAGAACCGCGTCGTGTGGGAGGAGATCTGCGCCGACCCGGGCCTCATTCCCGGCGCCGTCGAGGAATGCCTGCGCCACTCGGGTTCGGTCGCCGCCTGGCGCCGGCTCGTCACCCGGGACACCACGATCGGCGGCGTCCCGGTGCCGCGCGGCGCCAAGCTGCTCATCGTCAACTCCTCGGCCAACCGCGACGAGCGGCACTTCGACGACCCCGACGAGGTGGACATCCGCCGGGACAACGCCACCGACCACCTGACCTTCGGCTACGGCAGCCACCAGTGCCTGGGCCGGAACCTGGCCCGCATGGAGCTGCAGGTGTTCCTGGAGGAGCTGACCCGCCGCCTCCCGCACCTGGAACTCGTGCCCGGCCAGAAGTTCACCTACGTGCCCAACACCTCCTTCCGCGGCCCGGAACACCTGTGGGTGCAGTGGGATCCCGCCGCGAACCCCGAGCGGGCGGACCCGTCGATCCTCGAAGCCCGGCAACCCGTGCGCATCGGCGACCGTCCGAACCGCACGGTCAGCCACCGCGTCACCGTGCTGTCCGCCGAACGCGCCGCGGACGACGTGGTCGAGCTGACCCTGGCCGCCGCCGACGGGAAACCGCTGCCGAAGTGGTCCCCCGGCGCGCACGTGGACCTGGAACTCGGCGACGTGTCCCGGCAGTACTCGCTGTGCGGCGACCCGGCCGACCGCACGACCTACCGCATCGCCGTGCGGAAGGATCCGGACAGCCGCGGCGGTTCCCGGTACGTGCACGAGAACCTGCGGCCGGGCAGCACGCTGTCGCTGCGCGGGCCGCGCAACCACTTCCGGCTCGACCCGGCGGCGCGCCACTACGTCTTCGTGGCCGGCGGGATCGGCATCACGCCGATCATCGCGATGGCCGACCGCGTCAAGGCCACCGGCGGCAGCTACGAGCTGCACTACTGCGGCCGCCGGGCCTCCGCGATGGCGCTGCTCGACCGGTGCCGGCGCGACCACGGCGAACGGCTGCACGTCCACTGCGGCACCGAGGGAACCCGGCTCGACGTCGCCGCGCTGCTCGCCGAACCCGCCGAAGGCACGCAGATCTACGCCTGCGGGCCGGACCGCCTGCTCGCCGCCCTGGAGGACGCGAGCGCCCACTGGCCCGGCGACGCTCTGCACGTGGAGCACTTCACCACCACGCAACGGGTTCTGGACCCGGGCACCGAACACGCCTTCGACGTCGAGCTCGCCGGGTCGGGGCGCACGGTGCGGGTCGCCGCGGACCAGACCGTGCTCGCCGCGTTGCGGGCGGCCGGCGTCGACGTCCCGAGCGACTGCGAGGAAGGGCTCTGCGGAACCTGTGAGGTGCCGGTCCTCGGCGGCGAGGTGGACCACCGCGACGTGGTCCTGACCAAGTCCGAGCGGGCGGCGCACACGAAGATGATGACCTGCTGCTCACGGGCCCGCGGCGGGCGGATCACGCTCGGGCTCTGACTCTCTTTCGCGGACCTCGGAAAGGAACTGACAATGGTGTCACCAGTGGACCACGGCGTGCGGCCGTCCACGACCGGGTTCCGGCGCGTGCTCGCCGGCAGCATGGCCGGGGCGGTGCTGGAGTGGTACGACTTCGCCATCTACGGCGTGCTCGCCGCGACCGTGCTCGGCCCGCTGTTCTTCCCCGGCGGCAGCGGAGTGGTGCAACTGCTGCTCGCGCTCGCTACGCAGGGCCTCGGTTTCGTCGCGCGGCCACTGGGCGGCGTGGTGTTCGGCCACCTCGGTGACAAGTTCGGCCGCAAACCCATGCTGGTCACCACGTTCCTGCTGCTCGGCACGTCCACCGCGGCCATCGGGGTGCTGCCCACCTACCACCAGATCGGCATCTGGGCGACCGTGCTCCTGGTCGTGCTGCGCATGACGCAGGGATTCGCCCTCGGCGGCGAGTTCGGCGCCGCGGTCCTGATGGTGAGCGAGTACGGCGAGCCGAAGCGGCGCGGGTTCTGGGCGTCCTGGCCGCAGGCGGGGGCGCCGCTGGGCACGGTGCTCGCGACCGTCGTGGTCACCGTGATCGCCGCGCTGTTCCCCGGCGACGCGTTCGACGAGTGGGGCTGGCGGGTGGCGTTCCTGGTCGCCGTCCCGCTGCTGGTGATCGGGTTCTGGATCCGCCGCAGCGTCGAAGAGTCGCCGGTGTTCCAGGCCGCGCAGGCCGGGGCCGAGCAGCGCGCCGCGCGGCAGAAGAAGTCGAGCGTGCTGGAAGCCCTGTCCCGGCCCCGTCCCGTGCTGCACGGCCTGGGCATGCGGCTCGGCGAGAACATCGCGTTCTACATCTACACCGTGTTCGTGATCGCCTACGCGACCAGGTACTTCGGCTACTCGCGCGGGGATGTGGTCCTGGCCGTGACGTTCGCGTCGGTGTGCCAGTTCGCGGGCATGATCGGCGGCGGGCACTGGTCCGACCGCGTCGGCCGCAAGACCGCGATGCTCGTGCCCGCCGTCGCGCTGGTGGTGTGGGCGCCGGTGTTCTTCTGGATGGTGCAGACCTCCAGCGTGCCGATGCTGTGGCTGGGTGTCTGCGTGGGCGCGTTGTTCCACGGCATGCTCGCCGGGCCGGAGGCCGCGTGGATCACCGAGCTGTTCCCGACCCGCTACCGCTACGCCGGCTCCTCACTGGTGTTCCAGGGCTCGTCGATCGTCGCCGGGGCGCCGGCGCCGCTGATCGCGGTGTGGCTCATCGACAGCTTCGGCGCCGGCACGGTCATCGGCTACCTCGTGCTCACGATGGCGATCACCGTGGTCGCCGTGGCGACCAGCCGCGAAACGAAGGGCGTGGACCTGGACCGCGTCGGCTGACCGGAGCCGTCCCCACCGGGGCGCCCCGGTGGGGACGGCTGCCGTCGTCACGCGGCGACGACGTCCAGTGCCGTGTGGACGATCTCGGCCGCGGCGGCGGGATCGGCGGCCAGTGCGCGGCGTCAGGCCCTCCGGTTGCTCAGCACCAGCGTGCCCGCCGCCATGAACATTCCGCCGTTGCCCTGCACCACGCTGATCTCGGCGCCCGGCACCTGCGCCGCGGCCTGGCCGCGCAGCTGCCGCACCGATTCCTGGATCAGGAACATCCCGTACATCCCCGTGTGGGTGTACGACAGGCCGCCCCCGTTGGTGTTCATCGGCAGGCGTCCGCCCGGCTCGGTGTGCCCCTCCGCGATGAACGCGCCCGCCTCGCCGCGCGGGAGGAAACCCAGGTCCTCCAGGCCGTAGATCGGGACGTGCGCGAACGCGTCGTAGATCATCAGGTGGTCGACGTCGCCGTGGGTGATGCCGGCCTCGGCGAACGCCTCGGCGCTGGAACGGCGGAACGCGGCCGACGTGGTGAAGTCGGCCATCTGCGAGATCAGCGGCGACTCGAACGTCTCCCCCGTGCCGAGGATGTGCACCGGCGGCCGCGGCAGGTCCCGCGCCCGCTCGGCGGAGGTGATCACCAGCGCCCCGCCACCATCGGTGACCAGGCAGCACTCCAGCAGGTGCAGCGGGTAGGAGATCATTCGCGACGCCAGCACGTCCTCGACGGTGATGGGGTCGCGGTAGCGGGCCCGCGGGTTCCGCGCCGCCCACTTCCGCTGCGCCACGGCGACCGAGGCCAGCTGTTCGGCGGTCAGCCCGAACTCCTTCATGTACCGCAGCAGCGGGATGGTGAACATGCTCGGCGGCCCGGTCACCCCGTACGGCACCTCGAACTGGGCGTTCGGGCTCGACGCGGGGAACGCGCCGCGCGCCGCCCCGACCCGGGACTTGCCCGACTCGCCGTGGGTGACCAGCACGGTCGCGGCGTGCCCGGCCCGGATCGCCTCGACCGCGTGCCGCACGTGCAGCAGGAACGACGTCCCGCCGACGCCGGTGCCGTCGATCCACCGGGGCCGGACGCCCAGCGCGTCCGCCACCTGGATCGGGCCGGGCGCCGACACGCTCGCGATGCCGTCGATGTCCGTCATCCGCAGCCCGGCGTCGGCCACCGCGTTGCGCGCGCCCTCCACGTGCAGCCGCATGGTGGAATGACCGGGCAGCACGCCGATCTCGTCGGTCTCGGCCGCGCCCGCGATCACCACGTCCATCACCGCGCCTCCGTCCCGGCCGGGGTGAACTGGGGAATCGTGACGTCACCGCGGGTTTCGAAGGTGACCCGCAGGTCCATGTCGAGCACCAGGTTGTCCGGGGTGCTGGCGATGCCGACGATGTTCGCCATCATCCGCGGCCCCTCCGCCAGCTGCACCACCGCGATCGCGTAGGGCACGTCCTGCTCGAAGCCGGGCGCCGGCCGGTGGGTGATGGTGTAGGAGTACAGCGTGGCCCGGCCGCTGGTGGTGAACCACTCGAGCGACGCCGAGGCGCAGAACGGGCAGCACGGGCGCGGGTAGAAGAACGGTTCGCCGCAGTCGAGGCAGCGCTGGATCCGCAGCTCGCCCCGGGCGGCGGCGTCGAAGAAGGGCTGGGTTTCCGGGGTGGGCACCGGAACGGGTTTTCGGCCGGGCATGTCGCTCCTCTGTGGACGGTTCAGCGGCCGAGCAGCGGCCCGAAGGCCTGCTCGATCCGCGCGGCCAGGACGTCGGGGTCCCACGGTCCGGTGCCGGCGATCCGGCTGACCGGTTCCGGGTTGTTGTAGAGCGCGACCTGGTAGCCGGCCGCGTGCAGGATCCGCCCGGTGATCCAGCCGGATGCGGCGCCGGCGAGGTAGGCCACCAGCGGAGCCACGTTGTCCGGCGAATGCTCGTCGCCGGCGGGCGCGCGGCGCCGCTCGCCGGGGATGGAGGCGGTCATCCGGGTGGCGGCGCCGGGCGAGACCGCGTTGACCGTGACGCCGTAGCGGGCCAGCGCGCGGGCGCTGGAATAGGTCAGCCCGACGACGCCCATCTTGGCCGCGGCGTAGTTGGGCTGGCCGGGCGCGCCGTGCAGCCCGGAGACGGAGGTGAAGTTGATGATCCGGTTGTGCGCGCCGCTCTCCCCCAGCGCGCGCCAGTGCGCCGCCGCGAACTTGGTGGTGTTGAAGGTGCCCGTGAGGTGCACCCGGATCACGTCGTCCCACTCGCGCTCGGTCATGTTGAAGACCATCCGGTCGCGCAGGATGCCGGCCACGTTCACCAGGACGTCCAGCCGGCCGAACTCGGTGATCGCGGTGCCGACCAGTTTTTCCGCCGCCGCGTGGTCGGCGACGTCGGAGGTGTCGGCGACGGCCGTGCCGCCGGAGCCGGCGATCTCCTCGGCGACCGCGGCCGCGAGCGCGGTGTCCGCGCCCGACCCGTCCAGCCCGGTACCGAGATCGTTGACCACCACCCGCGCCCCTTCGCGGGCCAGCAGCCGCGCCACCGCCGCGCCGATTCCCCGGCCGGCTCCGGTGACGATCGCGACCCGTCCGTCCAGGCGTCCCATGCCGTCCCGCCTTCCGATACCAGGTTTTAGAACTCGGTTCTGGAATGACCTTCGGCCTCGGTGGAGGCGCTTGTCAAGGGCTTGACACCGATCGCCGGGCGCGCCTCTAATAGACGAACTGAATTCTAGTATTCGTGTCCGGTCCACCTGGTCGTGAGACAACCCCGGCGCGGCAACGTCGCCGCAGCGAGGAGAACGGGCCCATGTCATCCAACCCCGACGTGGCCGGACCCGGGCCGGTGAACGAGAGCCGGAGCAGCGCGGACGCCACTCGGCGCCGGTCTGGACCAGCCGGCCGTCACGACGGAGAACTCCGCCCGCGGCGCGCAGGCACCCGGACGGCGGGACCCCGGCGACTCCGGCGCGCTCGTGGTCAGCGACGCCCGGGCGGTGGAGCCGGATTCCGGGGACACCCTCGCCACCTCGCGCAGCGCGGTCTTCATCCGCGGCGAAGGCGGGCCGCGTGGTCCGGTGACGGACCGGCCGGAACCGGCACGGCCGCCGGACCACCGCGTCACCCACCGCACCCGACCCCGGCGGGCCGCATCCAGACGGGCAAGGTACGCACAGAAGGGTCGAGCCCATGAGGTTGTTGCCGATACGCGAGCTGGACGAATACCCCACCGGCGCCCGCCGGATGCGGATCCTCACCATGGCCGTGCTCGCGATCCTCGTCGGGTCGTACGAGGCGCAGATCGCCCCCGTCGTCCCGCTGCTGCTCGAGGATCTGGACATGTCGCTGGCCACCTACGGGCTGGTGTCGGCGGCGGGAGTGCTGGCCGGGGCGCTGGCCTCCGCGGTCGGCGGCAGGCTGACCGACCACCTGGGGCGGGTGCGCCTGCTGGTGCCGCTGATGTTCTGCACCGCGGTGTGCTGCTTCCTGATGGTCCTGGTGCACTCCCCCACCCAGCTGCTGCTGGTCCGCGTCGTGCTCTCCATTGTGGACGGTATGGCGATGGCGGGCACCGCGCCGCTGGTGCGGGACTTCTCGCCGCGGATGGGCCGCGCGCAGGCCTTCGGGTTCTGGACCTGGGGCCCGGTCGGGGCGAACTTCCTGGCCGCCGCGGTCGCCGGCGCGACGCTGCCGCTGTTCGACGACGACTGGCGGTCCCAGTTCGTGATCATGGGCGCGTTCTCGCTGGTGATCTCGGTGGTGATCATGTTCAACATCGCCGACCTGTCCCCCGAGCTGCGGGCGCGGATCCAGCAGAGCGAGCGGCAGGCCATCGACGTCGGACGGGCCGGCCCGCCGCGGGCCAGGGAGCTGTTCCGGCACCGCAACATCTGGGCGCACGTCGTCGGCATCTCGCTGTGGCTGGTGATGTACCTGACGCTGTCGCTGTTCGGTCAGACGATGCTGGCCGCCGCGTTCGACCTGTCGGCCTCCACCGCGTCCGGGATCATGTCCGCGTTCTGGGTGCTCAACCTGCTCACACTCGTGGTGATCGGGCGGGTGTCGGACCGGTTGCAGCTGCGCAAACCCATCTGCATCGCCGGTTCGGTGGTGGCCGTGCTCGTCACCGGCTACCTGATCCTGCTCATGGGCGACCCGGGCGTGTCCCACGTGCACCTGATGATCACCGGGGCCCTGCTCGGCGGGGCGCTCGGCGTCGCGTACGGGCCGTGGATGGCGAACTACTCGGAGGACGCCGAGGACGTCGACCCGCGCCTGCAGGGCAGCGCCTGGGGTCTCTACGGGGCGCTGTCGAAGGTGATGGCGGTGATCGTGCTGTTCGTCGTCCCGCACCTCGTGGAGGCGGCGAGCTGGCGGACCTGGCTGGGGATCGCGGCGTTCTGCCTGCTGCTGTTCATCCCGGCGGCCTTCGCCTTCCACGGCCCGTGGCGGGCGCACCGGGGCCGCGCGGTGGCGCCGGCCGCCCCACTGGAGCGGAGCGCGAACTAGCTCAGCCGAGGCGGTAGCCGAAGACGGACGAAGGGTGTTCAAGATCGGTTTGTGACGGCCGGCTTGAACACCCTTCTGACCGCGCTCTGTCTCAAGATCGACGACTGCTGCCTGGGCGGCGTCGGATGGACGGAGCCGCCGAAGCTCACCGACCTGTGGACCGACGACGCCTGGATCATCGACCGCCTCGGTCGCGCGCGGACGCACCCTGCCCACCGTGAAGCGCCCGGAACCGGGCGGCTGGGCCAAAGTACGGCTACTGCCGCTCGCACCCGCGCTGATCATCGCCGACAAGGGCGACGTCTCCCGAGAACTCGACCACCACGCACCAAACAAGGGCCTCGCCGTCCACATCCCCAACGCCACTGGCCCTGACCGCCTTCGACGCTGACAGAGTTGCGCATTACTCGTCCAGCTCAGCCGAGACCGGCCGGTCGCGCGAGGTCGCGGCCGGCTGGTTCCGCGCGGCGGCCCCCGGCGGAGGTCAGCACCGCCACCACCGAGATCGCGGTCATCACGCCCAGCGCGAGCCGGTAGCCGGTGACCAGCAGGCCGACCTCCGCCGGGTGGAGCCGGGACAGCGTGCCCGCGAAGACCGACGGCCGCAGCGCCGCCGGGAGCGGGCTGGTCACCAGGGACAGCGCGAGCGCGG
Source organism: Amycolatopsis thermalba (assembly GCF_003385215.1). Classification (GTDB taxonomy): domain Bacteria; phylum Actinomycetota; class Actinomycetes; order Mycobacteriales; family Pseudonocardiaceae; genus Amycolatopsis_E; species Amycolatopsis_E thermalba. Next base: position 5,046 of record NZ_PQHW01000128.1, on the reverse strand, counting down.
TGCTCATCACCACGCCGGTGTTCTGCACCATCAGCCGCATGGCGTTGACGATGCCGACGCGGTGCGGCGGGAGTTCGTCCAGCAGGGCGGTGGTGTTGGCGGGCATGAACATCCCGGACCCCGCGCCGATGAGGACCAGCGCGACGCAGACCGGCGCGTAGGAGCCGTCCGCGGAGACGACGGCCAGCAGCACCGCCAGCCCCGCGGTGCCGGTCACGGTGCCCAGCGCGGCCGCGGCCCGCGCGCTCATCCGCGCGTGCAGCGGCCCGGCGCAGGCCGAGGCGATCATCGCCGCCACCGGCAACGGCAGCACCCTCAGCCCGGCCGACACCGGGTCCTCGCCGTGCACGGCCTGGTAGAACAACGCGACCAGCAGCACCACCGCCATCCTCGCCACCGTGTTGAGGAACGAGGCGAGCAGGCCCAGGGCGAACACGCGATCGGCGAACAGCCGGACGTCGACCACCGGGTGCGGGCTGCGCCGTTCCACCACCGCGAACACCGGCACGAGCACGGCGAACAGCACCACCCCGGCCAGCACGACCGGGTCCGCCCAGCCCCGCTCACCGGCCTGCGACAGCCCGAACAGCAGCCCGCCCAGCGACACCAGCACCAGCAGGTTGCCGGGCACGTCGAGGCCCCGGTCCTGGCCGGCGCCACCGGTGCGGCGCAGCGTCACCGCTCCCCAGGCCAGGCAGGCCACGCCGAGCGGGACGTTGAACCAGAACACCCACTGCCACCCGAACCGGTGGGTGAGGAACCCGCCCAGCGTGGGGCCGATCAGCTGGGCGACGGAGAACGACGCGATGTAGACGCCCATGCCGCGGCCGAGGTGGCGGCGCGGGAACGCGTCGGTGAGGATCGCGGCGCTGTTGGTCAGCAGCATCGCCCCGCCCGCGGCCTGCACCACCCGCAGCCCGACGAGCCACCACGCGCCCGGCGAGAACCCCAGCAGCAGGCTCGCCCCGGTGTAGGTGGCCAGCCCGCACAGGTACAGCGTCCGGCGCCCGAACAGGTCGGCCAGCCGTCCGAACACGACCATCAGCACGGTGTTGGCGAGCATGAACGACAGCAGCATCCAGCTCGCGGCCGCGGCCCCGGCGTGGAAGTGCCGCACCACCTCGGGCAGCGCCACGTTGAGGGAACTGCTGCCCAGCGCGGTCACGATGCTCGCCATGCTCACCACGGACAGCGCCCGCCAGGCGTAGCGGAGCCGCTCCCGTTCGGCCGGCTCGGACACGGGTCGCCTCCCGAGGTAATCCTAGAATCTCATTCGAGACTAGGCAGCGGCCCCGGGCCGCGTCACCCGGCAAACGGGTTGATCGGCAGGGCGGTTCACCCCGGCGGATCCGAAATGTCCACTCCGGACTCAGACGTCGAGCGGGTTGAGCCGCCGGATGAGCACGATGGCGGCCTCGGCGATCCGGTTGGCCTCGCGCTTGGACGACGACGTCGCGATCTCGCGCCCGGCCTCGCCGATGATGCTGGTCAGCACCGCTACGGTGAGCCGGTCGACCGAGCTGGTGCCCGCGCCGAGCAGCACCGCGTTCTGCCGGACCCATTCCCGGCCGCGGGTGCGGCGGATCAGCTCGAACCCGGGCGGGCCGCCGCCGTCCATGAACAGCCGGGACAGGTCGCGGCGCTGCCACGAGCCCTCGAGGAAGGCGCGGGCGCCCACGATGAACAGCTCCAGCGGATCCTCTTCGCCGTTCGCGCGCGCCTTGGCCACCGCGGCCGCCGCCGCGTGCTCGTGCGCGGACTGGTGGTCCTCCCACAGCGCGAGGAACAGCTCGGTCTTGCCGCCGAAGTGGTGGTAGAGGCTGCCGACGCTGGAGTCGGCGCGGCGCACCACCTCGGCGATGCTCGCGTCGGCGAAGCCCTGCTCGCAGAAGACCTCGCGGGCGGCGTGGAGCATCACCCGCCGGGTTTCCGCGGTCCGGCTCCACTGCCAGGCGTTGCCGCTCGCCTTGCGCGCCATCCCCGCCTCCTCGCTGTCGCCGAACAGGTTACCGGACAGGATCGGGTGACGGTCTTGACACGCATCGCGTCCGGCACGCAGTCTGAACATATTCCTAGAGTTCGGTTCTAGAAATTTGCCGCCGGACATCGCAGAGAGGACCGCGTCGATGGTCGACTTCTCGCTCAGCACCGAGGAACGCCAGATCCGCGACACCGTACGGACATTCGTCGACCGCGAGGTCGTCCCGCTCGAACCGGAGGTCCTGCGCAACGAGCGCGCCGGGCGTCCCGGGCTGGACCCCGGGGTGCTGACCGAGCTGCGGGCCAAGGCCCGCAAGGCCGGTTTCTGGGGCGTCAACACGCCCGAGGAGTACGGCGGGATGAACCTCGGCGCCGTGATGGCCGCGATCGTCGCCATGGAGACCGGGCGCACGTTCGTCCCGTTCAGCTTCGGCGGCACCGCGGACAACATCCTCTACTTCGCCAACGAGGAGCAGAAGCAGCGCTACCTCATCCCGACGATCGAGGGCGAGCGCCGGTCCTGCTTCGCGATCACCGAACCCGGCGCGGGGTCCGACGCCCGCAACATCCGGACCCGGGCCGTGCGCGACGGCGGCGACTGGGTGATCAACGGCGAGAAGGTGTTCATCACCGGCGGCAACGAAGCCGACTTCGTGATGGTGTTCGCCGTGACCGACCCGGACAAGGGCGCGAACGGCGGCGTCACCTGCTTCCTGGCCGACCGCGACATGGGCTGGAAGTCCGAGCCGATCCCCACCATGGGGCAGTGGGGCCCGGCGTCGCTGGTGTTCGACGACGTCCGCGTCCCGGCCGCGAACGTCCTCGGCGAGGTCGGCCGCGGCTTCGAGCTGGCGATGCGCTGGATCGGCCAGGGCCGCTACCTCATCCCGGCCCGCGCGATCGGCTCGGCCGAGCGGATGCTGCGGATGGCGATCGACTACGCCAGGATCCGGCACTCGATGGGCCGCCCGATCGCCGACTACCAGGCCATCCAGTGGCAGATCGCGGACTCCCAGGTGGAGATCGAATCCACCAAGTGGCTCACGCTGTACGCGGCCTGGCGGGTCGAGACCGGCCTGGACGCCCGCCACGCCTCCTCGATCGCCAAGCTCCACGGCGCGCTGATGGCCAACCAGGTGGTCGACCGGGTGCTGCAGATCCACGGCGGCATGGGCTACACCAAGGAACTGCCGATCGAACGGTGGTACCGCGAGCTGCGGCTGCTGCGCATCTTCGAGGGCACCGACGAGATCCAGCGCCGCACCATCGCCCGCAACCTGCTGAAGGGGCACGCGCGCCTCGGCGGGATCGGGGAGTGACCGGATGACGCGATCGCTGCGTGAGCTGTTCCGGCCCAGCTCCATCGCGCTCGTCGGCGCCACCGACAAGTCCGGGTGGTCGCTGTCGGCCTTCCAGAACCTGCGGGACCACGAGTTCGCGGGCAAGGTGTACCTGGTCAACCCGCGCACCGAGGTGGTGCACGGCGAGACGGCCCACCGCAGCCTGTCCGGCATCGGCGAGCCGGTCGACCTGGCGTTCGTCATGGTGCCCACGACCGCGGTGCTGTCCGTGCTGCGGGAGGGCGCCGGGCTCGGCATCCGCAACTACGTCGTGCTCACCGCGGGGTTCGGCGAGACCGGGCCGGCGGGCAAACGGCTCGAGGACGAGATCGTGGCGTTCGCGGTCGAGCACGGGCTGACCGTCCTCGGTCCCAACGGCAACGGCTACATCAACGCCGCGGGCCGGACCACGCCCTACGGCCTGCCCATCCCCGCGCCGCTGCTGCCCGGCCCGGTGGGCGTCGTGTTGCAGAGCGGCGCGCTGGCCAGTTCGGTGCTGAGCTTCGCCCAGGCGCGCAACGTCGGGCTGAGCCTGCTCACGTCGATGGGCAACGAGGCGATGGTCTCGGTGACCGACGTGATGTCGTACCTGGTGGACGATCCCGGCACCAGGGTGATCGCGTTGTTCCTGGAGTCGGTGCGGCACCCGGCCGAGTTCGCCCGGGTCTGCCTGCGCGCCGCCCGCGCCGGGAAACCCGTGGTCGCGCTGAAGATCGGCACCAGCGCGCTGGCCTCGCACACCGCGCAGGCGCACACCGGCGCGCTGGTCGGCGACGACCGGGTGATCGACGCCGCGTTCCGCCGGTTCGGGGTCCTGCGCGTGCACTCGCTGGAGGACCTGATCATCACCGCCGGGCTGCTGGCTTCGGTGGGCCGGATCGACGGGCGGCGGCTCGGCGTGGTGACGCCGTCCGGCGGGGCGTCGGAGATCATCGCGGACCGGGCCGAGCAGGAGGGCCTGGAGCTGCCCGCGTTCGCGCCGGACACGGTGGCGCGGCTGACCGGGATCGTGCCCGGGTTCGCGACCGTGCAGAACCCGCTGGACGTCACCGGGTACGTGGTGGTGGACCGGACCCTGCTGGGCCGGGCGCTGGAGGTGGTGGCCGAGGACCCGGGGATCGACGCGGTGCTGCTGCTCAACGACCTGCCCCGGGTCGCGCCCGCCGATCCGTCGGTGACGTTGCAGATCGCGGGGGCGACCGCGGAGCGGATCCGCCGGTCCCGGGTGCCGGTCGTCGTGGTCAGCAACGTGCTCACCGACATCACCGAGTTCGGCCGCCACGTGCAGGCCCAGACCGGCTTCCCGTACGTGGCGGGCGGCATCGAGCACGGCATGACCGCGATCGGCCACGTCGTGCGGTGGTCGGAGGCGGTGCGGCAAGTGCGTGACGTGGCGCCGGCGGCAGTTGTGGAACCCCCGGCGGCCGGGCCGGGTGAGGTCTGGGCCGAGCACCGGGCGGCGGGGCTGCTCGCCGGGCACGGCATCCCGGTCGTGCCCGCGGAACTGGCCGCGGGCGAGGCGGAAGCGGTCGCCGCGGCCGAGCGGTTCGGGTACCCGGTGGTGCTCAAGGCGGCGGCGGACGGGCTCGGGCACAAGAGCGACATCGGGGGCGTGCGGCTGGGGCTGACCGGGCCGGACGAGGTGCGGGCGGCGCACCGCGAGGTGCTCGCCGCGCTGCGCGACCGCGGCCACCTGGACGCGGCCACCCTGGTCCAGCCGCAGCGC
>NZ_PQHW01000127.1 GCF_003385215.1 Amycolatopsis thermalba | reverse complement strand
TGTTTATAAGAGACAGGTCAGACAGCGGGCGCCGGGCGGGCGATCCCGGTGGGCAACCGATTCGGGGGGTTTGGCTGCCCGTCGCCCACATCGTGACCTGACCGTGATGGGGACCGGGGGACAGTAACGAAGGGATGTGGTCGCGGGCAAGAACCGGCCGCCGTCTGGGCCGAACGTGGGGCGTGGGCCGACCGTCCAACAGCAGCGATGACACTGGGTAGAAGGGATATTCCGCCGTTGGTGTGACGTGCGACACGGTTTGTTATTTCGTGGGGCTCCGGGGGCAACCTGGGAGGCTTGCTAGCGTCGGCGCCGGTGTCGGTAGCGAGACCGCGCGGGCCCGCGATCGCCGGTGAGGCGGTGGCGCCGGGCGCTGGTGTCAGACACAGGCTGCGGCGTGCCCACGGCTCTCGGACGCCGAGGCCGGCCGTCCCGACCGCTCCTCCGACCCTCGACAACGTGAGATCACATGGACACTGACACCACCGGCGGCGCGGCCGCCGCGCGGCTCGACGCCATCCCCGACACGGTCACCGCGGGCCGGTCCCCGTCAGTTCCGGCCTATGTGGTGGGTGCGGTCTCGGCCGTCCTGCTCGCCGCGGGTGCCGTCGTGCCCGTGGTGAACGGTGTGGCGCGCGGTTTCAACAGCGTGCCGCTGCTGGTGGTGCTCGCCGTGGCGCCGATGGTCGTGGTCGCGGTGCTCGCCCTGAAGGGACGCCACCAGACCGCGGCCGGCGTGCTGGCCGCGGTGGCGGCCCTCGCCCCGGGACGGCTGGTGCTCGACCTGATCCTGCTGACGGACCCGGTCCGCGCGGCGCGCCCGGAGCTGTTCCGGCTGCACTCGCTGGCCGATCCCGGCACGGCGCCCGGCCTGTGGCTCCTGCTGGCCGGCCACGCCACGGCGATCGCCGCAGGGGTGATGGCAACACGAGCCGCCGCCCCGAAGGTGGACACCCCGTGGACCCCGAGCACCTCCGCAGCCGCCCGAGCGGCTGCGGAGGCGTCGGCCGTGAAACAGTTGCGAGCCACACCACCGCCAGGTGGGGCGTCCAGCGAGTCCGTGCCCAGTGGCACCCCACAGGAGGGCGCCACCGCTGATCGCGGTGATGTCGGCAGCCACCCCGGTGCTTCCGCCGATGGCGCGGAGCACCCCAGTGCCGCTGATAAGGACGGGACTGCATCCACGGCCGCGAGTGTTTCTCCGGCAAGGACGTCCAGGCCCACCTCGTCCGGGGCAGTAGGCGATGCCGGCACCCTCGGAGCCAACTCCGCATCTGGCGACGGCCCCACCTCCACCGACCCCGCCGCCGCCTGGCCCGAGGCGGCTGAAGTCAGCCGTGCGGGCCTCCTCTTCGGGATGTTCGCCGCGGTTGTCTCCGCGGTGGGCGTCATGATGGCGCCCTTCACCTCCAACGACGCCTTCCTGCCGGCCGGCAGCGCCTTCGAGAGCCCGGGCCTCGTCCTCGCGGGGAGTCTTCTGCTCGCCTTCGCGTTGCCCGTCGCCACCGTGTTGCTCGCCGGGTCGGGCAGTGCCGTCGCCCGGGGTGGGTTGCTCGGGCTCGGCGTCAGCGCCGCCGTCCTCGGGTTGCCCAACCTCGTCTCCGGGCTCAGCCTGCCCGGCGTGCGGCTCGCGGCGGGGCCGATCCTCGTGCTCGTCGGGGCGGCCGGCCTGGTCGCCGCCGCGTTCCTGCCCACCGCCACCACCCCGGACGCCGCCCAGGACGACGAGGCCGGCGAGATCACGCTGCCCGGCATCCGCCGCCTGCGCATCGTCACCGGCGCCCTCGCGGTGCTCACCTCGGCCGCCGCGATCGCCGGCGCCCTCACGCCCCAGGTGGTCATCACCGAGACCCTCGACGGCCCGCAGAGCCCGTCCCGCTCGGCGCTGCTCGTCGCCGGGCTGCTGGTCGGCGTCCTCGGCCTCGTGATGTTCACCGCGGGCCCCGCCGCCCACGCCCGGCCCGCCCTCTCGGTCGCCTGGGTCACCGTCCCCCTCGCCGGCACCGCCGTCCTGACCATGGCCGTCACCGCCACCGAGCCGGGCGCCGGCCTCACCCCGGGGCCGGGCGTCCTCTGGACCGCGCTCGCCGTCGTCGGCTCGGCCATCACCGCCTGCTGCTCCGTCGTCGCCGGCATGGTCGAACGGGACGAGACCACCGACCCGGCCACCGCCTTCGGGGAGGGCCCCGCCGTGCCGGGTGCCGACCTGCTCACCCCGCTCGTCGCCGCCGGGATACTCGCCATCGGCGCCTTCGGCACCCCGTCGATCCTCGCGCCGGACTACGTCGAACCCGCCCTCTGGTCCAGCTTCGGCACGCCCTCCTGGGGCCTGCTGGTCGCACTCCTCACCGTCCTCGGCGCGTGCGTCCTCGCCCCGCGCTGCCGCCCGGCCCGCGCCGCGGCACTGCTCGCGGGCGCCGCCTGCGTCGCCGGGCTGCGGGCCGCGGAGCTGCCGCTCGCCGGCGACGAGATCACCGGCGCCCACGCCGGGCTGGGCTGGTGGCTCGCGCTGGGCTGCGCCCTCGCGCTCGTCATCGCCGCCGTCCTGGCCGCGCGTGGCTCGATTCACACCCCGAAAACACGCTCTGGATCCATACGGTGACCGAGTTCACCGGATGCGCTGCCCCGAGCCAAAGCCCAGGTCGCTAGGGTCGTCTCCGTCCGGCAGCATGGTTTGCAACAAGCACCCGCCTGCGGATCGCCCCTCGCGAGACGACCGGTGACTCAGGCGGTGTGTGTCGTCAGGAGACTGGAGTAGTGGACCTCTACGAATACCAGGCGAAGGACCTCTTCGCCGCCCACGGCGTGCCGGTACTGCCCGGCGCCGTAGCGAGCACCCCGGAAGAAGCCCAGGCCGCCGCCGAGAAGATCGGTGGACAGGTCGTCGTCAAGGCCCAGGTCAAGACGGGCGGCCGCGGCAAGGCCGGCGGCGTGAAGCTCGCCAACGACCCGGCCGAGGCCAAGGAGAAGGCCGAAGCCATCCTCGGCCTCGACATCAAGGGCCACATCACGCGCCGCGTGCTGGTGACCGAGGCGTCCGACATCGCGGAGGAGTACTACTTCTCCTTCCTGCTGGACCGCGCCAACCGCACCTTCCTCGCCATGGCCTCCGCCGAGGGCGGCATGGAGATCGAGCAGCTGGCCGTGGAGCGGCCCGAGGCGCTCGCGAAGGTGCCGGTCGACGCAATCGCCGGGGTCGACAAGGCCAAGGCGCTGGAGATCCTGACCCAGGGCAACTTCCCCGAGGTCATCCGCGACCAGGCGGCCGACGTGGTCGTCAAGCTGTGGGAGACCTTCGTGGCCGAGGACGCCACCCTGGTCGAGGTCAACCCGCTGGTCCGCGACCCGCAGGACAAGATCGTCGCCCTCGACGGCAAGGTCACCCTGGACGAGAACGCCTCCTTCCGGCAGCCGAAGCAGGAGGAGCTCGTCGACAAGCAGGCCGAGGACCCGCTGGAGGCCAAGGCCAAGGCGAAGGACCTCAACTACGTCAAGCTCGACGGCGAGGTCGGCATCATCGGCAACGGCGCGGGCCTGGTCATGTCCACCCTGGACGTCGTCGCCTACGCCGGTGAGAAGCACGGCGGCGTCAAGCCCGCCAACTTCCTCGACATCGGCGGCGGCGCCTCCGCCGAGGTCATGGCCGCCGGCCTGGACGTCATCCTGAACGACCCGGCCGTCAAGTCGGTGTTCGTCAACGTCTTCGGTGGCATCACCGCGTGCGACGCGGTCGCGACCGGCATCGTCGAGGCCCTCAAGATCCTGGGCGACGAGGCCACCAAGCCGCTCGTGGTCCGCCTCGACGGCAACAACGTCGAGGAAGGCCGCCGGATCCTCGACGAGGCCAACCACCCGCTGGTCACGCAGGTGGACACCATGGACAACGCAGCGGACAAGGCTGCCGAGCTGGCCGCGGCAGGAGCGTAAGAGACATGTCGATCTTCCTCGATTCCAGCAGCAAGATCATCGTTCAGGGCATCACCGGGTCCGAGGGCACCAAGCACGCGACCAAGATGCTGCAGGCCGGCTCGAACATCGTCGGCGGCGTGAACGCCCGCAAGGCCGGCCAGACGGTCACCATCGCCGGCAAGGACCTCACCGTGTTCGGCACGGTCGAGGAGGCCATGAAGGAGACCGGCGCCGACGTGTCGGTCATCTTCGTGCCGCCGAAGTTCGCCAAGGACGCCGTGATCGAGGCCATCGACGCCGAGATCCCGCTCGCCGTGGTGATCACCGAGGGCATCCCGGTGCACGACTCGGCCTACTTCTGGGCCCACGCCGTCGCCAAGGGCAACAAGACCCGCATCATCGGCCCGAACTGCCCCGGCGTCATCTCGCCCGGCAAGTCGAACGCCGGCATCATCCCGGCCAACATCACCGGCCCGGGCAAGATCGGCCTGGTGTCCAAGTCGGGCACGCTGACCTACCAGATGATGTACGAGCTGCGCGACATCGGCTTCTCGACGGCCGTCGGCATCGGTGGCGACCCGATCATCGGCACCACCCACATCGACGCTCTGGAGGCCTTCCAGGCCGACCCGGAGACCGAGGTCATCGTGATGATCGGTGAGATCGGTGGCGACGCCGAGGAGCGGGCCGCGGCCTACATCAAGGAGAACGTGACCAAGCCGGTCGTCGGCTACGTCGCGGGCTTCACCGCCCCCGAGGGCAAGACGATGGGGCACGCGGGCGCGATCGTGTCCGGCTCGGCCGGCACCGCGCAGGCGAAGAAGGAGGCCCTCGAGGCCGCGGGCGTGAAGGTCGGCAAGACGCCGTCCGAGACCGCCGCGCTGGCCCGGGAGCTGTACGAGAACCTGCACTGACCGCCCAGCGGTCCACATCCCGGCCGGGCACCGTTCGCGGTGCCCGGCCGGGGTGCTTTCCGGCACCGGAAATTCGACGCAACCGTTTGACGCCCCGGCACGTCGGATAGCCGGATGGGGTGGCCGGGAACCCCGGGGCGCGGTGAACCGTTCCCGGATCGGCACCCCGGTTCGGGCGAAGACAGGAGAGCAAGCGCGATGACGTTCCCCAGTGGTGGACCGGGATACCCGCAGCAGGGCGGCGGTGGCCAGCCCCCGGGGACCGGCGGGTTCCCCCAGCAGCAGCCCCCGGCGCCACAGTCGGGGCCGAGCCTGTCGCCGGCGAACCTGAGCATGATCCTGACCCTGTTCATCGCCCTGCTGGGCCTGGTGAACTACTTCATCGGGTTTTCCGAGGAGGCGCAGGGCGCCGACCAGCCGGTGCTGTTCCTGCTCGTCGGTGGTCTGCTCGCCGGTCTCGCGGTGCTGCCGAAGGCGCCGCGGACGCTCCCGTTCGCGGTGCTGTTCAGCGTGCTCGGCGCGCTGACCGCGATCCTGGTGGTCGTGCACATCCCGGAGCAGGCGGAGACGCCGGGCATCTACACGGTGATCCTGATCCTGGGCATCCTGCAGATGCTGGTCGCGATCGCGGCGCTGCTGTTCGACGCGGGTGTGCTGAAGATGCCGCAGCCGCAGCAGCCGCAGTACGGCCAGCCCTACGGGCAGCCGGGGCAGTTCGGCCAGCCGGGCCAGCCCGGTCAGGGCCACGGTGAGCAGAAGGCCGGCCCGTCGGGCACGCAGTACGGCCCGCCGGTGACGCCGCCCCAGCAGCAGTCGACGGTCTACGCCCCGCAGCAGGGGCAGTTCTACAACCCCGCGGCCAAGCCCGAGGGCCAGCAGGGCCAGCACCCCGGCACCCCGCACGGCGGCAGCCCGCAGAGCTGAGCCGGTTTCGGAAGGCGCCTCTTCCCGGTGTGGGGAGGGGCGTTTTCTGTTGCCGGACTCTCCGAACCACGCGCCCGCCGGGAGGGCGTCCAGCGCCAGCGCAACCCACCCTCCACATTTCCCTTTTGTGGCTTAACCCGCATGAGGGAGGAACGGCGTGGCTCACCCGGTCGGCGCAGTGAGGGTGCGAGGGTGCGAGGCATGCAGGTGCTCACCTCGTACGGCCGGTCCGGGGAAGGGGTGACTGACCCGGAACACCCGGGCGAGCGCTCTCCGGTGGCCCGGGCGAGGGTGTTCGCCGCGGCGGTGCTTGGTCCCATCGTCACCGGGTACGTCGTGGTCGCCGCCCTGTTCGGGCTGGTCACGGCCATGGCGTCGGTCGCCGAGTTCTCCGTCGGCGGTGTGCTGCGCGCGGCCGGGCCGGGCTGGCTCGCCGCCTACCAGGTGCCCCTGACGATCGCCGGGCGGCCGCTGGGCGTGCTGCCGCTGCTGGCGACCATCGGCGCCTGCGCCCTGGTCGCCCGGTCGGCGGCCAACGCCACCCAGCGCCTCGGCTACCGCGAACCCGGCGCCACCGTGCCGCTCATCGCCGCGGTGACCAGCGCCCACGCCCTCGCCGGGCTGGGCATCGCCCTGTTCGGCGACAACGCGGGCGTGCGCGTGGAGCCGCTGTCCGCGTTCGCCGTGCCCGCGGTCCTCGCGGGTGCCGCGGCCGCGGCGGGGGCCGCGTCCCGGTCCGGTGTCGCGGCCGCCATCAGGGACTACCTCGACCCGCTCGCGGTGCGCGGCCTGCGTGCCGGTGCGCTGGGCCTGGCCGGGCTGCTCGCGGCCGGCGCGCTCGTGCACACCGTCGGCCTGGTCCTCGCCTCCGGCACGATCCGCGAGCTGTTCGCCGACAACGCGCCCGGGTTCGGCAGCGGCGCCGGAATGCTGCTGCTGTCGCTGGGTTACCTGCCCAACGCGGTGGTCGGCGGCCTGGCCTTCGTCACCGGACCGGGCTTCTCGATCGGCTCGTTCTCGCTCACCGCGTTCTCCTTCACCGGCGGTCCGGTGCCGGGCCTGCCGGTGCTCGCCGGCGTCCCCGAGCACGCGGCGCCCTGGTGGCCGGTCCTGATGCTGTTGCCGGCCGCGGTCGGCGCGCTGCTCGGCTGGACGCTGCGGCACGCCGACGAGAACCCGCTCGCCCGGCTGCGGATCGTCGGCATCGCGGGCGCGCTCGTCGGGTTCGGTTGTGTGTTGCTCGGCACGCTCGCCGGCGGCCGGCTGGGCGGTGGCGCGTTCGACCCGGTGACCATCCCGGTCGGACTCACCTCGGTCGCCGCGTTCGGCTGGATCGCCGTGCCCGGCGGTCTCGTCGCCTGGTTCGCCGGCCCGCGGGTGCGCCCGGAGCCGGCGGAACCCGAGGCAGAGCCGGAAATCGAGGCCGAGATCGAGAACCTCGACGCCGAGCTGGAGGAGCTGGAGGCCGAGGCCGAAGAGCCGTCCGAAGAGGAGCCGGACGAGGAGCCCGCGGACGAGCCGGACGACGACGAGGAGCCCCCGCCCACCGACGAGAAGCCGGAACAGCCCAGCTAGCCCGTCCGTCTCCCACCACCGCCCTCAACGGAGCCGCTCCGCGGCGCAGCATAGACTCGGCACGGACGTTTGGCACGGGCGAAGGAGAGGCGTTGAACTCCAGCCGGTTGGACCTGCCCGTCCCGGTCAAGCTGGTGGTGCTCGCCTCCGGATCGGGCACGCTGCTGCAGTCGCTCCTGGACGCGACCCAGCGCATCGACTTCCCGGCGAAGGTCGTCGCCGTGGGCACGGACCGGTCGGGTGCCGAGGCACTGGCCCGCGCCGAGCGCGCCGGCGTGCCGCACTTCACGGTCCGCCTGAGCGACCACCCGGACCGCGACGCCTGGGACAAGGCCCTCACCGAGGCGGTCGCCGCCTACGAGCCCGATCTGGTGGTGTCGGCGGGTTTCCTGAAGATCCTGGGGACGAACTTCCTCACGCGCTTCCCGAACCGCGTGATCAACACCCACCCGGCCCTGCTGCCGTCGTTCCCCGGGATGCACTCCGTGGCCGACGCGCTGGAGCTGGGCGTCAAGCTGACCGGCTGCACGGTGCACTTCGTGGACGCCGGGGTCGACACGGGCCCGATCATCGCCCAGGAGGCGGTGGTGGTGGAGCCGGACGACGACGAGGACAGGCTGCACGAGCGCATCAAGGTCGTGGAACGACGGCTGCTCGTGGACGTGGTGGAACGACTCGGCCGGGCCGGTGCCACGGTCGAGGGACGGAAGGTGAGGTTGCGGTGACGGTGGAGGGTCGGCGTCCGGTCAAGCGCGCCCTGATCGGCGTTTCGGACAAGACGGGCCTGCTGGAACTGGGCACCGCGCTGCACGCGGCCGGTGTGGAGATCGTCTCCACCGGCGGCACGGCCAAGGCGCTCGCCGACGCCGGGGTGCCGGTCACGCCGGTCGAGCAGGTCACCGGTTTCCCGGAGTCGTTCGACGGCCGGGTCAAGACGCTGCACCCGCGGGTGCACGCCGGCCTGCTGGCCGACCGCGACCGCCCCGAGCACGTCGAGCAGCTGCGTGAGCTGGACATCGCGCCGTTCGACCTGCTGGTGGTCAACCTCTACCCGTTCCGCGAGACCGTCGCCTCCGGCGCGAGCCCCGAGGACTGCGTGGAGAACATCGACATCGGCGGCCCGGCGATGGTCCGCGCCGCGGCGAAGAACCACAACAACGTGGCCGTCGTGGTCGACCCGGCCCGCTACGGGTGGGTGCTGGAGCAGGTCCGCGCGGGCGGTTTCGAGCTGGTCGACCGCAAGCGCCTCGCGGCCCAGGCCTACGCCCACACCGCGAGCTACGACATGGCGGTCGCGTCGTGGTTCGCCAACGCCTACGCCCCGGCGGACGACTCCGGTTTCCCCGACTTCACCGGCGGCACCTGGGAGCGCGGCGAGGTGCTGCGCTACGGCGAGAACCCGCATCAGCGCGCCGCGGTGTACCGGCACTGGCGCTCCGGCCTGGCCCACGCCGAGCAGCTGCACGGCAAGGCCATGTCGTACAACAACTACGTCGACACCGACGCCGCCCGCCGCGCCGCCTACGACTTCGAGGCCCCCGCGGTCGCGATCATCAAGCACGCCAACCCGTGCGGCATCGCGGTCGGCGTCGACATCGCCGAGGCGCACCGCAAGGCGCACGCGTGCGACCCGGTGTCGGCCTACGGCGGTGTGATCGCGGCGAACCGGCCGATCACCCGCGAGGCCGCCGAGCAGATCGCCGAGGTGTTCACCGAGGTCGTGCTCGCGCCGGACTTCGAGGACGAGGCGCTGGACGTGCTCAAGCGCAAGAAGAACGTGCGCCTGCTGAAGCTGCCCGCGCTCGCCGACGCGGACCCGATCGAGTTCCGCCCGATCTCCGGCGGCATGCTCGTGCAGACCGTCGACCGGATCGACGCGCCCGGCGACTCGCCGGAGAACTGGACCCTGGCCACCGGCGAGGCCGCCGACGCCGACACGCTCGCGGACCTGGAGTTCGCGTGGCGGGCGATCCGCGCGGTGAAGTCGAACGCGATCCTGCTGGCCAGCGGTGGCGCGACGGTCGGCGTCGGCATGGGCCAGGTCAACCGCGTCGATTCGTCCCGGCTGGCCGTGCAGCGCGCCGGTGACCGGGTCAAGGGCTCGGTGGCCGCGTCCGACGCGTTCTTCCCGTTCCCGGACGGGCTGCAGGTGCTGATCGACGCCGGTGTCCGCGCGGTCGTCCAGCCGGGTGGTTCGGTGCGGGACGCCGAGGTGATCGCTGCGGCCGAGGAGGCCGGCGTGACGCTGTACCTGACGGGCACGCGCCACTTCGCCCACTGACGTCTCAGAGCGGGGTGGCGGTCCCGGTGATCGTCACCCGCCGCGGCTCGGTGAGCGGACGACCTGGGTCATCCCCCGATTTGTGCCGCGCCGCTCAGCCGAGCGGGATGTCGCCGGAGCGGGACTCGACCGCGTCCAGCGCGGCCATGGCCGTTCCGTCCAGCTCGATCGTGCCCGCGGCGACGTTGGCTTCGAGGTGCGCCGGATTCGCGGTGCCCGGGATCAGCAACACGTTCGGCGCGTGGTGCAGCAGCCAGGCGAGGCCGACCTGGGCGGGGGTGCGGCCGAGGGCCTCCGCGGCCGCGGTGACGGCCGGCTCGTCGGTCACCTTCGGCATGCCGGGGAAGGCGCCGCCGAGCGGGAAGAACGGGACCCAGGCGATCTGCTCGGCGAGGCAGAGCCGCAGCAGCTCCTCGTCCCCGCGCGCGACCAGGCTGTAGGAGTTCTGGACGCAGACGATCCCGGCGGGCAGGGCCCGGCGCAGACCGTCCGGGGTGACCGCGCTCAGGCCGATCGCGCCGATCTTGCCCTCGTCCCGCATCGCGATCATCACCGCGAGCTGGTCGTCGAGGTCGACGATCTGGTCACCCTCGGCGCGCAGCCCCGGCCCGGTGTCCAGGCGGCGCAGGTTCACCACCGGGATCCGGTCGACGCCGAGGGACTTGAGGTTGTCCTCGACGCTCGCCCGCAGCTGCTCGGGCCGCTGAGCGGGACGCAGCGGGATCCGGCCGCCCGGGTCGGGGTCGGCGCCGACCTTGCTGACGATCATCACGCCGTCTTCGGGGCGGAACGCGTCCCGGATGACCTCGTTGACGAACCCGTCGCCGTAGAACTGGGCGGTGTCGACGTGGTCGACGCCGAGCTCCACCACCCGGCGCAGCAGGGCGATCGCGGCGTCGCGGTCGGTGTGCAGTCGCTCCAGCTGCATCGCGCCGAACCCGATGCGGGACACCGTGCGGCCGGCGAGCGTCCCGGCCCCTCCGGCGCGCGGAGGCGTGCTGTTCGTGATCATGGGAGTCCTTCCACGCGAAGGTAGAATAAGCGGAGTGACCTCCGTTTCATCGACTGTAGCACTTTTACCGGAGGTGCCTCCGCTTTGAGTTCCGGGAAGAAGCCCCGCGCCCCGCGGGCCGATGCGCTGCGCAACCGGGACAAGCTCGTCGAGGTCGCGCGGGCCGCCTTCGCGGCCGGTGACGCGTCGCTCGAAGGGATCGCCCGCGAGGCCGGTGTCGGCATCGGCACGCTGTACCGCCACTTCCCGACGCGGGAGGCCCTGGTGGAGGCCGTGTACGCCGCCGAACTCGACGACGTCACCGGCAGTGCCGCCGTCCTGTTGGCGGAGCTTCCGCCGGATGAGGCGATGCGTGCCTGGATGGGGCGCTACGCCGCCTTCGTCGCGGCGAAACGCGGCATGGCCGAGACGCTGCGCGCCGGCTGGGCCTCGGGGCGGATCGCCACGCCGGTCACGCGGGAGCGCATCACCGCGGCGATCGCCACGATCCTGGCCGCCGGGGCCGACGCCGGATCGCTCCGCGGCGACGTCGCTGCCGAGGACGTCGCCGCGCTGCTGCTGGGGGTCTTCCTGAGCACCGCGGCCAGCGAGACCCCGGAGCAGGTCGACCGGCTTCTCGGTCTCGTGGTGGACGCGCTGCGTTCGTCTTGACATCGCACAGGTGTTCGAGGCAAACTAAGCGAGTCGAACAGGAGTTCGAACAGTCGCCGGCTTCCCCACGGTGACGTCAGCAGGGTCTTGCAGGCGCGTCGTGGGGAGGTGGCATGTCGGTCGCGGCACTGGCAGCGCTGCCCGGGGTGAGCACGGCCAGCGGGGTGGCCGCCGAGGCGGAGCACGCCCAGCTGACCGGGCGCGTGCTGCCGGTGCGGCCGGAGTTGCGCCGTCTGCTGCCGTCGGCGGGCCTGCGCCGGGGGAGCACGATCGCGGTGCGCGGATCGGTGTCGTTGCTCCTCGCGCTGCTGGCCGAGGCGACGGCGACCGGATCGTGGGCCGCGGCGGTGGGGATGCCGGACCTCGGTCTGGTGGCCGCCGCGGAACTCGGGGTCGAGGTGAGCCGGCTCGCGCTGGTGCCGCGGCCCGGGGCCGAGTTCGCCGCGGTCGCCGGTGCGCTGCTGGTCGGGATGGACGTGGTGGCGGTCGCCGCTCGGGGCGCGGCACCGCAGGAGGTACGGCGCCTTTCGGCGCGGGCACGGCATCGGGGCGCCGTGCTGCTCTCCCTCGGGCCGTGGCCCGGCGCCGAGGTGGAGCTCAACTGCGTGGCCGGTCGCTGGACCGGCCTCGAAGGCGGGCACGGGTACCTGCGTGAGCGGCGGGTCCGTGTCCAGGGTGCCGGCCGGGGCGCGGCGACGCGGCCCCGGCGGGCGGATCTGCTGCTGCCGGGGTCTGCGGGGGCCCCGGCAGCAGCACCCGAGCCGGTGCTGGAACTGGCCCGGGAGGTGAGCTGATGCGCGGCGATTCTTCGGGCGCCGCGGAGCGGTGCGGGATTGCTTCGGCGACGGGCGCGGGGAAGCGGGTTCGCCCGGGGTGCGGGCTGAGCCGCGCAGGCTCGGGAACGGCGGTGGCGCGGCGCGGCGCCACCGGCGGGGTGGTGTGCCGTGGGTTCGCCTGGCGCGGGAGGTGCGCCGGGCGGCGAGTCCCACGCTCGGGCGCGCGAGTCCTGCACTCGCCGATGCTGGCATCGGCGTGGGGTGTCCCGGCGCGGCCGGGACACCCCACCGGCGCGAGGAGCACTGTATGTCCACAGTAGACAAACCGCCGCGCATGCTGGTGCTCTGGGTGCCGGACTGGCCCGCCGTCGCCGCGTGTCTGGCCGAGGGCACGCCCCTCCACCTGCCCGCCGCGGTGTTCCACGCCAACCGGGTCGTCGCGTGCACCGCGATCGCCCGTGCCGCCGGCATCCGGCGCGGCATGCGCCGCCGGGACGCGCAGTCCCGCTGTCCCGAACTCCAGGTCTTCGGCCCGGACGAGGACCGCGACGCGCGTCTCTTCGAGCCCGTCGCGGCCGCCGTGGAGGAGCTGGTCGTCGGGGTCGAGGTGGTCCGCCCCGGCCTGGTCGCGGTGCCCGCCGACGGCGCGTCCGGCTACTTCGGCGGCGAGCTGCGCCTCGCGGAACTGCTCGCCGAACACGTCTCCCACCAGGTGGAGTGCCAGATCGGCATTGCGGACGGGCTGTTCGCCGCGACACTGGCCGCCCACCGGTCCCGCATCGTCGACCGCGACACCGCCGCCGAGTTCCTCGCGCCCCTGCCGGTCGGCGAACTCGACCAGCCGGACTCCGATCGCGCCGAACTGGTGGACCTGTTGCGCCGCCTGGGTTTGCGCACGCTCGGCGCGTTCGCGAAGCTCGCCGAACGGGACGTCGCCGCGCGGTTCGGCCGCGCGGGCCTGGTCGCGCACCGGCTGGCGCGCGGCCTGGACGAACGGCCCCCGCACCGGCGCCGCCCGCCACCCGAACTCACCGTCACCAAGACCTTCGACCCGCCGCTGGACCGCGTGGACGCCGCGGCGTTCATGGCGCGCACGCTCGCCGAGCGGTTCCACGGCGGCCTCGCCCGGCACGGCCTGGCCTGCACCCGCCTGGGCATCTACGCCACCACCGAGCACGGCGAGGAACTGAGCCGCGTGTGGCGGTGCGCCGAACCGCTGACGCCGCAGGGCATCGCGGACCGGGTGCGCTGGCAGTTCGAGGGCTGGCTGCGCGCCGCGCCGGACGAGCGCCCCACCGCCGGGGTGGAGCGGCTGCGGCTGGCGCCCGAGGAGACCGTCGACGGGCATTCGCTGCAGCTGGGCCTGTGGCAGGACGGCATCCACGGCCTGGCCGACGAGCGCGCGGAAAAGGCCGGCCGCGCGCTGGTGCGGGTCCAGGGCCTGCTCGGCCCGGACAGCGTCTTCACGGCAGTGCTCGACGGTGGCCGCGGCCCGGCCGAACGCGTCCGGCTGGTGCCGTGGGGCGACCCGCGGACACCGCACAGCCCGCCGGACGTGCCGTGGCCGGGACGGCTGCCCGCGCCGTCCCCGGCCACGGTCTACGAGAAGCCGCTGCCCGCGCGTGTCCTCGACGCGTCGGGCGCGGAGGTGCACGTCACCCGGCGCCGGGAGCTGTCCGCGGCACCGCACCGGGTTTCGGTGGGCGACGGCCCGCCGCGGGAGGTCCTGGACTGGGCCGGCCCGTGGCTGGTCGACGCGCACTGGTGGACACCGGGTGGTGACGGGGTGCGCACCCGGGTGCAGGCCGTGCTGGCCGGGGAACCGGAAACGGCGGTGCTGCTGACGAGAGTGGGCGGAACGAGTCCGCAATGGACAGTGGAGGGAGTGTACGACTGATGGACGACGAGTACTTCCGGGACCTGCAGCACTGGCTGGCCCTGCCGCGCAAGGTGGTCGAGTCGCTCGAGCCCGAGGACGAGCAGATGCTGCTGCCCATCCCGGTGCCGCGACGCCCGGTGGACTGATGGCCTTCCACAACCCGCCGGTCAGCTGGGAGGAGCTGGAACGCAGGCTGTCCGGCAAACCGGCCGCGGGCGACGGCGGGGACAGCCCCGCGTGGAGCCGGAAGCGGGAGGGCTACGTCCGGCCCAGCACCGTCGCGCCCCCGCGCGGGGACGACCACGCGGGCGGGCGGCGCCGGGTGCCCTACGCCGAGCTGCACTGCCACTCCAACTTCAGCTTCCTGGACGGCGCGAGCCACCCCGAGGAGCTGGTCGAGGAGGCGTCGCGGCTGGGGCTCGACGCGATCGCGCTCACCGACCACGACGGCATGTACGGGGTGGTGCGGTTCGCCGACGCGGCACGCGACCTGGGCGTGCACACGGTGTTCGGCACCGAGCTGAGCTTCGGCCTGTCCGCTCCGCAGAACGGCGTCGCCGACCCGGAGGGCGAGCACCTGCTGCTGCTCGCCAAGCAGCAGGACGGTTACGCCGCCCTGTGCCGGGCGATCACCGCCGGCCAGCTGGCCGGGCACGACCACGCCACGTCGACCGACCGGGCGGAGAAGGGCCGCCCGGTCTACGACCTGGACGCCGTCGCGAACGAGGTCGCCGGCAACGTCGTCGCGCTCACCGGGTGCCGCAAGGGCGCGGTCCGGCGGGCGCTGGCCCGCGGCGGCCCGGAGGCGGGCGGGCGGGAACTGCGGCGGCTCTGCTACCGGTTCGAGTCGGTGTACGTCGAGCTGACCGACCACGGCTACCCCGAGGACGGGGTGCACAACGACGTCCTCGCCGCGCTGGCCGCCGAGCAGGGCCTGCCGACCGTCGCCACCACCGCCGCCCACTACGCCACCCCGGACCGGGGACGGCTGGCCGGCGCGATGGCCGCGATCCGCGCCCGCCGCGGCCTGGACGACATGGCGGGCTGGCTGCCCGCGTCCGGCACGGCGTTCCTGCGGTCCGGCGAGGAGATGGCGCGGCGGTTCGCCCGCTACCCCGGCGCGGTGCAGCGGGCCGCGCTGCTCGGCCTGGAGTGCGCCTTCGACCTGAAGCTGGTCGCGCCCGAGCTGCCGCCCTACGACGTCCCCGCCGGCTACACCGAGGCGTCCTTCCTGCGCGAGGAGGTCTACCGCGGGGCCGCGCACCGCTACGGCAACGACCCGGACGCCCTGCGGCAGATCGAGCACGAGCTGCGGATCATCGAGCAGCTGAACTTCCCCGGCTACTTCCTCATCGTGTGGGACATCGTCGAGTTCTGCCGCCGCAACGACATCCTGTGCCAGGGCCGCGGATCCGCGGCGAACTCCGCGGTCTGCTACGCGCTGGGCATCACCAAGGTCGACTCGGTGCGCTGGAAGCTGCTGTTCGAACGCTTCCTCGCGCCGGACCGGGACGGTTACCCGGACATCGACCTGGACATCGAGTCCGACCGCCGCGAGGAGGTGATCCAGTACGTCTACCGCAAGTACGGGCGCACGCGCACCGCGCAGGTGGCGAACGTGATCACCTACCGCGCCAAGTCCGCGATCCGCGACGCGGCACGGGCCTTCGGCTACTCGCCCGGCCAGCAGGACGCGTGGAGCAAGCAGATCGACCGCTGGGGCCCGTTGCACGACACCAAGGACGACACCGATCACGACATCCCGCTGCCGGTGCTGCAGGTGGCCGCCGCACTGGAGGACTTCCCGCGGCACCTGGGCATCCACTCCGGCGGGATGGTGATCTGCCACCAGCCGGTGAGCGAGGTGTGCCCGATCGAATGGGCGCGCATGGCCGACCGCAGCGTGCTGCAGTGGGAGAAGGACGACTGCGCCTCGGTGGGGCTGGTCAAGTTCGACCTGCTCGGACTGGGCATGCTCTCCGCCCTGCACTACATGCTGGACCTGGTGCGCGAGTTCGAGGGCATCGAGATCGATCTGTCCAAACTGGACCTGGAGGACGCCGAGGTCTACGAGATGCTGCAGCGCGCGGACGCGATCGGCGTGTTCCAGGTGGAGAGCCGGGCGCAGATGGCGACCCTGCCGCGGCTGAAGCCGGAGAAGTTCTACGACCTGGCGATCGAGGTCGCGCTGATCCGGCCGGGCCCGATCCAGGGCGGCTCGGTGCACCCCTACATCCGGCGGGCCACCGGTCGCGAGGACTGGGCGCACGACCACCCGCTGCTGGCGAACGCGCTGGACAAGACGCTGGGGGTGCCGCTGTTCCAGGAGCAG
The DNA here is from genome assembly GCF_003385215.1 of Amycolatopsis thermalba. Lineage (GTDB taxonomy): Bacteria > Actinomycetota > Actinomycetes > Mycobacteriales > Pseudonocardiaceae > Amycolatopsis_E > Amycolatopsis_E thermalba. Next base: position 2,946 of record NZ_PQHW01000127.1, on the reverse strand, counting down.
ATGATGCAGATCGCGCTGGACGTCGCGAACTTCACCGCCGCGGAGGCCGACGAGCTGCGGCACGCGATGGGGTCGAAGCGGTCCACGCGGAAGATGGAACGGCTGCGGGAACGGTTCTACGCGGGCGCCCGGCGCAACGGCCTCGACGACGAGCTGATCGCGCGGATCTTCCACAAGCTGATGGCGTTCGCGAACTTCGGCTTCCCGGAGAGCCACGCGCTGAGCTTCGCCTACCTCGTGTTCGCCAGCGCGTACTTCAAGCGCTACCACCCGGCGGCGTTCTGCGCGGCGCTGCTGCGGGCGCAGCCGATGGGGTTCTACTCGCCGCAGTCGCTGGTCGCCGACGCCCGGCGGCACGGCATCACCGTGCACGGCCCGGACATCAACGCGAGCCTGCCGCACGCCACGCTCGAACGCGGTGACGAGGGCCTGGCGGTGCGGATCGGATTGGCGACCGTGCGGATGATCGGGCAGAAGCTCGCCGAGGAGATCGTCGCGGAACGGCAGCGGGGCGGCGCGTTCACCGACATGGCGAACCTGGCGCGGCGCGTGCGGCTGACCACGCCGCAGATCGAGGCGCTGGCGACGGCGGGCGCGTTCGGCCGGTTCGGCGAGATCGCCGGCGACCGGCGGCGCGCGTTGTGGGCGGCCGGGGCGGTGGCGCAGGAGCGGCCGGAGAAGCTGCCGGTCACGCTGGCCGGGGCGCACGCGCCGACGCTGCCCGGGATGGACGAGATCGACGAGGCGGTCGCCGACGTGTGGGCCACCGGGTTGTCGCCGGACAGCTTCCCGACGCAGTTCATCCGCGAGCGGCTGGACGCGCTGGGCGTGGTGCCGGCCGGAAAACTGGTGGACGTCGAGGACGGCGCCCGGGTACTGATCGGAGGGGCGGTGACGCACCGGCAGCGCCCGGCGACCGCGGGCGGGGTCACGTTCCTCAACATCGAGGACGAGACGGGCATGGTCAACGTCGTGTGCTCGGCCGGGTTGTGGCGCCGCTACCACCGGGTGGCGCGGGGCAGCGCGGCGATGCTGATCCGCGGGGTGATCGAGCGGGCGGACGGGGTGGTGAGCGTGCGCGCGGACCGGCTGCAGCACCTGTCGATGCGGGTGCCGTCGAAGTCGCGGGACTTCCGGTGAACGACCTGCCGATCACCGACGCGCGGGGGAACACGCTGGTCAGCCTGCGGTTCGGGGTCGCGACGGATCCCGCGGTGCCGATGCCGCTCGCCCTGGTGGTCGTCGAGGTGGACGACCGGGTGCTGCTGGTGTTCGACCGGCGGCGCGGGCAGTGGGAGCTGCCCGGAGGGATGATCGAACCGGGGGAGACGTCGCACCAGGCCGCGGTGCGGGAACTGGCCGAGGAGACCGGGATCGTGGTCAGCGGCCTGCGGTTCGCCGCCGTGGCCAGGTTCGTGCTGCGCGACCCGCTGCGGCGCGAGTACGCCGCCGTCTACCGGACGGGTTTCGCGACCGAGCCGGCGGTGGCGCCCCAGGAGGACGAGGTCTCGGCGATCGCCTGGTGGCACCCCGGCACGCCCCTGCTGCGGGACCAGGGCCTGCTGGACGCCGAGATCGCGCGGCGGGTCACCGGGTTGCGTTGAGGGGCGGGCCGCCGCGGTTTCCTCGGCCCGTGTGGCGGGTGTGATTAGCTCGCCGGATGGAGATCGCCGAGGACTACCGGGACGCCGTTCTGCCGGGGAGCACGTGGGAGAAGCGGCAGTTCAGCCGGTGCGATTTCAGCGGCGCGGACCTGCGCCGGCTGGTCACGCAGGGCTGCACCTTCGACGAGTGCGACTTCTCGGGCGCGGACCTGGGGGAGTCGCGGCACCAGGCTTCGGCGTTCCGGTCGTGCGTCTTCGACCGGACGGTGCTGGCGGACAGTTCGTGGAGCGGGTGCTCGTTGCTCGGATCGTCCTTCGTGGACGGTGGGTTGCGCGGGATGTCCGTGCGGGACAGCGATTTCTCGCTGGCGAACTTCAGCCGGGCGAACCTGCGGCGCCGGGCGCTGTCCGGGTTGCGGTTCCGGGAGGCCAGTTTCGTGGACGCGAACCTGTCCGAGGCCGACCTGCGGAACAGCGACTTCCGCGGCGCCCGCTTGACGGGCGCCGACCTGACCGGCGCCGACCTGCGCGGCGCCAAGCTCGACGCGAACGGCCTGGTGCAGGCGAAGCTGCGCGGGGCACGGGTGGATCTGGAAACGGCGGTCACCTTCGCCGCGGCGCACGGTTTGGTGATCGACTGACACTCGCGCGGCTGGTGCACGGCCCGCCGCCGGGGCGCGGTCACGGCGCCCCGGCGGGAGTGGCGTGCGCGCCACGGTCGCGGCAGGCCGCCGGCCGCGGTCGCCTCGCCGGGCTCGGCAGGCGCCACCCCGAGCGGCAAGGTGCCCGTCCCGCGTGAGCGGCTAGTCGATCGGCGGTTCGCCCGGGTCCAGCTCGATCAGGTCGCCCGAGGCGAGCAGGTCCTCGATCGACGCGGGCAGCAGGTACGCCGCGCCGCCGCCGGGCTGGTTGAACCACGGGATCGCGACCCCGGCCAGCGCCTCGATCGGCCGCTGCACCCGGTACACGTGGTACGGCCGGTTCACCCACTCGGGCACCAGCGAACGCTCCTCGAACGGGGTCCCGGCCGCGTAGGTCAGGTTGCCGTTCGGGCCGCCGAAGCGGTCCAGCTCGCTGCCGGCGGGCAGTTCGCGCATCTCCTTGCCGCGGAACAGGGTCAGCGGCGGCTCACCGGGCAGCGGCTGGATCGGCCACTGCTGGTTGCCGCCACCGGACGCGGCCGACGCCGTGGCCACCGCGGGGGCGGGCGCCGCCGGTTCGACCCGTCGCGGCGGCGGTTCCCGTCGCGGGGGAGCGGGCGGGGGCGGCGCGACTGGGGGAGCCCGCATCGTGGGCGGCCCGGCCGGGTCCTGCTCGTTGCGGCGGTCCGACAGGGCCCGTT
>NZ_PQHW01000126.1 GCF_003385215.1 Amycolatopsis thermalba | reverse complement strand
GCCCGCGCCGGCCTCCGCCAGCGCCCGCTCCCCGGCCGACACCCCCGCCGCGCGGATCAGCGCCGTCGCGGTGCGGCCGTCGGCCAGCAGCGCCACCGCGTCGTCCAGCGCCAGGCCGTCCGGCACGCGGAACGGCGCCGCCGCGTCCACCACGACCCGCTCGGCGTACCCGCCCGACCCGTTCAGGCTCGTCACCACCGGCGCCCCCACCAGCTCGGACGGCCCGGACAGCACCACCCCGCCGACGCCGTTTCCCGGGATCACCGGCAGCTCCGCGCGGAACGGCCCGGGCATCCCCGCCCGGAACTGCGTCTCCACGAACGTCGTGTTGACGAACGTCACACCGATGAGCACCTGCCCGGGCCCGGGCACCGGATCCGGCGCCTCCCCCGCGACGAGCACCTCGGGCCCGCCGAACTCCTTCAACCACACCGCTCTCATGACGATCATCCTGCGATCTCCACCAAGGTGGAGGTCAACACCTTGTCCTGCGGACACCATCCACGCGGCGGAGAATTGTCGGCGAGGCACGATGACACCGCTATCCGGGTGGTTCACCGTGGTCAGCACCACGTTCGCCAGATGCAGGAGGAAGCAGTGCGCATCGCCGTCCCCCGCGAGGTCAAGAAGCACGAATACCGCGTCGCCGTGACCCCGGCCGGGGTGCACGAGCTGACGTCCCGCGGCCACGAGGTCTTCATCGAAACCGGCGCCGGCACCGGATCCGCCATCAGCGACGACGAGTACGTCTCCGCCGGCGCGAAGATCCTGGCCACCGCCGAGGACGTCTGGGCCGAGGGCGAGATGGTCCTCAAGGTCAAGGAGCCGATCGCCGAGGAGTACCCCCGGCTGCGCCGCGACCAGGTGCTGTTCACCTACCTGCACCTCGCCGCGGACCGCCCGCTGACGCAGGCCCTGCTGGACGCGGGCACAACCGCGATCGCCTACGAGACCGTGCAGCAGCCGAGCGGCGCGCTGCCGCTGCTGGCCCCGATGTCCGAGGTCGCCGGACGGCTCGCGCCGCAGGTCGGCGCCCACTCGCTGATGAAGCCCAGCGGCGGGCGCGGCGTACTGCCCGGCGGCGTGCCCGGCGTGCACCCGGCCCGGGTGGTCGTCATCGGCGGCGGTGTCGCGGGCCTCAACGCCGCCCGCATCGCGCTGGGTCTGGGCTCCGACGTCGAGATCCTGGACACCAATGTGGACCGCCTGCGTCAGATCGACCACGACTTCGCCGGCCGCATCCGCACCGTCACCTCGAACGCCTTCGCCGTCGAGCAGGCCGTGCTGGAGGCCGACCTGGTGATCGGCGCGGTGCTGGTGCCCGGCGCGCGGGCGCCGAAGCTCGTCTCCACCGACCTGGTCGCGCGCATGCGGCCGGGCAGCGTGCTGGTGGACATCGCGATCGACCAGGGCGGCTGCTTCGCCGACTCGCACCCGACGACGCACGACGACCCGACCTACACGGTGCACGACTCGGTCTTCTACTGCGTGGCCAACATGCCCGGCGCGGTCCCGCGCACGAGCACCTACGCCCTGACCAACGTCACGCTCCCCTACGCCGTCCAGCTGGCCGACCACGGCTGGCAGGCCGCGCTGCGGGCCAACGGGCCGCTGTCGCTGGGCCTCAACGCGCACGCGGGCGCGCTGACGAACGCGCCGGTCGCGCAGGCCCACGACCTGCCGCACACGCCGCTGGCCGAGGCCCTCGCCTGACCCGGCGGGCGGTCCCGTCGCCAGGGACCGCCCGCCCCAGGACCCAACACGTGAATAAGTTTTCAGACCAACATGGGCCCCCGCGTAAGCGAAGTCCGGAGATACCACCTAAACTTGTTCGTGGCGGCCCGCTCCCAGTGACCCCCAGGCTGGTTGAGCGGGCCGCCCCTTAGTGCACACCCTCCCCGACACGCGGCACCCGGACGGGTTGGACCGGACCCCGGTAGGGCACTATGTGCCCGCGATCAAGTTCACCGGGCCGGGAGGGGCGCACATGCAACACGACGGCAGCGGCCGGATATTCGTGCAGAACCTGAGCAAACACTTCGGGCCGGTCGCCGCGGTGCAGAACCTGAGCTTCGAGGTCCGCCCCGGCTCGGTCACCGGCTTCCTCGGCCCCAACGGCGCGGGCAAGACGACCACGCTGCGCATGTTGCTGGGCCTGGTCACGCCGTCGGCGGGCGTCGCCACCATCAACGGCCGCCCCTACCAGCAGCTGGGCAACCCGGCGCAGGTCGTGGGCGCGGTCCTGGAGAACGAGGGCTTCCACCCCAAGCGCTCCGCGCGCAACCACCTGAAGGTGTACGCCGCCGCGATCGGCGCGCCGGACCAGCGCGTCGAGGAGGTGCTGGGCCTGGTCGGGCTCTCCGGCGCCGCGGACCGCCGCGCCGGCGGGTTCTCGCTGGGCATGCGGCAGCGGCTCGCCCTGGCGACCGCGCTGCTCGGCAACCCGCAGGTGCTCGTGCTGGACGAGCCGGCCAACGGCCTCGACCCGGAGGGCATCGTGTGGCTGCGCAACTTCCTGCGCGCCTACGCCCGGGAGGGCCGCACCGTGCTGGTGTCGAGCCACCTGCTGTCGGAGGTGGAGCAGACGATCGACCAGGTCGTCATCATCAGCCACGGCGTCACGCGCTACTACGGCCCGCTGGACCAGTTGCGCAGCAGCCAGCAGTCGCGGGTGCTCGTGCAGGCCGCGGACGCGAACGCGCTCGTGAAAGCGCTTCAAGAGGCCGGGTTCACGCAGGTGGAGCCGACGCCGGACGGGCGCGTGGCGGTGATCGGCGCGACCCGCCAGCAGATCGGTGACCTGGTCGCGAAGTCCGGGATCGCGGTCTACGGCATCGAGGAGGAGCGGGCGGACCTGGAGAAGCTGTTCTTCCAGCTGACCAGCCCCCAGTACCCAGGAGCCCAGTACCCGGGAGCGCAGTACGCGGGGATGCCGCAGCAGGGCGGCTGGGGCGGCCCGCCGCCGCCCGGATACCCACCGCAGCAGCAGTACCAGCAAGCACCGCCGCAACAGGGCCACGGCGGCTGGGGAGGACAGGGCTGATGGGCCGGTTGATCAAGGCGGAGTTCCGCAAGACGCTCAGCCTCAACACCTGGTGGATCCTGATCATCCCGCTGGTGCTGGTCGCGTTCTGGATGTCGTACGTCTGGGGCAAGATCACCAACGACTTCGCCGACTACATCGGCAGCGGCACCGCGCGGATCATCGCCGAGCAGGCCGGGCTGCCCGCCGACGCGTTGCCGGTCGGGCTGCTCAGCATCGCCCACGGCGTGAACATCGCGCAGCTGATCCCGGCGATCTTCGGCGTGTTCGCCCTGGCCGGTGAGTACAGCAGCAAGACGATCACGACGACGTTCCTGACGGCGCCGAACCGGGTGTCCGCGCTGACCGCGAAGATGATCACCTACATCCTGTGGGGCGCGCTGTACGGGCTGCTCAGCTTCGCGGTCGCGGCGCTGGCGACCGTCATCACCGTCGACGGCGACCGGCTGCCCAGCGGCGGCGAATGGCTCGCCGCGCTCGGCGGGACCGTGCTGGCCTACGCGCTGGTGACGCTGTTCGGCATCGGCTTCGGCGCGGTGCTGAACAAGGTCGTGCTGGCGGTCATCCTGCTGATCGGCTGGTTCCTGATCGTGGAGAACGTGCTGGTCATCGCGTTGTGGAACACCAGCGACATCTTCGGCGCGATCCTGCCGAACAGCACCGCGAACGGCATCGTCGGCGGCATCGCGGCCGAGGCGTTCGGGATCAGCTCGATCAACCTGCCTGGCGGTGTCGAGCACTGGGACAAGCTGGGCCTGCAGCTGGCCGCCGGCGCGCCGGGCGTCATCTCCTGGTGGGCCGCCGCGCTGGTGTTCCTCGCCTGGACCATGGTGTTCTTCATGGGCGGATGGGCCTCCAACCAGCGCCGCGACATCACGTAGGCGGGCACGCATAACCTGGCGTGGTGACTGCACGACCACCACGCACTGACGAGAACCCCGGGACCGGATGGATTCGCCGGCTGGCCGCGGCCTGCTGGCGGCATCCGGTCCTGGTCGTCTCGTCGATGGCCGCGGCTGTGTTCAGCGTCGGCCTGCAGGCCGCGAGCCCGTTGCTGGTGAAGGTCGCCGTCGACGACGCGGTGGCGTCGCAGACCGGGCGGCTGGGTCTGCTCGTCGGCGGGCTGATCGGGGTCCAGCTGCTCATGTTCGGCACCGCGTTCGTCCGGCGCTACCTGGGCGGGCGGCTCGCGCTGGACGTGCAGCACGACCTGCGCCAGCGGGTGTTCGACTCGGTGTCCCGCCTGGACGGTGGCAAGCAGGACTCGCTGCGCACCGGCCAGGTGGTGTCCCGCGCGATCACCGACCTGCAGCTGGTGGTGTCGCTGCTGTTCGTGGTGCCGCTGTCGGCGGGTTCGGTCGTGTTCGCGGTGTTCTCGGTGGCCGCGATGCTGTGGATGTCGCCCGGCCTGACGGTGATCGCGCTGATCGTGGTGCCCGCGGTGGCGATCGTCGCCGGCCTGGCCCGCAAACGCCTGTTCCCGGCCACCTGGTCGGCGCAGCAGCGGGCGGCGGACGTCGCGCAGCACGTCGAGGAGACCGTCACCGGTGTCCGCGTCGTGAAGGGCTTCGGGCAGGAGGCCCGGGAGGTCGCGCGGCTGGAGAAGACCGCGCGGCGGCTGTTCGCCGAGCGGCTGCGCGCGGCCCGGCTGGCGGCGGTGCCCACGGCGACGACGTCCGCGCTGCCCGCGGCCGGGCAGGTCGCCGTGCTGGCCTTCGGCGGCATCCTGGCGCTCAACGGGCAGGTCACCCTCGGCACGTTCCTCGCGTTCGCCAGCTACGTCTCCGGCCTGATCGGGCCGGCCCGGATGATGTCGGCGCTGGTGGTGCAGGCCCAGCTGACGCGGGCGGGCGCGGAACGCGTGTACGAGCTGGTGGACGCCCAGCCCGAGGTCACCGACCCGGTGGACCCGGAGCCGCTGCCGGAGGGGCCGCTGAGCATCGAGCTGGACGACGTGCGGTTCGGGTACACGCGCTCGGAACCGGTGCTGGACGGGCTGAGCCTGCGCGCGGAACCCGGCGAGACGCTGGCGCTGGTCGGCACCGCGGGCTCCGGCAAGTCGACGATCTCGCTGCTGCTGCCCCGGTTCTACGACGCGCATTCGGGCAGCGTCCGGCTCGGCGGTTGCGACGTGCGGGACGTGAAGCTGACGGATCTGCGTCAGGCGATCGGCGTGGTGTTCGAGGAGGCGTTCCTGTTCTCCACGTCGATCCGCGACAACATCGCCTACGGCCGCCCGGACGCCAGCGACGAGGAGGTGATCGCCGCGGCGAAGGCGGCCGAGGCGCACGACTTCATCTCCGAGCTGCCCGACGGCTACGCCACCCAGGTCGGTGAACGCGGGCTGACGCTGTCGGGTGGTCAGCGGCAGCGGCTCGGCCTGGCGCGGGCGCTGCTGACCGATCCGCGCGTGCTGATCCTGGACGACGCGACGTCCGCGGTGGACACGGTCACCGAGGCGGCCATCTACGAGACGCTGCGCTCGGTCACCGCGACCCGCACGACGCTGCTGATCGCGCACCGCAAGTCGACGCTGTCGCTGGCCGACCGGATCGCGGTGCTCGACGCGGGCCGTGTGGTCGACGTCGGCACCTACGACGAACTGGCGGCGCGCTGCGAGCTGTTCCGCGAGCTCATCGCCGGGCCCGGCGAGGGCGTGGAGAACGTGCACAAGCGGGACTGCGTGGCCAGCCCGGAGACCGGGACCACGCCCGCGCTGTGGCCGGAGACCGGCGAGCGGGACTCGGTCGACGAGATGGCCGAGTCGGCGCGGCAGCGGAACGCGCCGCCACCGATGCCCGGCGGCGGCATGGGCCCCGGCAGCGCGCTCAACGCGCCGCCCACGGCCGAGCTGCTGGAGGGCGTGCGCAAGCTGCCACCCGCGACGGACGAACCGGCGCTGGCCCCGGACGCGGTCACCCAGCCGGATCCGCGGTTCCGCCTCGGCTCGGCGTTGCGTCCGGTGCGCGGGCTGCTGATCGCCGCGGTGCTGCTGGTCGGGCTGGACGCGGCGGCGTCGATCGCGTTGCCCACGCTGTACCAGCAGGGCGTCGACCACGGGGTGCGGCCGGGTCTGGCGTGGGTGGTGTGGTTGTGCGCCGGGATCGGCGCGGTGATCATCGCGGTGGACTGGCTCGTGATCGCGGCGCAGACGCGGCTCACCGCGCGGGCCGGTGAGACGGTGCTGTACTCGCTGCGCGTCCGCAGCTACGCGCACCTGCAGCGGCTCGGGCTCGACTACTACGAACGCGAGCTGTCCGGCAAGATCATGACGCGCATGACGACGGACGTGGACGCGTTGTCGACGTTCCTGCAGACCGGTGTCGCGCAGGCGGTGATCAGCGCGCTGACACTGGTCGGGATCACCGGGGCGCTGCTGATCACCGACGTGTCCCTGGCGCTGTACGCGTTGTCCGTGGTGCCGGTGCTGGTGATCGCGACGGTGATCTTCCGGCGGCTGTCCAGCGCGGCCTACACCGAGGCGCGCGAGAAGGTCAGCGTCGTGAACGCCGACATGCAGGAGAACGTGAGCGGTCTGCGGGTCGCGCAGGCGTACAGCCGGGAGGAGCGGTCGGCCGAGGACTTCGCGTCCCGCAGCGACGCGTACCGGCGGTCGCGGCTGCGGGCCCAGCGGTACGTGGCGACGTACTTCCCGTTCGTGACGCTGCTGTCCGGGGTGGCGGAGGCGGTCGTGCTGGTGGCGGGCGCGAGCCGGGTCGCGAACGGCACGCTGTCGGTCGGTGTGCTGCTGGCGTTCCTGCTGTACCTGAACCTGTTCTTCTCGCCGATCCAGCAGTTGTCGTCGGTGTTCGACAGCTACCAGCAGGCGAAGGTCGGCCTGCACCGGATCGGCGACCTGCTGCGGACGCCGACGTCGGTGCCGCCGCCCGCGGATCCGGTGCCGGTGCCCGAGCGGCTGCGCGGCGAGGTCGCGTTCGACGCGGTCGACTTCTCCTACACGGGCACGGAAACCCTGGCCCTGACGGATGTTTCGCTGAAGGTGTCGCCGGGCGAGACGGTCGCCCTGGTCGGCTCGACCGGCGCCGGGAAGTCTACAGTGGTCAAACTGGCGGCGCGCTTCTACGACGCGACGAGTGGCAAGGTGAGCATCGACGGGGTCGACGTCCGGGACTACGACCTGGCCGGCCTGCACCGGCGGATGGGCGTGGTGCCGCAGGAGGCGCACCTGTTCTCCGGCACGGTGGCCGACAACGTCCGGTACGGCGACCCGTCGGCGTCGGACGCGGAGGTCGAGGCCGCGGTGCGCGCGGTGGGCGCGGTCGACGCGATCGCCGCACTGCCGCAGGGCTTCCACCAGCCGGTGGGCGAACGGGGCCGGTCGTTGTCGGCGGGGCAGCGGCAACTGGTCGCGCTGGCCCGCGCGGAACTGGTGGACCCGGACGTGCTGTTGTTGGACGAGGCAACGGCCGCCCTGGACCCGTCCACGGAGGCGGCGGTCCTGGCGGCAACGGAAACGGTCGCCAAGCGCCGAACGACTTTCGTGGTGGCCCACCGCCTGGCAACGGCGGCCAGATCGGACCGGATCGTGGTGCTGGACCACGGACGCATCGTGGAACAGGGCACGCACGAGGAGTTGTTGGCGGCCAACGGCCACTACGCCCGCCTATGGCAAACAGGCGCGTAGCGCCGCGCGTTGAACCCAAGGTAGCTGGGTGGTCATCCCGTCGCCTGACACGTGACGATCACCTTGAGCCAGGGCCGCAACCCGGGCCGCCAACCGGCGGCCGACCATGCCAACCTTGCGGCCCTGGCTCAAGGTGATATGCACAAACCGGAAGGCGACGGGATGACCACCCAGCGACCACCTGCCCGAGGTGAGCCGACAACGGTCCCCCGTCATCCCGGAGCCTGCCCGTCCGGCGAGGACATCTTTTGATCTTTAGTCTTGCTTTTGGGCAGGCGGGGAGTCCGCCCTGCGGGCGGGAAGCGCCTCACGGCGCCGAACGGTCACCTTCCGACCACCCCCGCCCCCGATGCCTGATTGTGTTTCAGTCGCCGAGCAGGCGTGTCAAGGCGGGAAAGAGTACCTTGACACGCCTGATCGGCGACCAAAGACCGGCTGTGGATCGGGGGCGGGGGAGGTCTGGTTGGGGTAGTCGGTGCTGTCGCGTTGCCGGCCGCCGGTAGCGCAGGGCTGCCGCGCGGCCCTGGCGTGTAGTCGGTCCACTTGCGTTGCCGGGCTGCGGTTCGCAGGGCTGCCGCGCGGCCAGCTAAGTGCCAGGCCACTCGCGTTGCCGGCCGCCGGTAGCGCAGGGCTGCCGCGCGGCCCTGGCGTGTAGTCGGTCCACTTGCGTTGCCGGGCTGCGGTTCGCAGGGCTGCCGCGCGGCCAGCTGAGTGCCAGGCCACTCGCGTTGCCGGCCGCCGGTAGCGCAGGGCTGCCGCGCGGCCCTGGCGTGTAGTCGGTCCACTTGCGTTGCCGGGCTGCGGTTCGCAGGGCTGCCGCGCGGTCAGCTGAGTGCCGGGCCACTCGCGTTGCCGGCCGCCGGTAGCGCAGGGCTGCCGCGCGGCCCTGGCGTGTAGTCGGTCCACTTGCGTTGCCGGGCTGCGGTTCGCAGGGCTGCCGCGCGGTCAGCTGAGTGCCGGGCCACTCGCGTTGCCGGCCGCCGGTAGCGCAGGGCTGCCGCGCGGCCCTGGCGTGTAGTCGGTCCACTTGCGTTGCCGGGCTGCGGTTCGCAGGGCTGCCGCGCGGTCAGCTGAGTGCCGGGCCGCTTGTGGTGCCGGCCGCCGGTTCCCGATGCTGGGGAGGACTGGCGCGTAGTCGGTTGCCTTGCCGGCCGCCAGCTCCCTCCCTAACCCTTCTTCGCCCTGCTTGGGGCTACCCTTGGTGGCTCGTTCGGCTGCTTTGGGTACACCGGCGGCCACGGCGCGTCCATCAGCCCCGCTGCCATGTCGCGCTCCGACATCTCCAGCAGCGCCTCGATGGACTGCGGCCGCGCGCCCATCTCCGCCCACGGGTCGCCCCGGCGTGCGACCAGCTCCGGCACCGTCGACAGCGTCAGCTCGGCCGGCTCCACAGTGGACAGCTCGTCCCAGGAAATCGGTGTCGAGACCTGGCCCCCGGCGCGCGGTCGCACGCACCACGCGCCGAACACCGTCTTGTGCGGCGCGTTCTGGTTGAAGTCCACGAAGACCCGCGCGCCCCGCTCCTCCTTCCACCACTGCGCCGTGATCAGATCCGGGTGCCGCCGCTCCAGTTCACGCGCCAATGCCACCGCCGCGGCACGGACAGCGTACGAATCCCACCGTGGTTCCAGCGCGACGTAGACGTGCAGGCCCCGAGACCCGGTGGTCTTGACGTACGCCGTGATCCCCAGCGAGTCCAGCAGCTCCTTCGTCAGCACCGCCGCCTCGCGGACCTGCTCGAAGCCCACCCCCGGCGACGGGTCCAGGTCGATCCGCAGCTCATCGGCGAAATCCGGCGCCGAAGCGCGGTACGGCCACACGTGGAACCCGATGCAACCCAGGTTCACCGCCCACAGGATGTGCGCCAGATCAGCCGCCACCAGCGCATCGGAAGTCGTGCCGTTGGGGGTCGACACGACCGTCGTCCGCACCCAGGACGGCGTCGACTTCGGGACGCGCTTCTGGAACCACGACTTGCCGCTCGCCCCGTCCGGGTAGCGCTCCAGCAGCAACGGCCGGTCCCGCAGCGTGTTCATCAGCGGCCCCTCGACCGCCTGGTAGTAACGCACCAGATCGAGCTTCGTCTCGCCCCGCTCGGTGAAGTAGACCTTGTCCGGCGACGAAATGGTGACCTCGGTGCCCTCGATGGGGACGGCGCTCACGCTCTCACCTCGCTGAACAGGGCGGTCAGCTCCGCCGGCGGCACCTCTTCCAGCTGGTCGTACCGGCACGACCCGGGCGTCCGATCGGGCCGGAACCGCACCAGGCGCGTCGCGTGGCGGAAGCGGCCCGCCTGCAGGTGGTCGTAACGCACCTCGGCGACCAGCTCGATCCGCACCGGCTCCCACGACAGGTCCTTGCCCGCGTTCCACCGGCTCTGCGCGCCCGGCACCCGCCTGCCGTCCATCTCGAACGACGCCCACTCCCGCCACGGGTGGTCCTCCATCGCCCCCTCCCGCAGCGGCGCCAGCTCGTCGACCAGCTCACGGCGCCGCGCGGCGGTGAAGCTGCTGGCCACACCCATGTGCTGCAGGCGCCCGTCGGCGTCGTACAGCCCGAGCAGCAGCGACCCGATCCCGTTGCCGTCCTTGTGCCAGCGGAACCCGGCCACCACGCAGTCCGCGGTGCGCTCGTGCTTGACCTTCCACATCACGCGCTTGTCCTGCTCGTACGGCAGGTCCCCGGGCTTGGCCATCACCCCGTCGAACCCGGCGCCCTCGAACCGGGTGAACCAGTCCTGCGCGACGTCCGGGTCCTGCGTCATCGGGGTCAGGTGCACCCGGGCGAGCGAGTCGTCGAGCACCCCTTCGAGGACGTGCCGGCGGCGGCGGAACGGCTCGCCGGTGAGGTCGGCGTGGTCGAGCGCGAGCACGTCGAAAGCCACGAAACTCGCCGGCGTCTCCTCGGCCAGCTTCCGCACGCGGGACGCGGCGGGGTGCAGGCGGAGCTGGAGGTTGTCGAAGTCGAGGCCGTCGCGGGTGACGATGACGATCTCGCCGTCGACCACGCACCGCTGCGGCAACGCGGCCTTGAGCAGGTCGACCAGCTCGGGGAAGTACCTGGTCAGGGGCCGGTCGTTGCGGGAGCCCAACTCGACCTCGGCACCGTCGCGGAACACGACGCAGCGGAACCCGTCCCACTTCGGCTCGTAGTGCAGCCCGGGTTCGCGGGGCATCTCGTGCACGGCCTTCGCCAGCATCGGCTTGACCGGCGGCATCACGGGCAGGTCCACATCGAGAACTCTAGGCCGGAAAAATTCCTCGCGCGCCGTGTCGAGGGAAGACGGCCCGCTCCGTACCTCCTTCCGACGGACGGGCGATCAGGAAGGATGACGCGCATGAAGAACTCCGCGACCGGCGAGCTGCTCGGCGCGTTCCGGCAGGTCGAGGTGTGGCCGGTGCTGCCCGGCGGCCAGGGATGACCGAGGACCTGCTCCGCGAGCTGGCGCCGCAGGTGCTGGCGATCCTCATGCGCCGCTACGGCGGGCTCGACACGTGTGAGGACGCGGTGCAGGAGGCGCTGCTCGCCGCGTCGACGCAGTGGGCCAAGGCCGGCGTGCCGGACAACCCGCGCGGGTGGCTGCTGACGGTCGCGACACGGCGCCTGACCGACTGGATGCGCAGCGACAGCGCGCGGCGTCGCCGGGAGGACGAGGACCTGCTCGCCACCCCGGCGGCACTGCTGGTCGCGCCGGGCGCGGACGAACGCGGCCCGGGCGACGCGGACGACACGCTCACCCTGCTGTTCCTGTGCTGCCACCCGTCGTTGTCGGCGCCGTCGCGGATCGCGTTGACGCTGCGGGCCGTGGGTGGCCTGACGACGGCCGAGATCGCGAAGGCGTTCTTCGTCCCCGAGGCGACGATGGCCCAGCGGATCAGCCGGGCCAAGCAGAAGGTGAAGGGCGCCCGGTTCGCGCTGCCGCCGGCGGAGGACCGGGACGAGCGGCTCGACGCAGTGCTGCACGTGCTGTACCTGATGTTCAACGAGGGCTACACAGCGACCACCGGACCCGACCTGCAGCGCGACGACCTGGCCACCGAGGCGATCCGGCTGACCCGCCTGGTGCGGCGGCTGTTGCCGTCGGACTGGGAGGTCGCGGGCCTGCTGGCGCTGATGCTGCTGACCCACGCCCGCCGCGCCGCCCGCAGCGTCGGCGGTGAGCTGGTTCCACTGTCCGAACAGGACCGGAGCCGCTGGGACCGCGCCCTGATCGACGAGGGAGTCGCCCTGGTCAGCGAGGCCTTGGCGAAGACCCGGCGGCTCGGCGCGTACCAGCTGCAGGCCGCGATCGCCGCCGTCCACGACGAGGCGCCGAGCGACGAGGAGACGGACTGGCCGCAGATCGTGGCGCTGTACCAGCTGCTGGAGCGGGTGGCCCCGAACCCGATGGTCACCCTGAACAAGGCGGTGGCCGTGGCGATGACGTCGGGCCCGCGAGCCGGGCTGGCACTGCTGGACCCGCTGACCGAGGACGCCCGCCTGACCGAACACCACCGCCTGCACGCGGTCCGCGCCCACCTGCTGGAACGCGCCGGAGAACACGAACAGGCCCGCGAGGAATACCAGCGAGCCGCAAAACGCACCACGAGCCTGCCCGAGCAGCGCTACCTGCAACGCCGCGCAGCGGCATGCCCTACACCCGAAGAGCTGGGTGGTCATCCCGTCGCCTGACACCGCAACGATCACTTTGAGCCAGGCCCGCAACCCAGGCCGCCAATCGCCGCCCGACAACGCAACCTTGCGGGCCTAGCTCAAAGTGATACACCCAAACCGGAAGGCGACGGGATGACCACCCAGCGACCACCTCGAAAAGGCGAGCCGACAACGATCCCCCGTCATCCCGGAGCCTGCCCGTCCGGCGAGGACATCCCTTGGTCTTCAGAGGTGACGCCAGACAGACGAAGAGCACCGCCCCAATTTCGACGATCCGTCCAACCCCTAGACACCTCGTATAAGATGGTCCTCATGCTCGATCTCGAAGCCATCCGGAGCGCCGCCAAGCGGATCGACGGTGTCGCTCATCGGACGCCTGTCCTGACCTCCGCCACCCTCGACCAGCGCACCGGCACCACCGCGTTCCTCAAGGCCGAGAACTTCCAGCGCATCGGCGCCTTCAAGTTCCGCGGGGCCTACCACGCGATCTCCCACCTGACACCCGAGCAGCTCAGCAAGGGCGTCGCCGCGTACTCGTCCGGCAACCACGCCCAGGCGGTCGCCCTCGCGGCCAAGCTGGCCGGCGCGAAGGCCGTCATCCTGATGCCCGAGGACACCCCGTCCACCAAGGTGGACGCCACCCGCGGCTACGGCGCCGAGGTCGTCACCTACGACCGCTACACCGGCGACCGCGTCGCGATCGGCAACCAGCTCGCCGCGGACCGCGGCCTGACCCTCATCCCGCCCTACGAGCACCCGCACGTCATGGCCGGTCAGGGCACCGCCGCGCTGGAACTCCTCGAAGAGACCGGCGAGCTGGACACCCTCATCGCCCCGATCGGCGGCGGCGGGCTGATGGCCGGGAGCGCCACCGCGGCCAAGGGCCTGCACCCCGGCATCCGGGTGATCGGCGTCGAGCCCGAGCACGCCAACGACACGCAGCTCTCCCTCCGCCAGGGCGAGCGCGTGCGGATCCCGGTCGCCCGGACCATCGCCGACGGGCTGCTCGCCGACGTCCCCGGCGAGCTGACCTTCTCCGTCAACCAGCGCCTGGTCGACGACATCGTCCTGGTCAGCGACGACGAGATCCGCGAGGCGATGCGGTTCGCGTTCGAGCGGCTCAAGATCGTCCTCGAACCGAGCGGCGCGACCTCCCTCGCCGGGCTGCTCAAGGGCGGCTTCACCGGCCGGGTCGGTGTCATCCTCTCCGGCGGCAACATCGGCGTCGACCGCTTCCGCGAGCTGCTCGGCTGACGGCGAGGCGGGTGCCGCCCCCGGCGAACGGCACCCGCCTCGGCGTCACGGCGTCGCCAGCGCCTCCGTCGGCGACAAGCAGGACGCGCGGATCGCCGGGTACAGTCCGGCGATCCCGCCGATCACGAGCGTCGCCGCGGCCCCGCCGGCCACTGCCCACAGCGGCACCACCACCGGCCACGACTGGTAGACCGCGTAGCCGACGGTCACCACGCTCCCCAGCACCGCCCCGCCGAGCCCACCGAGCGCGGACAGCAGCAGCGACTCGGCCAGGAACTGGGTCCGGATCTGCCCGCGCGTCGCACCGAGCGAGCGCCGCAGGCCGATCTCCGCGCGCCGTTCCAGCACCGAGATCACCATCGTGTTCGCCACCCCGACCCCGCCGACGAGCAGCGCCACCGCACCCAGCCCGAGCAGCAGCCCGGTGAACGCCTCACCCGCCGCCTGCTGCGCGGCCAGGGCATCCGAGGGCCGGGACACCTCGACCTCGTTCGGCGCCGCCGGGTTCGCGGTCGCCCCCAGCACCGACTGCACCGCCGGGACCTGCGCGTCCTGCGAGCGCGTGTAGATCGTGGTGGGCAGCCCGTCGAACCGCAGCTCGCTCGCCGCCACCTCCCAGCCGACCAGCGCGGCCGAATCCAGCTCGGGCGCCAGCGCCGCCGGTTCGAGGATCCCGACCACGGCGAACCAGCGCCCGCCGACCAGCACCTGGACGTCCGGCCCGGCGTGCGAGATGCCCAGCCGCTCGGCCGCGGACGAGCCGAGCACGACCGCCGGATAGCCGCTCGTGGCTTCGTTGAGCCAGGTTCCGCTGCGCATCCGCGCACCGGTCGTCGCCGGGAGGTCCAGCCGGGCCGCGTAGGCGGCGAGCCCGTTGGTCTGCGCCTCGGGGATCTTGTCCGTGCGGTAGACCTTCGCGTCGGCCAGCCGGGCGATCGCCGACACCGACTCCACCGGCCCGATCCGCGCGACCATCGCCTCCGCCGTCTCCGGCAGCTGCGCCGCCTCACCGGTCATGGTGGTGCCGGGCGACACGGTGAGCAGGTTGGTGCCCAGCGCCGCCAGCGTCCGGTCCAGCTCGGCCCGCGACGACGACGAGATCCCGACCACCGCGACCATCGCGGCGATGCCGATCGCGATCCCCAGCGCGGACAGGAACGCGCGCGTCGGGCGGGTCCGCAGGCCGACCGCGCCGACCTTGACCACGTCCCGCGGCCACATCCGGGCCGGGGACAACGCGGCGGTCATCGCGTCACCTCCTCGACGACCCGGCCGTCCCGCATCCGCACCTGCCGCGGCAGCGACGCCGCGATGTCCCGGTCGTGCGTGATGATCACGACCGTGGTGCCGGATTCGTTCAGCTCCCGCATCAGCGTCATCACCCCGGCGCCGGACGCCGAGTCGAGCGCGCCGGTGGGCTCGTCGGCCAGCAGCAGCGGCGGGTCGCCCGCGACGGCCCGCGCGATCGCGACCCGCTGGCGTTCCCCGCCGGACAGCTCGTGCGGCTCGTGGTCCATGCGGTGCCCGAGCCCGACCCGTTCCAGCGCGGCCGCCGCCCGGCGCCGCCGCTCCCCCGCGCGCAGGCCGGTGTAGAGCAGGCCGTCGGCGACGTTGTCCAGCGCCGGGGTGCCGGCCGCGAGGTGGAACTGCTGGAACACGAACCCGATCCGGCGCGCCCGCAACGCGGAGAGCTTCGCGTCGGACAGGGTCGCCACGTCGTGGCCGTCGATGTGCACGCTCCCCGAGGTGGGCCGGTCGAGCGTGCCGAGCACGTTGAGCATCGTCGACTTGCCCGACCCGGACGGCCCCACGATCGCGACCAGTTCTCCCGGCTCGACCCGCAGCGACACCCCGGCCAGCGCGAGCACGCCGGAGTAGCGCTTGGTCACGTCGGTCAGCGAGATCATTTCGGCATCCCCACGACCATGCCCTCGGCGAGCCCGTCGCCGCTGACCTCGACCTTGCCCTCGGCGAACAACCCGGTCTTCACCGGCACGTACCGCGTAGTGGTGCCCTCGACCACCTCGACGCCGAACCCGCCCTCGGACAACGCGACGAGCGCGGCGACCGGCACGGCGAGCACGTTCTCGCGCTTCTCGGCGGTGAAGGTGACGTCGACGGACGCGAGCGCGTAGCCCGCCACGGCCTGCTGGTCGTCGAACGCGATTTCGACCTCGACCTTGGTCTGCGCCTCCTGGCCCTGCCCGCCGGCCGGTTCGATCACGGTGGCGACGTCGGTGATCTTCCCGGCCACCTTCCGGTCGTCGGGCAGCGTGACCTGCACGGCGGCGCCCTCCTGGGCCAGCCGCTGGTCCGACGGGTCCAGCTCGACGGTCACCGCCTTCGCGGTGCCCGTGTAGGACAGCACCTTCTGCCCCGGCGCGGCCGGCTGGCCCGCGCTCGCGTCCACGGTGTCGACCCGGATCTCGCCGGGGGTGAAGACGACCCGGCCCAGCTCGACCACACCGGTCTCGTCGAGGCCGAGGTCCTCCTGCCACTCCCGGACGGCGTCCGCGGTGGCCGAGCTGTACTCGTCGTCGATCGTGAAACCGGTGTAGCCCAGCGCGCTGAGGTTCTCCTCCAGCTGCCGCACGTCGGCGCCCTCGGTGCCCTCGGCCAGCGCGCGGTAGGCGGGCATCACGCCGTACATCAACGTCACCGGCTTGTCGTCGACGCGGAAGACCGGCTGGCCGCGGCCGATCACGGACCCGCTGTCCGGAACCGCGGTGACCGTGCCCGGCAACCGGTTCGCCACCGTCGCGGAGGCGCCGTAGCCGAGTTCACCGTCCTCGGTCTGGGTGTCGTCGAGCGTCTGCCGCTGGACCTTCGCCGTGCTCGGCGGCAGGTCCACCGCGGCCGGGGCGGCGCCGTCGTCGCCACGCGCGACGACCGCCCACGCCCCGCCCGCGACGGCCACGACCAGCACGAACACCACGGCGTAGACCCGGGCCCGGCCGCGCCGGCGCGGTTCCACCACGGTCATCCGCGGGCCCCCGCGAGCACTTCCTGGCACTTCTGCGACGCCTGCTCGAAGTCCGGATCGGAGGCCGAGCTGCCCTCGATGCGGATGCCCTTCTGCCCGGGCTCCGGGTCGGGGAAGGCCTCGACGCCGTTCTCCCGCATGCAGACGGCGAAGTCGCGGGCCGCCTGTTCCATCTTCGGGTCGGACTTGGCGGCCCCGTTCTCCTGCGGGTTGTACTGGCGGCACGCCTCCTGGGCCTTGTCGACGGTCTCCTTCGGGATCGAACCGTCGATCTTCATGGTGATCTTGCCGTCCACCGGGTCGTCCATGGGCACGCCGTTCTCGCGCATGCACTGGGCGAACTTGAGCCCCATGTCCGCTCCGCCCGCGCTCGGCGCGCCGGCGGTCGTGGTCGTGGCACCGCCGGCCGAGGCCACGCCGTCCCCGCCGCCGTCGCCGGAACCGCACCCGGCGAGTGCCAGTGCGAGGGCCACGGGAAACGCGGCCAGTATCTTGCGCATCGGGATCTCCTTCGAAATGTCGGGACCGAACGGGTGGAGATCAAACGGGGCGAGGCATTTCCCGGGCGTTTCCGAGATCGCTAACGGCGAGGAAACACCGCGCCCGTCAGGCTGGTGACGTGCGGGTTCTGGTGGTGGAGGACGAGCCGATGCTCGCCGAGGCGATCGCGGAGTGGCTGCGGGAGGACGCGCACGCGGTGGACGTCGCCCACGACGGCGGGGGCGCGCTGGACCGGCTGGCGGTCAACGACTACGACGTCGTGGTCCTGGACCGGGACCTGCCCGGCGTGCACGGCGACGACGTGTGCCGCGAGCTGGTGTCCTCGTCCTCACCGACGCGCGTGCTGATGCTGACCGCCGCCGCGGAGGTCACCGACCGCGTCGCCGGGCTGACCATCGGCGCCGACGACTACCTCACCAAGCCGTTCGCGTTCCCGGAGCTGGCCGCGCGCATCCTGTCGCTCGGCCGCCGCGCGCGCCCGGCCGCGCCGCCGGTCCTCAGCCGCGCCGGGATCACGCTCGACCCGGCGCGCCACGAGGTCTTCCGCGACGGCCGGTACGTCCCGCTGTCCAAAAAGGAGTTCGCCGTGCTGGCGGAGCTGCTGCGGGCCGACGGCGCGACCGTGTCGGCCGAGTTCCTGCTGGAGAAGGCGTGGGACGAGAACGCCGACCCGTTCACCGGCGCGGTCCGGCTCACGATCCTCAAGCTGCGCCGCAAGCTCGGCGACCCGCCGGTGGTCGAGACGGTGACCGGCGTGGGGTACCGGATCCCGTGAGGCGGCCCCGGCGGATCACCCTGCGGGCGCGGCTCACGCTCATCTACGGCGGGCTGTTCCTGGCCGGCGGTGTGGTGCTGCTCGGCGTCACCTACGCGTTGTTCAACTCCCAGGTCGGGCGCGGCACGATCAAGCTGCTCACCCGCACCAGCCCGGCGCCCGGGACGGACCCGGTGATCACCGCGCACGACCTGGGCGACCTGCTCATCGACTCCGAAGCCGAGCGCGTCGCGCGTGAGCAGGCCGCGTTGCTGAAGGAAGCGGCGGCGCACTCGCTGCTCGTGCAGGGCACGATCGCGTTGGTCGTGGTGGGTGCGCTGGCGATCGGCTTCGGCTGGCTGGTCGCCGGCCGGGTGCTGGCGCCGCTGCACGGCGTCACCGGCTCGGCCCGCCGCATCGCCGCCTCCGCCGACCCGCGCCAGCACCGGCGGATCACGCTGCGCGGGCCGGACGACGAGGTGAAGGACCTGGCGGAGGCGTTCAACACGATGGTCGAGCGACTGGACCGGTCGTTCGACGGCCAGCGGCGGTTCGTCGCGAACGCCTCGCACGAGCTGCGCACGCCGCTGACGCTGAACCGGTCGCTGGTCGAGGTCGCGATGCACCGCCGGAGCGCCTCGCCGGACGTCAAGGAGCTGGGCGAGAAGCTGCTGCAGATCAACTCGCGGCACGAGCGGCTGATCAGCGGGCTGCTGGTGCTGGCGAAGTCGGAGCACGTCGCCGAACGGTTCCCGCTCGACCTCGCCAACGTGGTCACGCACGTCGTCGAGCAGACCGCCGGCCAGGCGACGGCGGCGAACGTGACGGTCCTCGACGCGCCGGGGGAAGCCCCCACCCTGGGCGACGCGCTGCTGCTCGAACGGCTGGTGCACAACCTCGTGGAGAACGGCATCCGGCACAACGAGCCGGGCGGCTGGGTCCGGATCAGCACCCGCACCCGCGGCGACGAGGCCGAGATCGAGGTGAGCAACACGGGGCCCGTGGTGGCCGCGGAGGAGATCCCGGCGCTGTTCGAGCCGTTCCGCCGCCGCGCCGCACCGCGCCTGGACTCGGCGAAGGGCGCCGGTCTCGGGCTGTCGATCGTGCGCTCGGTGGCCGGCGCCCACGACGGAGCGGTGACGGCGCGCCCCCGCGAGGGCGGCGGACTCGTGGTCACGGTGCGCTTGCCGGCTCGATGAACGCGGTCACCGCGCGCGCACCGGCGCCGGGCTGGCTCGTCCGGGACGAAGTGTCCGGCATCGGAGATGACGACGCCGGTCGCGTTGTCCGCCCAGGGGCTGATGGACGCGGCCGTGTCGGGGATCGAGCCGTGGGAGCTGGAGATTCCCAGGACCGGCACGGTCAAGTGCCGTCGCCCGGGCGAGCCAGGAGCAGCTCCGGGCGATCGTCAGCATCAGCGCAGGCGTTGCACGCCCGGAGCTAGTCGTGCGCGGACGACCCACGCCCCTCCCGCAGCGCCGGCGCCAGTACCGCCACCACCGCGGTCACCACCACGGCCGACACCAGCCCCCACCGCAACCCGGCCCACCCCGCGACCACCCCGATCACCACCGGCTCTATCAGGAAACTGCCCCTTATACACATCTCCCAGCCAACA
>NZ_PQHW01000125.1 GCF_003385215.1 Amycolatopsis thermalba | reverse complement strand
GTGCGACAGGGGGCGGTGCCGGGCAGCGCGGTGGCCGGTGGGCGCGGGGTGGTCGAGTGGTGGTGGCTGCTGAGTGCGACAGGGGGCGGTGCTGGGCAGCGCGGTGGCCGGTGGGCGCGGGGTGGTCGAGTGGTGGTGGCTGCTGAGTGCGACAGGGGGCGGTGCCGGGCAGCGCGGTCGCCGGTGGGCACGGGGCGGCCGAGTGGTGGTGGCCGCTGAGGGGCACGGGGCGGCGTGGCCTCGCCGCAGCGGTCAGCCGAGGATCGTCGCGGCCAGCTCGTCGGCCAGGGCGCGGCTCGCGGCGGCGATGCCGGACCAGCGGCGCGTCAGGTCCGGGTCGATCTCCAGCGGGCGGCCGTGCACGTCGATCACCGCGCCGCCGGCCGCGGGCACCGTGACCATCGCCGTCGCGAGGTCGACCAGGCGGTGGGTGTCCGAGCCCGGGTCGCAGAACGCGTCCACCGAACCCTCGGCCACCAGCGCGCACTCCAGGACCGTGGTGGACAGGATCCGCACGCGCCGCGCCCGGTCGGCCACGCGCATCCACGCCTCCGCGGTGCGCTGGTGGGGGCGGAGCAGGTTGACCGTCGCGCCGGTCAGCTCGGTGCGGCCGGTGGTGCGGAACGGGACCGGCTCGCCGGCGCGGGCGCGCCAGGCGCGGCCGGTGTCGAGCCACACGGTGAGCGCCTCGGTGGCCTGTCCGTCGACCGCGACCGTGCCGCCGAAGCAGCTCAGCGGGACCCCGTTGGCGGCGTTGTTGGAGCCGTCGACCGGGTCGACGACGAGCGTCACCGCGGAGCCGTTGTCGACGAAGCCGACTTCCTCGCTGAGCAGGTTGACGCGGTGCCGGTGCGCTTCCTCGGCGATCGCGGCCTCGACGATCTCGTCCACGCGCATGGTCGGGGTGCCGTCCGCGCCGTCGGCGACCTCCTCGGCCAGCTCGGTGCGGGTGTGCCGGCGGCGGGCGTCCCCGTAGGCGGCGCTGGCGGCGCGGGCCATCGCGGCGAGTGCGGGGTGGACGTCGCCGGGCAGGTCCGGGGTGGGCACCGGCCACGCGATCTTCGTGCTCATCGTCGTCGATCCTAATTGACTTGCCCGCGCGCGTGGGGCGACGGATCATGTCCGCCGTGCAACCCCTCGACGAAACCAGCATTCGCAAGTCGTTCATCAACTGTTCGAAGGGGGAGGCGCAACGGTTGTCCCTGCCGCCGGGACTGGCCGGACTGGACTGGTCCGAAGTGGACTTCCTCGGCTGGCGCGATCCGAAGGCCGCCCAGAACGCCTATCTCGTGGCGCCTTACGGGGAGAACGTGGTGGGCGTCGCGTTGCGGGCGGCGGCCAAGCACCGCAGCTCGCTGAAGTCCTCGCTGTGCGCGTTCTGCGGAACGATCCACGCGGCGACGGACGTGTCGCTGTTCGCGGCCCGGCGGGTCGGCGCGGCGGGGAAGCAGGGCAACACCGTCGGCACCTACGCGTGCGCCGACCTGGCGTGCGGGCAGTACCTGCGGGGCAAACGCCGCCCGGCGGTGCACAACCCGGTGGACCGGGCGCCGCTGGAGCAGCGGGTGGAGCGGATGCTGGCGAACGTCGCCCGCTTCCTGGACGAGGTGACGACGGACAACGTGACCTGAGGCAGCCGAAACACGGTGCCGGAGGGGCGAACACGCTGGTGAGCGCGGTGCTCGCCCCTCCGCCCCCTCAGCTCACGATCGGCAGGGACAGTGGTCGCCGGACGGCCTGGGCCACTCCGTCGGACGCCAGGGCCGCCGCCACGCGCTCCGGGGACGGGCGGCCGTACGTCGTGGTGCGCTGGACCAGTGGGCGGCCGATCGGGGCGACCATGGCCGCCAGTTCGCTGATCGTCTTGTACGAGCCGTTGTCCGCGCCCGCCATGCGGCTGATCGTCTCCTCCATCAGCGTCCCGCCGAGGTCGTTCACGCCGCCGTTCAGCACGTCCCGGCAGGTGTCCTCGCCCAGCTTCACCCACGAGCACTGGATGTTGTCGATCAACCCGTGCAGCAGGATCCGCGCCAGCGCGTGCACCGCCCGGTTCTCGCGCTTCGTCGGGCCCGGGCGGGACAGCCCGGCCAGGTAGATGGGCGCGTTCTGGTGGATGAACGGCAGCAGCACGAACTCGGTGAACCCGCGCCGCCCGGTCTTCTCCAGCGCCCGCCGCTGCAGGTCGGCGATCAGCTTGATGTGCCCGACCCAGTGCGCGGGCGTGTCGACGTGCCCGTACATCATCGTCGACGTCGTCGGGATGCCCAGCTCGTGCGCGGTGGACACCACCTCGATCCAGCTCGATGCGGGCAGCTTGCCCTTGGTGAGCACCCACCGCACGTCGTCGTCCAGGATCTCCGCCGCGGTGCCCGGCAGCGAGTCCACACCGGACTCGTGCGCGCGCGTCAGCCAGTCCCGGATGGACAGGTTCGTCCGGGACGCGCCGTTGACGACCTCCATCGGGCTGTAGGAGTGCAGGTGGATGTCCGGCTGCCGCCGCTTCACCTCGGCCGCCAGGTCGAAGTACGCCGTGCCGGGCATGTCCGGGTGGATGCCGCCCTGCATGCAGATCTCCGTCGCCCCGGCCTCCCACGCCTGGTCGACCCGATCCCCGACCTGCGACAACGACAGGGTGTAGGCGTCGGCGTCCGTGCGGCGCTGTGCGAACGCGCAGAACCGGCAGCCGGTGTAGCAGACGTTGGTGAAGTTGATGTTGCGCGTGACGACGAACGTCACGTCGTCGCCGTTGACGTCCCGGCGCAACCCGTCGGCCAGCGACGTCAGCGCCTCCAGCTCGGCGCCGTCCGCGTGCAGCAGCGCCAACGCGTCCTGATCGGACAGTCCCGCGGGGTCGCGTTCCGCGCGGCGCAGGGCTTCCGCGATGTCGGTGTCCATCCGGCGCGGCGCGGACGGAACCTGCGACGCGAGTTCCCGCCAGTCGCCGTACACCGAGTCGAAGTCGCTGCGCCGGTCCTCGGTGCGGCCGGTGGTGTCGACCTCGACGTGCAGGTCCGTGCGCCCGGTGCCGGCCTGGTCCTGCCAGCCGCCGTCCGGCTCCTGCCACGGGCGGCCCTCGAGCACCGCGTCCTCGCGCGCCAGGCCGGTCGCCGGGTCGGCCAGCGCGGCGACGTGCCCGGCCACGCGCGGGTCCAGCCACGGCTCGCCGGCGAGCAGGTACTCGGGGTAGATCGTCAGCCGCTCGCGCAGCGTGTAGCCGGCCTTCTCGGTCTGCCGCGCCAGCTCGTCGATCTGCGGCCACGCGCGCTCGGGGTTGACGTGGTCGGGCGTGAGCGGGGAAACCCCGCCCCAGTCGTCGATCCCGGCGCGCACCATGAGGTCGTACTGGCTGCCGATCAGGTTCGGCGGCGCCTGGATGCGCATCTTCGGGCCGAACACCAGCCGCGCGACGGCGATCGTCGCGGCCAGCTCCTGCAGGTCGGCGTCCGGCGTGGCACGCATCTTCGTGTCCGGCTTGGCGCGGAAGTTCTGCACGATGACTTCCTGAATGCCGCCGTACTGGCGGGCCACCTTGCGGATCGCGAACAGGGCGTCCGCGCGCTCTTCGTAGTTCTCGCCGATGCCGATCAGGATGCCGGTGGTGAACGGCACGGACGTCCGCCCGGCGTCCTCCAGCACCCGCAGCCGCACGGCGGGGTCCTTGTCCGGCGAGCCGTAGTGCGGGCCGCCGCGCTCGCTCCACAGCCGGGTCGCGGTGGTCTCCAGCATCATGCCCATCGACGGCGCGACCGGCTTGAGGCGCTGCAGGTCCTGCCAGGTCAGCACACCCGGGTTGAGGTGCGGCAGCAGACCGGTCTGCTCCAGCACCAGGATCGCCATCGCACGGACGTAGGACAGCGTGTCGTCGTAGCCGTGCGCGTCGAGCCACTCACGGGCCTGCTTCCAGCGGTCCTCGGGGCGGTCGCCGAGGGTGAACAGGGCTTCCTTGCAGCCCATCGCCGCGCCCTGCCGGGCGATCTCCAGCACCTCGTCCGGCGACAGGAACGGGGCGTCCAGTTTGCCCGGAACCGTCGCGAAAGTGCAGTATCCGCAGCGGTCGCGGCACAGCCGGGTCAGCGGGATGAACACCTTGCGGCTGTAGGTGATGACGCCGGCGCGGCCGGCTTCGGCCAGTCCGGCGTCGCGGATGCGGGAGGCGTGCTCGGACAGCGTTTCGAGGTCTTCGTCGCGCGCGTGCAACAGCACGGTCGCCTCGGTGATGTCGAGGGTCTTGCCGTCGCGGGCGCGGGCCAGCGCGCGGCGCATCGCGGAGGCGGTGGGAGCGGTTGCCATACCCGAAACGCTAGGACCGGCCTGGTCGGCGGTGCCAGGACCAGGCCGCGCAAGATCGGCCACACCGGTCGGCGGCACCCCTGTTTCCGCTGCTCACCGTGGCCGTCGTCATTGCGCCGGGGGACGGGCAGGCGTATTACCTAAAGTGTGGCTTCGGTGATCGGCAAGCGGGTCGGCGGCAGGACCTACTACTACCTCGCGCACACCGGGCGGGTGAACGGCGCGCCGCGGATCACGTCGCAGCGTTATCTCGGCACCGCGGAGGACATCGCCGCGGCTCTGGACGGCGCGGCCGGATCCCCCGACGGTACGCGCCACCTGGCGTTCGGTGACGT
The DNA here is from genome assembly GCF_003385215.1 of Amycolatopsis thermalba. GTDB lineage: Bacteria > Actinomycetota > Actinomycetes > Mycobacteriales > Pseudonocardiaceae > Amycolatopsis_E > Amycolatopsis_E thermalba. Next base: position 14,988 of record NZ_PQHW01000125.1, on the reverse strand, counting down.
CGCCGCGGTGTGGTCCACCCTGGAGCGGCTCCAGGTGCGTCCGGCCATCGACGCGGTCCTGGGATCGCGCAAGGCGAAAGTTTCGATCGGGACGTACTTCGCGTTGTCCGTGCTGCACCGCGCGACCGCGCCGGGCACGGATCTGGCGCAGTGGTGGGCGGAGAGCGCGGCGAGCCGGTTCGTGCGGCCGCGGATCGCGGCGGCCGCGGTGCGCGACGACGAGTTCTGGCGCGCCATGCGGCGGTTGACGCGGCCGCAGCTGGTGCGGATCGAGGAGGCGGTGTCGGCACGGGTGCGGGACCACCTCGGCGAGCCGATCCTGCTCGCGGTGGACGTGCCGAACTTCGCGACCTACGCCGAATCGGAGACCGCGGCGGCGTCCCCGGTCGGATTGAGCACGGTGGTCACCCGGGACGGTTCGATCCCGGTCGCGTCGGCGGTGTACCCGCGGGAGGGCGCGGTCCCGTTCGGGCTCGCGGCGGACCGGCTCGCCGCGCGCGTGGCCGGGCCGGTGACGCTGGTGTTCGAGACGGGCCAGCACGCGCAGCTCGACCTCGACGACGGCAGGCACTTCGTCGGCGCGTTGCCGCTGGGGGACCACCCCGAGCTGCTGACGCGGCCGGCGTCGGCGCGGCGATCGGTCGACCCGGACCGCTTCGCCGGAGTGACGGCGCTCGACACGCACGCGGTGGTGTCCGGCGCGACGCGGCGGGTGGTGCTCACGCACTCGGCGAAGCTGCACGCGGCGCAGGCGCGCGGGTTCGCGCAGGCGCTGAGCAGCGCGACGCGGCAGCTCGACGGCTTGGCCCTGGCGCTGGCGGCCGGCACCAACCGGCGGCCACGCGAACAGGTGCTGACGGAGATCGCGCGGATCACGCGGGTGCGGTGGGTCGACCGCGTGCTGTCCACCCGGCTGACCGGGACGCGCCCGGCCGAGCTGCGGCTCGAGTGGCGAGTCGACGAGAACGCCCGGTCGCGCCTGGACGAGGAGTACTTCGGCAAGCAGCTGCTGGTGACCGACCACGACTGGCCGGTCGCCGACGTCATCACCGCCTACCGCGCGCGCTACCACCTGGACTCGACGTTCCGGCAGCTCAACGGCCCGTTCGTGGCGGCGTCCGCACCGCGGCGGCACTGGACCGAACACCGGATCGCGGTGCATTCGCTGGTGAGCGTGCTGGCGACGGCGGTGACGCACGTGATGCGGCAGGAAGCCGACCGGGCCGGGCTGGACCTGTCGGTGCGGGAGCTGCTGGACCTGCTGTCACGCATCGGCGAGACGGTGCTGCGCTACCCGTCGACCGGCGGCCGCCCGCGCACCCGGCGGCTGCTGACCTGCCGCGACGCCGTGCAGCAGAAGCTGTTCGACCTGTTCGGGCTGGACGCCTACGCGCCCTGAACGTGGGACTCGCGGGCGGGAGTGTGGGACTCGCGGGCGGGTGTCACTCCTCGGTCAGCAGGTTCTTCGCGCGCACCGCGGGCAGCGACAGCGAGCGGTAGCCGGCCTCGTCGAACAGCACGGTGACCTTGTCGGCCTCCCGGCGGACGACCTGGCCCGAGCCCCACTCCGCGTGGCGGACCGGGGTGCCCGGCTGGAACTCGCCGTCGGACGGGGCCTGCGCGGCGGCCGTGCCCGCGTCGCAGGTGTCGCAGAAGCCGCACGGCTCGTCCAGCGCCTCGCCGAAGTAGCCGAGCAGGAACTGGCGGCGGCACGCCGACGTCTCGGCGTACTCCCGCATCACCTCGACGCGGGACCGGTCGAGCTTCCTGCGCTGCGCGGCCACCTCGGCGGCGCGCTCGGTGGCCTCCGCCGGATCGCCGCCGGTGTACCGGAAGCCCGCGCCGGTGTCCTCCACCAACCCGGCCTGGTCCAGCAGGTTCAGGTTGTTCATGACGCGGCGGTGCGACAGGTCGAGGTCGTGCGGGTCGTCGTGGTCGCGCAACGCCTCCGCGACTTCGCGGGTGCCCTCGTCGTCGAAGCGCCGCGAGGTGAGGAACTTCTGCAGGCCCAGGTCTTCGGACCGGTAGAACAGGAGCGCGTCGGCCCGCTCGCCGTCCCGGCCGGCGCGGCCGATCTGCTGGTAGTAGGAGTCCACCGACTCCGGCACCGACGCGTGCACCACGAACCGCACGTCCGGCTTGTCGATGCCCATGCCGAACGCCGAGGTCGCCACCACCACGTCGGCCCGGCCGGCGAGGAAATCCTCGTGCACGCGTTTGCGGTCGGCCGCCGGCATCCCGGCGTGGAAGGCGACCGCGCCCAGTTCCCCGGCGTAGCGTTCGCTGTCCTTGCGGGTCGCGGCGTAGACGAGACCGGGCTTCGGGGCGTCGCGCACCCAGCGCAGGACGGCGGCCCGCTTGTCCTCCTCGGTGGTGGCGCGGTGCACCGCGAGGTAGAGGTTCGGCCGGTCGAATCCGGACACCACGCGCACCGGGTCGCGCAGGCCGAGGTGGGCGACGATGTCGTCGCGCACCGGCCCGCCGGCGGTCGCGGTCAGGGCCAGCACGCGCGGGTGCCCGAGGCGTTCGATGGCCTGCCCGAGGCGGAGGTAGTCCGGGCGGAAGTCGTGGCCCCAGGCGGACACGCAGTGCGCCTCGTCGACGACGAACAGGCTGGGCCGGATCGCGTCCAGCTGCTCCAGCACCTCGTCCTTGGCCAGCTGTTCCGGCGCGAGGAACAGGTACTCGGCGTCGCCGCGGGTGACCGCGTCCCACGCCTTGTTGGTGGTGCGGGCGGGCTGGGCGGAGTTGACCGCGACCGCGTCCGGGGCGTCGCTGTCCGCGATCTGCCCGACCTGGTCCCGCTGCAGCGCGGTCAGCGGCGACACGACGAGCGTCGGCCCGTCCAGCAGCAGCGCGGGGATCTGGTAGATCGCGGACTTGCCGGAGCCGGTGGGCATGACGGCGAGCACGTCACGGCCGTCGAGCAGGCCCTCCATCGCGGTCAGCTGGTCGTCGCGCAGCTCCGCCCAGCCGAAGGTGTCACGTGCGGTGCGGCGGAGTTCGTCGTGTCTGGACACCGGCGGGGTGTTCCCGCATGCGGGGTGCGGAAACACCGTAGGCTGCGGGCATGCTGGAGGGATACACGGCGCGGGACGACGCCGAGAACGCCGATGTGGCGCGGATCCGGGAGCTGCTGGCGAGCGTGGCGGACCCGTTCGCGCGGGACATTCCGTTGCACGTCACGGGTTCCGCGGTGATCGTCCACCCGCCGACGCGCCGGGTGCTGCTGCGCTGGCACGAGCGGCAGCAGGCGTGGCTGCAGGTCGGCGGGCACGGCGATCCGGGGGAGACGGACCCGCTGGACATCGCGCTGCGCGAAGGGCGGGAGGAAACCGGGCTGGCGGACCTGCGCCCGTGGCCGACGGCGGATCTGCTGCACGCGGTGGTCGTCCCGGTGCCGGCGAAGGGCGCCGAGCCCGCGCACGAGCACGCGGACCTGCGGTACGTGCTGGCGACCGGGCAGCCGGAAGCGGCGCGGCCGGAGAAACCGGACGCGCCGCTGAAGTGGCTCACCCTGGACGACGCGATCGACGCCGCGACGGAGGCCAACGTGCGGGAGACGCTGCGCCGCGTGCGCGAGCGGCTCTAGGGGGCGGCACGGGGTGGCGGCGCTTCCCGCGCCGCCACCCGCGGAACGCGCACGTGGCCGGCGCCGGAAGCCCCTAGCGGCGGCCGCGGTGGGGGGTCTGGTCCGCGACGCCGTGGCGCAGCGGCGTGTTCGGCTCGGCCGCCGTCTGCCGGCTCGCCGGGGAGCCGCCCGCGTGGCCGCTCACCTCGGGGATCTCGGTGTGCTCGCCGTGCGAGGGCTCGGCGCCCTCGTGCAGCTGCTGCTTGCGCACGCGCATCAGCTCCAGCACCGGCAGCCGGTTGGCGTGCTTGAGCTCGTAGGACATCAGCTGGTCGAGCTGCTCCTCGTCGAGCGACCGGATCCGGTGCTGCAGCGAGGCCAGGGGCAGCTCGTCGTATTCGGGCAGCGGTAGTTCGGACATGTGCCAAGACCTACCCCCGCGACGGCCGGGCAAACGGGACGCCTGCCTCTCCGGACCGGATCCGGCCGCGCTGGTCCGGTGCGTCAAGCTGACCGCCGTCTGCGCCGACATCTGCGCCGCGACCGCCCGCGTGCTGTCCCGGCGCGGCGACCCGGCCGGGATCGCCTCCGAGCTGCTCGCCCTGTGCGAGAAGGCCTGCCGGGCGTGCGCCGAGGAGTGCGAGAAGCACGCCGGGCACCACGAGCACTGCGCGGTCTGCGCCGAGGCCTGCAGCAGCTGCGAGGACGCCTGTCAGCAGTTGCGCCGGCACCTAGGTTGACAGCCACACGGCGGAGTCGGGGGCGAGTTCGTCCGCCGGTTCGGCGCTGGCCAGCAGGATCTTCCGGTGCGGCGGCAGCGCGACCGGGGTCGTGCCGAGGTTGACCACGCACACCACCCCCGGGTCCCGCCGGAAGGCGAGCACCTCCGGCTCACTGTCCAACCACGACAGTGCGCCGTCCCCGAGTGCGGGGTGTTCCTTGCGGATCCGCAGCGCGTCCCGGTAGAGGCACAGCATCGAGTCCGGGTCGTCCTCCTGCGCGGCGACCGTCTTCGCGGCCCAGTGCGCGGGCTGCGGCAGCCACGGCGTGCCGCTGGAGAACCCGAACGGCGGCTCCGCGCCAGACCAGGGCAGCGGCACCCGGCACCCGTCGCGGCCGCGTTTGGTGTGCCCGGACCGCTCCCACGTCGGGTCCCGCAGCACCTCCTCGGGCAGGTCCTCGACCTCCTCCAGGCCCAGCTCCTCGCCCTGGTACAGGTACGCCCCGCCGGGCAGCGCGAGCATCATCAACAGTGCCGCCCGCGCCCGCGGCAACCCGCCGCGGTACCGCGTGACGTGCCGTTTCACGTCGTGGTTGGACAACACCCAGGTCGCCGGCGCACCCACGGCGGCGAGCTCGCCGATGCTAAAGTTGATCACCGACCGCAGCCGGCCCGCGTCCCACGGGCAGCGCAGGAAGTCGAAGTTGAACGCGGTGTGCAGCTCGTCCGGCCGCACGTACCGGGCCAGCCGCCGCGGGCTGTCCACCCATGCCTCGGCCACGAAGATCCGGTCGTCGCCGTAGTGGCGGGCCAGCTCACGCCAGGACCGGAAGATCTCGTGCACGCCGGGCCGGTCCCAGTGCGGGTGGTCGCTGCGGTCCGGCGGCTCCACCAGGCCCTCGTGGTCCAGGCCGAGATCGGGCAGCGCCGGGTCCTTGACCAGGCCGTGGGCCACGTCGATGCGGAACCCGTCCACCCCGCGGTCGAGCCAGAACCGCAGCACGTCCAAGAACTCGGCGCGCACCTCCGGGTGGTCCCAGTTCAGGTCCGGTTGCGAGGCGTCGAACAGGTGCAGGTACCACTGGCCGTCGTCGACCCGGCTCCACGCCGGGCCGCCGAAGACGCTGCGCCAGTCGTTCGGCTCGTCGCGGAAGACGTACCGCTCCCGCTCGGGCGAACCACGCCCGGCGGCCACCGCGGCCCGGAACCACGGATGCGCCGAGCTGGTGTGGTTGGGCACGATGTCGACGATGATCCGCAACCCGTGCCGGTGCGCCTCACCGATCAGGGCTTCGGCGTCGGCGAGCGTGCCGAACACCGGGTCGATGTCGCGGTAGTCGGCCACGTCGTAGCCGCCGTCGGCCATCGGGGACGGGTACCACGGCGTGATCCACAGCGCGTCCACGCCGAGACCGGCCAGGTAGGGGAGTTTCGCGCGGATGCCGGCCAGGTCCCCGACACCGTCGCCGTTGCCGTCGGCGAAGCTGCGGATGTAGACCTGGTAGATGACGGCGTCCCGCCACCACGCGCCGCTCACGTGCGCGGCAGGTCGTGGGCCCAGGACACCAGGTGGATCAGCGCGTCGATCTGCCCGCACGGATCCGGGTCCCCGGCGATGAACTCCAGCTGCGCGTCCACCCCGTCGGTGTCGTGGTTGAGCTCGGCGAGGACGGCGCGCAGCACGGCCCGCAGCGGTGGCTGCAGCTCGTCGATCGGCACGCCCGCGTCGCCCTCGTCGGACAGCTCGACGGTGAACAGGTCGGCGCCCTCCGGTGCCGCGCGGGCCCGCACCTCGCGGGCGATCACGGTGACCAGCTCGGCGCACAGCGGCCGGAGCAGACCCGCCTCCGGTGCGTCGGCGCCGATCATCCTGGGCAGCGCGCGGGACACCGCGGTCAGGTCCTGCCTGCCGAGATCGTCCACGAGACGGCCGGCCAGGCGCCGGACGTCCCGCTGGGTGTTTTCGTGGCTCATCGCTGATCGGATTCCCGTGCTCGCGCGTGCCGAAACTCACGGCCAGCGCTGCGTCGCCGGGCGGCCCAGCGGCGGACTGGACGGGCTCCGCGTGACCGCGACGTCCGCGCCGCCGTGCCAGTCCACGCCCAGACCGCGGAGCGTCACCGCGCGGCTGATGTCGGACGGCGACACGATCCCGACGAGCCGGTCGGCGTCGAACACCAGCGCCCGGCCGTCGGCGCACCCGGACATCCGGGCCAGCAGCGCGAGCAACGGCTCGTCCGGGGTGGCGCGCGGGATTTCCGTTGGCGGGCAGGCGATTTCGCCGAGCAGGGTGTTGGGGCGCTGCTCCGGCGGCACGGCCCGCATGCGGGTCAGCGTGACCAGCCCGGCGAACCGGCCGACCGGGTCGACGAGCGGATAGGCCGAATGCTGGCGCAGCATGGCGTGGTCGCGGAGGAAGGTCGCCACAGTGGTCGCGGCGGGCGCGGTGGCCGGGCGCATCGTCATCACGTCGCGCACCCGCATGGCGGCCAGGCTGGTGCCCAGTTCGGCGTCGCGTTCCTCGGCCAGTGCCAGGTGGACGATGAACAGGCCGACCAACAACGGCCACACGCCGAGCCCGATCGGCCCGCGCAGCAGGGTGAGCACGCCGAACGCGCACACGACGAAGCCGAGGACGCGGGCCGCCCGGGCACTGCCGAGCGTCGCGCGGTGCCGGTCGCTCCACGCGCCCCACAGGATCGAGCGCAGCACGCGGCCGCCGTCCAGCGGCGCCACCGGGATCAGGTTGAACACACCCAGAACCAGGTTGAGCACCGCGAGGTAGCCGAGCACCGCGCCGGACAGTGAGTTGCCCATCGGGGAGGTCATCCAGGTGGCGAAACCGAAGATCGCGGCGAGCAGCAGGCTCATCAACGGCCCGGCGAACGCGACGCGGAACTCCACCCCGGGCGAGCGCGGTTCGCCACGCAGCCGGGTGACCCCGCCGAGCAGCCACAGGGTCACCTCGCGGACCTCCAGGCCGGACCGGCGCGCGACCAGGGCGTGCGGGAGTTCGTGCGCGCACAGCGACACCACGAACAGCGCCGCCGTGATCAGGCTCGCCACGACGTAGGCGAACACCCCCTGCCCGGGGGCGAGCGGCGCCCACTGCGTGAACGAGAGCGCGGCGACCAGCACCGCGGCCATGCCGAAGACGCTCCAATGCAGACCCACCCGGATGCCTTCGAACCGGCCCAGCCACACGGTCGACGCCATCGCACCTCTCCCCTCTCGTCCGAATCCCCCGCAACCACCTACCCGCACCGAACCGTTACTGAACGTTTCGGCCGACACGGTTTGGTTTCGGCGGTGACCGGGAAGGCTGAAGCACTACGACCGGCGTGAGACAGGGGACCGGCGAACATGGACGTGTCACGGAACAGTGAGGTGACGGCCAGCTGCGGCGGGCTGGCGGAACAGGCCCAGCTGGCGACGCGCGGGTTGTACCACCGCGCCTCCGGTGTCGGCGGCGACACCGGGATCGACGGGGCCGCGGAGATCTACCGGGTGCTCGGATCGCTGAAGTTGCTCTCGCAGAACGTCGCCCGGAGCCTGCCCGAACTGGGCACGTGGCTGGAACGGCAGCTGTGGCTGGGCAATCTGGACGTGCCGGGTGATCAGGGCGGCTACGAAACGCTGATCACCTCGGTGTTCGACGCCACGGCCGCGCTGGCCAGGGCGCAGGAGGTCACGGTGCGGCTGTGCCAGGAGCTGGCCACCGCCCAGGCCGCCGCGAAGGAGCTTTCGTATTGACCCCGCGCGAGGACGCCATCGGCCTGGGCCGGGGGGAAGCTCCTCGACCCGCTGATCGACCGCATCGGTGACGCCCGGTACGCGCTGCTGGGGGAGGCTTCGCACGGCACGGCGGACTTCTACCGCTGGCGCGCGGAGATCACCAAACGGCTGATCGTCGAGCGGGGGTTCTCGTTCGTCGCCGTCGAGGGCGACTGGCCGGACTGCCACCGCCTGCACTGCTGCGTGGCGGGCGGGCGCGGGGATCCGGAGGCGGTGCTGTCCGGTTTCGACCGGTGGCCGCGGTGGATGTGGGCCAACGACGACGTCGTGGAGTTCGCCCGGTGGCTGACGGCGTACAACTTGGCGCGGTTCGGCGACCGGCCGGTGGGGTTCCACGGTCTGGACGTCTACAGCCTGTGGGACTCGCTGCGGGAGATCCTGGGGTACCTGCGCGAGCACCAGCCGGGCCAGGTGGAGACGGCGTTGTCGGCGATGCGGTGCTTCGAGCCGTTCGCCGAGGACCCGCACGACTACGCGTATTCCACGCGGCTGGTGCCGGAGAACTGCGAGCGGGACGTGCTGCGGCTGCTCGCGTCGATGCGGGAGACGGATGAGGTGCCTGGTCTGGACCCCGCGTTCGTGGCGCGGCAGAACGCGGAGATCGTCGCCGGGGCCGAGCGGTACTACCGGACGATGGTCCGCGGTGACGTGGAATCGTGGAACCTGCGGGACGAGCACATGACCGACACGCTCGACCGGCTGACGCAGGCGTACGGCCCCTCGGCGAAAGCCGTGGTGTGGGCGCACAACACGCACATCGGCGACGCGCGGGCGACGGACATGGCCGCGGCGGGGATGCTCAACGTCGGGCAGCTGGTGCGGGAGCGTCACCCGGAGGAGTCGTTCGCGGTGGGCTTCGGCACGCACCGGGGCACCGTGATGGCGGGTTCGCACTGGGGCGCGCCGCCGGAGGACATGCCGGTGCCGCCCGCGCGGGAGGACAGCGTCGAGTCACTGCTCCACGAGGCCGTGCCTGATGCCGACTCACTGTTCCTGCTGGAGGAAGCCGGCGAGTGGGCGCGGCAGGTGCGCGGCCACCGGGCCATCGGCGTGGTGTACGACCCGACGAGAGAAGAACTCGGAAACTACGTCCCCACCAGGCTGGACCGCCGCTACGACGCATTCCTGTTCTGCGACTTCTCCAGTGCGGTGGTACCACTACACGCACCAATCGGAGCCACCTGACAACGACACCGCCACCCGGCAACGCAAGCAACAACCCCCCGAGCCACCCCTCTCCCGCAACCCGATCCCCAGCCAAATCGGTTGCCGCGCAGTGGGGTCAAGGTACTCTTTCCCGCCTTGACGCCGCTTCTCGGCAACCGAACACTGAAAGATCGGGTTCGGGAGGGCACCAATCCGGGCGTAGCGAAGCGAAGCCGGCGCTCTTCAGCCACCCGCGTAGCGGCTACGCCTACGGCCGCCGCGGCTCAGGCAACTCCGGCAGAGGCGTGTGCGTCCGGCAGTTGGTGCAGACCAGCAAGGTCGCCAACGGCTCATCGGCCTCGTTGACGAGCTTGGCGATCCGCAGCGCGGAGTAACCGCATTCCTCGCACGGCACCGGGGGTGCGGCGCGGTCCGGGGCGATCAGTATTCGGGTGGCCGGTCGGGGCTGGCTGAGGGTCATGACTGCTTCCGCGACTCGAGGATGCCGGGGTTCAGCCGGGGTCGGCCCCCGGCGTGTTCGGTGGTGCTCGCCGCTGCCGCGACCGCCGCCCGTGCGGCGGTGCGCAGGTCCTGACCGCGCGCGAGCGCGCAGGTCAGGGTCGCGACCAGGGCATCTCCCGCACCGGTGGTGTCGACGACGTGCGCGTCGCCGTGCGGGTGGAACTCGTAGCCGGCCCGGCTGACGAACACGTTGCCGTGGCCGGCGACTTCCAGTACCGCCAGATCGAGCCCGTGCGCGAGCAGCATCACGCCCGCCTTGACCCCTTCGGCCACGTCCGCCACGGGCCGTCCGGTGAGGATTTCCGCTTCCCTGGCGTCGGCGCGCAGGATGTCCGCGCACGCCAGCAGGTCCCGGTCCGCCGGGACCCCGTCGAGGACCACCCGGGCGCCGCTCTCGCGGGCGAGGCGGGCGGCGGTCATCGCGGTGCGGGCCGGCTGCTGCAGCTGGAGGATGACCGACGGCGCGTCCCGCAGCAGTCCCGCCGCGGCGAGCACGTCGTGTTCGGCGACGAGGACGTCCTCGGGGACGTCCTCCAGGTAGCGCCACTGGCCGTGGTCGTCGACGACGTTGACGATGAGGGCCGAGCGGGCGTGCTCGCGGACGACGCAGTGGGAGACGTCGATGCGGTCGGCCGCGGCGTGGGTCAGCAGGTCGTGCCCGGCGCGGTCGTCGCCGACCACCGAGAGCAACGCGACCGGCACGCCGAGCTGGGCGACGCCGACGGCCTGGTTCGCGCCCTTTCCGCCGAGCACCTCGTCGCGTGAGCGCACCGCGGCCGACTCGCCGGCCGCCGGGGCGTCCGCCACGCGCAGGACGAGGTCACGAGCGATCTGCCCGACCACGACCACCTCTGGTGTCACGGCCGGAGCAGTACCCGATCCCGATTCGCACTAACCGACACGAACGGGCGGAATCCGTTCGCGGCTGCGCTGTCCGCCGGTCAGGGGGCGACGGCGACCTCTCCGGTGAGAGCGCCTTCCAGCTGCTGGGTCGCCGGTTCGTCCTCGGGCCGCGCGTGCCTGCTGCGGGCCACGTGCCGGGCTTCGGTGACGAGGGCCGGACCGCCCCACTTCAGGTCCGTGCCGGCGTCGTCGATGCGGTGCCTGCCCATGGTGTCCCTCCCGGATCCAACCCCTGCCGCCGGAATACCCCCGGGCCGTTCCGCATACACCTCCCCCGGAGGGGTGGGTCAGCGGCGGCGTTTCCGCACCGTGGCGGCGAAGGTGGCGGCGGTGACGAACCCGTAGGCCACGTGCGGGACCAGGTCGCTGATCCAGTCGGCGACGCTCCAGCGGCGCGGGTCGGTGATGCGCAGGACGGTCATCGGCCCGTTCGCGGCGACCAGCGCGGCCCCGCTCGCCGCGAGGCCGCCGCGGAGCACGTCCGGCCGCCAGCCCGCGCCGTGCGCCGCGCCGTAGGCCGCGCCGACCGCGGTCCCGGTGACCAGCCCGAGCAGCGCCCCGAGACCGGTTTCCCTGGCCTGCTTGCGCTCCTCGTCGCCGGGGATCCCGGCCCCGAGGGTGCGCGCGATCTTCTCGACCGCCTCTTCCGGCAGCGAGCTCGCCGGGCGCCCGCGGACGGCCATGTCGACGTAGGTCGCGGCGTTGAGCGCGGTGGCCCCGGCCGCCCCGGCGGCGGCGCCCCGCAGGATCGAACTCAGCATTCCGGCCGGATACCCCCGGGGCGAGCGGGCAACCTCTAGGATCGGGGCATGTCCCGGCCCATGACCTTCACCGAGCGTGCCCGCCGGGAGCAGATCATCGAGTGCACCATCGACCTGATCTCCAGCAAGGGCTACCGCGGCACGTCACTGTCCGCGATCGCCGAGGCGGCCGGCATCTCCAAGGCCGCGGTGCTGTACCACTTCTCGTCGAAGGAGAACCTCGCGCAGGCGGCGCTGGAGCAGGTGTTCCGGCAGTTCGGCGACTACGTGCGGGACCGGGTGGACGGGCAGCCGGACGCGCGGTCCGCGGTCACGGCCTACGTGCGGGCGATGATCGGGTACCAGTCGGCGCACCGGCGGCACGTCCGGCTCATCACCGAGGTGCTGCTGGACGACGCGAACGGGACGAGGCTCAAGGCGCCCGGCTCGCACGACGCCGGCGGCCGCTGGCAGGTTCTGGCCGGCCTGCTGGAGGACGGGCAGCGCGCCGGGGAGCTGCGCGAGCTCGACACGCGGACGGTCGCGCTGGCGATCGGCGGCGCGATCGACGGCGTGGTGTCGCACTGGCTCGCGCACCCCGAGCTGGACCTGGACGCGGCGGCCGACGAGCTGGAGCGATTCGTCCTGGCGGCGATCTCCTAGCCGGGGGCGCATTCGCCTACCTCGCCGGAAGGTCCTTTCACATCAGTGCGGGAACCAGCGCCGCGCGAAGGCGGTGGCGCGGCCGTAGGCGATCAGGGATCGTGTTGGCCCGGCTCGATCAGCTGCTGGACCGGCTTGCGCGCGCGGGGTGCGGTAGGGCGGGCGTAGCAGCCGCACCCCGCGGTCGGGAAGGCAGGCCGCCTCCGCGCAGGCCCGGCACCTAGGTGTTGTGACCTGACAGGTTGTGGAGGGTCAGGGCAGTCGGGTGATGGGTGGGTGGCCTGTTAGGGCGGAGTGTGCGCGTTCAGTGTTGTAGTGCTGGATCCAGGCGGGCAAGGCTGCCGGGCGGTGGGTGTTGGAGGTCCGGGGCTGGGCGTGGGCGAATTCGGTGAGCAGGGTGCGGTTGGAGCGTTCGGCTGTGCCGTTGGTCCAGGGGCAGCCGGTTTGATGTAGCGGCGGCGCAGCCCGAGGGCGGTGCAGACCGCGGCCCAGCAGGTGCCTCGGCGGTAGGCCAGGGCGTTGTCGGTCAGGATTCGCAGCACGGTGATGCCGTGGTGGCGGAACCAGGCCACGGCGCGGTGCAGGAAGGCGGCGGCGGCGGTGTCGCGTTCGCCGGGCAGGGCTTCGACGTAGGCCAGGCGGGTGTGGTCGTCGAGGGCGACGTGCAGGTAGTCGTAGCCGATACCGCGGCCGCGGACCTGCTCGCTGCGGCCGTGCACCCGCCAGCCGCCGCCGTCAGGCACTCGCCCGAGTTTCTTGACGTCGATGTGCAGCAGCTCGCCCGGGGAACGGCGTTCGTAGCGGATGCCCGTATGCCGCCGCCGCACCGGCATCCCGGTGATCGGGTCGACCGTGGACACTCCGAGCTGTTCAGCGATCCGCGCCGGCGGCCACCCCGCCTGATAACGCTGCACGATCAACTGCCGGGCATACACCGTGGCGCGTGCGTCAGCGTGACCCACCGAGGACCTCCAGGGCTGGTAGTGGATGCGTCGCAACACCCACTCCGCCCCGAGGCCCTCCCCACAATCAACCCAACACGCCGTCCACAACCTCACAAGCCACAACACCTAGCGCCGCGCGAAGGCGGGTGCGCGTTCCGGGCGCACGCCGATCCCGCCGAGGTAGGCGGCCACCACCGCGAGCGCCGGGATCCGTTGCACCGCGCGCAGCGGCGGCGGCACGCGGGTCAGGGTGCCGTCGAGCGCGGGCTTGAGCAGCATCTCGTGCTCGCCCAGCTGCGCCCGCTGCGCCACCCGCGTCGGGAACTCGCGTCGCTTTTGGACCTTCGCCAGGTCCTGTTTGGACACCCGGCCGGCAGACAGCGGCCCGGCCAGGATCCGGGCGGCCGCGACGGCGTCCTGGATCGCGAGGTTCACCCCGACCCCACCCACCGGCGACATGGTGTGGGCGGCGTCGCCCAGGCACAGCAGGCCGTCGACGTACCACTGCGGCAGCCGGCCCATCGACGTCTCCAGCAGCTTCACGTCGTCCCACGACCGGATGTCGGCCAGCACCTCGGCGTCCCAGCCGAACAGCTCGGCGAGCCGTCCGCGGAACCACTCCAGCCCACGGGCGCGCAGCTGGGCGTCCTCGCCCTTGCGGATGAGGTACGAGGTCTGGTGGTACTCGCCGCGGTCCATCGTCACCGCGACCTGCCCGTTCCCGAACACCCCGAACACCCGGCCGTCGCGCTCTTCGTGCGGTGGCGCGGGAATCCGCACCTGCCACACGTCCATCGGCAGGGGGAATTCGAGCGGCCGCAGCCCGGCCTCCCGGCGCACCAGGGAATCCCGGCCGTCGCACGCGACCACCAGGTCCGCGGACAGCTCACCCTCGCCGTCGGCGTCCCGGTAGGTCACGCCGGTCACCCGGCCGTTCGTCCGGCGCACACCGGTGACCTCGGTGTTCATGCGCAGGTCCAGCGGCTCGGCGGTGGCCAGCAGGTCCAGGAAGTCCCACTGCGGGACCATCCTGATGTGCTTGTGCCGGCCCGGCAGGCGGCCGAAGTTCGCCGCCACCACGGTTTCGCCGGCGACCCGCATCCGCATCTCGGTCAGTTCGGGGCCCGGCACCGCCGCGAACTTCTGGCCCAGGCCGAGCTCGTCCAACAGGCGCAGCGTCGACGGATGAACGGTGTCCCCGCGGAAGTCCCGCAGGAAATCCCCGTGCTTCTCCAGCACGGTCACCTTGACTCCGGCCCTGGCCAGCAGGACGCTGAGCATCATCCCGGCCGGGCCCCCGCCTACTACACAGCATGTCACGTGTTCCACAGCGACCATGCTAACCGATCGGTCAGGGTGCTGACCGGCCGGTTAGGTGTGGCTGATCACGGAACGGGTAACTGTCCGATATGCCGACTACGTGAGGTGGCGATGCGACGCCTGAGCGTGGCACTGGTGGTGGACAACGAGGTGTTCGGCAGCGCGGAGGTCTACGTCCGGCGGCTGCTGCGGTTCCTGCCGCCGTGGGTGGCGCCGAGCATCGTCGTGGGCGAGGGCCTCGCCGGCGCGTTCCCGGAGCGGGTGCCGAAGCAGATCGTGGCGCCGGCGGTGCGTAGCGTGTGGGCGCCGCAGATCGAGGACGCGCTGCGAGCGCTTTCGCCGGACGTCGTGCACGTCAACCTGGCCGATGCCGGGGCGAACCTGGCCGCGTTGCAGGCCGCGGAGGCCGTCGCGCCGACCGTGGCGACGCTGCACCGCACCGGCGGCGCGCCGGCGTCGAGCGCGGTCTGGGACTGCTACCGGCGGCTGGCCGGTGCGCTGGCGCCGTCGCGGATCGTCGAGGAGAGGCTGCGGGAGCTGGGCACGCCGGCCGAGCGGGTGACCCGCATCCGGCCGGGTGTGGAGGTGCCGCCGGAGCCGGTCGGCCCGTCGGACCGGACGCCGGTGGTGATCGGCGCGGGCGGCGGGGTGTCGGTGCTGGAG
>NZ_PQHW01000124.1 GCF_003385215.1 Amycolatopsis thermalba | reverse complement strand
CGGCGGAACGGCCCCCGCCCGCCCGGTGAACCTTGCCGCGCCCACGGCACCCACGTGCCCGAACGCCCCACACCCCCTACCCGCGAGTCCCACGCTCCGGCGCGCGAGTCCCACGCTCCCGCCCGCGAGTCCCGCGTTCTGGCGCGCGAGTCCCGCGCTCCCGCCCGCGAGTCCCACGTTCCCGCCCGCGAGTTCCACGTTCCGGTGCGCGAGTCCCACGCTCAGGCGCGCGAGTCCCACGCTCCCGCCCGCGAGTCCCACGCTCCGGTGCGCGAGTCCCACGCTCGGGCCCGCGAGTGCCGCGTTCCCGTCCGCGAGTGCCGCGCTCAGATGTCCGTGCCGCGGCCGGTCTTCTCCTGCAACCGGTCGATGAGCTGCGACGCCTCGGCCTTGGTGAGGTTCTCCGGCAGCTCCTCACCGGCCTCGCGGGCCAGTGTCTGCAGGTACGAGCGCTGCGGGCCGGTCATCTCCTCCTCGCCCGTGGTCCAGTCCCGCGGGTCCTTCTCCGGGTTCTGCGGTCCGGTCACCCCACACCTCCGTTCGCCGATGTGTTCGAAACCGGCTTACCCCGCGCGGCCCCGGATTATGCCCGGATCTCGTTGAGGTAGTTGTAGATCGTGTACCGGGTGACCTCCAGCTCACCGGCGAGGAAGTCCACCGCGTCCTTGATGAGGAAGAACCCGGCCTCGTCCAGCTCGCGCACCACCGCGGCCTTGTGCTTCTTCTTCATCAGGCCCACCGGGATCCCCGTCTGCGCGACCGCCCGGTCCACCAGGAACCGCTGCAGGCTGTCCACGTCGGGCGGGAAGCTCTCCGCCCGCACCTCGCTCGCCGGCCCCTGCGTCACCTCGCTGTTCACGCACAGGCAGCCGATCGCCACCCCGTCGGCGTCCCGCAGGAAGATGGTCGACGAGCGGATCGGCCTGCCGTCCGGGCCGTGGGTCTCGTAGTTCGTCAGGTCGTGCGTCGTGCCGCGGCGCACCAGCCCGAGCAGCAGGTCCGTCATCGGCCCGCCGGGCTCGCGGCCGGTGATGCCGCCCGCGATGGCGACGATCGAATCCGGCAGCTTGGACAGGTCGTGCAGCACGACCTCGTTGCCGGGCCCGAGCATCGCGGCCAGCCCGCTCACCGCCGGGACCAGCGCGGACAGCACCGAGTCGGTGGCGGACGCGGCCGGCACCTGGCTGGCCGGCATCGGGCGGGACAGGTGCTCCAGCGCGGTGCGGACGGCCTCCACCGCCGACGCCGGCGTGGACGCGTGCGGGGACAGCCGCACGTGGTCGGTGCGCACGGTGGCGGCGATACCCTCGGCGGCCAGCACCGCCCCGACCCGCTCCGCCGGGTGCCCGGGCAGGCTGAACGCGAGGATCCCGGCACGCCGGCCGGTCGCGGACACGATCTCCGCGCCCACCGCACGCAGCATCTCCTCCAGTTCGCCGACCCGCTCGGCGATGCGCGACTCGATGGCCGCGACCCCGGCTTCCTCGACCAGTTCCAGCGCGGCCGCGAACGCACCCGAGGTGACCGGGCTGAGGTTGCTGACCGACCACGACGCCGCGAACTCCGCCGGCGGGTGGATCTCGTCGTCGAACAGGCCCGCGTCGTGCGCGCCGGTCCAGCCCGACAACAGCGGCCGCATGCGCTCCAGCGCCCGGTCCGACAGCACCGCGAACCCGGTGCCCCAGCCCGCGCGCAGCCACTTCTGGCCGCCGACGACCAGCACGTCGGCCGCCTCCCACGGCGCGTCGACGACGCCGAAACCCTGGATGCCGTCGACCACGAGCAGCCGGTCGCCGACGGTGTCCCGGAGGGCGGCGAGGTCGGCGCGGTAGCCGGTGCGGAAGTCCACGGCGCTGACCGACACCAGCGTGGTGTCCCCGGTCAGCTCCCGCGCCACCACCTCCGGCGTGACGTACCCCCGCGGCGGCCGCATCCGGCGCAGCGTGATCCGACCGGCTTCCGCGGCGCGCGCCCACGGGTAGGTGTTGGCCGGGAACTCGGCGGCCGACACCAGCACCTCGCCGGGCGGGGCGTGGAACGCGGCCTGGAACAGGCCCTGGCTGGTGTTGGGCAGCAGGACGACGTGGTCGGTGTCGGTGCCGCACAGCCGCGCCACCGCCGCCTTCGCGCGGACCTCCTGCCGCATCAGGTCGTCCACTGTGGACGGCCCGGCCTTGGCGGAGGAGTTCAGCAGCCGCGCGGTGGTGTCCACGACGGCGTGCGACGGCGGGCCGTAGCGGGCGAAGTCCAGGTAGCCGGCGGGCTCGTCGAACTGGAGCAGGTAGCTGGGCGAGATCCTGGCCATCAGAGGATGCGCGCCAGGAACTGCCGGGTGCGCTCGTGCTCCGGCGCGCCGAGGACCTGCGCGGGCGGCCCGGTCTCCACGACCGCGCCGTCGGCCATGAAGACGACCTCGTCGGCCACCTCCCGCGCGAACCCCATCTCGTGTGTCACGACCACCATTGTCATCCCTTCGGACGCGAGCGAGGTCATCACCTCCAGGACCTCGCCGACCAGCTCCGGGTCCAGCGCCGAGGTCGGCTCGTCGAACAGCATCAGCTTCGGTTTCATCGCCAGCGCCCGCGCGATCGCGACGCGCTGCTGCTGGCCGCCGGAGAGCTGGTCGGGGTAGGCGTCGGCGCGGTGCGCGAGGCCGACCCGGTCCAGCAGCTCCAGCGCGGTGCGGCGGGCCTCGGCCGGGGACAGGCCCCGCACCCGGACCGGTCCCTCGGTGACGTTCTGCAGCACCGTGCGGTGGGCGAACAGGTTGAACCGCTGGAACACCATGCCGATGTCCCGCCGCTGACGGGCGACCTCGCGCTCGCGCAGCTCGTGCAGCTTCCCCTTGTGCAGCCGGAAGCCGATCGGCTCGCCGTCCACCCACACCTGGCCGCCGTCGATCGTCTCCAGGTGGTTGACGCACCGCAGGAACGTGCTCTTGCCCGCGCCGGACGGGCCGAGCAGGCACACCACCTGTCCCTTGTGGACGGACAGGTCGATGCCGCGCAGCACCTCGGTGCCGGCGAAGTGCTTGCGCACGTTGACCGCACGCAGCAACGGCTCGGTCATGTCAGGCCCTCCGCAGGGTCGTCAGTGCGCGGCCGACGCGCGACCACGGCCGGGCGGTGTGCGCCTCGGCCGCGAACGCGCGCTCCAGGTAGTGCTGGCCCACGCTGGCGACCGTGACCACGACCATGTACCAGACCGCGGCGGCCAGCAGGGTCTCCATGACCAGCAGGTTGTTCGACGAGATGTTGTTGGCCGCGTGGATCAGCTCGGTCACGCCGATCACCGACGCCATCGACGTGCCCTTGAGCATGTTGATGAAGTCGTTGCCGGTCGGCGGGATGATGACCCGCATCGCCTGCGGCAGCACGATCCGGCGCAGCGTCGTGGCCGGGGTCATGCCGATCGACTTCGCCGCCTCGGTCTGCCCGCGGTCCACGCTGTTCAGGCCCGCCCGCACGATCTCGGCCATGTAGGCGCTCTCGTTGAGGGCGAGGCCGAGCAGCGCGGCGACGAACGCGCTGACGATGACGTTGGTCGGTTCGTGGACCAGGTAGCCGCCGGTGAACGGCAGCGGGATCGAGACGAACTCGAACACCAGCGCCAGGTTGAACCAGATCAGGATCTGCAGCAGCACCGGCAGGCCGCGGAACAGCCAGATGTAGACGGCGGCGACGACGCGGGCCACCGGGTTGGCCGAGCGGCGCATCAGCGCGATCACGACGCCGATCACGATCGCCGCGGCCTGCGCGATCACCGCCAGCAGGACGGTGTTGAGCAGGCCGACGGCCATCACGTGGTACCACAGGAACTCCGGCACCGTGTCGTACTGGATCTTCGCCTGCGCCAGCACCACGCCGAGCCCGGCCAGCAGGGCGAGGATGACCACCGCCGACACCCAGCGGCCCCAGTGCCGCAGGCGCACGATGGGCAGTTCGGCCTGCGGCAGCCGGGTGGTCAGGTCAGCTTCCGGCATTGACCGTCACCTTCGTGATCGCGCCCTGCCGCACGCCCCAGGCGTCGAGGATCTTGCCGTAGGTGCCGTCGTCGACGAGCGCGGTGAGGGCTTGCGCGACGGCGTCGCGCAGCTGCGGGTTGGTCTTGTTGACGCCGATGCCGTACGGGCCGCCGTTGATCGGCTCGCCGGGCACGACCTCGAAGAACTCGCCGCCGCCCGCGTTCCGGCTGACGTAGGCGGCGGTCGGCAGGTCGTTGAGGATGGCGGCGACGCGGCCGGTGCGCAGCTGGTTCTGGTTCTGCGAGTCGCTGTCGGTGGCCGTCGTGGTGACCTCCGGCTTCCCGGCCTGGACGCACCTGGCGCTTTGCTCGGCGGCGAAGGTCTGGTGGCTGGTGCCCTGCACGACCGCGACGGTCTTGCCGCACAGCGAGTCCGGGCCGGTGATGCCGTCCGGGTTGCCCTTGCGGACCATGATCGTGATACCGGAGGTGAAGTAGTCCACGAAGTCGATCTGCTGCTGGCGGGCCTTCGTGTCGTTCATGCCGGCCATCGTCAGGTCGAGGCGGCCGGACTGCAGGCTGGTGATCAGCGAGCCGAACGGCATATCAGTGTGCTGGGCGGTGAGGCCCAGTTTGGCGGCGACGGCCTTGGCGATGTCGACCTCGAACCCGACTGGCGTCTTGCCGTCGGCGGAGTAGAAGTTGTTCGGCGCGGACTGCATGTTCGAGCCGATGTTGAGCTTGCCGGCCTGCGCGACGGGAGCCGGGAGGGCCGCCGCGAGCTGCGGGTCTTTCGTGACGCCCTGCAGGATGGCCGCGGTGTCCGGAACGTCCGAGCCGGTGGCGGTGCCGCCACCTCCGGCGCCGTCGGACCCGCCGCCGCAGGCCGCCGTGACCATCAGGCAGCCGACGACCAGCGCGCCCCAGCGCGTCACCCGTGACCTCGCAGACATGGCATCTCCTCACCCGATCGAACGATGAGCAGGGACGCTACAACTGCGTGTTGAAGACGTCAACTGTGAGTTGAAATCGACGCGCAGGACCAGGACGAGCCGCTGGTTGCCGACGCTTGCACGCTGGTCGACAAATCCCCACTGGTCCAGCGGCCGCCCCACTGCGCCGGATCGGAAAGAGCGGGCAACCCACCCTCAGCCCCACCCGGCCACCGAGCGCAGGTAGCGCCCTGACCGCCACCATCGCCCGGTGGCGGTGCCGTTCCTTCCGGCCCGGAGGACTCGTGAGATGTCTCGGTCGCACCGGGTCCACGAGCCTCACGCTGGCCGGCGCCTCCGGCGCAGAGCAGGGCCCCCGGCGGTCGCATTCGCGCTCCCGCGAACCCCGGCTGGGCACGTGCCGCCGGAAACTCACCGTCACCCCTCGAACCGCCATTCGCCCGCTTGCCCTGCACCCGGCAACGCCGGCGCGGCGACCGCCCGCGGCTCAATCGGGTAGCAGGGGCACCGCCGGGCCGTCGTCGCGGCCGAGGAGCATCGCTCGCGTCACCGCTTTCGCCCCGTAGCGGTCGCGGACCCGGTCCAGGGCGGCGTCCAGGGCGTCCGGTGGGTGTTCGTCGAAGGGCAGCTCCAGTTGCACCGGCGTGTCGTTGTCCAAGTTGGACAGTGCGAGGCCGATCAGCGTGATCCCCCGCTCCCGGATCATCGGCATCGCCGCGGCCAGCAGGCTCCGCGCCGTGGCGAGGATGTCCTCGGTGTGCGCCGTCGGACGCGGCACCGTCTGCGACCGCGTCGCGCGGCTGTAGTCGGCGAAGCGCATCCGCAGCACCACCGTCCGGCACACGCGGTGCGCGGCCCGCAACCGCCGCGCCAGCCGGTCGGTCAGTGCGGCGAGGATCTCGTCCAGCTCGTCCGGCGAACGCGCCCGCCGCCCCAGCGCCCGCTGCGCCCCGATCGACCGCCGCCGTCTCCCGGCCACGACCGGGCGCGGGTCCCGGTTGTGCGCCAGCGCGAACAGGTGCCGCCCACCGGCCCGGCCGAGCAGCGCCACCAGCTCCGCCTCGCCCCGCTCGGCGACCTGCCCCACCGTCCGGATGCCCCGCGCGTGCAGCTTCCCGGCCGTCACCCGCCCCACACCCCACAACCGCTCCACCGGCAGCGGGTGCAGGAACTCCAGCTCACGATCGTGCGGCACGACGAGCAGCCCGTCCGGTTTCGCCACCCCGCTGGCGACCTTCGCGAGGAACTTCGTGCGCGCCACCCCGACCGTGATGGGCAGCCCGACCTGCTCGGCCACCGCGCGCCGCAGGCCGGCCGCGATCTCACTGGGCGGGCCGGCGATCCTGGCCAGCCCGCCGACGTCGAGGAACGCCTCGTCGATCGAGAGCCCCTCCACCAGCGGCGTGATCTGCTCGAACACGGCGAACACCGCCTTGCTCGCCGCGCTGTAGGCCGCCATCCGCGGCGGCACCACCACCGCCGACGGGCACAGCCGCAGCGCCTGGGCGCACCCCATCGCCGTGCGCACCCCGCGCGCCTTGGCCTCGTAGCTCGCCGCCAGCACCACCCCGCCACCGACGATCACCGGCCGCCCGCGCAACGACGGATCGTCACGCTGCTCGACCGACGCGTAGAACGCGTCCAGGTCGGCGTGCAGGATCGGGCCCTCGTTCGTCACGAACACATGTTCGCACCCACCCCCGACATTTTCCGGTCCGCGGTGGGACGCTGTCCGCATGACCGAGAACGATCCGAAGGACGATCTGCACCGGTACCTCCAGGCGGCGCGCGAAGTGATGCTCTGGAAGCTCGAGGGCCTGTCCGAATACGACATGCGCCGCCCGATGACCCCGACCGGCACCAACCTGCTCGGCCTGGTCAAGCACCTCATCGGCTGCGAGCTCGGGTACTTCGGGGCCACCTTCGGACGCCCGTTCGGCCGCGAGCTGCCCTGGCTGTCCGACGCCGAACCCAACGCCGACATGTGGGCGCGCGCGGACGAGTCCAGCGCGGAGATCGTCGCCCTCTACCGCCAGGCCTGGGCGCACGCCGACGCCACCATCGGCGCGCTGGCGCTGGACGCGGTCGGCCACATCCCGGGACGGGAGCCGGTCACCCTGCACCGGGTCCTGGTGCACATGATCGCCGAGACCCAGCGCCACGCCGGCCACGCCGACATCGTCCGGGAGCTGGTCGACGGCGCCGCCGGCATGCGCCGGGACACCGGCAACCTGCCCGACGCCGGCCCCCGCTGGTGGGCGGACTACCGGGAGCGGCTGGAGCGGGTCGCGCGCGAATCCTTGCCTTGACGTCAGCGGCAACCTTTACGCTCGATCTCATGCGAATCGGGGAGCTGGCGCAGCGGGCCGGGACCACCACCCGCGCCCTGCGGTTCTACGAGTCCCAGGGGCTGCTGGCCGCGCGCCGGGCGGCCAACGGCTACCGCGAGTACGGCGAGGAGGACTTCCGGCTCGTCAAGGAGATCCAGACGCTGCAGGCGGTCGGGTTCAGCCTCGACGACACCCGGCCGTTCGTGGACTGCCTCCGGGCCGGCCACGAGACCGGGGACTCGTGCGCCGACTCGATCGAGGTCTACGAGCGCAAGCTCGCCGAGGTCGAGGCCTGCCTGGACCGGTTGCAGGCCGTGCGCGACGACCTGCGCGCCAAGCTCACCGAAGCGCTGGACCGAGAACCCGGCCCGTGCCGGGTCACCACTTCGTTCGAGGAGTCCCGATGACCGCCACCACCGACCTCTCCGGCGCCGTGCTCGCCGTGACCGACGAGACCTTCGAGGCGGAGGTGCTGCGCCACGACGGTCCCGTGCTGGTCGACTTCTGGGCGCAGTGGTGCCCGCCGTGCCACATGATCGCGCCGGTGCTCGCCGAGATCGCCGCCGAGCGCGCGGGCACCCTGGCCATCCGCAAGATCGACTGCGACGAGAATCAGCGCTTCGCGCGTGACCTCCGGATCATGTCGATGCCGACGCTGGTCCTGTTCCGCGACGGCGCGCCGGTGGCGCAGTGGGTGGGCGCGCGGCCCAAGGCCCGGTTGCTCGCCGAACTCGACGCGGCACTGAACGCATAACCCGGGCGCCACCGGGTAGGCCGCTGCCCGGAGGTGCACGGGGATGGTGGCACGGGCGCGATCGGCCTGGGCGGGTGCCGCGATCGGGATCGGGATCGCGGCGTTCGCCGACGAGACGGTCTTCCACCAGCTGCTGCACTGGCACCACTTCTACGACAAGTCCACTTCGGACGCCGGGCTGGTGTCCGACGGGCTGTTCCACGCGTTCGGCTGGTTCGCCACCGTTCTCGGCCTGGTGCTGGTGGCCGACCTGCGGCGGCGCGCGGCGCTGTCCGGCCGGGCGCTGCTGGGCGGGATCCTCACCGGCGCGGGCGCGTTCCAGCTCTACGACGGCACGATCCAGCACAAGCTGCTGACCCTGCACCAGATCCGCTACCACGTGAACCTGGTGCCCTACGACTGGGCGTGGAACGCGATCGCGGTGCTGCTGCTGGTCACGGGCGTGGTGCTGCTGGTGCGGGAGCGGGCACGTGCCTGACCACGTCGGCACTCTGCCTGAACCCGGTGGGACCTGGCCGGTCTCGCTCCTGGTCCTGGTGGCCCTGGCCGGCTACCTGAGCGCGGCGCGGCGCTGGCCCCGGTGGCGCACGGTGTCGTTCACCGCCGGGGCGCTGGCGGTGGTCGTGGCGCTGTCGACCCCGGCGCGGACGTTCACCGCCCACATGGCCCAGCACCTCGTGGTCGGCATGGCCGGTCCGCTGCTGCTGGTGCTCGGCCGCCCGGTCACGCTGGCGCTGCGGGTATGCCGCGGCCGCCGCGCGCTGGTGCGGGTGCTGCGGTCGTGGCCGGTGGCGGTGCTGGTGTTCCCGCCGGTCGCCGCGGTGCTCGACGTGGGCGGGCTGTGGCTGCTGTACCGGACGCCGCTGATCGCCCAGGCGCACCAGCCGTGGGCGCTGGCGCACGTGTTCGCCGCCGGGCTGCTGTTCACGACCGCGATCTGCCAGGTGGAGCCGGTGCGGCACCGCCACGGCCTGGCGCTGCGCGGCGCGACGCTGGTGCTGGCCGGCGCGGCGCACGGCGTCCTGGCGAAGACGCTGTACGCGGCCGGGGACGAGTTCCGGGCCGGGGCGCAGCTGATGTACTACGGCGGCGACGCGGTCGGGATCGCGCTCGCGCTGGTGATCTGCCTGCGGTGGTACCGGCGTCAGTCCCGCAGGCGCGCGCGGGCGAGCAGCGTCGACGCGCCGGTGACGACGGCCCGCCCGGCGCCGCGCACGCTCGAGGCGAGCACGGTGGCCCAGTCGAAGTAGTCCCGCCACAGCACGATCCGGCCGTCGCGCACCTCGAACGTGCCGCACACCCAGAACCGCGTGTCCCAGCTCCCGGCGCGCAGGACGTCGGTCCGCTCGGTCAGCACGATCGGGCCGTCGGCGGCGATGTGGTGCACCCGCGCCTCGAACCCGATGCGGTAGCGGCTGAGCATCCGCAGCTGCTTCTCCACGGCCGCGATGCCGCGCGCCGGCGGCAGCGGGACGTTCTGGTACACCACGTCCGGGTCGGCGAGGGACAGCGCGCCTTCGACGTCGTCGCGTTCCAGGGCCGTCAGGAACGAGGTCACCGTGCTCTTCGGGTCCGCCATGGCCCCAGGCTAACCGGTCAGAACGGGCGATCACCGGCGATCGCGACGCGTTCGGCGACCCGGGCGTGCGGGTGGTAGTCGTTGACCGCGTAGTGCTGGGTGGCGCGGTTGTCCCAGAACGCCACCGAGTTCGGCCGCCAGGAGAACCGCACCTGGTACTCCGGCACGTGCGCCTGTGCGAACAACAGCCGCAGCAGGCGGTCGCTCTCGTCGCGGTCCAGGCCGGTGATGTGCGTGGTGAAGGCCTGGTTGACGAACAGCGTCTTCCGCCCGGTCTCCGGGTGCGTGCGCACCACCGGGTGCTCGACCGGCGGGAAGCGGTCCTGCCAGCGGGCCAGCAGGTCGTGGTCGGCGAAGCGGGCGAAACCGGGCACGAAGTCGTGCACCGCGCGCAGCCCGTCGATCCGCTCGCGCACGTCGGCGGGCAGGTTGTCGTAGGCCGCGGCCATGTCGGCCCACAGCGTGTCACCGCCGAGCGGGGGCACCTCGACCAGGCGCAGCACCGACCCGAGCGCGGGCTCGGGGCGCCAGGTGACGTCGGTGTGCCAGATGTTTTCGAAGCCGGGCATGCCGGCGCCGCGGGCGAACCGGGTGACCTCGTCGGAGTCCCCGGACGGCAGGAACGGGTTGGTTTCCAGCGGGCCCCAGTTGCGCGCGAACGCCCGCTGCTGCGCCGCGGTGATGTCCTGGTCGCGGAAGAACAGCACCTTCCACTCCAGCAGCGCCCGGTTCAGCTCCTCCCGCAGCTCCGCGGTGAGCGGCCGGCGGAGGTCCACCCCGGTGATCTCGGCGCCGATCAGGGGGCCCAGCGGGCACAAGGTGAACATCTCGTAGGCGTGCGACCGGTCATTCTCGTGCAGGCGCGAGAGGAGCCGCGGACCCTCGAGGATGCCGTCGGCCGGAACCTCGGCCGGGCGCAGGCGGTGGACGCGTTCGGGCAGCTCGACGGGCATTTCGCGGACCTCCCGGGACGATCGCGGACGGGCTTCGATGATCACCGCGAGTGACCGGAGGCGGCAAGATACGTCCAGTATGTGGTCATCTCGTGCGGGCAGGATCTGACCGTGGGACCGTGTCAGGCCGTAGGGTTTGCGTCGTGAGCCTGCCCATCCTCATGACCGTCGACGACGACCCGGCCGTGTCCCGGTCGGTCGCCCGTGACCTTCGCCGTCGTTACGGCCAGGACTACCGCGTCGTGCGCGCCGCCTCCGGGGCGGACGCGCTCGAAGCGCTGCGCGAGATCAAGCTGCGCGGGGACGCCGTCGCCGCCATCCTCGCCGACTACCGCATGCCGCAGATGGACGGCATCACCTTCCTGGAGCAGGCGATGGACCTGTTCCCGTACGCGCGGCGCGCGCTGCTGACCGCCTACGCCGACACCGACGCGGCGATCCAGGCGATCAACGTCGTCGACGTCGACCACTACCTCCTCAAACCGTGGGACCCGCCGGAGGAGAAGCTGTACCCGGTGGTCGACGCGCTCGTCGACGCGTGGCGCGCGGCCGGTGACCGTCCGGTCGAGGAGACCAAGGTGATCGGGCACCGCTGGTCCGCGCCGTCCTACAAGGTGCGGGACTTCCTCGCCCGCAACTCGGTGCCCTACCGGTGGTACTCGGTCGACGAGCCGGAGGCCTGCCGCCTGCTCGAAGCCGCCGAGTGCGCGGCGGTGGACATCCCGGTGCTGATCACCCCGGACGGCACCGTGCTGCGCAAACCGGACGGCGAGCAGATCGCCGACGCCGTCGGGCTGTCCACCCGGCCGGCCGCGGAGTTCTACGACCTGATCGTGATCGGCGGCGGTCCCGCGGGGCTCGGCGCGGCCGTCTACGGCGCTTCCGAAGGGCTGCGCACGGTCCTGGTGGAGCGCCGGGCGACCGGCGGGCAGGCCGGGCAGAGTTCCCGGATCGAGAACTACCTCGGCTTCCCGGACGGCGTGTCCGGGGCGCAGCTGACCGACCGGGCCCGCCGCCAGGCCCAGAAGTTCGGCGCGGAGGTGCTGACCGCGCGGGACGTGACCGGTCTGGAGGCACGCGGTTCGGCGCGCGTGGTCCGGTTCGGGGACGGCAGCGAGATCGCCGCGCACGCCGTCGTCCTCGCCACCGGAGTCTCTTACCGGGCGCTGGAAGCCGAGGGCGTCGCCGAGCTGACCGGGCGCGGCGTGTTCTACGGCTCGGCCGCCACCGAGGCGCCGGACTGCGAGGGCGAGCACGTCTACATCGTCGGCGGCGCGAACTCCGCCGGGCAGGCCGCGGTGTTCTTCTCCCGCTACGCCAAGGAAGTCTCGATCCTGGTGCGCGGGCCGTCGCTGCGGGCGTCGATGTCGCACTACCTCATCGAGCAGATCGAGGCGATCGGCAACATCCACGTCCGCACCCGCACCACCGTGCTGCGCGCGCACGGCAGTGACCACCTCGAAGCGCTGACCCTGTGCGACGAGGAGCAGGGCATCACCGAGACCGTGCCCACCGGGCACCTGTTCGTGTTCATCGGCGCCGCGCCACGCACCGAGTGGCTCGGCGACGACGTGCTGCGTGACGAGCACGGTTTCGTCTGCACGGGCGCCGATCTGGTGGTGGAGGGCAGACGCCCGCCGGGGTGGACCCTCGACCGGGACCCGCACCACCTGGAGTCGTCCATTCCGGGTGTGTTCGTGGCCGGGGACGTCCGCTCGCAGTCGGTCAAGCGCGTCGCCTCGGCCGTGGGCGAGGGCGCGATGGCCGTCTCGCTCGTGCACCGCTACCTGGAGGCACGATGACCGAGCCGCAGCTGACCCGCGAGTTCCTGCGCGAGCTGTTCCTGTTCACCGATCTGTCCGACGCCCAGCTCGACTGGATCCTGGACCACGCCAAGCTGGAGCACTATCCGGCGGACACCGCGATCATCAACGAGGGCGATCCGGCGACGTGCTTCTACGTGCTGCTGTCCGGCGCGCTGCGGATGACGCGGCTGGTGGGCGGCAGCGAGGTGGAGACCGTCCGCTCGGACCAGCGTGGCGCCTACTGCGGGGCGACGCAGTTCTTCTACGGGCAACACCAGCAGCGCTACGGCGCCTCGGTGTACGCGGTCACCGATCTGACGTTCCTGACGCTGCCCGCGAAGGAGTTCGCCGACCAGTTCCGCAGCTGGTTCCCGATGGCGACCCACCTGCTGGAGGGTTCGTACCTGGGCTGGCGCAACACCGACGCGCTGATCGGGCAGCGGCGGCGGCTGCTCGCGCTGGGCGAGATGTCGGCGGGGCTGACCCACGAGCTGAACAACCCGGCGGCCGCTGCGGTGCGCGCCACCGCGGCGCTGCGGGAGCGGGTCGCCGGCATGCGGCACAAGCTGGCGATACTGGCGAAGCGGGACATCGAGCCCGATCTGCTGGAGCTGCTGCTGGACGTGCAGGAGCGGCTGGTCAAGCAGGTGGCCGACGCGCCCCCGCTGACCGCGATGCAGCAGGCCGACCGCGAGGACGAGATCGGCGACTGGCTCGAGGAGCGCGACATCGAGCAGGGCTGGGACCTGGCCCCGATCTTCGTCGCGGCCGGCCTGACCGCCGAAAGCCTCGACCACGTGCTGGAGTCCGTCGGCGACGCCCTGCTGGACGGCGCCCTGCGGTGGCTGGCGTACGCGCTGGAGACCGAGATGCTGATGGGGGAGATCGAGGACTCGACCACCCGCATCTCGGCGCTGGTCGGCGCGGCCAAGCAGTACTCGCAGATGGACCGGGCGCCGCACCAGTGGATCGACGTGCACGACGGTCTGGATTCGACGCTGGTGATGCTCGCGGGCAAGATCGGCACCGGGGTGCAGGTCGTCAAGGAGTACGACCGGGACCTGCCGACGGTGCCGGCGTACGCGGGCGAGCTGAACCAGGTGTGGACGAACATCATCGACAACGCGGTGAGCGCCATGGAGGGAACGGGAACGCTGACGCTGCGTACCACCCGCGACGGCGACCGGGTGGTGGTCGAGATCGGCGACACCGGCCCGGGCATCTCGGCGGAGACCAAGCAGCGGATCTTCGAGCCGTTCTTCACGACGAAGCCCGTGGGGGAGGGCACGGGCCTCGGACTGGACATCTCGTGGCGCATCGTGGTGGACCGCCACCGAGGCGACCTGAGGGTCGAGTCCGAACCGGGCAACACGCGGTTCCGGGTGTATCTGCCGATCACGGAGCAAGCCTCGGAGTGACGGCTACGCCGCTTAACCGGCTCGCCGAGCGAAGCGGCATCCCGGCCCCGGGACCATGACCTGAGGCCGACGGCCGCGAGGCCGCCGAGGAGTGCCGGGGCGTGCGCTGGCGCTGCGGGCTGTCGTACCGCTGGGCCGTGTCCTGTGGGCGGGGGCCGTGTCCACACGGTTCCCGCAGCCGACACCGGGCAGCGTTCCCGAACGGTCGTCCCCCGCCGGGGCCGGTGCGGTCTCCTCTGGGGCGGGTCAGTATGGGGGCTCGGTGGCTGCGCCGCGCGGCCGATGGCTGGCGACCGCCGGCTGGTGGCTGGCGTGCTCCCGCGCGGCTTCCCGGTGGTAGCGGCCTGCCACCGCGGGTACCGGAGCGCGTTCATGAACGGTGCCCCGGGACCGGTGCAGTTCCCGCTGGGTCAGCCAGCGCGGGGGATCGGCCAGGCTCGGTGGCTGCCCGCGCAACGCGCGGGCTGGTTGGCTGGCGTGCTCCCGCACGGCTCCCCGGTGGTAGCGGCCTGCCGCCGCGGGTACCGGAGCGCGTTCATGAACGGTGCCCCGGGGCCGATGCGATTTCCGCCGGGTCAGCCAGCGCGGGGGATCGGCCAGGCTCGGTGGCTGCCCGCGCAAAGCGCGGGCTGGTGGCTGGCGTGCTCCCGCACGGCTCCCCGGTGGTAGCGGCGCGCCGCCGCGGGTACCGGCGAGCGTTCACGAACGGTGCCCCGGGACCGGTGCAGTTCCCGCTGGGTCAGCCAGCGCGGGGGATCGGCCAGGCTCGGTGGCTGCCCGCGCAACGCGCGGGCTGGTGGCTAGCGTGCTGCTGCGGCTTCCCGGCGGTAGCGGCGCGCCGCCGCGGGGACGGGCCAGCGCATCCGCACCGTCGTGCCCTGGGGGCCCGGCGCGATCTCCGCCCGCTCGGACAGCGCCCGGATCAGCGGCAGCCCCCGGCCGTGCAGCGGCCCCGGGTCCGCCGCGGGCGGCTGCCACCGCCCCCGGTCGGCCACGGTCACGTCCACCTCGCTCCCGCGCAGCTCCGCCGACAGCTCCAGCGGGCCGTCGGCCTGGGCGGGGTACGCGTGGGTCACCACGTTGATCATCGCCTCGTACGCGGCCAGCGCTATCGCGTCCGTGGTGTCTTCGGGCAGGTCCACGTCGTTCGCCCACTGGGTGAGGGCCTGTCTCAGAGTCGTCGCGTTGCGCGACCGCGCCGGCACCAGTCGGTGCAGGCGATGATCTCCGGCGTGCATCGAAGTCCCCTCGGCGTGTTCTTCGTCCCGCCGGGATTACCCACCGTGCACGGATTACACACGTGTCGGCCGGATCCGGGTCACCCGGTCGTCAGCTCCGCCCACACCACCTTGCCGTCGGGCGTGGTGCGCGTGCCCCACCGCGGCGCGGCCGCGTCGACCACCCGCAGCCCCTGGTGCTCGATCCCGCCGGTCGCGAGGATGTGCGGCAACGCCCCGGCCCGGTCCGCGACATCCACCGTCAGCCGCGAACCGTCGTGGAACAGCCGCAGCGTCAACGGCGCCGACGCGTGCCGCGTGGCGTTCGTCACCAGCTCGGACGCCACTTTCACCGCGCTCTCGGCCACCTCCGCCAGCCCCCACTCGGCCATCCGCCCGGCGACGAACTCCCGCACCGACCCCAGCGAGACGTCACTGGTCAGCGTCATCGACGCGACCCGCCGGTGCGCGCCCCGGTGATCCACGTACAGCAGGGCGACGTCGTCGTCGTGCCGTCCGCCGGTCAGCCGCTCGATCAGCTCGTCGCACGCGGCGCCCAGATCACCCTCGGCGGGCAGCGCCTCCAGCTCCGCCAGCAGCGCGTCGATGCCCGCGCCCAGCTCCCGCGTCCGGCTCTCCACCAGCCCGTCCGTGTACAGCACGAGCCGCATCCCGGGCGGGAACGGCGCCTGCTCCTGCGGGTACTGCTCGCCGACCCCCAGCGGCATGCCCAGCGCCTCCGCGACCTGCCGCATCGCGCCGTCGGCGCCGATCAGCACCGCGGGCAGGTGCCCGGCGTTGGCGTAGGTCAGGGTGTCGTCGATCGGATCGTGCACCGCGTACAGGCAGGTGACGAACGTCGCGCCGGGCGTGGTCCGCGCCAGCTGCGACACGTTGTGCAGCACGTCGGACGGCGGCAGGTCCAGCAGCGCGTAGGACCGGATCGCGGTCCGCATCTGACCCATCACCGCCGCCGCCGGCACCCCGCGCCCCACGACGTCCCCGATCACGAACGCGGTCCGGCCGCCGGGCAGCCGGATCACGTCGAACCAGTCCCCGCCGACCTCGGCCCCGGCCGCCGCGGGCAGGTACCGCGACACGATCCGCAGGCCCGGGATGTCCGGCACCGCGGGCAGCATGCTGTGCGCCAGCTCGGTCGCCATCGACCGGTGCCGCGCGAACATCCGCGCGTTGTCCAGCGCGATCGCGGTGTACCCGGCGATCCCCGCGGCCACCTGCTCGTGCCGCTCGGTGAACCGCCCCGGCTCGGGGTGGCCGAAGAAGAACCCGCCGAGCACCTCGCGCGTCGTCGGTGTGATCACCGGGACCGCCAGGTAGCTGCGCACCGGCAGGTGCCCCTCCGGCATCCCGTGGTGCGGCGCGTTGTGCCCGTACCGCGGGTCCCGGGTGATGTCGTCGCTGCGGACGATCCCGGTGCCGTTGAACGTCGGGGCGAACACGCCGGTGTTGCGTGGCATGGGGAAGCCGTCGAAGGTCTCCTTCGGGATGCCGGACAGCGTGTAGAGCGTGTAGGACTCGCCGAACTGGTCGATCAGGTTGTAGAAGAACGCCCCGAACCCCGCGCCGGTCCCGCGCGTGGCGGCGTCGGTCGCGTCCTGCACGAGCGTGTCGATGTCGAGCTGCGCGGTCAGCCGCTGCCCGATCGCCCGCAGCGTTTCCCCGAGCGCGGCCTCGGCCCCGGCCCGGTCGGCCGCGTCCTCCAGCGCCGCGCCCCGCACCCGCGCGGTGTCCTCCAGCAGCTCGGCGTAGTCCCGCAACGCGTCCGCGCGGTCCGCCGCCGGACCGTGCGTCAGCAGCCCGGCGCGGACGCTCACCGCGATCGAGCGGGCCATCGCCGCAGGCAGCCCGGCCGAGGCCGCGAGCACGATCCAGAACGCCCGCCCCGGCGACAGCGGCCCGCGGAACGCCAGCGCGCCGGGCAGCGGGATCACCGGGAAGCGCTCACCGGCGGGGCGCGCCGCGATCGCCGCGGCCAGCTCGGAGCGGGTCCGCGCGTCCCCGGCCGCCGCGACGAGAACCGGCGGACCGTCTTCGTCCACTGTGTACAGCTCGGCCGCGGCGGTGAACCCGTCCCGCAACCGCCGGACCACCGCCCGCGCGGCGGCGGTGAAATCCGGTGCGTCCCCGGCTTCGGTGCGCAGCACCGCGGCCACCCGGACGGTGTCCGACAGGCCGAAGGACGCGGGACCGCCCGGCCCCGCGTCCTCGTCGTCGGCTCGCCGCCCGGTCATCGGCCGTCCCCTTCCCGTCGGCGGGTGCCAGCCTAACCCCGCGCGGACGACCGTGACATGGTTCGCGCACGATTTCCCGTGCTCAGTTCACGCAGGAATCCGGCGCCGACGTGCCCGAGCCCGGCAGGTTCGCCACGAACGTGCGAACCTCGTCCGGCGCGAGACCGATCGCCGCGCCCGCCTCCGGCGAGCCGAGGTCCGTACCGGCGATCGGCACGGTCCCCATCCGCAGGTTGGCCGGGTTGATGTCCCGCAGCAGCGCGGCGAAGCCGAACAGGTCCCAGCCGGGGTCGATCAGCGTGTAGCGGTGCGCCGTCTCGATCAGCGTGGCCACGAACTCGGCATTGCCCAGGACGCCCGGGGTCATCATCCGCTCCGCGGCCGAGCGCAGGTAGGCCTGGAGCCGGACCACGCGGTCGAGGTCGCCGTTGGGCAGCCCGGCCCGCTGCCGGAGGAAGTCCAGTGCCCTTGAGTAGTCCAGGACCTGCTCGCCGGCGGGGAACGACACGCCGGTTCGCGGGTCGTGGGTGGCCGCGCGCAGGCACACGGGAACGCCCTGCAGCGCGGAGGCGAGCTGACCGAATCCGGGCATGCCGACCAGGGCGTAGTGGTCGATGCGGGTGCCGGTGAGCTGCTGCACGGCCTCGACGAGCGTGCGCGCCCCCGCTTCGGCCGCGGCGGCCCCGTTCCGGCCCTGCCGCTCGGCGGCGTCCTTGCCGCGGGTGTAGGCGCTGCTCAGCTTGCCCCGGCCGAAACCGGGGATGTCGACGAGCGAGTCGCGGGGGATCGAGGCGAGCGCGGCCGTGCCGTCCCGCCGGAACTGGCCGAGCACGACCGAATCGGCGATGCCGTAATCGTCCAGGCCGGCCAGCAGGACGTTCTGGTCGGCGGCCGGCGGTGTGCCGACGACGGGTTCGGCGCGTTGCAGCATCCGCGGCACCAGGATCGCGGCGACCGCCACCGCGACGACCGCCGCGGCGGCCACGACGAGCATCGGCGTCCGGTTGCGACGCGGCTCGGCGTGCGCCAGCCCGGCGAGCACGGCGCGCGGGTCCGGACGGCGGGCGGCCTCGGCGTGCAGCGCCGCGCGGATCAGCTGTTCGGTGGGGTCGGGGGTCATGACAGCGCCTCCGTCACGGGCAGGCCCCGGCGCCGGCCGCCTTCGGCGGCGCGCAGCGTGCTCAGGGCGCGGGAGATGTGGCTGCGGACGGTGCCTGCCGAGCAGCCGAGGGCCTCGGCGATCTCGGCGTCGGTGCAGTCCTCGTAGAAGCGGAGCACGATCGCGGCGCGCTGCTTGCGGGGCAGCGCGGCGATGCGGGCGCGCATGGCGTCCCGTTCGGCGAAGTGCTCGGCGGGGTCGGCGGTGGGCGTGCCGAGGGCGTCGAGCGTGCTGTGCGCGGCGGTGACGTTGCGGGAGGCCTTCAGCCGCCGCCACGACAGGTACTCGTTGGTGATCATCTTGCGCACGTAGCTCTCGGGCGCCCGTAGCCCGGCGATGCGGGACCAGCGGTGCTGGACGCGCAGCAGGGTCTCCTGCACGACGTCCTGCGCGAGGTGGGGATCGCAGGTCAGGGCCGTGGCGTAGCGGAGGAGGCGGTCGAGGCGCTGTGCCACGAAATCGTCGAAGCGGTCCCGCACCGGTGGTCCTTTCGTCGGATGACGGACCTTCAACGCGACGGGACCGCCCGGTTGTTGACTCCGGTCGGAAAAATTCTCGCAGGTCGTTACGGTCGTGCCATGACCGTCCTCGCGCACCTGTCCGACCTGCACCTCGACGGCGGCCCGCGGAACGCCGATCGCGCCGCGCGGGTGGTGCGGCACCTGCGGGACCTGCGGGTGCGGGTGGACGCGGTGCTGGTGACCGGCGACCTCGCCGACCACGGCGACCCGGCCGAGTACGCCGAGGTCGCGGAGCTGCTGGAGAGCCTGCCGTACCCGGTGTTCCACTGCCCCGGCAACCACGACGACCGGGCCGCCTACCGGTCGGTGCTGCTCGGCGAGGCGCCGTCGGACGCGCCGGTCAACCAGGCCGGGGAGGCGGCCGGGGCGGTGTTCGCGCTGTGCGACACGAGCGTCCCGGGCCGCGGATCGGGCCTGATGGGCGAGGAGACGATCGCGTGGCTGGACGAGGTGCTGACGGAGGCGGCGGGGCGGCCGGCGTTCGTGGCGTTCCACCATCCCCCGGCGGTGCTGCACCACCCGCTGCTGGACGAGATCCGGCAGCACGAGGCGGCGCGGCTGGCGGAGGTGGTCGCGCGGCACCCGGACGTGGTGGGGCTGTTCTGCGGGCACGCGCACACGCCCGCGGTGACGACCTTCGCCGGGCGGCCGCTGGTGGTGGCGCCCGGGGTGGTGTCTTCGCTGACGCTGCCGTGGGAGACGGGCGGGGAGG
>NZ_PQHW01000123.1 GCF_003385215.1 Amycolatopsis thermalba | reverse complement strand
GCCCGGTTCCCGGCGCGGACCGGGCCGGACGGCGAGCCGGTGCTGCTGGAGGACCAGGACCGGCGGCGCTGGGACCGCTCGGCGATCCGGCGGTGCCGGGCGGCGCTGGCGCGGGCGGAGGCGGCCGGGCGGGGGCTGGGCGCGTACGGCCTGCAGGCCGCGATCGCCGAGTGCCACGCCGTGGCGCCGTCGGTGGCGGAGACGGACTGGGCGCGGGTGGTGCTGCTGTACGAGGCCCTCGGGCGGCTCGCGCCGTCGCCGGTGGTGGAGCTGAACCGGGCGGTGGCGGTGTCGATGGCGCAGGGTCCGGTGGCGGCGCTGCCGCTCGTGGACTCCCTGGCGGCCGGCGGCACGTTCGAGAAGTCCCACTTGCTGCCCACCGTGCGCGGGGAACTGCTGGTCCGGCTCGGCCGGACCGGTGAGGCCCGGGCCGAACTGGAGCGGGCGATCCAGCTGTGCGGGAACGACCGGGAACGCGCGGTGCTGCGGCGCAAACTGGACGCTCTCGGTTGAGCCCGCGTCGCCGAACGAACGGCCGCCGAACATCCCGTAACGGATCACCACCACGGCCGGGCCACCGGCTACGGTCTCCCCGTGACAGGACTGACGCGCCGGCTCGGGACCGGGGACGCGGTGGTGATCGGCCTCGGGTCGATGATCGGGGCCGGGGTGTTCGCCGCCTTCGCGCCCGCCGCCCGCGCCGCGGGGGTCGGCGTGCTGGCCGGGCTGGCGCTGGCGGCCGTGGTCGCCTACTGCAACGCCACCTCCTCGGCCCGGCTGGCCGCCCGGTATCCGGAGTCCGGCGGCACCTACGTCTACGGGCGCGAGCGGCTCGGTCCGTTCTGGGGCTACCTCGCCGGGTGGGGGTTCGTCGTCGGCAAGACCGCGAGCTGCGCGGCGATGGCGCTGACCGTCGCCGCCTACACCGCGCCCGGCGCGGGCCGGTTCACGCAGTCGCTCGTCGCCGCGGCCGCCGTGCTCGCGCTGACCGCCCTCAACTACCGGGGCGTCCAGCGCTCGGTGACCGTCACCAAGGTCATCGTCACCGTCACGCTCGTCGTCCTCGCCGCCGCGGTCGTCGCGCTCGCCACGGCCGGCGCGCCCGTCCCCGGCGGCCTCACGCCCGCGATCGACGCCGGCGGCGTCCTGCAGTCGGCCGGGCTGCTGTTCTTCGCCTTCGCCGGGTACGCGCGCGTCGCCACCCTCGGCGAGGAGGTGCGCGACCCCGCGCGCACCATCCCCCGCGCCATTCCGATCGCGCTCGGGATCACCCTCGTCGTCTACGCGGTCGTCGCCGTTTTCCTGCTGCGGCAACTGGGCCCGGCCGGGCTGGCGTCCACTTCGGACCCGATCGCCACCGCGATCGCCGGCACGTCCTGGCCGGCAATCACCCCGGTCGTGCGGGCGGCCGCGGCACTCGCCGCGCTCGGCGCGCTGCTCGCGCTGGTGCTCGGCGTGTCCCGGACGACGTTCGCCATGGCCCGCGACGGTCACCTGCCCGCTCCCCTGGCCGCCGTGCACCCGCGGTTCGCCGTGCCGCACCGCGCGGAGGTCGCGGTCGGTGTCGTCGTCGCCGCCCTGGTGCTGGTGACCGACCTGCGCGGCGCGATCGGGTTCTCCTCGTTCGCGGTGCTGACCTACTACGCCATCGCGAACGCGAGCGCGTGGACGCTCGGCACCCGGCGCGTGGTGCCGGTGGTGGGCCTGATCGGGTGCGTGGTGCTCGCGTTCAGCCTGCCGCTCGCGTCGGTGATCAGCGGTGCCGCGGTGCTGGCCGTGGGCGCCGTGGCGTGGGTGGCAACTTCCGGCCGACGCCGTTGAGGACGCCTCCTCCGGCGCGGACGATTCCGGGTATGACGCTGGAGATGGCACGGACGCGGCCCACCTTCGCCGCGGTGATCGGTGAGGCCCTGCGGAAGTCGTTCGTGGGCACCGGCCGGATGTCGCGGCGCGACTTCTGGTTGTTCGTGCTGTTCTGGTTCCTCGTCAGCTGGGGTCCGCTGCTGACCGCGACCGCGATCGGACAGGAGTGGGTGGGGACCGTCGGGGTGGTCGCCGGCATCGTCCTGATGTTCCCGCTGATCTCCGCGGGGATCCGCCGGCTGCACGACACCGGCCGCTCCGGCGCGTGGTGCCTGCTGCTGCCGACCTTCGCGTCCTTCGTCGTGCTGATCCTGTGGACCGAGGCGGCTCAGCTCCACGCGAACCAGCACGGCCCGGTCACCGGGTCTTGTCGAGCCGGTCGAGCGTCTCGGAGTAGCCGCTGACCAGGTCGGCGATGATCTCGGCCACCGGGCGCACCCGGTCGATCCGGCCGATGATCTGCCCGGCCGGCATCGACACCACCGTCGGGTCGTTCGCCGCGTGGATGCGGTTGTGCGCCTTGCTGACCAGCAGGTTCTGCAGCGGCATCGGCAGCGGCTCGGGCGCGTCCGGGGCCGACCAGGCCTGCGTCCACCGCGTCTTGAGCAGCCGCGCGGGCTTGCCGGTGTAGATGCGCGTCCGCACGGTGTCCGACGACGTGGCCCCGACCAGCGCGCTCTGCATCGCGGTCGAGTCCGGCATCGTCTGCAGGTACTCCTCCGTCGCGAGCCAGATCGAGCCGGTCCACGCGCCGGACGCGCCCAGCGCCAGCGCGGCCGCGACCTGCCTGCCCGAGCCGATGCCGCCCGCGGCCAGCACCGGCGCCCGGTCGCCCACCGCGTCGACGATCTCCGGCAGCAGCACCATCGACGCGATCTCGCCGGTGTGCCCGCCGGCCTCGTAGCCCTGCGCCACCACGAAGTCCACGCCGTTGTCGACGTGCCGCACCGCGTGCTCGGCCTTGCCCGCGAGCGCGGCGACCGGCACGCCGTGCTCGTGGGCCTGCTCGATCACGTCGACCGGCGGGGAGCCGAGCGCGTTGGCGATCAGCTTGATCGGGTGCTTGAGCGCGACCTCGACGTGCGAGCGGGCCACCGAGTGCAGCCAGCCGAGCACACCGGCGCGTTCCGCGGTGTCCTCCGGCAGCTCCGGCACACCCAGCTCGCGCAGGGTCCGCTCGACGAACGCGCGGTGCTCCTCCGGGATCAGCTTCTCGAGGTCGACCGCGGCGCCCTCGGCGGGCACCTTCGCGGGCATGACGATGTCGACCCCGTAGGGCTTGCCGTCGGTGTTGGCGTCCATCCAGTCCAGCACCCGGTCGAGTTCCCCGGCGTCGTTGAACCGCACGCAGCCCAGCACGCCGAGCCCGCCGGCCTTGCTGATCGCGGCGGCCACGTGCTCCGACGGGGTGAACCCGATGATCGGGTACCGGATGCCGAACGTCTCGCACAGCGCGGTGCGCATCAAGTGTCTCCTCAGGCCTTCTGGATCTCGGCGGGCGGGTTCGCGGCGGCGTGCCGCTGCGCCCACGGGTAGTCGGGTTTGCCGCTGGGCAGGCGGCCGATCTCGTCGACGACCCACACGCTGCGCGGCACCTTGTAGCCGGCGATCCGGGTGCGCACGTGCGCCTCCACGTCGGCCAGGTCGAGGCTGCCACCGGGCCGGGCCTGCACGATCGCCGCGACCCGCTGGCCGAGCCGGTCGTCCGGCACGCCGATGACGAGCGCGTCGAACACGTCCGGGTGGGATTTCAGGGCGCCCTCGACCTCTTCCGGGAACACCTTCTCGCCGCCGGTGTTCACGCACTGCGAACCGCGGCCGAGGAGGGTGACGGTGCCGTCCTCCTCGTAGCGGGCGTAGTCGCCGGGCACGACGTAGCGCTTGCCGTCGATCTCCACGAAGATCGTCTCGGTCTTGGCCGGGTCCTTGTAGTAGCCCAGCGGCACGTGCCCGCGCCGCGCGATCCGGCCGACCGCGCCGGGCGCGCGCTCCACCAGGTGGTTGTCGTCGTCGATGAGGATGGCGTCCTTGCCGAAGTTCACCCGCGGGCCCGCGGAGTGGTCGGCGTCCTTGGCCACCATGCCGATGCCGGTGAACCCGCTCTCCGACGAGCCGATCGCGTCGGTGAGCACCAGGTTCGGGAACGTGCGCAGGTACTCCTGCTTGACCGACTGCGAGAACAGCGCCGCGTGGCTGGACACCGCCACCAGCGAGGACGCGTCGTACCCGCCCTGGTGGTAGGCCTCGATCAGCGGGCGCGCCATGGCGTCGCCGACGATCGTCAGCACCTGCACCCGGTGCCGGGCGACCTCGGTCCAGATCTCGTGCGGGTCGAACTGCGGCACGAACACGACGGTGCCGCCGCTGAACATCGCGCCGAACGCGGCCCACTGGGCCGCGCCGTGGATGAGCGGCGCGGCGGGCAGCCGGACCATCGCGCCCTGCTTGCCCTGCTCGGACATCGTCCACTCGTCCGGCACGTACTCGCCGGTGATGAAGTCGATGCCGCCGCCCAGGGCGCGCCAGACGTCCTCGTGGCGCCACATCACGCCCTTCGGGTACCCGGTGGTGCCGCCGGTGTAGAGGATGTAGAGGTCGTCGGAGCTGCGCTCGCCGAAGTCGCGGTCGGGCGACTGGGCGGCCAGCGCCGACTCGTAGTCGACCCCGCCGTAGCCCGAGCAGTCCGCTCCGCTGCCGTCGTCGACCACTAGTACGTGTTTCAGTTTCGGGGTCGACGAAAGCACCGCGGCGACCCGGTCGGCGTACTGCCGCTCGTGCACCAGCGCGACGAGGTCGGCGTTGGTGAACAGGTACTCCAGTTCGGCGTTGACGTAGCGGTAGTTGACGTTGATCGCGATGGCGCGCAGCTTGTACGCGGCGAACATCGCCTCGATCATCTCGACGGAGTTCCGGGAGTAAACGCCGATGTGGGAGCCGGGACCGACCCCCTGCGCGGCGAGGTGGTGCGCCAGCCGGTTGGCCCTGTCCTCCAGCTGGGCGTAGGTCACGTGCCGTTCGCCGCAGATGACCGCGGGGCGATCCGGCACGGCGTCGACGGCGTGCTCGAGCAGATCCGCGATGTTGTAAGCCACGCAGCCAAAGTAGAACATGTTATCGTTTTGGGCAATGGCGCCGGATGGAGAGGTACTCATGGAACAGCCGCACGCCCTGGTGGAACAACGCGCGCACACGCTCGTGGTGACGATGAACCGGCCGGAAGTCCGCAACGCGATCAGCGGCGAGATGATGGCGATCCTGGTCGAAGCCTGGGACCGGGTGGACAACGACCCGGAAATCCGGTGCTGCGTGCTCACCGGAGCGGGCGGGGCGTTCTGCGCGGGCGCGGACCTGAAGTCGATGAACCGCAACTCCCCCGCCGACTCCTACGAGCGCGGCACGTTCGACCCGGGCCGCATCGAGGGCCTGCTGAAGGGGCGGCGGCTGACGAAACCGCTGATCGCGGCCGTGGAGGGCCCGGCGATCGCGGGTGGCACGGAGATCCTGCAGGCCACCGACATCCGCGTGGCCGGGGAGAGCGCGCGGTTCGGGGTGTCGGAGGCGCGGTGGGGGCTGTTCCCGATGGGCGGTTCGGCGGTGCGGCTGCCGCGGCAGATCCCGTACACGCTGGCCGCGGAGATCCTGCTGACCGGGCGGCACCTGACCGCGGCCGAGGCGAAGGAGATGGGGCTGATCGGCAGCGTCGTGCCGGACGGTCAGGCGCTGGAGCGGGCGCTGGAGCTGGCGGACCTGATCGCGGGCAACGGACCGCTCGCGGTGCAGGCGATCCTCCGCACGATCCGCGACACCGAGGGGATGCCCGAGGAGGAGGCCTTCAAGCTGGAGGCGCAGTACGGGCTGAAGGTCTTCCAGTCGGCCGACGCGAAGGAGGGGCCGCGCGCGTTCACGGAGAAGCGCAAGCCCCGGTTCGAGGGCCGCTGAAACTGTCGGTGGTGGCCGCTGGCTCGGGGCGATGGACGACGACTTGCCGGCGGGGGCAGTGCGCGTACTGCACGCCGCCGCCGGCGGGAGTGCTGCCCCGGGGCTGGCGCACCACGGGCGGACCGGCTTACCACAACGACGCCCGGCGCGAGTGGCTGGTCAAGGGCCAGGACTCGTGCAGCGCAGGGGCGCCGACGTGGTGCCGGTCCGCTGGGCCGGCGTGGGCCCGGAGAAGCTGCAGCCGTGCGGGCACTGCTGGCTGCGTCTGCGCGGGAAGGCCGAGGCGCCGGCCAGGCCCTGCCCGGTCCAGGACGGCGAGCACTGGGTGCTCGGCACGCTGACCTGGGAGAAGCACCCCCGCGGCAACGGGATGTGGTGGGCGGCGGTGCGGTTCTCCCGCGCCGGGGAACTGGTGACGGAGGAGCGCAGTCAGCGCGCGGTGCGCCCGCACCCGGCCTGAACCGAGGGCGCGGTGGGGTGGTACCCAGGGGCGGTCTCCTCCGGCAGGCTCGCCCGACCGGCAGGCCCGTCTGGCGGGCTGGCTCGTCCGGCCGGCTGTGGCATCACCTGCGGGGCCTGGTCGTGCCACCGGACTGGTGCTCACCACGTGCGCCGTCCGTGGTCAGTGGGCGTTCCGTGCTCGAAGTGATCGTGCCGGCGCCTCCCGGCAACGCGATCAGATCTTCCGGTCCGTCCAATAGGGATCCCGCAGCTTCCGCTTGTACAGCTTGCCGTTGGGGTCCCGCGGCAGCTCCTCGGCGAAGTCGACGCTGCGCGGCCACTTGAACTTCGCCAGGCGGCCGCGCACCCACTCCAGCAGCTCCGCCGCCAGCTCGGGTCCCGGCGAGACCCCCGGCGCGGGCTGCACGACCGCCTTGATCTCCTCACCCCAGTCCTCGTGCGGGATGCCGAACACCGCGACGTCCGCGACCTTCGGGTGCATCACCAGCTCGTTCTCGATCTCCGCCGGGTAGATGTTCACCCCGCCGGAGATGATCATGTCGTTCTTGCGGTCGTGCAGGAACAGGTAGCCGTCCTCGTCGAGGTACCCCACGTCGCCGAGGGTGAACAGGTCCCCCACCCGCGCCTTGCGCGTCTTCTCGGCGTCCTTGTGGTACTCGAACGTCGACGAACCCATCCGCATGTAGACCGTGCCGGGCTGACCCGCGGGCAGCTCGTTGCCGTCGTCGTCCAGGATCTTGATCACCGAACCCGGCCACGGCAACCCGACCGAACCGGGCTTGCGCAGCCACTCCTCGCCGGTGATCATCGTGCCGCCGCCCTCCGTCGCGGCGTAGTAGTCGGTCACCACCGGGCCCCACCACTCCAGCATCCGCCGCTTCACCTCCGGCGGGCACGGCGCGGCGCCGTGGATCATGTTCCGCAGCGACGACAGGTCGTAACGCGACCGCACCTCCTCCGGCAGCGCCAGCAGCCGCCGGAACTGCGTCGGCACCATGTGGCTGTGCGTGACGCGGTACCGCTCGATCAGCCGCAGCATCTCCTCCGGATCCCACCGGTCCATCAGCACGACCGTGTGCCCCAGCTGGATCGAGATGGACGCGAAGTTCAGCACCGCCGTGTGGTAGAGCGGCGACCCGCACAGGTGGACGTGGTCGTCGAACGGCTTCAGCCCGAAAATACCGAAGAACCACGTGGACGCCGCCGGCACGCTGTCCGGATCGGCCCCGCTCAACGGCCGCCGCACGCCCTTGGGCCGTCCCGTCGTGCCGGAGGTGTAGAGCATCGGTGACCCCGCCGTGCGCACCTCCGGGCGGCCGCTGCCCCCGGCGCCCAGCTCGGCCACGTCGCGGAACCCGTCGATCCGGCCCACCGCGAAGCGCGCCGAAGCGGGCACCCCGGCTTCGTCCGCGGCCGCGATCGCCACCTCGGCGAACCGCTCGTGCGCGAGGAACGCCTTCGCCCCCGAATCGGACAGGATGTAGGCCACCTCGGGCCCGACCAGGTGCCAGTTGACCATCACCACGTACAGCCCGGTCTGCAGCGCGGCGAAGTAGGCGGCGAGCAGCTCGTCGCTGTTGGGCTGCAGCACCACCACGACGTCGCCGGTCTCCAGGCCCAGTTCGCGCAGACCGCGCGCGTAGGCGTTGGCCTTGTCCGCGAGGGCGCCGTAGCCGACCTCGCTGCCGTCGGGGTTCACGATCGCCGTCCGGTCCGGCTGCCCGGCCGCGATGTGCCACAGGCCGATCGTCTCCAGTGCGGTGGTCATACCCCCGAATCTAGAACTTGTTCCACTTACCGCGCAAGCTCCCGGCGGAGCGTCTTGCCGGGAGATCGAGAACGTGTTTCACTTCGATTCGTGAGTACACCGCTGTCCGCGCCGCTGGATCTCGCCTTCGACTACACCCGCTCCCTCGGGCCCGTGCTCGGCCGGTTCGCCGCCGGTCTGCGCGAGCGCCGCATCGAGGGCGTGCGCGGCTCGGACGGCCGCGTGCACGTGCCGCCGGTGGAGTACGACCCGGTCACCGCCGCGGCGCTCACCGAGTTCGTGCCCGTGTCCGACGAGGGCACGGTGCTGTCCTGGTCGTGGATTCCCGAGCCCCTGGACGGTCAGCCGCTGACCACGCCGTTCGCGTGGGCGCTGATCCGGCTGGACGGCGCCGACACCGCGATGCTGCACGCCGTGCACGTGGCCGGCCCCGCCGACATGCACACGGGCATGCGGGTGCGCGTGCGCTGGGCCGACGAACCCGCCGGTCACATCCGCGACATCGCCTACTTCCGGCCCGTCGGCGCCGGCGACGGGCCCTCGCCCGCGCCGCCGCCGAAGTCCGGACAGGACGGGGTGATGGTCACGCCGATCCAGCTGCACTACCAGCATTCGGCCTCCCCGGAGGAGAGCCGCTACCTGCGAGGTCTCGCCGAGGGCAAGCTGATCGGGCAGCGCTGCCCCGCGTGCGCGAAGGTCTACATCCCGCCGCGCGGCGCCTGCCCCACCGACGGTGTGCCCACAGTGGACGAAGTGGAGCTGCCGGACACCGGGATCGTCACCACCTTCTGCATCGTCAACGTGCCCTTCCTCGGCCAGCGCATCGAGCCGCCCTACGTCGCGGCCTACATCCTGCTCGACGGCGCCGACATCGCGTTCCTGCACCTCGTCCTCGGCTGCGACGCCGCCGAGGTCCGGATGGGCATGCGGGTGCGCGCGGCGTGGAAACCGCGCGACGAGTGGTGGACGAGCCTGGAGAACATCAGCCACTTCGAGCCGACCGGCGAGCCGGACGCGCCCTACGAGTCCTTCGCCCACCACCTGTAGAGGGGAACTGCCATGCGAGACGTCGCGGTGGTCGGGTTCGCCCAGGCCCCGAACGTGCGCTCCACGCCGGGCACCACGAACGGCGTGGAAATGCTCGTGCCCATCTTCGCCGAGGTCTACCAGCAGACCGAACTGTCCAAGAAGGACATCGGGTTCTGGTGCTCCGGCTCGTCGGACTACCTGGCCGGACGGGCGTTTTCGTTCATCTCCGCCATCGACGCGATCGGCGCGTTCCCGCCGATCCACGAGTCGCACGTCGAGATGGACGCCGCCTGGGCGCTGTACGAGGCCTGGCTGAAGATCCGCACCGGCGAGGTCGACACCGCGCTGGTGTACGGCTTCGGCAAGTCCTCGGCCGGGCAGCTGCGCCGGGTGCTGGCGCTGCAGCTCGACCCGTACACGGTCGCGCCGC
This sequence comes from Amycolatopsis thermalba, assembly GCF_003385215.1. GTDB lineage: Bacteria > Actinomycetota > Actinomycetes > Mycobacteriales > Pseudonocardiaceae > Amycolatopsis_E > Amycolatopsis_E thermalba. The sequence goes on along the minus strand of NZ_PQHW01000123.1, from coordinate 10,292 downwards.
TGTGGCCGGACTCGGTGAGCATCGCCGGCCTGCAGGCCCGGCTCGGGCTGGACGCCGGGCTGTGGAGCGAGAAGGACCTGGCCGAGGTCGCCGCCCGCAGCCGCGCCGACGCCACCCGCAACCCGCACGCCCAGTTCTCCGGCGCGAGCGAGGTCGCCGACCTGCTGGACGCGCCCTACGTGGCGGATCCGTTGCGGGCACACGACATCGCGCCGGTCACCGACGGCGCCGCGGTGATCGTCCTGGCCGCGACCGAACGGGCGCACGAGTTCGCCGAGCGGCCCGCGGTCATCACCGGTATCGAGCACCGCGTGGACACGCCCGTGCTCGGCGCCCGCGACCTGACGCGCTCACCGTCGACGGAGGCGGCCGGGCGCGCGGTCGGCACCGGAGACGTGGAGGTCGCCGAGCTGCACGCGCCGTTCACGCACCAGGAGCTGATCCTGCGGACGGCGCTCGGGCTCGGCGACGACGTCCGTGTCAACCCCTCGGGCGGTGTGCTCACCGGCAACCCGATGTTCTCGGCCGGGCTGGCGCGCATCGGCGAGGCCGCCACCCGGATCCTCACCGGCCAGGCCTCGAAGGTGCTCGCGCACGCCACCAGCGGCCCGGCCCTGCAGCAGAACCTCGTCGCGGTCCTGGAGGCGTGAAATGGCGAAGCAGCTCGCCGCGGTGCTCGGCACCGGGCAGACCCACCACCGGGCCAAGCGGACCGACGTGTCCATGCCCGGCCTGCTGCGGGAGGCGATCGACCGCGCGATGGCCGACGCGCGCGTGGACTGGCCGGACATCGACGCGGTGGTCATCGGCAAGGCACCGGACCTGTTCGAGGGCGTGATGATGCCCGAGCTGTTCCTGGCCGACGCGCTCGGCGCGACCGGGAAATCGTTGCTGCGCGTGCACACCGCGGGTTCGGTGGGCGGGTCGACGGCGCTGGTCGCGACGAGCCTGGTGCAGTCCGGCATCCACCGGCGGGTGCTCACGGTGGCGTTCGAGAAGCAGTCCGAGTCGAACGCGATGTGGGCGCTGTCGATCGCGCCGCCGTTCACGATGCCCGTCGGCGCGGGCGCGGGCGGGTACTTCGCGCCGCACGTGCGGTCCTACATCCGGCGGTCCGGCGCGCCCGAGCACATCGGCGCGATCGTCGCGGCGAAGGACCGGCAGAACGGGGCGCTGAACCCGTACGCGCACCTGCGCCAGCCGGACATCACGGTGGAGAAGGTGCGGTCCTCGCAGGTGTTGTGGGACCCGATCCGCTACGACGAGACCTGCCCGTCCTCCGACGGCGCGTGCGCGATGGTGATCGGCGACGAGGCCGCCGGGGACGCGGCGGCGGGCGCGGCGTGGGTGCACGCGACCGCGATGCGCACCGAGCCGACCACCTTCGCCGGCCGCGACCAGGTGAACCCGCAGGCCGGCCGCGACGCCGCCGCGGCGCTGTGGCGCGAGGCGGGGATCACCGATCCACTGTCCGAAATAGACGCCGCGGAGATCTACGTGCCGTTCTCCTGGTTCGAGCCGATGTGGCTGGAGAACCTGGGGTTCATGCCCGAGGGCGAGGGGTGGAAGCTGACCGAGGCCGGGGAGACCGCGCTGGGCGGGCGGCTGCCGGTCAACCCGTCCGGCGGGGTGCTGTCGTCGAACCCGATCGGGGCGTCGGGAATGCTGCGGTTCTCCGAGGCGGCGAAGCAGGTGATGGGCCGGGCGGGCGACTACCAGGTCGATGGCGCACGCCGCGCGATGGGCCACGCGTACGGCGGAGGCTCCCAGTACTTCGCGATGTGGGTGGTGGGCGCGGAGAAGCCCTAGCGGACGGACGCGGCGGCGCAGTCAGGGCGCCGCCGGGAAACCCGCCCTCCACCGGCGCGGCGGGCACCGAGATCGCCGCGGTGCCCGGTCCAGCCCCGCCGCGTGATCAAGGTGCGACCGGGAAACCACCCACCTCCCGCTCGTAGGCCGCGGCCACGCGGAGGACCGTCGCGTCGTCGAAGCGGCGCCCGGCGATCATCAGCCCGGTCGGCAGGCCGTCCACGGGGGCGGCGGGCACCGAGATCGCCGGGTGGCCGCTCGCGTCGAAGGGCGCCGTGTTGCCGACCATCCCCAGCGCGTTGACCATCCGCTCTTCGCGCGTGGTGTCCGGCCCGGGCAGCGGCTTCGCCACGTACGGAACCGTCGGCAGGACCAGCACGTCCACCTCGGTCAGCACCGCGTCGTAGCCCGCGCGCAGCTCCCACGCCAGCTCGCGCGCCATCGCGTAGTGCCGCATGTCGTACCGCTGCGCGGCGTAGGCGCCGGTGAGGATCATGGTCTTGAGCGTGTCCGACATGTCGTCGGCGTGCACCCGCCTGCCCTGCGCGAAGTGCACCATCAGCTCGGGGTCGTACCGGCCGGGCACGTTCATGCCGTAGCCGTTGCCGTCGATCATCTGCCGCGCGGTGCCGTCCGTGCCGATCACGGTCCACACGTCGAGCCCCTCGCGGTGCCACGGCACGCTCACCTCGGACACCACCGCACCCGCCGCCGCGAGCCGGTCGGCCGCGGCGCGCACGGCGTCGTCGACGGCCGGCTCGGACACCGGCAGCCCGAAGCCCTCGGTGAGCACCCCGACGCGCACGCCGCGGATGTCCTGCTCGACCGCGGCCAGGTAGTCCGGCGGCTCGGGCGTGCGGTACTGGCGCGGGTCGAACCCGTCGTCACCGGCGAGGACGCTCAGCATCAGCGCCGCGTCCCGCACGGTGCGGGTCATCGGGCCGAGGTGGTCGATGGTGGTCTCGATGGGGAACGCGCCGGTGTAGGGCACGAGCCCGTGCGTCGGCTTGTGCCCGACCACCCCGCAGAACGCCGCCGGCATCCGCACCGACCCGCCCTGGTCGCCACCGATCGCGAGGTCGGCCTCACCGGCGGCGAGCAGGGCCGCGTTGCCCGACGACGAGCCGCCCGCGTGCCGGGCGGGGTCCCACGGGTTGCGCACCGGCCCGCTGGCCGACGTGAAACTGGACCCGGAGTAACACAGGTCCTCGCACACCGCCTTGCCGACGATCGTGCCGCCCGCGGCGAGCACCCGGCTCACCACGGTCGCGTCCCGGCGCGGCACGAACCCGTCCACCGCGCGCGATCCGTTCATCATCGGCACCCCGGCGACCGCGATGTTGTCCTTGATCACGACCTCGCGGCCGCTCAGCGGACCGTCACCGGACGGCGGGATCCGGGTGCGCACGTACCAGGCGCCGAGCGGGTTGTCCCCAGGCCACTCGTAGTCGCGGTGCGGGGCGCTGGGCGCCGAGCGCGCGTACAGCCGCTCGACGGCCTCGTGGGCGGCGAGATTGGCCTCCACGAGGCCGGCGAAGGACTTCCGGTCGGCCTCGCTCAGCTGGAAGCCGTAGCGGGCGGCCAGTTCGGCGAGTTCTTCCGGGGTGGGCGGGATGACGGGCAACGGGCACCTCCTGGCGAGGACGATCGCCTGCGAGGTGTGAGCGTAACCCCTATTCGTAGGCCACCCGGTAGTGCTTGATGCCGTTCAGCCAGCCCGAACGCAGCCGCTCCGGCGGCGCGACCTCACGGATACCAGGCATTTCGTCGGCGATCGCGTTGAAGATCAAGTCGATCTCCAGGCGGGCCAGATTCGCCCCGATGCAGTAGTGCGAGCCGGTGCCGCCGAAGCCGACGTGCGGGTTCGGGTCGCGCAGGACGTCGAAGCGCTCGGGCTCGTCGAACACCTCGGGGTCGAAGTTGGCCGAGCTGTAGAACATGCCGACCCGGTCGCCCTTGCGGATGTGCTGGCCGCCCAGCTCGGTGTCCGCGGTGGCGGTGCGCTGGAAGGCGATCACCGGGGTGGCCCAGCGGACGATCTCGTCCGGCGCGGTCTTGGGCCGCTGCTCGCGGTAGAGCTCCCACTGGTCGGGGTGGTCGAGCATGGCCTTCATGCCGTGGGTGATGGCGTTGCGGGTGGTCTCGTTGCCGGCCACCGACAGCAGGATGACGAAGAAGCCGAACTCCTCCGAGGTGAGCGACTCACCGTCCACATCGGCCTGGATAAGCTTGGTGACGATGTCGTCCATCGGGCACCTGCGGCGCTCCTCGGCCATGTTCCACGCGTAGCCCACCAGCTCCGCGGAAGCGGCGATCGGCTCGACGTCGTACTCCGGGTCGTCGTAGCCGATCATCTGGTTGGACCAGTCGAAGATCTTGCGGCGGTCCTCCTGCGGGATGCCGATCAGCTCGGCGATGGCCTGCAGGGGAAGCTCGCACGCGACGTCCTCGACGAAGTCGCCGGAGCCCTTCTTCTTCGCCTCGTGCACGATGCGTGCGGCGCGGTCGCGCAGGGTGTCCTCCAGGCGGGCGATCGACCGGGGCGTGAAGCCCTTCGAGACGATGCGGCGCAGCTTGGTGTGCTGGGGCGCGTCCATGTTGAGCAGGACGAGGCGGTTCGCGTCGAGGCTCTCGTCGGTCATGTTCTCGTCGAAGCGGATGATCGCCAGCTTCTCCTGCGAGGAGAACAGCTCGCTGTCCTTCGACACGGTCTTGACGTCCTCGTGCCGGGTGACGACCCAGAACCCGTCGTCGCGGAAACCCGCGCGGTTGTGCGGCTGCGCGTTCCACCAGACCGGCGCGGTCTTGCGCAGCTCCGCGAACTCCTCCAGGGGCAGCCGCGTCGCGATCAGGTCGGGGTCGGTGAAATCGAAGCCGGCGGGGATCAGGGGCGTGGCCACGGCTACCTCCCGAGGTGCCTCACATCGTCGTGGAACACGTTCTAAACGCGATTAGAGCATACGGTGTTAACTAAGTCGAGAGGTTGAGTGAAACCCGTTTACTCGATCTTGAACGCGCTGGTGGTCCAGTTGGGCACCGAATGGCGGTTGACCTGGGTCACGCTTGCCCAATACTGAAACAAGTTCTACTTTGAGGGCGAGTCGAGTGGAGGAGGGCTGCCGTGGGTGAACCCGTCATCGTCGAGGCCGTGCGGACGCCGGTCGGGAAGCGGCGTGGCTGGCTGGCCGGGTTGCACGCGGCCGAGTTGCTGGGTGCGGCGCAGCGCGCGCTGGTCGAGCGGGCCGGGGTGGACGCGGCGATCGTGGAACAGGTTATCGGCGGTTGCGTGACGCAGGCGGGTGAGCAGTCGGGCAACGTGACGCGCACGGCGTGGCTGCACGCCGGGCTGCCGGAGACGACCGGTGCGACGACGATCGACGCGCAGTGCGGGTCCGCCCAGCAGGCGGCGCACCTGGTGGCCGGGTTGATCGCGACGGGGGCGATCGACGTGGGGATCGCGTGCGGGGTGGAGGCGATGAGCCGCATCCCGCTCGGCGCGAACCGCGGGGTGGACGCGGGCGCGCCGAAGCCCGGGTCGTGGGCGATCGACATGCCCAACCAGTACGGCGCGGCGGAGCGGATCGCGGTGCGGCGCGGTCTCTCGCGGGAGGATGTCGACCGGTTCGGTTTGGCATCGCAGGCCAAGGCGGCGACGGCGTGGGCGCAGGGCCGGTTCGAGCGCGAGGTGGTGCCGGTGAAGGCGCCGGTGCTGGACGAGGAGGGCCGGCCGACCGGGGAGACCCGGCTGGTGGCGCGGGACCAGGGCCTGCGCGAGACGACGCTGGAGGGGCTGGCCCGGCTGAAGCCGGTGCTGGACGGCGGTGTTCACACGGCAGGCACGTCGTCGCAGATCTCGGACGGCGCGGCGGCCGTGCTGATCATGGACTCGGCCCGGGCGGCTTCGCTGGGCCTGCGGGCCCGGGCGCGGATCCGCGCGCAGGCACTGGTCGGCGCCGAGCCGTACTACCACCTGGACGGACCGGTGCAGGCGACGTCGCGGGTGCTGTCGCGCGCCGGGATGACGGTCGGCGATGTCGATTTGTTCGAGGTCAACGAAGCGTTCGCCTCGGTGGTGCTGTCGTGGCAGCAGGTGCACGAGCCGGACCCGGAGCGGGTGAACGTCAACGGCGGCGCCATCGCGCTGGGGCACCCGGTGGGCAGCACCGGCGCGCGCCTGCTGACGACGGCCCTGCACGAGCTGGAACGCCGCGACGGCGAGACCGCGCTGGTGACGATGTGCGCCGGCGGAGCACTCTCCACGGCAACCATCCTGGAGCGGCTGTAGGGCGCGCCCGCGCGGCAGGCTGCCGCCGGGTTGCTCGACCGGCCCGGGGTGGCTGTCGAGCGCCTGCGCGCTGAACCGATGCCGGAGCGCTCCCCACCGCCACCAACCCGGAGCGGCTGCCGAGCCCGCCCGCGTGCCAGACCGGCCGCGGAACGCTCCCACTGCCACCAGTCCGGAGCGGCTGCCGAGCCCGCCCGCGTGCCAGACGGGCCGCGGAACACTCCCACTGCCACCATCCCGGAACAGTTGCGGAGCCACACCCGCGCGCCGGACCGCCGCCGGATTGCTCGCCACAACCACCCCAGCCCGGGTGGCCGTCGAGCCCGCCTGCGCGCTGGACCGATGCCGGAGCGCTCCCCACCGCATACCCAACCCGGAGCGGCTGCCGAGCCCACGCGCGTGCCGGACCGCCGTCGGATTGCTCGCCACGACCACCCCATCCCGGGGTGGCTGTCGAGCGCGCCTGCGCGCTGGACCGCCGCCGGAGCACCCGCCACCGCCGTCGCAGTGCTCGCCACGACCACCCATCCCGGGGTGGCTGTCGAGCCCGCCTGCGCGCTGGACCGCCGCCGAGCACGCTGCCCGCCGCCACCAACCCGGCGCGGCTGCAGAGCCCGCGCACCGCCCCGGAGCACCCGCCACCGCGACCATCCCGAGGTGACTGGAGAGCCCGTCACGGTCAGGGGAACGCTCGCCACGACCAGCAGCTCGCAGCTGTAGCAGAACCCACCTGCGCGCCGGCACGGCCAACGGGGCACTACCGCCGCGACTGTCCCAGCTCGCTCACGGCGCCCGCCCACGCGCCGGACCGCCGCCGGACCGCCGCCGGTGGTGCGGTCCGGCGCGCATGCCACGCGTCGTCGGCGAGGCGGCGTCCTGCGCGGGCGCGGCCGCCCACGGGCCACGGGCGCCCACGGGCCACGGGCCACCAGCCACGGGCCACGGGCATCAAGCCCACCCTCACGCCCGCCGTGTGAGGGGTGTCCTCGTACCTGTTCTCACTTGCGCTCGAAACGCACCACCTCCCGGCCCGGCCACCAGGTGGTCGCCACCAGCTTGTCGCCCTCGACTGTTGTCAGCACCGCCTGCTGGAGGTCCAGCCGGAAGAGGTGGCTTGGTTGCATGTCGCCCTGGATGGCGTCCAGGACGGCCTTCTCGGTGATCTCGATGGCGACTCCGGACAGCTTCGCGTCGCCCTCGGAGGAGGGGAAGGCGTGCAGCGCGAACCGGCCGTCGCGCTGCAGGTCGCGTGCCTTGCGTGCGCCCCACATCGACCCGATGTACAGCTCGGGCTCCCGCAAGTCGACCTCCGTGCCGCTCACCCGGGGCGACCCGTCCCGCCGCAGGGTCGCCAGCACGTGCGTCTCCGCCGCCGTCAACCGCTCACGCACCGCCGCCGCCAGCGCGGGTGCCTGCTCTTCGAATTCCCTCCAGTTGGCCACGTCCGCAGTGTGCCAGGCGGTACCGACAAAAACGGGACGCGCGCGACCCGCCTTCCAGATAAGGTGCGAACCGTGCCCGACGCGATCTTCGCCCACGCCCGCCTCGCCCCGATCTACGACACCTTCGACGGCGAGCGCGACGACCTCGACCTGTACCTGTCCATCGCCGACGAACTCAAGGCCGAACACGTCCTGGACATCGGTTGCGGCACCGGCAGCCTGGCCGTGCTCCTCGCCGCGAAGGGACGCACCGTCATCGGCGTCGACCCGGCCGAGGCGTCACTTGCGGTCGCGCGCGCCAAGGACCCGGACGGGAAGATCACCTGGATCCACGGTGACGCCACGGATCTGCCCCCAGCCGTCGGCGATCTCGCCGCCATGACGGGAAACGTCGCGCAGGTGTTCCTCACCGACGACGACTGGGGCCAGACCCTCGCCGGCATCCGGACAGCGCTGCGCCCCGGCGGCCACTTCGTGTTCGAGACGCGCCGCCCGGAACGGCGTGCCTGGGAGGACTGGGCCGCGACCACCGACCCGCTGGTGCTCGACGTCCCCGGAGCCGGCCCCGTCGAGCGCCGTCTCGAGGTCACCGACGTCAGCCTGCCGCTGGTGTCGTTCCGCTTCACGTACCGGTTCCTGGCCGACGGCGAAGTGGTCACATCGGACTCGACGCTGCGCTTCCGCGATCGCGACGAGATCGAGGAAAGCCTTGCTGCGCAAGGTTTCCGCGTGGCCGACGTGCGGGACGCCCCGGACCGGCCCGGCATGGAGTTCGTGTTCCTGGCCCAGCGCGACTAGCTCACGCCGCCCCCACCAGGCGGCGCACCGCCTCCGCGATCACGACGAGCGTGCCGGTCGGGTCGTCGCCGAGTGGGTAGACGCCGACGTGGTCCGCGCCGGCCGCTCGATGGGCCAGCAGCCGTGCCGCCGTGGTGGCCGGGTCGCCGTGTGCGACGAGCGCGTCGACGAGCCGGTCGATGCACGCGCCTGACAGGTCGTCTTCGGTGAAGCCGAGCCGCCGCAGGTTCCTCGCGTAGTTGCTCACACCCAGCGCGGTTCCGGGCGGCGCGGACCGGGCGACCGCGCGGGCTCGCTCCACATCCGGCTCGACGAGGGCGAAGTGGCCGGGCAACAGCAGCTTTCCGGGCCCGAGGATCGAGCGGGCGCGCCGGGTGTGCTCCGGGGTGACCATGGCGGGAACGGCTCCGCCGCTGCGGGCGCCGGCCATGCGCAGCATCCGCGGCCCGAGCGCGGCTACCACAATGCGGCCGGCCGGCACGCCCGCAGCGACGAGCCAGTCCACATAGGACACCAGCGTGTCGTACGGCGAGGCGTATTCGGCGTGGACTTCCCGGTGCCCGATACCGACGCCGAGCAGGAGGCGCCCAGGGTGCTTGGCTTCGATCCTGCGGTAGGAGGCGGCGACGGTTTCCGCGTCGGCGGTCCAGACGTTCACCACGCTCGTGCCGGCGGTCAGCCGGGTGGTCGCATCGAGCTGCTCCTCCGCGAGGGTGAGATCCGCCGGCGGCGAGGCGTCCAGCCAGAGGGTGCCGTAGCCCGCGCGCTCCACTTCGACCGCGCGGCCGGGGTTCACTTCGTGCTCGCGCAGGTGCGCGCCGAGCAGACCGAGATCGATGTTCATGTCCCGACTCCAGCACCGGAGCCCGCCGGGAACCAGGACCAAGGCTGACGCGCAGCGATAACCTGGAGGCATCGTCGCGGAGGAGCATCGAGCGGAACTGCGGGCGTTGCGGTACTTCGTCACGGTCGCCGGCGAGCTGCACTTCGGCCGCGCCGCCGAGCGTCTGCACATCGCTCAGCCCGCGGTCAGCAGGCAGATCGCGGCACTGGAGCGCGAGCTGGGGGTCCGCCTGTTCGACCGCTCGCCGCGCCGGGTGCGGCTGACCGATGCGGGACGCCGGGTGCTCGCCTCGGCGCGGGAGGCGCTCGCGGCCGCCGATCGGGTCCGGGTCGTGGCGCGTGAGCAGGCGGGTGTCATGCGCATCGGGACCGGTGCGGGGCAGTTCACCGCCCGTCTGGAACGCGGGATCGACACCCTGCGGGAACAGGCCCCGGGGTTCGACGTCGTGCTCGTCGACCTGCCGTTGACCGCGCGCCTGAACGCCCTGAAGCAGGGGGAGATCGACCTGGCCCTGGCGAGAGAAGTACGTTCGGCGCGCGGGTTGCGGGTGTTGCCGGCCTGGACCGAGTCCTTGTTCGCGCTCGTGTCCACGCGGCACCCCGCCGCCGGTCGCGCGGCCGTCGGCGTCGCCGAACTGGGTGCCGATGCCCTGAAGACTTCCCTGGGCCACGACTTGTCGGTGCTCAGCGCGCTGCGGGACGTCGGACTCCAGGGCTCACCGGCGCGCCGCGCGGGGACGGTGCAGGACACGATCGTCGAGGTCGGCTCCGATCCGCGCAGCTGGACGGTGTTGCCCGCCGACCAGGTGACCGAGATCCGCTCCACCCGGGTGCGCGCGATCCCGCTCGAGCCGCGAACGACGATCACGGGCAGCGTCTCGTGCCGGACGGCCTCCCGTGCGCCTGCGCGGCGGCCCACGTGACCGCCTTCGGTGACGCCACGGCCGCCTGATCCCAGGACGCAGACGGCTGCGAGCGCGCGTCTAGCTGTATCCGGCCGTTAGGTTGGTAGCCGGCTGATGGGCGGTCGTCCTCCGAGTGCGCTGTGGCGGCGTTCAGTGTTGTAGTGCTCGATCCAGGCTGCAAGTGCTGCTGCTCGTGCCTCGTTGCTGGTG
>NZ_PQHW01000122.1 GCF_003385215.1 Amycolatopsis thermalba | reverse complement strand
TCGCCTCCAGCAACGACCTCGTCTACCAGTTCGACTACACGGGCGACCCGGACACCGTGATCATCGACCTCACGGACGCCCACATCTGGGACGCCTCCACCGTCGCCGCCCTCGACGCCATCACCACGAAGTACGAAGCGCGGGGCAAGACCGTGGAGATCGTCGGTTTGAACAAGCACAGCGCCCGCATGCACGGCAAGCTCTCCGGGGAACTCACCGGCAGCCACTGACAGCGGTGGGATCACGCCGCCGGTGTTGCCAACATCGGTGGCGTGACTGCCGGGTCGGCTTTGAGCCGTGAGCGAGATGGGTTCCCGGCAGCTCCTTGATCGCATGGCGGGCCCGCGGCCCGCCATTCCTCCTGACACGAACCAGCGCATCGTCAACGGAGGAAGGAGTGCACACGCATGACCGACGTGCGTTTCGACCACACGATCATCGCCGCCAAGGACAAGTACGAGTCCGCGCGGTTCTTCACCGATATCTTCGGTCTTCCCGAGCCGCAGGAATCAGGGTTCTTCCTGGCCGTGTACCTGTCCGACGGCCGGGTGCTCGACTTCGCCGAGCCGCCCATCGACTTCCCCGGCCAGCACTACGCGTTTCAGGTCGACGACGACACCTTCGACCGGATCATGGACCGCATCCACGCGCGGGGTGTCACGTACTGGGCCGGTCCGCGCATGCTGCGGCCGGGTGAGATCAACACCAACCACGGCGGGCGGGGCGTCTACTTCGACGACCCGTCCGGTCACCACCTGGAAGCGCTTACCGCCCGCTAAGAGGGCTACCCCAGCCTCACCTGAGGGCCCGTGGGCTGCGCCGGGGCCCCTCCCCGCGCGGCCCGCACCCCCGGAACACTGCATCACCGCGCTGGGGACGATTTCGGTCGGTGCCCGCGAGGCGCGGTGCGTGCCGGTTCCGGATCGGCCCGGAACAGCCGGTCGAGGTGACGGCACAGCACGGCTTCGGCTCCCCCGACCGTGCGTTGTCCGATCAGGACACTGGTGCCGAGGCCGTGGTTGAGCGCCAGCAGGTGCGCCACCTCGGTGGCGACATCCGCACCCGGCACCAGCTGACCGTCCGACGCGGCGCGCGCCAACGCCTCGGTGAGTTGTCGTTCGAGGTCGTTCACCCCGGCGACGAACGGTTCCCCGGCGAGTTCGGGGTCGGTCATCGCCAGTACCGCGTACGACGTGCCGACCAAGTGGAACACGCGACTCCGCTCGTCGGTGGGCAGGGCTTCGGCGAGGAACGCCTCGATGAACTCGCGCGGCGACACCGGGTCCGGCAGATCGGACAGGCGTTGCGCCCACCGCTGGTGGCTTTGCCGCTCCAGATGCCGCAGCGCCCCCAGCATCAGCTGAGCCTTGGTCTCGAAGTAGTACTGCACCAGCCGCAGCGAGATCCCCGCCTCGGTCGCGACCGCCCGCATCGTCACCGCATGCAGACCGTCCCGCCCGGCGACCCGCACCAAGGCCTCCGCGATCTGCGCACGGCGCTCGGCATGGTCCACCGTCCTCGGCACTCGGCACCTCCCCGCCCCGCTTTTGGTACAACTGTATAGGGTACAGGCGTATCAGATAGGGGTTCGCTGGAGGTGACCGGTTGGGGACACGGGAGGCGCCGGATCGCGATCCGGCAGCCGGAATGCCGAGCGGACGACACCCAGGGGGCCGGCAGCGGGCCGTGCTGGCGCTGGCCTGTGCGGCGCAGTTCATGGTGGTGCTCGACATTTCGGTCGTCAACGTCGCGCTGCCGTCGATCCAGCGAGCACTGGGGTTCGACGACTCGGGCCTGCAATGGGTGATCAACGCCTACGCGTTGACCTTCGCCGGCTTCCTTCTGCTCGGCGGCCGGTTCGCGGATCTGTTCGGCCGGAAGCGGGTCTTCGTCCTCGGGCTGGTCCTGTTCTCCGGCGCCAGCCTGGCCGGCGGGCTGGCGAACTCCGCACCCCTGCTCATCGTCGCGCGCGCTGTGCAGGGCGTGGGCGCGGCGGTCCTCGCCCCGGCCACCCTCACGGTGCTCACCACGACCTTCGCCGAAGGTGCCGCGCGGGCGCGAGCCCTGGCCATCTGGACCGCCGTCGGAATAGCCGGCGGCACGGCAGGCAACCTGATCGGCGGAGTACTCACCGAATTCCTGTCCTGGCGCTCGATTCTGCTGATCAACGTCCCGATCGGCGCCATCGCCATCCTCCTGACCGCCCGCTCGCTGACCCCGGACGACGAAGCCGGGCGACGGGGCCGTCTCGACGTCGCGGGCGCGATGCTGGCCACCGGCGGACTCGCGGCGCTGACTTACGGCATCGCCCATGCCAACGACGACGGCTGGGCCGCACCGTCCACGATCACCGCCCTCACCGGTGGCGCCGCCGCCGTGGCGTTGTTCATCGTGGTCGAGGCCCGCTTCGCCCGTGCGCCGTTGATCCCGCTACGCCTGTTCCGATCGCGCGCGATCTCGGCGGGCAACGTGGCCATGGTGCTGGCCGGTGCCTGCCTGAACCCGATGTGGTACTTCCTGACCCTGTACATGCAAACGACCCTGCACTACAGCCCCGTGCAGACCGGCCTGGGCTTCCTCCCGCACACGCTCGTCGCGATCGTCATCGGCGTGCGCGTCACACCCTGGCTGATGCGCCGCCTCGACAACCGGGCGCTCATCGTCGCCGGAGCAGTGATCGCCGCAGCCGGGTTTTGGTGGCAGAGCCGGAGCACCGCCGACAGCGGCTATCTGTCCGGAATCCTCGGACCGGCGATCGTGTTCTCGACCGGCAGCGCGCTGCTCAACACCCCGATCACCACCACCGTCACCTCCGGCATCGACGCCAAGGACGCCGGCGCCGCCTCCGGACTGATGAACACCACCAAACAGTTCGGCGGCGCCCTCGGCCTCGCCGTACTGGTCACCATCACCGGCAACCACCTCGACACCCCGCCCGCACCCGCCGCGGCCTACGGACGCGCATTCCTGACCATCGCGGCGATCCTGGTGGCCGTCGCCGTGGTCGCGCTCACCCTCCCCCGACAGCGGACGACCAGGGCCGCCAGCAAGCCGAGAACCGAGGACGCCGCGACATGACCTCGGCCACGCACAAGATCACGAGCACCCGCCGCATCCCGGCGGGCGACAGCGACGCATTCTCCGCCGGCACCAGGGACGGTCGAGGGCGCAGCAGCGTGGTCAGCTCCGGCTCGTCGAACAGCCCGGACTCGGTCAGCTGCCCCCGCTCCGCCCTGGCGTGATCACCGGCTAGGACGAAGGCATGGCCACTGGGATCGCGACGTTCGAGACCACCATCCCCCAACCGGGCCGAGCTGGACGCAAAGTGGTTGATACGACAGCAGCAGTGTGTGATCTTGGTGGGCGTGTCGTGATCATGGGGGCGGCCACGGCGTGATCAAACTTCAAGGTGTGTTGGATCTCGAAGAAGACGCGGTGGCCGCGTCGTGGACCGTAGTTGATGATCGTCTCGCCCGCTGGCGGGCCGGGTTCGACGACATGTTCGCGCTGGTCGCGGGTCGTTCGCGCAAGCGGACTCCCGCCGCCGGGCCCGGATGTATCTGCTCTACTCCCACGTGACTGACGTCATAGTGGAGTCGATGCTGGCTGCGCTGCAGCGCCGCTGGGAGCTGGACGGCGGATGGACGTGGGACGCACACGCCGGTCAGGAGGCGGATGCGGCGTGACCACTTCGGATTCGCGGAAGTGGGTCAGGACACCCTGCTACCCGCAAACGCCGACGGCCTGCCGACGATGGTCGTCGACAGGCCGTCTGAACAGCTAAAATAGCGAGTGGGCGATACTGGGATCGAACCAGTGACCTCTTCGGTGTGAACTATGTTCGCGTAGCCGCGCTGACCTGCAGAAATGAGACTCCCGCAGGTCAGCGCGGGTTGTTCAGGTCCGTTGGATGTCGTTCCGGCCGGTTCAGCGCACAGTACTGCTCCCAGCTTGCTCCCCACAGCGCTCCCCGTCGCGCGACACGGCTGTATCCAGGGCGGCAGTCTGAGTTCGGCAGCGGGCGTTCATGCCAGTGCCCTGCTTGCCTTGTGCAACACCTCGGGGTGGCGCGTCGATGACACCGGCGGCGGCGGTGGTGGTGAGAGGCGTCGTAGATCGTGACCACCGGGTCGAGTTCGCCGATCGCGTCGAGGATCTGCTTGCGCCGCGCGTCGCCCTTGCTTGGTGAAGTGGATCCGCCACTGGCGAGGCATGACCTGGCGAGCGGTGGCCAGGTTGCCGGGCAGCTGAGCGGCCGCGGTGACGAGGCAGCCGTTCTCCTTGGTCTCGTCGACGAACACGTGCGCAGGGGCATCGCTCGATTCTCCTCGATGCCTCCGACACGATCGGGGTCCCGCGCACTCCTGACCGGGTGCGCTGATCTCCGGAGCGATGCCCGTGAGCGCCGCCCGGGAGTGGTGCGCGCGGACGCGGGACACGGGCAGGGCGAACGGGGTAGGTCATGCCGGGTGGTCAGGCGCCGAGGCGGCTGTAGAGGCGGCTGGCCAGGGACGCGGCCAGCCGGTTCAACGGGGCCGGTGGATCGAGCTGCGCGAACTGGCCGAGCAGTTCCGCCGCGGCATAGGCCTCGGCCTCCGACAGCAACGCTACGCACCGCTCCCGCCGCCCCTGCTCGAGCAGTCGTGTCAGGGCTTCGGCGTACTCGTCCACGTCGTGTAGCCCGACCAGGCCGTATCGCTCCTCGAGCGGCTCCTGTGTGACCTCGTCGCTCATGGTCGGGTGCCCTCTTCCTTGCATCTGACTCGCGTCTGAAAATCTATGCTGACCGGAGTAGACATTCAACCGCAGGCGTGTGTAATGTTCTCCTCGCACCGAGAGAGACAACGTCAAGCAAGCGTGGGAGAGAACGTAACTACCCGCGAAGTGAGACACGAGGGCCAGGCGGCACGGAGCCGATCAAGGAACAGGGTTCCGGCTGGTGGTCAGGAGCAGTGCCCCGGGGCCGGGTTGTGAAGAGGTTTGATCAGGTAGTACCGGTCCCGGGGTGATCGCGACAAGGCGCAGGCAGCGTCTGTGCGCCCCGTGGTGAGCAGCAGTTGCTTTGCACATGCAGTTGCGGGACCGGTCAGGTGGCCGGAGCCGATCAGTGAACGGTGCTCCGGGCAGTGACCAGCGGCGTCAGCGTGCTGGGACCGATCAGTGGAAGGGGTCCCAGCCGTGACGTTCGCAGCAAGTGAAGTAGCAGTCGCAGTACTCAGTAAGTGGGCAACACCGGAAGGAAGGGAACGGGAACATCATTGGATCGCCCGCAGCGGCTGGGTAGTGCCGCGCGGGTACCGCAGTCCCATCGAGTTCGGAGGTGGTGCTCGGTCACGAATGAGCGATCCCCGCGAGGTTCGGCTTTCCGCCGGACGCGGGTGCAGGACGCCGGCGGTCACGCCGGTCGACAATGGTGAAACCGAACCCCTGAAGGACCCCGGGTGCCGTGCACGGCGCCTGGGGTCCTTTGTGACGTGGAGGTCGAATGATTCCTGACCAACCAGACTCGGCCACGCCCGGCGGGGCCGACAAGCTCGACGACGAGCACTACCCCGGCTACACGATGGGCCGCGCCGCCGAGATGCTCGGCACCACCCAAGGCTTCTTGCGTAGCCTCGACGAGGCTGGCCTGATCACCCCGCAACGCTCCGCCGGCGGACACCGCCGCTACTCCCGGCACCAGCTGCGCCTGGCCGCGCGTGCCCGGGAACTGGTCGACCAGGGCATCCCCATCGAAGCCGCATGCCGCATCATCGCCCTCGAAGACCAGCTCCACGAGGCCCAGCGCCTCAACCAACCCCAGACCCTCGACTGACCCGCGGTTGGACAGCCCCTGGTAGCGCCCTTCCTTGAAGATGTGGGCGAGAGCGCGAACCCCCGTCCTCGCAATCGCGACGGAGGCGCAGGTTCCACGTCACCGGGGGGGCTGCGAGGCCCCGTCGTCGACCTCGATCCAGATCTCGCGGGCGGCGGGTCGTGAGGTGCGGGCGGAGACGGCTTTCATCCGGTTGGTTTTCGACGGTGAGGGTCGCACTGTCTTGGTCCAGCCGGACTTGCAGATCGTGTCGTCGATGCAATCCTGGGTGACGTCGGAGTTGATGGCGCCCGGTGCGCAGGGCGGGTCGGGCAGCGGCTGGCCGTCACGGGAGCCGACGGTGCAGCTGCCCGACGCGGGCATTGCCGCGTTCGGATCACCGGCCGGGAGCCCACCCGCCGCCTCCGGCGCCGTCGTCTTGGCCGGTGGCGGCGGGCTGAGCCAGGGGCTTGCAGCCCGACACGACGGCCACAGCGGCGATTGCGACGGCCACGGGTGCCACCGTGCGGAAGCGGTAGCTGGTCACGTTCGGGACGAGCAGCTACCACCACTCATCTGGGGGCTTCGGGCTGGTGAGCCTGGGCCGCGGCGCTGAGCATGACAGACATGGCGGTGCTGGTTCCGCCGGTCGAGCTGATGGCGCCTCGGCTTGACGGGGGCTGGAGGCGCCGGATAACGCAAGGCCGGACCATCAGGTCGGTGACGGGCGGCCAAAAGCCAGTGGCTCCCCTACCCGAAGCGGGTGGGGAGCCACCGGACAAAAGAACAGCAGGTGCTCAGACCAGGCGCACCAGGTCGGCCTGCGGGCCCTTGGCGCCCTGGCTGACCTCGTAGGACACCGCCTGGGCCTCCTCGAGGGAGCGGAAGCCGCCGCCTTCGATCGCCGAGTAGTGCACAAACACGTCCGGGCTGCCATCGGCGGGGGCAATGAAGCCGAAGCCCTTTTCCGAGTTGAACCACTTCACGGTTCCGTTGGTCATGTCTTCTCCTTCTGGGAGCTGGGATGACGGGCCACCGCACTCTGCGAAGACCCGGGCCGGGGGATCTCAGACGGCGGCTTACTCCAGCTACAACCGAAGAAAGAAGCTCGCCCGCATCAACATCCTGCGAGCGTGCACAAACACGAACCCAAGAATTACAACGACCACCAATGACCTTACACGCCTGGAGTGGGCACCATCCCGCAGGGTCACGCAAGAGATCTGGTGGACGACCGGCGGCTGGTGCCCGGCGGCGCCAATCTCCCTGCCAACGGCGCGGGGCGACACGGCGAGCAGGCACGGACGGTCTGCGCAACTAGCGTGCGGTGAGCCCGCAGGCGAGGGTGACGGTGGTGCCGTGCTCGGTGCCGGTGATGCTGGCGTGGCCGGCGAGCGCATCGATGAGGGCCAGGCCGCGGCCCCCGTCGGGGCCAGGCCCGGCAGCCGGCGGTTGCCACTGGCCATGGTCGGTGACCGTGATCTGCAGGGCGCCGTCGTCCTGGCGGGCGTGCAGCGCGACGATGCCGGTAGCGCCTTCGGGGTAGGCGTGCTCGATGGCGTTGGCCAGTGCCTCATGGACAGCGAGCTCGACATCGGCGGTGAGCTGCGGTGGCACCCCGTGGACGTCGGCCCAGGGGCGCACGGCGTGGCGCAGGCCGGGCACCTCAGCCGCCCGGGCCGGTCGGCGCGCACGCAGGTCCCGGGACCGGTCTTCTCCGACGTCCTGGGGCATGCACGCTATACCCCCGAAGGAGGCGAGGTATTCACCCACAAGGTCTTCGGCGAGGCGGGTCAGGGCCGATGGGCTCCGACCAGGCGGAGTGCGAATTCGCTGTACTGCCACACCACGGCGTCCTCCGGGTGCTCGCCGTCGGCGCGGTACCAGACCGCGACGCCCATGCCGAGGTCGAGGATCGCGTAGGAGGCCAGGCGCACCGAGTCGACCCGGAAGACCCCGGCGTCGACCCCGGCCTGCACGACCGCCCGGAAGCACGCCTCGTACTCGGCGCGCAGGTCGAGGACGCGGCTGCGGTGCGGTTCGGTCAGGCCGCGGATCTCCCGGGTGCCCACGAACGCTTCGAGCCGGTGCCGCGCGTGGTAGCGGACGTGGGCCTCGGTCGCCCGCCGCAGCCGCTCGACCGGGTCGGTCACGTTCGCCACGGCCGTCCGGTGCGCGGCGAGCAGGTTCTCCATCGTCGCGACCATGATCCGCGCAAGCAGGTCTTGTTTGGAGGCGACGTGCTTGTACAGGCTGGGGGCGCGCATGCCGACCGCCGCGCCGATGTCGCTCATCGTCGTGGCCTCGAAGCCCTTGCGGGTGAACAGCTCGAGTGCGGCGTCTCGGATGTCACCGAGCCGGTCCACGGGCACCTCCCTCCGCCGGGCTAACAAATCATAGCCGAGTGAGCCGACGCACCTTCCTGCCAACCGGGCAGGGCCTATAGTTTCGGCTAATGGTCATTAGCCGAGTGGAGGTGCCATGGCTGTCGACCTCGCACAGGGGCCGGACGTCGCCGAACTGGCGCGGCGCACCGCGGAGTTCGTGCGCGAGCACGTGATTCCGGTCGAGGAGGAGCACGACGGCGTCGTGCCCTCCGACGACGTGCGCGTGCGGCTGCAGCGTGCGGCGAAGGAGGCGGGGGTGTTCACCCCGCACGTGGGCGCCGAGTTCGGCGGGCACGGGCTGGACATGCGCGGGCGGGCCGCGGTGTTCGAGGAGGCCGGATACTCGCTGCTGGGCCCGCTCGCGTTGAACATCGCCGCGCCCGACGAGGGCAACATGCACATGCTGGAGGCCATCGCGACCTCCGAGCAGAAGGAGCGCTACCTGCGCCCCCTCGCGAGCGGGGAGGTCCGGTCCTGCTTCGCGATGACCGAGCCGGCGCCCGGCGCGGGGTCCGATCCGGCGGCGCTGACGACCCGGGCGGAGCGGGTGGACGGCGGCTGGCGCATCAACGGCCGCAAGTGGTTCATCACCGGGGCCGAGGGGGCCGGGTTCACGATCTGCATGGCCCGCACCTCCGGCGAGCCTGGCGACGCGGGCGGCGCGACGATGTTCCTGGTCGACGAGGACAACCCGGGACTGCGGGTGGCCAGGCACATCGAGACCCTGGACGAGAGCCTCTACGGCGGGCACATCGAGCTGGAGTTCGACGACTGCGTGGTGCCCGACGAGGCGGTGCTCGGCGAGGTCGACCAGGGCTTCCGCTACGCGCAGGTCCGGCTCGGCCCGGCGCGGATGACGCACTGCATGCGCTGGCTGGGCATCGCCCGGCGCGCCCAGGACATCGCGGTGGCACGCGCGGCGGAGCGGCGGCTGTTCGGCTCCCGCCTCGGCGACCTGGGCATGGTGCAGCAGATGATCGCCGACAACGAGATCGACATCGCGGCCTCGCGTGGGCTGCTGCTGCGTGCCTGCTGGGAGCTGGACCAGGGCGAGCACGCGTCGCAGTCCACCTCGATCGCCAAGACCTTCTGCGCGCGATGTTCAGCGCCTGGTCCCCCGCCTGGGACACGCAGCCCGCGATCACGTCGTCGATGCTCGCCGGGTCCACGTCCGTGCGCGCGAGCAACGCGCGCAGGGTGTCGGCGAGGAGGCTGACGGGGTGCGCTCGACAACGCGCCCCCGGGCTTGCCTTTGCCCGACGCCGTACGAACGACGTCGACGATCACTGCTGACCTCATATGGCGACTGCTCCCGTTCGTCAGGGTCGGTGAGGGGCTCTCCCGTGGCCCTGACCGTAGGAGAAGACGAAGCCCGTGAGTTGTCGCAAGGTGCTACAAGACCGAGTGCACTGTCCCGAAATGCGACATTCCCCCGGTCCGTCCCCGATGCATGGTCTACCCACCCCACCGAGACCACGGGACCGAAAGGGCGGACATGTCCACAGCAGCGACCAGCACCGGAGTCGAGAGACGACAAGTACGCAAGGTAGCCGCGGCGGCACTCACCGCCAGCACTCTCGAGTGGTACGACTTCTACATCTACGGCACCGCCGCCGCACTGGTCTTCGGGCCGCACTTCTTCTCCGGCATCGGGGCCGCGGCCGGCACCCTTGCCGCCATGGCGACCTTCGGAGTCGGGTTCATCTTCCGGCCCGTCGGCGGTCTGCTCTTCGGCCACTTCGGAGACCGGCTCGGACGGAAGCGCCTCCTGGTGATCGCCATGATGCTGATGGGATCTCGACGTTCCTGATCGGGCTCCTGCCGGGCTACGCGACGATAGGGATCGCCTCACCGCTGTTGCTGGTGCTCCTGCGGGTGCTGCAGGGCGTCGCGGTCGGTGGCCAGTACGGCGGTGCCATCCTGCTGGTGACCGAGAGCGCGCCCGCCCACCGCCGGGGTTTCTACGGCAGCTTCGCCCACATCGGTCCCTCGCTCGCGGTGATCGTGTCCAATGTGGTGTTCCTCGTGGTCGCCAACCTGGTCTCGCCGGCCGCGTTCGCCTCGTGGGGCTGGCGGATCCCGTTCCTGTTGAGCGCCGTGGTCATCGCCGCGGGCCTGATCATCCAGCTGCGAGTCACCGAGACCGCCGATTTCCAGCGCCTCCAGGAGGAACAGACGGCGAAAACGAGTGCGCCGGAGAAGCGACGCTCGCCGCTCCTCGTCGCGCTGCGCACGCACCCCAAGGAAATCCTGCAGGCCGGCGGGATGATCCTGCTCATCCAGGTCTACTACTACATCCTGATCGTCTTTTCGATCTCGTACACGACCGGCCGGGGTATGAGCAAGTCGGAGATCCTCATCCTCGTCCTGCTCTCCAGCGCGGTGACCGTCGTCAGCATTCCCCTGTTCGCCGCACTGTCTGACCGGATCGGCCGGAAAAAGGTCATCATCGCCGCGACGGTCCTGAGCATCGCCTCCGTGATCCCGTTCGTGACACTGCTGGAGACGCTGCAGACCGTGCCGACCCTGATCGGGCTCCTGATCCCCGGTCTGGCGCTGGGCGCCATGTACGGTCCGATGGCGGCGTTCTACAGCGAGATGTTCAGCACCGGTGTCCGCTACTCCGGCGCCTGGACGGGCTACCAGCTCGGCGCCGTCGTCGGTGGCGGGTTCGCCCCGCTGATCGCCTCCGCGCTGCTCGAAGGCACCGGCTCACTGTGGGCGGTCGGCGGGTACATCATCGCGGCCGGAGTGCTCAGCCTCGTCGCCGTGGCGACCACGAAGGACCGCTACCGCCCCGCCCGCTGAACGCTTGGACGCTCCTCGCCGGCTTCCTCACACCTCCGCGAGCGACTCGGACCCCATCTCGGTGAGCTGGTGAACGATCTCCCGCGGGCTGCGTTCACCCACCTGCTTCTGCAGCAGCGGTGTCCGGTCGAGCACGAAATCGCGGACGGGGCGGAGTGCCCTGGGGATGTGGTGGAACACCTGCCCGAGCACGTAGGCCTGCTGGACCTGGGCTGTCGTGTGCCGGATGCGCCCCCGCTCGTAGGCGAGGAGCGCAGCGCGGACGGCCGCGGTGTCGCCGAGATCCACGTGCTTGAGCTTCTTGGCGAGGACGTAGGCGTCGGTGATGGCCATGCCGGCGCCGTAGGCGGCGTAGGGCGAGGTCGGGTGTGCCGCGTCGCCGGCGAGGGTGATGCGGCCCTTCGACCACTGCTTGAGCGGCTTGCGGTCGCGGATGATCCAGCGCTGCAGGTTGCCGGGCGGCGTCGCGGCGATGATGTCGCGCAGGGACGCGGGGAATTCGGCCGTGATGGTTTTCGCGTGGGCGAGCAGGTCGGTGGGCGCCGGAGCGTCGGGGTCGGCGGCTTCGACGATCCACCACTGGTATCCATCGCGGCCGCAGTCGCGGATCGAGGAGTAGCTGCCCTGGACCCAGTTGCCGTGCATGATCGGGTTCTCGCCGGGGGTGGCGGTCGGCGGGAGCTCGTAGGTGAAGCCACCGATCGCATGCAGCCGGTGTTGCCGTTTGGGCGAGTCGCCCCACAAGGCCTTGCGGACAACCGAGTCGATGCCGTCGGCGCCGATCAACACGGGCGTCTCGATCACCTCGCCGTCGGCGAAGGTCACCGCGACGCCGTCGCCGTGGTCGCGCAGCGCTGTCACCGTCCGGTTCGGCTGGACGACGCCGTCCGGCATGGCGGCCAGCATCCGTTCGAAGAGAACGGGCCTGAGCAGGCCGATGAACCCGCCGTGGTACTCGGCGAGCACGTCCTGCGGCAGCCGCACCTCGGCTCGCACGTGCCCGGTGTAGGCGTTGCGGAACGAGCTGCGGCACGGTGCGCCGAGGTCTTCCACGTCCACGCCCATCTCGGCCAGCGCGCGAATGGGCGGGGGCCACAGGTTCAGGATGTTGCCCGCGGGACGCGCCTCGGGGTAGCGCTCGTACAGCCGGACGTCGATGCCGACCTTGCTCAGTGCGAGCGCGCTCGCCATGCCGGCGGGTCCGCAGCCAACGATGACAACCGGGTTTGGCATGTGTTTCTCCTCGTTGAGTTTCCTCGCCACCCACGACGGTGGGCGCAGCTACAGCGGTGCCATCGCCGCCATCGTCACCTCGAAGGCAACGGCGTCGGGATCGATGTCCAGCGAGTGGTCCTGCTCCCATCGGCCGATCTGCTCCGAGCCCTGCACGATGGTCCGGCACCGCTCGAACCGCCGGGCCATGAAGTTGGCGAGAACCTGCTCGGCGGGGATGTCCCTGGCCACTTCCTCGGCCAGGACCACGCCGTCTTCGATGGCTTGCGCGCCACCCTGCCCGCACTGCGGGGACGTGCCGTGCGCGGCGTCGCCGATCAACAGGACCCGCCCGCGGTACCAGGGCGGCGGCACCAGCACCGTGTCGATCGGCCGGTACACCACGTCCGCGTCGTTGGTCACCAGCTCGCGGTGCTCGGCGATCGGGCCGCCGTACTCGGCCAGGCGCTCCCGGTACACCCTGGCAAGCCCCTCCCGCGGCAGCCGGACCGGTCGCCCGGCGGGCGCCTTCTCGATGGTCAGCATGTACATCAGGTCCGGCCCTAGGGGGCAGAACCCGGCCGATCCCGCCGACCCGCGATAGATCGACAGCCGGTCGAGTTCCGGGATGCGCGGCAGGTTGATCCGCCAGCCCACCTCGCCGGTGAACTTCGCCTGGTATTGCGTGCCGAACACCATGTCGCGGATCTGCGAGTAGAGCCCGTCGGCGCCGACGAGGAGGTCGTAGGACCGTTCGTGCCCGTCGCTGAACTCCACGTCGACGCCGGATTCCCGCTGCCGCAGAGCGGTCACGACGACACCGGTCCGGACCTCCGCCCCCGACTCGCGCACCGCGTGCACGAGGATCGAGTGGAACCGGGTCCGGGTGATGCCGTTCGCCGGGGGAAGCCCAGGCAGCAGCGCCGGGAACGCGTCGTCGTGCAACGGGGTCACGCCGTCGGCGAGCCAGCTGCGCTGACCGAGGATGGGGTGCCCCAGGGCGACGCACTCCTCGGCCACGCCGAGTTCGGCCAGTGCCCGCAGCGCGTTGCCCGGCTGGATGATCCCGACGCCGTAGACGTCCCACGCCGGGTTGCGCTCGATGAGGTCGACCTCGACCCCGTGGCGGCGCAGCGCGATCGACGCCGACAGCCCGCCGATACCGGCCCCCACCACCAAGACCCGGCCGATCGCGCTCATCGCCGGCTCGTCTCCACCGCACCGAAGAACTCGCGGCGCTGCGCCATGGCCTCCTTCTCCTGCGCGGCGGCCGTTTCGTCCGCGGCGGGCCAGGCCTCGTGGAAGCCGGGCGGGGGCGTGACGTTGCGGTAGATGCTCGCCCCAGGGTTACCGCGCGCGGCCTGGTAGGTGGTGGCCTCCCAGTCGGGCATCGTGTTCACCCAACCACCGGAGTTGATCTCCATCCGGAACCCGCCGGGCTCCCGCACGTAGAGGTAGGTGATCTCGTCGATGCCGTGGATGCCGGGGCCGAACTCGATCGGGGTGCCGTTGGCCAGGAAGACCTCCGCGGCGCGTTCGACGTCGAGCCGCTGGTCGACGCGGAAGGCGATGTGGTGGGCGCGACCGGTCACCCCGCTGAAATCGGGCACGAGCGCCATGTCGTGGGTCGAGCGGATGCCGTTGCAGGTCAGCGTGGAGAACACGGAGAACCCGGGTTCGGCCTCGGTCTGCGCGGTGTGGCGCGCGCCGAGCTGCTTGTAGAACTCGATGTCCCCGCGCATGTTCGCCGTCGGCATGGTGACGTGGTCGAGGTAGCGGGCGCCGATGCCACGGCCGGAGTAGCGCTGCGGCCGGTTGGGGATGGCCGGGTCGCGCTCCTCGGGCGGGGCCTGGTAGCGGTCGACCTCCCAGAACACCTCGTGCAACTGCCGGCCGTGCGGGGCGCGGTACTGGTAGGTGGCACCGTGACCGGTCCAGTCGTCGACCCAGCCGACGGCCTCCTCGGTACCGCCCAGGCGCTGGGCGACGATCTCCGGGTCACCCGGTCCGTAGGTGCGCCACCCTATGCGGCCGACGCCCGGTTCGCGGCCCTCGGTGACGATGAGGCTGGAGTGCAGCCACTCCGCCCAGCCGCGCAGGTACACCGACTGGCCCTCGCGGGTGGTCTCCTCCAGGCCGAAGACCTCCTTCATCCACTGGACCGTCTCGTCGGGCTTGGGACTGATCAGCTCGACGTGCGCGAGCTGGGACAACAGGATTTCGGACATGGGCCCTCCTCGGCTCATGGATGGGGTGGGGTCAAGCGCGGCAGCGCAGCGGCCGGCCGCCGTTGTAGGCGACCATGGCCCGCAGCGCGGCGTGGAAGTCGACCGCGCCGCCGGTGTCCTCGGCGTAGGCGCGGTGCAGGTTGCCGACGATGCGTTCGGCGTCGGTCCAGGACGCGAAGCGCCCCAGATCCGTCTGCCGGGCCAGGTCCAGCGGGGACAGGCCGGCTGCCTGTCCCTCCGCGGCGACGTCGAGCACGAAACGCAGGTAGGCCACGACTTCGGCGATCACCTCGGGACCGCAGACCGGTCCGTGGCCGGGCACGATCCTGCGCGCGCCGAGCGGGGCCACGAACTCCTCGAGCACGGCGATGGTGCCGCGCACCGACCCGGACAGCGCGAACGGGGTGCCGCCGTTGAACAGCAGGTCGCCGGCGAACAGCACCGACCGGTCCGGGATCCACACGACCACGTCGTTGGTGGTGTGCGCGGTCCGGCCCGGATGTATCACCTCGCACCGCAACTCGTCGGCCCACAGCGTGATCCGGTCGGTGAAGGTCAGCTGCGGCAGCGCGAGTTCCAGGTCGCCGTAGTCCACATCGGACCAGATTCCGTCGTTTGCGGGCAGGCCCAGCACCCGCATCTCGGGCCGGGCCTGCTCGTGGGCGACGATCGTGGCGGTGGGGAACAGGCCGTTGCCCGCCGTGTGATCGGGATGGTGGTGGGTGTTGACCAGTGTCCGGACCGGAGCGTCGGTCAGCCCGGCGATGGCGGCGAGCGCGGCGCGGGTGCGGCGCTCGGTCGCGCAGGCGTCGATGGCGACCACTCCGGAGCGGCCGACCACAAATCCGGTGTTGTTGATCATCCAGCTGCCATCGGGCTGGACGAAGGCGTAGATCCCGTCCGAGATCTCCTCCATGTGACCGCCGCTCACGTCGGCACCTCCTGGGTCCCCGGGAGCGACCCC
This sequence comes from Amycolatopsis thermalba, assembly GCF_003385215.1. Classification (GTDB taxonomy): domain Bacteria; phylum Actinomycetota; class Actinomycetes; order Mycobacteriales; family Pseudonocardiaceae; genus Amycolatopsis_E; species Amycolatopsis_E thermalba. The sequence goes on along the minus strand of NZ_PQHW01000122.1, from coordinate 4,787 downwards.
AGGAGAGCGCGAGCGTTGCCGGACCGGATCGCCTCGGCGGCCTTGGCCGGCAGGCAGGCGTGCGTGAGCCGGTCCAGCGGGTCGGTGATCCCCATGTCGAACGGGTAGTCGGTGCCGAGCAGGACGCGGTCCGGCCCGACGGCGGTGACCAGCGCGCGCAGCGTGTCCGGGGTGTAGACGAGCGCGTCGAACCACATGCGGCGCAGGTAGCTGCTCGGCTGGTGCGCGCAGGTGCGCGACTCCGGGCGGACTCGCCAAGCGTGGTCGCCGCGGCCCAGGTAGCCCGGCAGGTAGCCGCCGCCGTGGGCGGCGAGGATCTTCAACCGGGGATGGCGGTCCAGCAGTCCCGAGAAGACGATGCGGGACAACGCGATCGTGGTTTCGGCCGGTTGCCCGACGATGTTGGACAGGTACGCGGTGGCCAGGCGCTCGCCGAGGGTGCATCCCCAAGGGTGTACGAACACGACCGCTCCCAGCGCTTCCGCGCGTGCCCAGAAGGCCGCCAGCGACTCATCGGACAGTTCCCGGCCGGCCACGTGCGTCGAGACCTCCACCCCGCGCAGGCCGTCGGCCACGGCCCGGTCCAGCACCTCCACTGCGAGGTCCGGATGCTGCAACGGCACCGTGCCCAGCCCGACCAGCCGGTCGGGCGCGGCGGCGCAGTGCTCGAGCACCCCCTCGTTGGTGAGCGCGCTGAACTTCACTGCCAGGTCGCGGCCGGCCCAGTAGTGGTGCAGCGGCATCGGGCTCACCAACTGCACGTCGACGCCGGCGTCGTCCATGGCGGCGAGGCGCGCGGCCGGATCGGTCAGGGCGGGCAACAGCCGCGTCATCTGATCGCGGTTGACGGCGGCCGACGCGGCACCCGCGCCGCGGGCGTCGGCGGCCCGTTCGGCTGCCAGTCCGGGTTCATTCGCGAGCAGCGCTTCCGCCGCACTGACGAGGACGTGGGCGTGCACATCCACGACGCGGCTCATCGTGGCTCCTCAACGCAGCGATTGTGCTGGGCTCCGATGCCCGAGATGGCCGCCTCCAGGACATCACCCGGCCGCAGCCAGCGCTGCCACGCGCCACCGTTGCCCGCCGGGCTTCCGGTGAGCAGCAGATCGCCGGGGTACAACGTCGTCGCCGCCGAGGCGGCCACGATCAACGCCGCCACGTCGAACAGCAGGTTCGCGGCGACGTCGGCCTGCTTGCGCTCGCCGTTGAGGTCCAGCGTCAGCTCCAGGCGACGGTAGTCCGGCACGAGATCGGCCGGCACGATGAACGGCCCCAGCGGCAGGAACGTGGGGCGGTTCTTGGCGCGTAGCCAGTCCCCGCCCAGTGGCCGGTGCTCCGCCGGGAACTGCAGGTCCCGCGCGCTGATGTCGTTGACGACGGTGTACCCGGCCACGTGGTCCATCGCCCGCTCGCGCGGCACGCGGCGCGCGGTGGCGCCGATGACGACCGCGAGCTCGACCTCCCAGTCGACCTGCCGGGACTCGGCGGGCAGGAGCACGTCGTCGTCCGGCCCGCAGATCGCGGCCGGCAGGCCGGTGAAGAAGAACGGGCTGCCGGTACGCACCTTGGCGTCCATCATCTCCTCGGCGTCCCGGCGCAGCTCCTCCTCGCTCCGGGTGTCGCCCGGGTCGCGGCCGGACACGACGATCTCGGCCACGTGGGCGCGGTAGTTGGCGCCTGCCTGGATGATCTGCCGCGGCTCCACCGGCGCCAGCACCGTCAGCGCGTCGAGGGGGACCCCGCCCGGCGGCCGGGCGAGTTCCGCCAGCCGGGGACGTACGCGCGCCCAGTCCTCCAGCAGTCCCCGGACGGTGGCGTTCTCCTTGGCCCACTCCTCGGTGTCCAGGCGCCGCACCCGGTCCCCGGACACGAGCCCGGCGAAGGTGTCCACGCCATCGGAGAAGGTGCCGAGCGCGTACCCGTCGACCCATCGCTTCATCGCGTCTGCCTCATGGACAGCGACGCTAACGACGAGGAGCGGCCGGGCGGAAATACCTTGCGTGGATACCAGCTATCCGACGACGGCGACCAGTTGCTCCCGCAGCCACCGGTGCCCGGGGTCGCTGTTGCGGCGGGAGTGCCAGTACGCCGACTCCCGCACCGCACGGATCTCGAACTCCGGCTCGAGCAGGACGATCCCGGCGGCATCGGCGACCTGGCGCCCGAGCCGTTCCGGGATGATCGTCACCAGACCGGTGCCGGCGAGCAGGAACGGCATCGTGACGAAGCTGATCGCCGTGGCCTCCACCCGGCGGGAGATCCCGGCCTTGTCGAGATCCTCCTCGATCAGGCTGAACCCGTCAGGTGGCGCGAAGGCGAGGTAGGGGTGTTCGGCCAGCGCCGCCGCCGGCAGCGACCCTCCCGCCAGGGGATGTCCCCGCCAGACCGCGCCCACGAACCGGTCGGCCAGGACCGGCACGCTCGCGCAGTCGCCGAGGCGCTCCCCCTCGGCCAGCGACTCCGGCAGGATCGCCAGGTCGATCTCGTCGCGTTCGAGCAGCCGCAGGAAGTGACCTGAGATCTGCGCCAGTTCCAGGCTCAGGTTCGGCGCGAGGCCGCCGATGCGGCCCAGCAGCGGCCGGATCAGCATCATGCCGACGTAGTCGCTGGCGATCACGCCGAAGGTCCGGCGGTCGTGCGCCGGATCGAACCCCGGTGGCTTCACGATGCTCTGCTCGATGGTGGCCAGCACGTCGCGAACCGGGTCGACCAGCGCCTCGGCCCGCGGGGTCAGCTGCAGGTACCGCCCGTGCTTGACGAGCAACGGGTCCCCCAGCACCTTGCGCAACCGCGCCAGCGCGGTACTGGTGGCCGGCTGCGACATGTGCAAACGCTCGGCGGCACGGGTGACGTTCTGCTCGCGCAACAGCGCGTCGAGGACCACCAGGAGGTTGAGGTCCACCTGTCCCAGGTTCACTCGCGTCACCCTCCCTGCGCCGTCGCCACGCGACCGATCCTAACGACGATCCATTCACCGGGCCGATACCTGCCAACCACGCTCTGCATTTCCGCCGGATCCGGTGGCGTCCCTAGCATCGCGGCAGATCCGCGAAGGAGGCGTGATGAGATTCGCCCGGCACCGGACGGATCAGGGCCCCAGACTCGCCGTGCTCGACGATGAGGACGCCCTGATCGATCTGGACACCGAACCCGACCTGCCCGCACTCCTGGCCCACGACGGCAGGCTGCGGTCCGCGGGCGAGGTCGCGCTGCGCACCCGGAGGCGTGTCACCCCCTGGGCTGGCGCGGACCTGATGGCGCCGCTGGACCCACCGACCGTTCGCGACTTCTCCACCTTCCCCGAGCACACCGCGGGGGTGGTCAAGATGCTCGACCCCGATGCCGAAATTCCGGCGGAGTTCTGGGAAATCCCGGCGTTCTACTTCTCCAACCCCTACGCCACCGTCGGCCCGCACGACGACGTGGAAATCCCACCCGGATGCGCGCTGTTCGACTTCGAACTGGAAGTCGCGGCGGTGGTCGGCGCTGCCGGCCGGGACCTCGGCGTCGAGGACGCCGCGGACCATCTCGCCGGGTTCGTCGTCCTCAACGACTTCTCCGCCCGCGACGTGCAGTTCCACGAGATGCGGATGCGGCTGGGACCGGCCAAGGGCAAGGACACCGCGACCGCGCTCGGCGCCGTGTTCGTGACGGCCGACGAGCTGGCGGACCGGCGGTCCGGACCCTCCTACGACCTGGCGATGGAGGTCCGGGTCAACGGCGAGCTGATCGGGCAGGACCGGCTGGACAACATGGCCTGGAGCTTCGCCGCGCTGGCTACCTACGCCTCGCGGGGCACCTGGATCCGCCCCGGCGACCTGCTCGGCTCGGGAACCTGCCAGGGCGGGTGCCTGGCCGAGCTGTGGGGCCGGCACGGGCGCGACCACCTCCCACCACTGCGCCCCGGCGATGTCGTGACGACCAGCGTGGAACTGCTGGGCGGGACGCGGAACCGGGTGGTGCCGGGACCGCCGCGCCACGAGATCCTGCCCTGGCGGCGCCCGTGAAGCGCGTCCTCGTCACCGACCACCCGTGGCCGTCCCTCGACCTCGAGTCGCAGATCGTCGCCGCGACCGGCGCCGAGGTCGTCGACGCAAGCGGCGATCCCGCGGAGATCGCCCGCCTGGCCACCGGCGCGGACGCGATCCTGACCTGCTTCGCGAAGATCCCCGCCGACGTGCTCGACGCGGCCCGGCGCTGTCTCACCGTGGCCCGTTACGGCGTCGGCGTGGACAACATCGACGTCGCCCGTGCCACCGAGCTGGGCATGGTGGTCAGCAACGTGCCCGACTACTGCTCCGACGAAGTCGCCGACCACACACTGCTGCTCATCCTCGCCCTCGCGCGGCGGCTCGTGCCGCACACCCGGCTGCTGGGCCACGGCGGCTGGGACGTCACCGGCACCGGCACGCCGAGCCGGCTGCGCGGCAAGGTTCTCGGCCTCGTTGGGCTCGGCACCATCGGACGCGCACTCGTCCCCCGGGCACTGGCCGTCGGCCTGCAGGTCCTGACCTGGAGCCGGACCGACCGAGCAGTGCCGGGAACCGAACCGGCCGCGTCGCTGGAGGAACTGCTGGCCGCCAGCGACATCGTGTCGCTGCACGTACCGGCCACCCCACAGACGCGAGGCATGATCGGCGCCGCCGAACTGGCGAAGATGAAACCCACCGCGTGGCTGGTCAACACCGCACGCGGCTCGCTCGTCGACACCGACGCCCTGGTGTCCGCGTTGCGCGACCGGGTCATCGCCGCCGCCGCGCTGGACGTCACCGACCCCGAGCCCCTCC
>NZ_PQHW01000121.1 GCF_003385215.1 Amycolatopsis thermalba | reverse complement strand
CACCACCACCCCACCAGGCTCACCCCGGCACGGCCACCACGCCGCCACGCCCGTGATCCTCCGCCACCCCGGGCAGCGGGATCAGGCCGGCGAAGGCGGCGGCCCCGGCGGCGCATCGATCTCCCGCCGGGGCCGGGTCCCGCCCGTGAGCTGGCGTTCCTCGGTGATCGTCCGGTCGAGTTGGTGTGCCAGGCGGGGGATCGTCGTCGACGGGAGGTACGTCGTCGCCCCGGCGTTGAGCATTCGCCGGACCGGGCCCTCGTAGCTGACGCCCAGCTCGGCGTCCTCGATCTCGGCCACCACCACGCGCGCCCGCGGGAACGACCTCCGGAGGTTGCCGATCAGCTGCGGGCTCACCGGCGGCACCAGCAGCACGTCGGCCGTCGGTGGTGCCGCGTGCATGTCGATCACGATGTAGTCCGTGCCGAGCTCGGCCGACAGCGACGCCCGCGCCGACTCCGACAGCCGCATCGCCGTGGCGACCACCATCACCTCACCCTCGGCCGCCGGGCCGGCGGAGCCCCGGGAACCGGGCGCGCCGAGCGTGCTGGAGATCGTCGCGACCGCCTCACCGTTCCGCGTGATCACGAGGTCCTCGCCCGGCTCCAGGGCGTCGATGAGTGCCACGACATCCGCCGGCAGGCGTGACACGTCGATCCGCCGTGCGTCGCGTCCCGTCACGAGGCCCGGAACTCCCGCCACGCGGCGACGGCGAGCGTCTGGTGCGCGCCGTGCTCCTCGCGCGTCCGGACAGCTACGTCATCGCGGACGAGGCGACGGACCGGCTCGTCCGCATCGTGGGGCTCGCCGGCCTGGCCCAGGAACCGCTCGACGTCCTCGCGCAGCACCACCCGCGCCGGCTCGATGATCAGGGCGGACGGGGTCGTCGGCGTCGTCATGGAACCCGATCATCCCAGAAACCGGCCGCCGGTGATTTTTTCCCGCATCGGCGGTTTACCCGCTCGGCGGCCGGGGTAGCCAGGCGCCGGAGTCGCAATCCGGTGGACGCAGGGGTGCCGTCGGATGGAGCAGGAAGCCCCGGCCCACCTCCCCCTCGGCGGGCCGGGGCTTCCGTCTGCCCAGGGGTCGTGCGCGGCCGCCCGCGCCGGCGCGGGACAATGGCAGGCGCACCCGACCAGCAAAGGACCGATTCATGGCGAAGGCCGCCGAGCCACCTTCAGGTACCCGCGACTTCCTGGCCGACGACGTGCGTCGCCGGAAGGCCGCGTTCGACACCGTCAGCGCCGTCTTCGAGCGCTACGGCTTCGACCCCCTGGAGACCCCGGCCTTCGAACGCCTCGAGGTCTTCGCGGGCAAGCTCGGCGACGACGCATCGGCCCTGATCTTCAAGATCCTCAAACGCGGCGTGCACGAAGCCTCCGGCGAGGCCGACCTGGCGCTGCGCTACGACCACACCGTGCCGCTCGCCCGGGTCATCGGCACCTACGGCAGCAAGCTGCCCGCGCCCTACAAGCGCTACGTGATCGGCCCGGTGTGGCGCGCCGACCGCCCCGCGCAGGGCCGCTTCCGCGAGTTCGTCCAGTGCGACCTGGACACCGTCGGCTCGTCGTCCCCGCTGGCCGACGCGGAGACGCTGTGGGCGATCAACGACGCCCTGATCGCGCTGGGCGTCGAGGACTTTCGCTTCCTGGTCAACAGCCGCCAGGCGCTGCACGGCCTGCTGGAGGCCTACGGCATCCCCGAGGAGGCCGGCGCCAAGGTGCTCGGCAGCCTGGACAAGCTGGACAAGGCCACGCCGGACGCCGTGATCGCCGAGCTGGCCGACCGCGGCCTGGCGACCGGCACCGCGGAAAGCCTGGTCGGCGACGTGGTGGCCGCCGACACCGACCGGATCCGCAAGCAGCTCGACACCACCGAACGCGGCCGCGCCGGCCTCGCCGAGGTCGACAAGCTGCTGGAGCTCACCGCCGGGCTGCCGTCCGGCCGGGTCGTGTTCACCCCGCGGATGGTGCGCGGCCTGGACTACTACACCGGCCCGATCTTCGAGGTCAGCGCCGCCGGCTACCCGGGTTCGATCTCCTCCGGCGGCCGCTACGACGGGCTCGTCGCCAAGCTCGGCGGCCCGGACATGCCGGCCTGCGGCGGGTCGATCGGCCTGGAGCGGATCCTCGCCGGACAGGCCGCGGCCGACGCCGAAACCGGTGGCCTGGACGTCGCGCTCACCGTCCTCGGCGCCGAGGACGAGGTGCTGCGGCTGGCGAACCGGCTGCGTGCGCGCGGCCTGCGCACCGGCGTCTACCTGGGCACCTCCGGCAAGCTCGCGCGCCAGCTGAAGTGGGCCAACGACCAGCGCGCGCGCACGGTCCTGATCTACGGCCCGGCCGAGCAGGAGGCGGGCGAGGTCACCGTGCGGGACATGGCGTCCGGCGACCAGACCCGCGTCGCGCTCGACGACGTGCCCGCCCACCTGCGGCCGTAACCTCAGCGCGGGGTCGATCCGAACGGCAGGTCGTCCAGGCTCGCGCGGAGTTCGTGCAGGTCGGCGAAGGTGCGCGCGGCCCCGTGCTCGGTCAGCTCGGCGGCGGAGAACCCGCCGGTGAGCAGGCCGACGCACGGCAGGCCGATGCGCCCGGCGGCGACGCAGTCCCAGACCGAGTCGCCGATCACCACGGCCTGCTCGCCCCGCACCTTCTCCAGCGCGACCTCCAGCAGGTCCGGTTCCGGTTTGGTGGCCTCGACGTCCTGGGAGCTGGTCCAGTCCCCGGCCAGCTCGCGGCCGTCGATCAGGTCGAGGTAGTGGTCGACGTGGTCCGGTTTGCCCGAGCTGGCCAGCACCACCCGGTAGCCGGCGTCGTGGGCGGCCTGGAGCAGCTCGTGGGCGCCGTCGAGCGCGCACACCTCGGGCAGCATCCCGTCGACCAGCTCCTTCCACTTGGCGCGGACGTCGTCGCCGCAGGAGTCCTCGACCTCCGGCCCGGCGACCTCGGGCACCAGCTGGTCACCGCCCATGCCGATGGCGCGGTGCAGGCGCCACACCGGCACGGTCACGCCGTGGCCGCGGAAGGCGCGGAACCACGCGAGCGCGTGGTGGTAGTTCGTGTCCACCAGCGTGCCGTCCACATCGAGCACGAGAACCTTGGCCATACCGGGCGGATTGCCCAGGGCGCCGGGCCGGGAAACGCTCACCCCAGTGTGCTCACGTACGCGAGCAGCCCCACGACCGGCACCGCGGCGGCCACCAGCCGGAGGTCCGGCCGCGGCGCGGAGCGGAGCAGGCGGACCCCTCCGGCACGAGCGCCACGCCCAGGCCCGCCACCGCGACGAGGGACAGCGCGGTGGTCCCCTTCAGCACGCCGAGCGGCAGGGCCGCCGTCGCCGCCAGCCCGAGGGCCTGGACCGGGTGCAGCACGCGCGCCCGCCAGGCGGCGAACGCGAGCACCGGCCAGCCGAGCAGGATCGTGAACGTCAGGTAGCTGAACAGGTGCGGGTCCCCGTAGGCGTCGCCGACGAACCCGGCGCCGCGATGGCGGGCGAGGGCGGCCTGGTCGAACCCGGCGTGGCAGACCCGCCCGAAGAGCCTGGTCACGACGAGAACCGCGCCGCAGGCACCCCAGCCGGTCCCGGCCCGCGCGGCGAACGCGAGCACCGCCGGGCACAGCAGCAGCATCCCGGCGAGCAACGACAACGGCGCGGCGATCATCGCCGGACCACCGATCCAGCGCAGTTCACGAGTCATGGGGCGAACCTGCCAGCGCCCGTCCGCGGCGAATCGGGCCAGGGCGGACAGTTCCGGCGGCGGGGTCGGACCTGGGTATGACCGCCGCGGGACCGCACCGGCCGGATATCGCGGGCCGCAGCCCGGACCGCCACGAGCACCGCGCTTCCGACCATCACCGCGCCCAGGGCGCGACCGCCATCCCGATATCGCTCGGGCGCCATCGGACCGAGGGATGACCGCCCTGGGCGGACGTGCCTGCCTCACGGAAATGCGCCCTTCCCCGTGGCGGACACGAGCCACCGCCGCTCTTTCGGCCGCGCTCCTGGTCGCCGTGGACATCGCCGTCGGGGCAACCTGCTGCGCGACGACACCGGCTGGCGGCTGGGCGGGCCGGTGGCGGTCGCGATCGTGCTCGGGCTCGCCGTGCTGCTCCAGCGGCGGTGGCCGGTCCCGGTGCTGGTGGTGTCGTCGGCGGCCGCGTTCCTCGGGGTGCTCTGGGATCCCTTCGCCGCCACCGCGCTGGTGCTCCACGTCGTCGCGCGAGGGCGGGACCGGCTGCTTCCCCTGCTGGGCGCGTGCGCGGTCGTCGCGGCCACCGCCCCCGGCGGCACCCAGCGGGCCGCCCACTCCGCCACACGCACCCGCCGACTCTAGATCCCGAACAGCGGCAGGCAGGGCGGCAAACCCTCGATCGTCACCGGGATCTCGTCGCGCCACGCGTCGCGGCTGAGGCGCAGCCTGTGCTCCACCGCCAGCTTGTCCTGGACCACGTGCCGCGCGACGCCGTCCGGCCGGTAGCCGAGCTTGCGCGACACGGCGAGCGAAGCGGCGTTGTCCTCGAACGCGCCGGACGCCGCCTCCTCCGCGCCGAGCCCGGCGAAGGCCAGGTGCAGCACCGCGCGGCGCATCTCGGTGCCGATGCCCTGGCCCTGGTGCCGCCGGCCGACCCACGAGCCGGTGTGCACCTCGCGGGTGATGGCGAACCGCTTCGCGCTCACGCTCTGCTGGCCGACCACCTGGCCGTCGCGGAAGACGACGAGGTCCAGGCCCCAGTCGTCCGGGCTCCAGCTGCCCAGCCGGAGCCAGTGGAACTGCACGAGCGACCGCGCCACGAGCCCCGGTTCCTGGTCGGTCCACGGGACGAGGAACGGCATCGCGCCCGGATCGTGGATCCCCTCGGCGGCGAGTTCGGCCAGCTCGGCGAGCTCGTCGGGCGCGGGCAGCCGCAGTTCGAGCCGTGGGGTCCGCACGCGGAGCGCGAGCAGCGGGAAGTGATCGGCCAGCATCGGCTCATCCTGGCTCAGGAGCTGCCGCGCGGGAACACCATTTCCGGGTAACGCGGCGACGGGCCGTCCAGCAGGTGGTCGTCGCGGCCGCGCAGCCACCGGTCGAAGAACGACGCCACGTACGCGCGCTGGGTGCGCACGGCCGTCGCCGGGTGGAGGGTGCCCAGCGGCACGCCCAGCTGCGGCAGCAGGGCCGCGGCGTCGGTGAAGGACGCGTGCTCCGAGCCGAGCAGCTTCAGCTGCCGCGCCCAGCCGTGCGTCGCGGCGAGGAAGGCCGTCCAGCCGGGGCCGGTGTCGGTCTCGCCGTCCTTGCCGACCAGCAGGAACGGCCCGTGCAGGCCGTCCGCCGCCGGGGGCATGAGGCTGCCGTCGAACCACGTCAGGTTCCCGTCCAGGTTCACCCCGGCCACCACGCGCGGGTCGGCCGCCATCGTCAGCGCCGCGGCCGCCCCGCCCATCGAGTGGCCGATCATGCCGACCCGGCTCACGTCCAGGCGGCTCGACAACGCGTCCAGCACGAACCGCGTGTCCGCGACCCGCACGCCGAGCGCCTTGCGCAGGAACGCGTCGGGCTCGCCGGGGTCGACCATGGTCCGCACCGAGCCGTCCGGGAACTCCACCTCCGGCGACTCCCAGGTGTGGTCGATGCTCACCACGACGTACCCGCGGCCGGCCAGGTCTTCGGCCGTCGCGGTGCCCCAGGTGCGCGGCTCGCCCAGCCCGGGCGAGTAGACGATCACCGGGTGCCGCCCGGGCACCGGCACGGCGTCGCGGCGCGCGTTGGTCCGCACCGACGCCCAGTCCGTGGCGGGCACGCCGAGACCCAGCAAACCGTTGGCGGTGACCGCGTCGAAGTGCGCCGCGGCGCCGGGCAGCATGTAGGGCGCCGGGCGCCCCGGGCCGGGCAACGCGGGGTAGTGCAGCGTCACCATCAGCTCGCGCGGGCCGCCGCGCCACGGGTCGGCGCGCGCCGGATCGACCAGGTGCAGAGCGGTCTCCCCCACCCGGTACGGACCGGTGGGCTGGGGCAACGCGAGCTTCGGCGCCGCCGACACCGGCGCCGCCGACGCGAGCAGCACCGTCACGGCGAGCACGAGAGATCTCCGGATCATGCCGGTGATGGTGCTCGGTCCCGGCGGCCCGGGCATCCGGGAACACCCTGAAACCGGCCCCGGAATCGGCGTCCGGTCTACAGTGGAATCACGTCGAGATCGCCGGGCGCGATGATGGTGCCCCGGTAACCGATCGCGTCCGCCGCCGCCTTCGCCTTCCCGAGGTAGACGGAGGCGGGCTGCGGCACCGGCGTGTAGTGGCAGAACACGAGCGTCCGCACGCCGGCCGCCTTCGCCACCGCGGGCACGTCCGTCACGTTCGAGTGCGCCTCCAGCAGGTGCCGGCGCAGCGCCTCGCCCTGGTCCGGGGGCAGCGTGTTCGCGATCGCGTCGACCTGGTCGTTGTCCTGCACCTCGTGCACCAGCACGTCACAGCCGCGCGCCAGCTCGATGAGGTTCGGGTCGGGAGCGGCGGTGTCGCCGGAGAAGACCACCCGTGTGCCGCTGCGCTTGAGCGTGAACCGGTAGGCGTAGGCGTTCTTCACCTCGGGGCCGTGGAACACGCGCGTCGCGTCGACCACGACGTGCTCGTCCTCCATCACGTGGGTGATCCGGGCGCCCACCGACACGTCCCGCGCCCGCAGCCGCGGGAACTCCGGGAACCCGCCACCGGTCTCGAACAGCTCCACGTCCTGGCCGAACAAGGTCTTCAGGCCGGCGACCTTGCGGCTCATCCCGGGCGGCCCCCACAGCCCGAGGTCGCTCAGGGCGGTGGGGGCGTTGGTCCAGCCGTGCAGGACCAGGTCCGGCAGCCCGGAGGTGTGGTCGAGGTGGTGGTGCGTGACGAACAGGTTGCGCACCGACGCGAAGGTCAGCCCCGCGGCCACGAGCTGCCGGGTGGTGTCCAGACCGCAGTCGACGAGGTAGGTGCGGCCGCCGGTGACCAGCGCGAGGGCGGGCTTGGCGCGGCCGGCGTTGACCTTCGGCCCGCCGTCCACGCCCAGCATGACGAGCCGGTCGCCGGTCACGGCCTGGGCGGGTGCGGCGGTGAGCGTGCTCCCCGCCAGCAGCGCCCCGCCCGCGGCGAGGCTCATCTTCAGGGCGGAACGGCGCGAGGCCGGGCGGTCGCACATCGGGGCTCCTTCGATCCGAGGGAGCTGCAGTATCGGATCACCCGCGCACCCCGATCAGCCCGCGTTCCATTGGTTGGCCCGCCCGTCGTGGACCACCTCGAGCGACCAGGGCCGGTCCTGCGTGTGCAGGGCCCAGTAGTGCTCGGCGATGTCGTCCGGGTCGAAGGCCGTGCCCGGGGCGACCGGCCCGGCGACCGTCACCGACGCCACGTGCACCCCGGCGGCCCCGTACTGGGCGTCGAGCAGGGCGACGAGCGTGCGGACCCCGGCCTTGCCCAGCGACAGGCTCACGTACCGCGGGTCGGGCTCCGGCATCCCGCCGGTGACGAGGATCGTGCCGCTGCCCCGGGCGGCCATCGCGGGCGCGACGTGCGCCGCGGCGGTCAGCGCGCCGCCGACGTTCACCGCCCACGCGTCCAGCTGCGCCCGCGCGGGCAGCTCCCCCGGCGCGTCCGGCTGGATGATCGCCGCGTTGTAGACCAGCACGTCCGGCGTGCCGAACTCCGCGGCCGCCGCGTCCAGGGCTTCCCGCAGGGCGTGCTCGTCGGTGCTGTCGGCGACGAAACTGCGCGCCCCCGGCAGGGTCCGTTCGGTCCGCGCCACGAGCGCGACGGGCAACCCCTCGCGCGCGAACCGCCTCGCCACAGCCTGCCCGATACCCGGCCCCGCGCCGATGACAACCACTCCACTCATGCGGCGACGGTAAAAGGCTGACACAGTGACAAGGTCAACGCCGCACGATCGCGACGGTGCCCGCGAGCCCTCCAGGTTGATCCCGGCGGCACCCGCGTCGAGGACGGCGGTGCCCGTCGCGGCCACGTCCCGGGCCGTTCCCCGTAACCGTTCTCGATCTCGGCGCCGATCGACACGTCCACCGCGGCGGCGACGCGCCCCACGGCGCCGATCATCGTGCCGGGACCGCAACGGGCCAATCAGTTCGAGCACCGTGGACCACACCGATCCAACACCGGGCCGGGCTGAAACCTCCGCTCACGTGAGTGACCCGCGAGCGGGGGATGTGGCGTTTTCGCCGACCGGGGGCGGGTAGCCGGGGCGCCGAGGAGGTAGCCATGAACATGTTCGACAAGGCCAAGGACGCCCTGGGCAAGAACCCGGACAAGGCGGACCAGGGCATCGACAAGGTGGCCGAGGCCGCCAAGGACCGCTTCGGTCAGCACGCCGACAAGATCGACCAGGCGTCGCAGAAGGCCAAGGACTTCGCGCGCGGGCAGCAGGAACAGCCGCCACCGCAGTGAGGAAGTCCACAATGGAATGAGCCCTTCGGGGCGAGGTGTTCGTCCCGGAGGGCTCTTCCCCGCACGCGCGCCGAGGGAGGATGCTGGGGCGCGTGTCCAGACCAGACCTGCACCCGGTGGCGCTGCACCCCGGCGTCATCGCCTTCCACCAGCCGCCCGGCGGCTGGTTCGTCAGCAACGCCGGCCTCGTCACCGGCCGGGACGCCGCCCTGCAGATCGACACGTTCGCGACCGAGCCGCTGAACCGGCGGCTGGAGACCGCGATCGACGCCTACCTCGAACCGGGCACGCGCCGCACCGTCGCGCTGACCCACGCCCACGGCGACCACGCCCACGGAGCCGGACGGCTGGCCGCCGCGGGCGCGACGATCCTGGCCACCCCGCCGGCCGCGGGCGAGGTGCTGTCCGGGCCGCACACGTACGACTTCCTGTTCAGCTGCGACTGGGGCGCGATCGACCCGCCGTCCGGCATCTCCCCGGTCACCGAGCCGCGGGACCTCGACCTCGGCGGCACGTCGGTGACGGTCGTGCCGGCGCCCGGGCCCGCCCACACGCACGGCGACCTGGTGGTCTGGCACGCGGAGTCGGGCACGCTGTTCACCGGCGACCTGCTGTTCCTGGGGGTCACGCCGCTGGCGCTCGCCGGGTCGATCGCCGGGTGGCTGGAGGCGCTGACCTGGCTGGAAACCTTCGGCGCCACGACGTACGTGCCCGGCCACGGCCCGGTGACCGCGGCGGCGGACGACCCGGTCGCGGACGTGCGGGAGTACTTCGAGTGGCTGCGCGAGGCGGTCGGCGGGTTCGACGAGCGGGCCGCGATCGAGGCGGCCGCCCGGGCGCGCTGGCCGGAGTGGGGCGCCGGCGAGCGGCACGGGGTCAACGCGCGGATCGCGTACTCGCAGGCCCACGGCGTGGAACTGGACTTCCCCGCCGGGGTCCGGGACCTGCTGAGCAGCGCCGCCGCGCACGGCGAGCCGATGACCGAGACGCGCCTGATCCGCCTCGACCTCTGAGGCGTCAGCGGATCTTCTCGCCGTAGACGCGCTCGACCTTCAGCGTCATCAGCACCCGGCGGTCGGACACCATGACCTCGCGGTACTCGTTCCAGTCCGGGTGCTCGCCCGCGGCCGCGCGGTAGTAGTCGACGAGGGCCTCGACCTCCGGGCCGTGCGGGTCGGTGCCCGGGCCGGTGAGGGTGACGCTGCCCTCGGCGGTCGCCCACGCCCAGCCGTCGGCGCTGGTGACCTCGAGCGCCGCGCGCGGATCGCGGCGGAGGTTGCGGGTCTTGGCCCGGCCCTCCGTCATGGACACGTAGATCAGGCCGGCGTCGCGGTCGTAGTACGGCGTGACGGGCGACAGCTGCGGCAGGCCGTTGGCCTTGATGGTCGCCAGGACGGCGATCCGGCTCTCGGCGAGCAACTGGTGCGGATCGAAGGACGTGGTCATGCGGGCTCCTTGTCGCGGAACTGTTCGATCACCGAGGCGTAGCTGTCGCCGCCGTGTCCCGCGGACACCGCGCGCCGCGCGGCCGCGCGGACGAGCGCCGGCAGCGCGGCGTCGACCCCGGCGTCCTCGCTCTCGTGGACGACGTGCTCGATGGCGGCCAGGTGGGTGTCGAGGGTGGCGTCGAGTGCCGGGTAGGTGCCCTCGTCGATCTGGCGCGCATACCCGGGCAACCACCCGGCGACCGTGTCGATTCCCGCGCGGGCGAACGGGAGGAACGAGTCCGCCGGCACCCCCGCGGCGCCGAGCAGGGCGGCGCTGTGCAGGAAGCCGTTCAGGATGCCGTACATCAGGCCCAGCACGGCCGTCTCGTGCAGCGCCGACAGGGCGGGGTCGTCGCCGAGGAAGGTCGCCGTGCCGAGGTCGCGCAGGATCTGCTCGTGCTCGTCGAAGGCCGCCCGCGCTCCGCTGTAGACGATGGCCGCCTCCGGCGTGCCGATGGCGGGCGGGGCGGCCATGATCGCGCCGTCCAGGTACCGGCCCGGGTGGCGCGCCGCCGTCTCCCGCGCCTCCCGGGAGGTGCCCGAGCTCAGGTTCACCAGGACGCGGTCGCCGAGCTCGCCGGCCACCGGGTCGAGGATCTGCCGCACGGCGTCGGCGCCGGTGACGCACACGATCACCAGCGGGCTCGCCGTCACGGCGTCGCGAACGGATCCGGCGCGGGTCGCCCCCTGCGCGACCAGGGCGTCCGCCTTGGCCGGCGAGCGGTTCCACACCGTCGTGGCATGGCCGGCGCGCACCAGCGCACCGGCGAGCGCCTGGCCCATCAGCCCCAGGCCGAGCACGGTCACGGAGTTCTTCGTCATGGCACGATGGTCGGGGTTCACACCGGTATGAAGGTCAAGGAGGAACCGGCGTGCTGATCGGCGAGCTCGGCAGGCGGACCGGGGTCAACACCCACCAGCTGCGCTACTACGAGGCCCAGGGCCTGCTGAAACCGGACCGGGGCGCCAACGGCTACCGCGAGTACGGCGAGGACGCCGTGGTAACCGTCACACAGATCCGGAACCTGCTGGACGCCGGGTTGTCCACGGAGGAGATCGGGGTGCTGCTGCCGTGCGCCAGCGGGGCCGCGCCGGACCTGGAGCCGTGCGACGAGCTGCTGGCAGTCCTGCGCGGCAGGCTGCACGGGCTGGACGACCACATCGGCACGCTCCTCCGGGCGCGCCAGACCCTGCACGGCTACCTCGAAGCCGCGGAACACCGGCGAGCCGGCGAGACCGCCCCGGTCTGACCGGGACAGGCGCTGTCCCGGGGGATCACTCCGAGCCCGGGTACAGGTGCCCCATCAGCTCCAGCACCTCGTCGATCATCTTGCGGGCCTTCGCCTTCGACGGGGCCGCCGCGACCTCGCGGCCCGCCTCCGTCGCCATCGCCGTCAGGCACAGCACCAGCATGTCCGACAGCGGCCGCTCGTGGCCGTTGACCAGCGTCGAGTTCGCGTGCAGCCACTCGCGGAACCGCTGCCGCGTCAGCAGCCCGAACCCGGCCGGCCCGCTGCCGGACAGGAAGATCCGCGCCAGCTGCCGCTCCTCCCAGCACCCCTCCAGGTACGCCCGGGTACCGGCGATGAACAGCCGCAGCGCGTCCTCCTCCCCCGCCGCCAGCGCGCTCCGGAACGCGCGCGCCGACCGGTGCTGCTGCCGCCGCGTGTACTCGTCGTACAGGGTGATCCACAGGTCCGACTTGGCGGTGAAGTGGTGGTAGAGGCTGCCGATGCTGGCGCCCGCCCGGTCGGCGATGTCGACCAGCTTGGCGTCCTCGTAACCGGAGGCGACGAACACCTCGCGGGCAGCGTCGAGCAGGGCGGCGCGCGTGATCTGCGCCCGCGTGCTCCCGGTGGTGGCCTCGGTCATACCCCGATTGTGCCGGACCGCACGGCTCGCGCCGGTCCCGGCGTGACGTGAGCCCCGCCGGGACGCGGCGCCCACCTCACGCCGCCGGCACGCCGTTGGCCGGCGCCGCCGGTTGCGGCGTCGTGTACGGCACCACCGGCCCGTCGCCGCCGTCGGTGGTCAGCGGCGTGCCGGACAGCACCTGCTGCCCGCCGCGGATGGTCGAGATCTGCCCGCCGGTGTACCCGGCGTGCGAGTCCGGCCCGTACCGGAACGGCACCAGGCCCGGCCCGGCGAACCCGCCCTTGTTCAGCGCGTCGATCAGCCCCTGCCGCGTCAGGTCCTTGCCCGCGGCCTGCAGCACCTGCGCGAACGTGTAGGCGTAGGACATCGCGTAGATGACGTTGCCGTCGAACGGCAGGTTCGGGATGTAGGTGTCGTGCACCTTCTTGAACAGCTGGATCCACGAGTTGTCCGCGCTGCTGCTCGCCGGCAGGTAGGCGCTGCTGACCAGACCTTCGACCAGATCGCTGCCCTTGACCGAGGCGCCGCTCTGCTTGGCGAAGTTCTCCAGCAGCCCGGACACCGTCACCGGGTCCGCGCCGACGCTGGACGCGATCAGCTGCGGGTTGTAGCCCAGCTTCAGCGCGGTCAGCTTGAACAACGCGGTGTAGGCCGGGATCGTCTCCAGCACCACGACCTCCGCGCCGCTGCGCGCGATCGCCGACACCTGGGCGGCGACGTCGGTGTTGCCCGGCTGGTACGGCTGCCGCGCCACGACCAGGCTCTGGTCGATGAACTTGTCCAGCCCCTTCATGCCGTCGGCGCCGAAGTCGTCGTCCTGGTAGAAGTAGGCGACCTTCTTGCCGGCGAAGTTCTTCGCCACGTAGTCGCCGAGGATCTTGCCCTCGACCGTGTAGTCGGGCTGCCAGCCGTAGGTGTAGGGGTTGCGGTCCGGCTGGTCCCAGCAGGTGCAGCCGGACGCGACGAACAGGTCCGGCACGCGCGAGCTGTTGAGGAAGTCCACGACCTTGGTGTGGGTCGGCGTGCCGAGCGCGCCGACCATCGCGAACACCTTGTCCTCCAGCACCAGCTGCTTGGTCAGCGTCACCGTGTTCGCCGGGTTGTAGGCGTCGTCGACGTACTTCAGGTTGATCTTGCGCCCGTGGATGCCGCCGTTGGCGTTGATGTAGTCGAACATCGCCTTCGCGGCCGGCCCCTGCTCGCTGTAGCCGGGCGCCGCGTTGCCGGTCAGCGGCAGGGTGCTGCCGATCAGCACCTCGGTGTCGGTCACTCCGGGCGTGCTGCCGCCACCGCCACCACCACCGCCGCACGCCGTCAACGTGAGGGCGAGCGCCGCGGTGAGCGCGACCGCCGCGCGCGGGCGTCTGGACAGGACCATCTCGTCTCCTTCAGTTCGTGCGGTTACGGCGGAGCAGGCGGCCGATCCGGCGCACCCCGGACTGGATGCCGCCGGGGAAGGCCAGGATGACCAGGATCAGGACCAGTCCATAAAGGACCAGCGGGATGTTGGCGTAGACCGCGCGCGGCAGGTCGGCCTGCTGCGCGAGATCGGTGGACCAGTTCGGCAGCAGCGTCACGATCACCGCGCCGTACACCGCGCCGGCGAGGCTGCCCAGCCCGCCGAGCACCGCCGCGGTGAGCAGCGACAGCGACAGGGCCAGCGTGAACGCCCCGGGCGCGGCGAGGTTGTTGACGATCGCGAACAGCCCACCGGCCAGCCCGGCGCAACCGGCGCTGACGCAGAACGCGAGGATCTGGGTGCGGGCGACGTGCACGCCGGACAGGGCCGCGGCGTCCTCGTCCTCGCGGACCAGCCGCATGTCCCGGCCCAGCCGGCTGCGGCTGAGGTTGGCGAGCAGGAACAACACGATCACCAGGCAGATGCCGCAGATCCAGGCCTGCCACCGCTCCAGCGGGAACGTCTCGCCGAGCGACAGCGGCGGCACCGGCGGGCTGACGATCAGCCCGTTCGCGCCGCCGAGGACGTCGCGCAGGCCGTGGTAGTCGGCCAGCGACGGCAGCCCCACCGCGAGCGCGAGCGTCGCGCCGGCCAGGTACAGCCCGCGCAGCCGCGCCGCGGCCACCCCGACCAGCGCGCCGACCAGCGCGGTGCCGGCGGTCGCCACGATCAGCACCGGCACCAGGCTCCACTCCGCGTTCTCCAGCAGCAGCGCGGAGGTGTAGGCGCCGACGGCGACGAACGCGCCGTGCCCGAGCGAGATCTGTCCACTGAGGCCGGACAGCACCGTCAGGCCGGCGACGGCGATGGCCATGTAGGCGATCTGGGCCAGCTGCAGGTTCGCGAACGGGTCCAGCGCGATCGACACCAGCCAGAACCCGGCCAGCCCGAGCACCGCCCAGCACCCGTGGCGCAGCAACGTCGAGCGCCGCCACACCGGCACCCGGGGCGTCTCCCGCCGGGGTGCCTGCGTTTCCGTCATCGTCATACCCGCCGCCTCGCTCCCGCGCCGAACAACCCGTGCGGCCGCACCATCAACACCACGATGAGCACGACCAGCGCGCCCAGCGTCACGATGTCCGGGCCCAGGTAGCCCGAGACGAAACTGAGCACCAGGCCCAGCGCGAGCCCGCCGACGACCGCGCCCGGCGGGCTGTCCAGCCCGCCGATCACGGCGGCGGTGAACCCGAACACCAGCACCGCGTCGAACGCCGTCGGGCTGACGAAGGTGCTCGGCGCGATCAGGACCCCGGCGATCGCGCCGACCACCGCGGCCAGCGCCCAGCCGACGGTCAGCATCCGGCCGACCCGCACACCCAGCAGCCGGGCCACCTCCGGCGCGAACGCCGTCGCCCGCATCCGCAGCCCGGCCGAGGTCCGGCGGAACACCACCGCCAGCACCACCATCACGGCGAGCACCACGAGCACGATCCACAGGTCGTTGGGCGAGAACAGGATCTGCCGCCCGCCGGCCTGGAACCCGGCGATCGAGAACGCGGGCGGATAGGACTGCGGGGTGCCGCCGAACACCATCCCGGCGATGCCCTGCAGCCCGACCAGCAGGCCGAACGTGACCACCACGGCGTCCAGCGGCGGCCGCTTGGCGACCGGCCGGATCAGCACCCGCTCCACGACCGCGCCGAGCACGAGCCCGGCGGCGATCGCGACGGCCAGCGCCAGCCAGTAGGACCCGCCGTTGCTGACCACGGTGTAGCCCAGGAACGTCGTGATCATCAACATCCCGCCCTGCGCGAAGTTGACGATGCGGGTGGAGCGCCAGATCAGCACCAGGGCCAGCGCGACCGCGGCGTACACCGCGCCGCTGGTCAGCCCGGCGAGCGTCAAGTCGAGGAACCGTCCCATCACATCTCCAGGTAGGCCCGGCGGACCCGGTCGTCGGCGGCCAGCCGGGCGGTTTCGTCGTCGGCGACCTTGCGGCCGACGTTGAGCACGACGGCGCGGTCGGCCACCGACAGCGCCGTGCCCGCGTTCTGCTCGACCAGCAGCAGGGTCAGACCGGTTTCGGCGCGCAGGCGGCGCAGCGTGGCGACGATCTGCGCGGCGGTGCGCGGCGCGAGCCCGAGCGACGGCTCGTCGAGCAGCAGCAGGTCGGGACGGCTCATCAGGGCGCGGCCGATCGCGAGCATCTGCCGCTCGCCGCCGGACAGCGTCTCCGCGCGCTGGTGCCGCCGCTGCTCGAGCGGCGGGAACAGCTCGAACATCCGCGCCACGCCGGTGCGCAGCCACGCCCGGTCCCGCCGCCACAGCCCGCCCAGCCGCAGGTTCTCCTCGACGGTCAGCTCGACGATCACGCCGCGGCCCTCGGGCACGTGCGCAACGCCCAGCCGGACCAGGTCCTCCGGGCCGTGACGCGTGATGTCCCGGTCGTTCAGGCGCACCGACCCGGACTTGGGCCGCAGCAGCCCGGACAGCGAGCGCAGCAGCGTCGTCTTGCCGGCGCCGTTCGCGCCGAGCACCGCGGTGATCGAGCCGCGTTCCACCGTCATGTCGATGTCGTGCAGCGCGCGCACCGGTCCGTACTCGGCGACCAGGCCGCTGACCTCAAGCATCGGCCGCCACCGCCTCGCCGAGGTAGGCGCGCTGCACGGCCGGGTCCTCCCGAACCCGCGCGGGCGTCCCGGTGGCGATCACCTCGCCGAAGTCGAGCACGACGAGCCGGTCGCAGAGGTTCATCACGAACTCCATGTGGTGCTCCACGAGCATGACCGTGGTGCGCTGCCGCAACCCGCGCACGATCTCGGCCAGCTCGCCGGTCTCGGCGGCGGACAGCCCGGCCGCGGGTTCGTCGAGGAGCAGCAGGCGCGGTTCGCTGATCAGCGCGCGGGCCAGCGCGACGCGCTTGCGGATGCCGTAGGGCAGGCTCGCGCACGGGCGGTGCGCGGCGTCGGCGATGCCGAACTGCTCCAGCATCCCCATCGCCTGGTCCCGCAGCCGCAGCTCGTGCCGCTCGGCCCACGGCGAGGCGAGCAGCGCGCCGACCGGGCCGGTGCGCGAGCGGTGCGTGGCACCGGCGGCGACGTTGTCCAGCGCGCTGAGGTTGGGGAACAACCCGAGCCCCTGCAGGGTGCGGGCGATGCCGAGCCGGGTGAGCCGGTGTGGCCGGGGCACGAGCCGGTGCCCGTCGAAGGACAGGGTGCCGGAGTCCGGGCGGACGAACCCGCAGATCGTGTTGAACAGGGTCGTCTTGCCGGCGCCGTTGGGACCGATGACGCCGAGCACCTCCCCTTCGGTCACCTCGAGCGAGACCGCCTGGAGGACCTTCAACCCGCCGAAGGACACGTTCAGCTCGTCCACTCGTAGCAACGGAGCGTGCTGCGCCATTTCTCGCGACCACCGCCTCTTCGCAGGTGCGTAAAACAGAATCAGGTTCGGTTTGGAGGGACCGTACACACATCGGGCTGTCTTGCACAGCCCCTTCGGACAATCCGCTCGAGCGTGATCGAACAGAACCCAGTTCCACACTTTTGCCTTGACCGGGCACCGTGCTATACCGGCCTGAGCGCCACGAGGAGGTGGCGCACGAGCCTGGGGGTTCTCCCGTGTTGCGTGCACTGGTGCTGGCCGCCGCGGTGACGGCGCCGCTGCTCACCGTCCCGGCGGCGGTCGCGGCCCCGCCCCGGCTGACCGTGGAATCCGTGTCCAACCCGCACCCCGACCTGGTCAGCGGCGGGCAGGTGCTGGTCCGGGTGCCGGCGGCACGGGACGTGCGGGTGACGGCCAACGGGCGCGACGTCACCGGCGCGTTCAAGCAGACCGGCGACACACTGCTGGGCCTGGTCGACGGCCTGCCGGACGGCGCCACCGAGATCGTCGCGAGCGCGCCGGGGCGGGGCCGCGCGAGCCTGCGGGTCACCAACCACCCGATCACCGGACCGGTGTTCTCCGGGCGGCAGCAAGAGCCGTTCTACTGCGAGACGCAGGCGTACGGGCTGCCGGCCGCAACCCCGCCGCTGTGCACCGCGCCGACCCGGGTCAGCTACCAGTACCGGACGACCGGCGGGCAGTTCCGGCCGCTGGCCGATCCCGCGTCCCGGCCGGCGGATCTCGCCTCGGTCAACGGGATGCCCTACATCGTGCGGGTGGAACGCGGCACGATCGATCGCGCGGTCTACGAGATCGCCGCGCTGACGGACGGCACCGCGCCGTCCCCGTTCACCGTGGAGCGCGGCTGGAACGAACGGCTCGTCTACACCTTCGGCGGCGGCTGCAATTCCGGGTTCCACCAGGGCGCCTCGACCGGCGGGGTGCTCAACGACCTGTTCCTGTCGCAGGGTTACGCGGTGGCCTCGTCGAGCCTGAACGTGCTGGACAACAACTGCAGCCCGATCATCTCCGCGGAGGCGGCGATGATGGTCAAGGAGCACTTCACCGAGACGTACGGGCCGGTGCGGCACACGATCGGCTGGGGCGGGTCCGGCGGCGCGATCCAGCAGTACGACATCGCCGAGAACTACCCGGGCATCCTGGACGGCATCATCCCCGGCATCTCCTACCCCGACCCGCTCAGCACCGGCGGGCCGGTCACCGACTGCCGCCTGCTCAACCGGTACTTCGCCGGGCCGGGCAGCTCGTTCACTCCCGAGCAGCGGGTGGCGGTGGCCGGGTTCCACACCTACAGCACGTGCGTGTCGTGGGAGCAGACGTTCGCCAACCGCGCGACGGCGACCGGCAGCTGCAGCCCGCTGATCCCGGTGCCGGAGCGGTGGGATCCGGTGTCCAATCCGGACGGTGTCATCTGCAACTCCAACGAGCAGCTGGTGAACCAGCTCGGGCGCGATCCGCGGACCGGGTTCGCGCGGAGCACGCTGGACAACACCGGGGTGCAGTACGGGCTCGCGGCGTTGCGATCGGGGCGGATCTCCGCGGCGCAGTTCGTGGACCTGAACGCCTCGATCGGCGGGCTGGACTACACGGGCGCCCCGGTTCCGCAGCGCAGCGCGGCCGATCCGAAGGCGCTGTCGGCGGCCTACCGGTCGGGGCTGTTCAACTCGGCGTCGCTGGGGTTGCGCACGACGCCGATCATCGACCAGCGCACGGATCTGGACCTGGCCGGGTTCGGGGCCGACATCCACACGACCGAGTGGTCGTTCGTGATGCGGGAGCGGCTGCGGCGCAGCGGGACGGCGGAGAACCAGGTGATCATCGCGAGCCGTCCGGCCGACGCGGCGGTGGCGGCTCGCTACGAGCTGGACGCGATGGACCGCTGGCTGACGGCGATCGGCAACGACCGGTCGCCGCGCGGGGCGCAGCAGAAGGTGGTGGCGAACCGGCCCGCGGATCTGGCCGACGGGTGTTACGTGTCGGCGACCGAGCGGTTGCGGGAGCCGTTGACCTACCCGTCCGGCGGGCGGTGCGGGGAGTTGTTCCCGGTGGCCGCGAACCCGCGTCTGGTGGCTGGTTCGGGGCTGGCGATGGAGGCGCTGAAGTGCCGCCTGAAGCCGATCGACTTCCGCG
Source organism: Amycolatopsis thermalba (assembly GCF_003385215.1). Classification (GTDB taxonomy): domain Bacteria; phylum Actinomycetota; class Actinomycetes; order Mycobacteriales; family Pseudonocardiaceae; genus Amycolatopsis_E; species Amycolatopsis_E thermalba. The sequence goes on along the minus strand of NZ_PQHW01000121.1, from coordinate 1,542 downwards.
ACTACCCGGTGGGTTTCACCCGTGAGGAGCAGCGGCGGTTGCGTGCCGCGTTCCCCGACGGGGTGTGCGACTGGGGCAAGCCGGGCGTGGGCGCGCGGAAACCAGCCGGGGTCTGGCAGAGGTACTAGCCGGGTGAACGTCTCCGACGCGTCCGTCGACTTCGGACACCTGGTGCGGCGGCGGCCGTCCGCCGTGGTGCGCCCGCGCTCGGCCGCGGAGATCGCCGGTGTCGTCCGGAGCGCGGCGGCGGACGGTGTGCCGGTCGCGGCGCGGGGACGCGGTCACTCCGGGTACGGGCAAGCGTTGACGGACGGTGTCGTGGCCGACATGTCCACGCTGGCGGCGGTGCACGAAGCAGGTGACGACCGGATCGTGGTGGACGCGGGCGCGGGGTGGGACGCGGTGCTCGCGGCGGCGTGGGAGCGCGGGCGCACGCCGCCGGTGCTGACCGACTACCTGGGGTTGTCGGTGGGCGGCACGTTGTCGGCCGGCGGGATCGGCGGGACCAGCTTCCGGCACGGGTTGCAGACCGACACGGTGCTTTCGCTGGAGGTCGTCACGGGTGATGGTGTGGTGCGGACGTGCGGGCCGGGGGACGAGCTGTTCGCGGCGGTGCTGGGCGGGCTGGGCCAGTGCGGGATCATCACGCGTGCCACGCTGCGGCTGGTCCCCGCACCGGCGCACGTGCGCCGTCAGGAGCTGGACTACGACACGGTGGCGGCGGCGGCGCTCGATCAGGTCCGGTTCATCTCCGAGGACCGGTTCGACTTCGTGCAGGGGCAGGTTCGTTTTGGCGGCTCCGGGCGGCGGGTGTTCCTGGAGACGTACTCCGAAGGGGGCGGGGACCTGCCGTTCCTGGAGTTCCAGCACCGGCTGGACGCCGCGGAGGCGCTGCTGACCGGGACCGGCGCGTGGTTCCACCCGCACCCGTGGTGGAACTGCTTCCTGCCCGAGCCGGCCGCGGTGGACTTCCTGAGCACGCTGGTGGAGCGGCTGAGGCCGGAGGATCTCGGCGAGGCCGGGTGTGTGCTGTTCTACCCCGTCTTCACCGGCCGGGTGCGGGCTCCGCTGGTGCGTCTGCCGGCCGAGCGGATCGCCTTCCTGGTCGCGATCCTGCGCTTCCCCCCGGACGACGCCGCGCTGGCGGCCCGGCAGGTCGCGGAGAACCGCCGCTTCTACGAGGAGGCCCGCGAGCTGGGTGGAGTGACGTACCCGATCGGCGCGATCCCGTTCACGCCCCCGGACTGGCAGCACCACTTCGGCGACCAGTGGCCGTCCCTGCGAGCATGGAAGTCCCGCTACGACCCGGCGGGCGTGCTGACCCCGGGACCGGGGATCTTCTGAGGGGCCTCAGTTACCCGGACCAGGAAGCCCCAGCCGCTCCAGGCACTCCCCGCTGCCCCACCACGCGCAGCACCCCCACCGGCGCCAGTCAGCCAACCGCGCCACCCGCGCCGGGCGCTCCCCAGCCACTCCCCCACTCGCGCCCGGCGCGGGTGGCGCGGTTGGCTGACTGGCGCCGGTGGGGGTGCTGCGCGTGGT
>NZ_PQHW01000120.1 GCF_003385215.1 Amycolatopsis thermalba | reverse complement strand
CGACATCCGCGCATGGATCGAGACCTGGAACAACGAACCACGGCCCTACGTCTGGACCAAGACCGCCGACCAGATCCTTGACTCCATCGCACGCTACTGCACGCGAATTAATAACTCAGGACACTAGTCAGGCGAACGAGTCCTGCCCGGTGCACACCTTCTCGTACAGGGACACGTAGTCGTCGGCCATGCGGGACGGGGAGAAGCGCTCCGCGGCCACCCGGCGGCACGTCCGCGGGTCCAGCCGTCGCGCGTTGCGCCAGGCGGTCACGAGTCCGTCCTCGTCGCCGGGGGCCACCAGCAGCCCGGTCCCGCCGTCGTCCACCAGTTCGGGCAGGCAGCCGCGCCGGTAGCCGGCCACCGGGGTGCCCAGCGCCAGCGACTCGACCACCGCGGTCCCGCCCGGCTCGTCCCACTGCAGCGGGCACAGGCTCACCAGCGCGCCGGCGAGCAGCGCGTCCCGCTTCGCCGGGCCCACCGAGCCGACCCACCGCACGCACCGCCCGTCCACCCACGGCCGCACCCGCTCCTGCCAGTACTGCACGTCGGGGTTGCGCAGCGCGTCGGGGTCGTCCCGCAGCGCCCGCGCCAGCGCCGCCGGCCGGTCGTAGGGGCCCACCGGCCCGGCGAGCACCAGCTCCTGCCCCGCCGCGTGGGCCAGCCGCGCCGCGACGTCCTGGCCCTTGCCGGGCGTGATCCGGCCGAGCACGATCGCGTACCGGCCCTTGTCCACGCCGGCCCGCCGGCCGGCGAGCGGTGTCGCGAGGTGCACGTGCCCGAGGCTCGCCGCGCGCAGCGCCGCCGGAGCCCGGTACAGCTGGTCGGCCGACACGCCGTTGACCCGCACGCGGCCGCGGCCGTCGAAGTTCTCGTACAGCGCCGGGTGCTTGCCCAGGTCCCAGTGCAGGGTGTGCAGCGCGGGCGGCGCGGCGGAGCCGAGCGCGGCCAGCACCACCGGCCCGACCGCCTCGACGTGGTCGTGCACCAGGTCCACGTCCTCGCGCCGGGCCAGTTCCCGCACCACGTGGTCCATGTGCGCCATCACGCAGCCCATGACGCGGTTGTAGGGCAGTTGCAGCAACGGGAACTGCGGCACCGGATGGCGGAACACCACCTCGTCGGCCGCGATCGTGCTCGTCCCGACCGTGGCCAGCACGACCTGGACGCCACGATCCCGCAACGCCGGGACCAAAGTGGCCACGACGTTTTCGATCCCGCCGTATCCGGCCGGCGGAACGGACAGCCAGGGTCCGGCGTTCAGCAAGACGCGCACGGATGTGCTTGTTCCCCGGTTTTCCCCCGTTACACAACGGAAATCGATTCACGACCCCGGCTCGCACCCGGCGCAGGATTTTCCGGCGCCGCTGATACCGTCCGTCCTCTCTGGACCGTGGTCGCTGAGGTGCTCGGCTCATCCGGGTGCGACCGCGGGAGCGTCGAGCCGGATTTCCCGGTCCGCGCGGGACACCACGGCCGCGTCGTGACTGGCGATCAGCACCGCCGCGCCCCGGACGGCGGCCGCCCGCAGCAGGTCGAGCACCAGCCGGGCACGGCGGTGGTCCTGGTGGGAGGTGGGTTCGTCGGCGATCACCAGTGACGGCGCGGCGACCAGTGCCCTGGCCACCGCCGCCCGCTGCTGCTCGCCGCGCGACACCTCGCCCGGGCGTCGCGCGGCGAGGTGTCCCAGCTCCAGCGCCTCCAGCAGCTCCGCGCCGCCGGGGCCACCGCGGGCGAGCGCCAGGTTGTCGGCCAGGGTCAGCTCCTCGAACAGGCTGATGGACTGCGGCACGAAACCCAGGTCCCGCCAGGACATCCGGTCCACCGGCACCTCCGGCAGCGGCGGCCGCGGCACGATCTCGCCGCCGTCCGGGGTCTCCCACCCGCCGGCGATCATCAGCAGTGTGCTCTTGCCCGATCCGGACGGCCCGGTCAGCACGACCAGCTCCCCCGCCACCAGGTCGAGGTCGACCGGCCGCAGCGCCGGTGTCCCGCCGTAGCTCTTGCGCACCCCGCGCAGACTCAGCATCAGCCCTCCCCCATCCGGCCGTCCACCAGCTCCACCACCCGGTCCGCCACCCGGCTCACCTCCGGATCGTGCGTGGCGAGCAGGAGCGCCTGCCCGCGGTCGGCCAGCCGCCGCAGCGCCTCGGCCACCCGGCCGGCGGAGTCGCGGTCCAGCTGCGCGGTCGGCTCGTCGGCGATCACCACCGCCGGTTCCCCGGTCGCGGCGAACGCCAGCGCGACCCGCTGCTGCTCACCGCCGGACAACCGCCGCGGCACGTGCCCGGTGCGGTGGCCCAGCCCCAGCACCTCGACCAGCTCGGCGCCGGTGTCCCGGCCGCGCAGCCGCGCCGCCAGCGCGAGGTGCTCGGCGACGGTGAGGTAGTCGAGCAGGTTGTCCGCAGGGTCCTGGAACACGTACCCCACCCGCGTGCGGCGCACCGCCCGCCGCGCGCGGGCGGACAGCGCGGTGACCTCGGTCCCGGCTATCCACACGCGACCGTCCTCCGGCCGCTCCAGGCACGCCAGGATCTTCAGCAGCGTCGACTTGCCCGAGCCGGACGGCCCGACCACCGCCGTGATCGCCCCGCGCGGCACCGTCAGCGCCACCCCGGACAGGGCGTGCACGGTCTCGCCCCGCGTGGGGTAGTCGTAGGCCACACCCTCGCACCACAGCGCCGGGTCATCGCGAGTCACGCAGCACCTCCGCCGGACAGGCGCGGGAGACCGCGCGTTGTGCCGCGCCCGCCGCGAGCGCGGTGGTGACGGCCGCCGCGGCCGCCAGCCCGGCGACCAGGCCCCACGGCGGGCTCAGCAGCGTGCCGGGCAGGGTCGCGGGGTTGACGTCGTAGGCGCGCGCGGTGAGACCGACCGCCACCGCGGCGAGCACCAGCCCCGTGACGAACCCGGCCAGCAACAGCCCGCCCACCTCGAAGCACAACGCCCGCCAGTGGTCGGCCGGGGTCACCGACATCCGGCGCAGCAGCACGTACGCGCTGCGCCGCGCCCGGGCCTTCGCCGTCAGGTAGAGCAGCAACCCGACCACGATGATCGCCCCGCACAACAGCGACACCGCCGCGAGGAACCCGAACGTGTAGGTGATCGGCGAGTACACCCCGGCCGCGGTCACGGTCGACGCCTCGGCGTAGGTGCGCACCGGCAGCCCGGACACCTGCGGCCGGATCTCGTCCGGATCGCCGCGCACCCACAACTGCGGCCGGGTCACCAGGCCGAGCCCGTCCAGGACGTCCTGCCGCACGAGGAGCAGCGGGTTGCCGGACTTCTTGCCCGGCAGCTGCGGCACCGCCACCACCGTCAGCGGCACACCCCGCCCGCCGATGTCCACAGTGGACGTGCCATCGGCCCGGTTCAGCCCGGCCAGCGCCGCGATCGGCTCCCCGCGCGCCAGACGCCCGAGCAGGTCGTCCAGCGACGGCCCGGGCAGCGCGGGATCCCAGAACGCGGCGCGGCCGAACGTCGCCGGGTCCACGCCGAGCACCTCGACCGTGCTGCCGCCGACGCGGGCGTTGCCGTAGGCGGACACCAGACTCGCCCGGTCCGCCAGTCCGGGCGGCACCGGCACGCGGGACTCCAGCGAGAACACCACGTCCGTGCCGACGATCAGCTGCCCCTCGGCGTGCAGGGTGCGGTCCACCGAGCCGGTCACCGACGCGCCGTACACCGCCAGTGCGACCGGCACCGCCGTCGCCCCGGCCAGCACCGCCGCCGCGACCGGGCCGGCCAGCACCCGCCGGGTGGCCAGGAACCAGCCGGGGCGCCCCGGGCCGCCGCAGGCCCGGGCGCGGGCCAGCCCCCAGCAACGCGCGCGCCGCGGCCACCGCCAGTGCGATCACCAGCAGGATCGGCGCCACCACCAGCCGGGGCGGCACGCGCGCCACCGTGCCGACCGCCCCGCTCGCCCCGGTCTGGACGTCGTCGCCGAGCACGAACCAGCTCACCACGGCCGCGGCGAGCGGCACGAGTTCCCACGGCACCCACCGCGCGCGGCGCGCCCGCACCGGCGGCACGTCGAACAGGCGCGCCGTCCGCCGCCACGCGACCAGCGCGACCGCGCCGAGGGTCACCAGGAACGCGCCGGTGGCCGCCCAGACCGAGCCCCGGAGGGCGGCCGGTGTGAACGCATCGCCCGGCCCCACCGAGCCGACCAGGGCTCGCGCCGCGAACCAGCCGCCGGCCATCCCGGCGGCGACGACGAGCGCGACCTCCAGCACGGCCTTCCCGGCGAGCGCGGCCGGGCCGACGCCACGCGCGGACAACACGGTCAGCTCCGCCCGGCGCCGGTCCACCCAGAACCCGCCCGCGGCCCCGGCCACGACGAGCCCGGCGAGCGCGGCGGCCGCGGCGAGGGGCACGACGGTGCCGGTGAGCGCGTCGACCACGAGGGTCGCCCGGTCGGTCATGCCGGGCAGGGCCGAGGTGAACTGGACGCCGTCGGGGTAGTGGTCGCCGGCCTGGTTGGTGTCGTCGCGCAGGCGGGCCAGGTCGTCCAGGACGGGCACGGCGTTCGCGGTGGTCAGTCCGGTCGCGTCGAGCGGCAGCTCGATCACCGTCGCGGCGCGCAGGCCACTGCCGTCGGCCGCGGCGAGGAACTCCTCCCGCGGCACGAGCGCGAGCGGGTAGACCGGGGCTTCCGACAGCGGCCGGCCCCGGTAGAGGTCGGTGAGGCTGCACCAGTACGGCTGGTCGGGAGCAGACCGCAGGTCCCGGTAGACCGCCGCGACGGGCATCGTCACGGTGCGGCCGGCGAGCGTGACGGGGACGCGGTCGCCGACGCGGATGCCCCTGTCCGCCGCGAAGCCGTCGGGCAGCCACACGCCGGGACCGCGGCCGCCGCCGAGGACCTGCACGTGCCCGTCGAACCCGGTGCGGGCGACCAGGTTCACGGTGCCGCCGCCCAGCGCCGCCTGCTGCACCAGCGTGGTCACCGGGGCGGACAGCCGCGGCACCTGGGCGCCTCCGCTGGTCAGCGCCCGCTCACGCGCGTCGAGCAGCACCGCGCCGGCCGGTGCGGGGTCGTCGAACCGCAGCCCCGCGCTCACGTGTGCGCCGGTGTAGGCCGGGCAGGCGTCGGCGACCTGGCTCTGCAGACTGGCATTGCCCGCGGCGGACAGGAACAGCGCGACGGCGGCCGCGGGGAGCGCGACGAGGAACGCGGCCGCGGCCACGGCCACCGCGATGGCGGGCCGGCGCAGCAACATCCACGGCGCGCGCGCCCAGGGTGACGGAAACCCCCAGTGGTTCACCGGCGAAGTCTGACACGATCGGCGCGGTTCGGGGAGCCGCTTTTCGTCGCGCCGGTGCGGTTCCCGGCGCACCCGGACTGCGCGGCCCCGGCGGAGTCGCTGGACGAGGGCACTCTCCACCTGGGCGAGGCCGAACGGGCGATCCTCACCCCCGCGCGTCAGCGGCTTTCGCGGTCGGCTGCGGGTTTACTTATTGTCAACAATCTCCGCATTGACAATCCTACGAGCGCGCACCTAGCTTGATCGCGATCACGTCGCCCGGTCGGGTGACTCGAGCTCCCGAGGAAGGCACTTCGATGCGCCCTACCGGAATCTCCCGCCGAAACCTGCTGCGTGGCGCGGGCGCCACCGTCGCGGCGGCGCCGCTCACCGGCTTCCTCGCCGGCTGCAGCTTCACGCAGCCCGGCACCGGGCAGCCGAACTCCACATTGGACCAGGTCCGGAGCCAGGGGTACGCGCGCGTCGCGATCGCCAACGAACCGCCCTACACCAAGGTGAACGCCGACGGCTCGGTCACCGGCGTCGAGCCCGACGTCGTGTCGGCCGTGCTGAAGCGGATGGGAATCGGCAGCATCCAGGGCGTCGTGACGCCGTACGAGTCGATGATCCCGGGCCTCAACGCCAACCGCTGGGACATCATCGCGGCCGGGTTGTTCATGAAACAGTCGCGCTGCGCGGAGATCCTCTACTCCGAGCCGGACATCGTCTCCACCGAATCGTTCGCGGTGCCCGCGGGCAACCCGCGCAAGCTCGCCGGGATCGCCGACGTCAAGGCCGACCCGGCCGTGCGCGTCGCCGTGCTGCCCGGCGGGTTCGAGGACGGCGTGCTCAAGACCGAAAAGGTGCCGGCGGGCCAGATCGTCAGCGTCCCCGACGGCCGCAGCGGCGTGGAGGCGGTCCTGGCCGGCCGCGCCGACGCGTTCTTCCTGCCCACGCTGTCGCTGAACTCGCTGAAGACCGCAGGCATCGAGATCACCGCCGCGATCAAGGACGTCCAGCAGACCGGCGCCGGCGCGGGTTTCCGCAAGAACGACACCGCTTTCCAGCAGGCCTACGACGAGCAGCTCGCCGCGTTCAAGCAAACCCCGGAATACGCCGGCACGCTGGCCAAGTGGGGCTTCTCCGCGGACGACGTCCGCGGGGTCACCCGCGACCAGCTCTGCGCGGTGAGCGGCTGAGCGCGATGTCCGCCATCGCTCCCTACCTCCCCCTGCTGCTCGACGGCCTGCTCATCACGCTGGCGCTGACCGTCTGCGGCATGGCGCTCGCGCTCGTCGTCGCGTTCACGGCCGGGCTGGCCCGGCTGTCGCCGCGACGGCTGCTGCGCTGGCCCGCCGGGATCTTCGTCGAGGTGTTCCGCGGCACGTCCATGCTGGTCCAGCTGTTCTGGCTGTTCTTCGCGCTGCCGTTCTTCGGCATCCAGCTCACCCCGTTCGCGGCCGGTGTGCTCGCGCTGGGCCTCAACGAGGGCGCCTACGCCGCGGAGATCGTGCGCGGGTCGATCAACTCGCTGCCGCGCGGGCAGCACGAAGCGGCCGCCGCGCTGAGCATGAGCCCGTCGCTGAAGATGCGGCGCGTCCTGCTGCCGCAAGCGATCCCGGTGATGCTGCCGTCGTTCGGCAACGTGTTGATCGACCTGCTCAAGAACACCTCGCTGGTGTCGCTGGTGACGGTGGCGGACCTGACGTTCCGCGCGCAGATGGTCCGCACCAGCACCGGCGCGACGACCGCGGTGTTCGGCACGATCCTGGTGATGTACTTCGTGGTGTCCTACCTGCTGTCCCTGGGCCGCGGATGGCTGGAGAAGCGGGTGGCGCCGGACCGGATCGCGCCGGACCGCACGACCCTGGTGCGCAAGGCCGCCGGCGGGGTGGTGCAGTGATGGTCTGGGACTGGAACTTCGCCTTCGGCATCCTGCCCGAGCTGTTGCGCGGGCTGTGGGTGACGGTGCAGGTGACGCTCGCCGGGATCGTGATCGCGCTCGTCGTCGGCCTGGTGGTGGCGGTCCTGCGGCACCTGCGGATTCCCGTGCTGCGCCAGATCCTGTGGTTCTACGTGGAGTTCGTGCGCGGCACTCCGCTGCTGGTGCAGGCGTACTTCGCGTTCTACGTGCTGCCGCTGTACGGGATCACGTTCTCCGCGATGGTCACCGGGATCATCGTCATCGGCCTCAACTACAGCGCCTACACCGCCGAGGTCTACCGGGCCGGCATCGAAAGCGTCCCGAGTGGACAGTGGGAGGCGGCGACCGCGCTGAGCCTGCCGTGGCGGCGCCGGTGGCAGGCCGTGGTCCTGCCGCAGGCGGTGCGGGCCGTGGTGCCCGCGCTGGGCAACTACCTGATGCAGATGTTCAAGGACTCGGCGATCCTGTCCGCCATCACGGTGCTGGAACTGCTCGGGCACGCGACCGCGATCGGCTCCGGCAGCTACCGCTACCTCGAGCCGTACACGCTGGTGGGGCTGCTGTTCCTGCTCGTGAGCTACCCCGCCGCCAAGCTGATCCGACGATTGGAGCTCCGCCTTGCCCAGCCCCGCTGACCCGATGATCGCCTTCCGCGGCGTGCGCAAGTCCTTCGGCAGCCACGAGGTCCTGACCGGACTCGACCTGGAGGTGGGGGCCGGGGAGAAGGTGTCGATCATCGGGCCCAGCGGGTCGGGCAAGACGACGATCCTGCGCCTGCTGATGACACTGGAGCAACCCGACGCCGGGCGCATCGAGGTCGACGGCGAAACCCTGTGGGACGCGGGCGGTTTCGACACCGGCCGGATGAAGCTGGTGCGCCGCCGGATCGGGATGGTGTTCCAGCACTTCAACCTGTTCCCGCACATGACCGTGCTGCGCAACGTGACGGAAGCGCCGGTCCACGTGCTCGGGCAGGGACGCGAGGAGGCCGACGCGCACGCCCGGGAGCTGCTCGGGATGGTCGGGCTGGAGCAGCACGTGGACAAGAAACCGGGGCAGCTGTCGGGTGGGCAGCAGCAGCGGGTCGCGATCGCGCGGGCGCTGGCGATGCGGCCCCGGGTGATGCTGTTCGACGAGGTGACCTCGGCGCTGGACCCCGAGCTGGTCGGCGAGGTGCTGGGGGTGATCCGCGAGCTGGCGCACTCGCAGTCGATGACGATGCTGCTGGTGACCCACGAGATGCGCTTCGCGGAGGACATCTCCGACCGGGTGCTGATGTTCGACTCGGGGGCGGTCGTGGAAGCCGGCCCACCGTCGGTCATCTTCCACGAGCCGCGGGAGGAACGCACGAAGCGGTTCCTCAGCGCCGTGCTGGACCGCCGCTGACCCGAGCGCGGACCGGCGGGCGCCGGTCCGCGCTCAGCACCGCCGCCGATCTCAGCCGCCCGGGAGCTCACGAGCGCTCGCACAACCCCGCGTGCACCGGGCACTCCGCACACACCGACCGGTCACACAACCGGCACAACTCCGCCAGCACCTGCTCACTGCGCGCCTCCGGGCCCAGCACCGCCTCCGCCACCGCGGCCAGCTGCGCCCGCTGCTCCCCCGACAACCGCCCCACCAGGCGATCCAGCGCCGCCTGCCGGGCGGCCAGCGCGGACGCCGCCCGGCGTTCGCCCTCGGGCGTCAGCCTCAGCGGGCGGCGGCGGCCCTCGCTGTCGCGCGTGATCCAGCCCTGCTCGGTCAGCCGCCGCACCAGGTGGGCCGTCCCGGGCTGGGAGATGCGCAGCACCCCGGCGAGCCAGTCCGCCGTCCGCCCCGGCTGGTCCTTGATCGCGATCAGCGCCTCCCCCAGCGCGCCACCGGCGCCGACGGCCTCGGTGACCGCGTCCCGGACCGCGCCGGCCACCAGCAACGACATCGCGCCGAGCAGGTTTGCGCTCCGCGCTTCCGGCTCATTCATAAGTTATGAATATACGGGCTCTGGTCCTGATCGGCTGCCTGAACCTCGCCCAGCTGCCCATCGCGATGCGGCCGCTGCTCGTCACGCTCACCGGGGTCGAGGCCACCGGCAGTTTCGCCGCCGCGGGGCTGGCCGGAGCGGCGGCCGCCGTCGGCACCGCGATCGCCGCTCCCCTGTGGGCCCGCACGCTGCCGTCCTCGGGCGACCGCCGGGTCCTCGTGCTGTCCGGCACGGTGTTCACCGCCGCCCAGCTGGCGCTCGCGGCCGCGCACGGGCCGGCCCTGTTCACCGGCCTCGCGGCGGCCTCGGGACTGGTCACCCCGCCGGTGTCAGCGAGCGTGCGCGCCATGCTCCCCCGCCTCGCGAAATCGCATCTGACCAGGGCCTACGCGGTCAACTCGGTCGCGCTGGAGACGGTCTACATCGGTGGCCCGCTGTGGGTGAGCGGCTGGGCGGCGCTGGCCGGACCGGCGGCGGCGCTGGTCGCCACGACGCTGACCGGCGCCGCGGGCCTGGCCGTCGGTGTCGCGCTGGTGCCCGCCTTCCCGCGGTCGCGGCCGCGGCGGGGCCGTCTGCTGAACGATCCCGCGGTGCACACGCTCGGCGCGGCCTACCTCGCCTACTGGGTCTGCATGGGCGCGATGTGGGTGCTGGTGCCGGCGTTCGCCGAGCACGCGGGCGCGGCCGGGCAGTCGGGGCTGCTCGTCGCGGTGTGGTCGGCGGGCAGCCTGGCCGGCGGACTCGCGCTGGCGGTGCGCCCGCCCCGGGCCGCCCAGCGCACCAGCTACACCCTGCTGCTCGGCGCGCTCGCGCTGACGTCGCTGCCGCTGGCACTACCCGGCACGATCGCGGCGATGGCCGTGGTGATCGCCGTGTTCGGGCTGGCGCTGGCGCCGTGGCTCGCGGTGCACGACCAGCTGGTCGCCGCCACCGCCGACGATCGCAGCGGTGAGCTGTACGGCTGGCTGACCACGCTGGGCCAGGTCGGCAGCGCCGCGGGCTCGGCGATGGCCGGCCCGGTCGGCGACCGCTACGGCGGCGGGCCGGCGTTCCTGCTGGTCAGCGCGGCCCTGGTGATCGCGGCCGGGATCGCGGTGACCCGGCGGCGCACCCTGCCGGGGGCCTGACCGTCAGGCCTTGCGCGCCACCCCGGCCCACACCACGGAGTCGTTGGGCGAGTCGAACTCGATCTCCGGGGCGTTGGCGCCGTTCTCCTCCGGGTGCCACAGCGGCGTCCAGGTCGCGCCGGGCTCCACCATCTCCAGGTCGCCGAACAGCGCCTCGATCTCACCGCGCGGGCGCCAGATCACCGGCGTCGCCGTGGCGTCGTACATCTTGCCGAACTCGGCCATCTCCCGGGCCCGGCTCTCCGGCACGCCGTCGGCCGTGCCGTGCGAGAGCACCAGGTACGAACCGGGGGCGAGCAGTTCCCGGTAGCGCGCCACCGCGGCCGGGCCGATGTCCGTGCCGTCCGGGCCGGGCTGGGTGACGTGCAGGACCGCGATCAGCAACAGCGCGACCGGCTGCGCGAAGTCGATGACGCCGGAGTCGGCGACCTTGTTCCACAGCAGGTCCGGGTCGCGCAGGTCGGCCTGGATCACCGCGTGCCGGTCGAGGTCGCCCTCCTTCTCCAGCAGCATCTGCGAGTGCGCGACCGCCACCGGCTCGTTGTCGATGTAGACCACGCGAGTGGTGGTGTCCAGCTCGTCGGCGACCTGGTGCGTGCTGCCCATCGTGGGCACGCCCGAGCCGACGTCGATGAACTGCCGCACGCCCTGCTTGACCAGGTACCGCACGGCCCGGTGCAGGAACAGCCGGTTGGACTTCGCGGCCGGGCGCACGAACGGGAAGCGCTCCAGCGCCTTTTCCGCGAACACGCGGTCGACCGCGTAGTTGGCCTTGCCGCCGAGGTAGTAGTCGTACACCCGGGCCACGTTCGGGTGGTCCAGGTCGACGCCTTCCATCGGGAACTGCTCGAACCGGGACTTCGCCATCACAGCCTGCTTTCCCCAGGGAGATCAACACCGATGACCCGAATACTAGCGGTCGCCGGGGACGCCCGGCGGTCAGCTGCCGAGGAAGGAGTCCAGCTCGGCGAGGAATTCCGGCCACGCCGGTTCTTGCTCGGTGAGGACGTGGTTGCGGCTGTCCAGGAAACACAGCCTGCTGTCCGGGATGAGCGCGGCCAGTTCCTGCGCCTGCGCCTTCGGCACGCGCAGATCGCCGCGGGAGTGCAGGATCAGCGTCGGGCAGCGCACGGACGGCGCGATGGCGGAGACGTCGATGTGGGCGAAGACGTTCAGGAAACGCACCACGTTGTCGTTGGAGGTGGTGGCGCGCTGCAGGTCGTTGAAGGCGTCCCACAGCTCGCGGGTGGCGTCCGGCAGGAACTGGCCGGCGAACACCTGGCGGAAGGTCGGATCGTCGTGGCGCCAGCCGATCCGGCCCAGGACGAGGTCGAGTTCGGCCTCCTCCTTCTCCTCCGGGGTGGTGGCGCGCGCGAACCGGCCGCGGCTGTAGGCGCCGGCGAGCACGAGCCGGGACACGCGCTCGGGGTGCCGCACGGCGTAGGCGATCGCGACCGCGCCGCCCTGCGAGATGCCGAGCAGCGGGAACCGCTCCAGCCCCAGCCCGTCGACCACCAGCTCCAGGTCGTCGACCCAGTCGTCGAACCGGAACTCGCCGATGTCCCAGTCGGACAGGCCGCAGCCGCGCTCGTCGTAGCGCACCAGGGTGTGCCGCCGGGCCAGGCCGTCCAGCCAGTGCGCCCAGATCGGGCTCGCCCACTCCAGGTCCAGGTGGGTCAGCCAGTTCGCCGCCTTGACCAGCGGCGGCCCGCACCCGGACAGCGCGTACGCGACGCGCACGCCGTCGGGTGAGCGGCAGTAGCGGATCTGCTGCGGGGCGCGGACGCGGCGCGGGGCGGCGCCGTTCTCGCGGACGTCGGCGACGAAGCGGTACCCGACGCCGTGCACGGTCGCCACGATCCGCTGCCGTTCCCCGCTGTCCCCGATCGCGCGGCGCAGCGCCTTGACGCGGCTGGTGAGCGCGGACTCGCTGACGTGCCGGTAGCCCCACACCGAGTCGAGCAGCTCGGTCTTGCCGACGACCCGGTCGCGGTGCCGGATCAGGTGCGTCAGCAGGGCGAACACCTGCGGCTCGACGTGGACCGGCTCGCCGCGGCGGCGCAGCTCGAACCGCTGCGGGTCGACCACGCAGTCCTCGAACTCGTACATCAGGGCCACCTCGCCACCGAATCTCCACATCATCCCCACGATTCCGCCAAGCCACCAGACCCCCTCGCGGGTCACCCTGAACCGGACACATCCGGCAGGGAGGACACCATGACCACCACCGAGACCCCGTACCTGCTCGGCAGCGAGCCCGACGAGCTGCGCCGCCTGGAGGAGCAGGCCGCCGCGCTGGCGCCCGCGACGCGCGCGATCCTGGGGCTGGCCGGCATCGAGCCCGGCATGCGGGTGCTGGACCTGGGCACCGGCGCCGGCGACGTCGCCTTCGAGCTGTCCCGGATGGTCGGGCCGTCCGGGTCCGTCGTCGGGATCGACCAGTCGGTGAAGGCACTGCGCTGGGCGGCGAGCCGGTGCGAGGCGCAGGGGCTGCGCAACGTCTCGTTCGTGCACGACGACGTGCGCGAGATGCGGCTGACCGGGCAGGTGGACGCGGTGGTCGGGCGGCTGGTGCTGCTCTACACCCCGGATCCGGCGGCGGTGCTGCGCAAGTTCGCCGGGTACGTGCGGCCCGGCGGGGTGGTGGTGTCGATGGAGTACGAGATGAGCGTCGCCGGGCTGTTGCCGGCCACGCCGCTGAGCGAGCGGATCACCCACTGGATCACCGAGGCGTTCCGGCGGTCCGGGCTGGACCCGTACCTGGGCGCGCGGCTGGACTCGGTGTTCGCCGACGCCGGCCTGGCGGGGGCGACGGTGCTGGGGCTGCAGGCCTACCGCGCGCCGGGCGACCCGACCGGCGGCCGGATGGCGGAGGGCGTCATCCGGACGCTGCTGCCCGTGCTGACGCGCACCGGCCTGGCGACGGCGGAGGAGGTCGGCATCGAGACGCTGGGGCAGCGGTTCTTCGAGGAGCAGGTGCGCAACGGTGCGATCTTCCGCCCGCCGACGCTCGTCGGCGCGTGGTCGCGGATCAGCGGGAGCTGACCGCACCGGGTGCCGGGTGCTGGGGGCAGCACCCGGCACCGCCCAGCGCTCGCCGCGCACCAGCGCTCGCCGCGTACTGGCGCTCGCCGCGTACTGGCGCTCGCCGCGTACTGGCGCTCGCGGCGTACTAGCGTTCGCGGCGTACTGGCGTTCGCGGCGTACTGGCGTTCGCGGCGTACTAGCGTTCGCGGCGTACTAGCGTTCGCGGCGTACTGGGCCGGCGCGGATGTCCGGCTCCCACCGCCGGGCCGGGCGGCGGACGGCCCGGGGCTCCGGGCGCGGGGGCTCCGCGGGGCGCGGACTGTCCCGCAGCTCCCGGTAAGCCGCCAGCACCTCGGCCAGCCGCCCGGGATCCGGCTCGGGCGCGTCGGGGTGCAGCGCGCGCACCAGGCGCCGGTACGCGGCGGTGATCTCGGCCGGCGTCGCCTCCCGGGGGACGCCCAGCACGGCGTACGGGTCCATCGTCATCACCCCGCTCTGACAACGTCACCCGACGGCGATCGGGTTCCGATGTCGAAACGCGGGCGGCGGCGTCGACGTTCCGGGTGACAATGGCAGCGCACCCGAGGAGGACGTCATGGCGGCACTGGACAAGGAATTCGACGCGACCCTGGTGAAGAGCCCGGCCGAGGGCGGCTGGACCTACGTCGTGATGCCCGGCTCCGCCGAGTACTTCGGCACCCGCGGCCTGGTGAAGATCCGCGGCACCATCGACGGCCACCCGTTCCGCAGCTCGTTCATGGCCCTCGGCGACGGCACGCACAAGCTGCCCGTCAAGGCCGACGTGCGCCGCGCGATCGGCAAGGACGCCGGCGACACGGTGCACATCCGCCTCACCGAACGCCTCGGCTGACCCGCCGCACGTCCGGCCGTACCCGGTCGGTTCGGCCAGGCAGGCGAACGGAACTGCCGGCGCGGGGACTGGAGCCGCCGGCCGCCGCGCTGGGCGAGCGGGTGCGGTTCGGGGCGGAGGTGACCGGGGTGGCGCGCCGCGGGTGGGACCCGGTGGTCGACCACGGGCGCGACAGAGCCCGACCTGTCTGTCCGAGCTGCGCCTGGACTTCGACCCGGCGCTGCGGGCGCCGAGCGCGCCGCTGGTCGGCCCGAACGTGCATTCGTGCGGCACGGTCTGCCCTGACGGGGGTGATCGTCATCGGCGGCGGCCAGGCGGAATCGGCCGCCGCCGACATCCCGAGCCCGCCGGCGCCGACCCGCTCGCGCTCGGGGCGGGCGGGTCCTGGCCGCGTCTCCCCCTACTTCGACGCCCATCGAATTAGATGTGTGTTTAGATAGAGCCATGTCGAATCAGGACGAGTGCTGCTCGCCGCTGGTGCGGGAGCCGCTGTCGGCGCCGCAGGCCGTGGAGCTGGCCCGGGTGTTCAAGGCGGTCGGCGACCCGGTGCGGCTGCGGCTGCTGTCGCTGATCGCCTCCCACGACGGTGGCGAGGCGTGCGTGTGCGACCTGACCGGCGCGTTCGAGCTGACCGGGCCGACGATCTCGCACCACCTCAAGGTGCTGCGCGAGTCCGGCCTGATCACCGGCGAGCGACGCGGCACCTGGATCTACTACCGCGTCCAGCCGGAGACGCTGGCCCGCCTGTCCGCCGTCCTCACCCCCGCCGGGGCGATCGCGTGACCACCACCGCCGTCGCCGCCCGTCTGTCCACTCTGGATCGCTTCCTGCCGGTGTGGATCGCCGCCGCGATGGTGCTCGGCCTGCTGGCCGGGCGCTGGGTGCCCGGCCTGGAGAGCGGCCTGAACGCGGTCGCCGTCGACGGGATCTCGCTGCCGATCGCCCTCGGCCTGCTGGTGATGATGTACCCGGTGCTGGCGAAGGTCCGCTACGACCGGCTGGACTCGGTCACCCGCGACCGGCGGCTGCTGCTGCCGTCGCTGCTGCTGAACTGGGTTCTCGGGCCCGCGCTGATGTTCGCGCTGGCCTGGCTGATGCTGCCGGACCTGCCCGAGTACCGCACCGGCCTGATCATCGTCGGCCTCGCGCGGTGCATCGCCATGGTGATCATCTGGAACGACCTGGCGTGCGGCGACCGGGAGGCGGCCGAGGTGCTGGTCGCGCTCAACTCGGTGTTCCAGGTGGTCATGTTCGGCGTGCTGGGCTGGTTCTACCTGTCCGTGCTGCCCGCCTGGCTGGGACTGGAGACCACGAACCTCGCGGTGTCCGGCTGGGAGATCGCGAAGAGCGTGCTGATCTTCCTCGGCATCCCGCTGGTGGCCGGGTACGCCTCCCGCCGGATCGGTGAGCGGGTCCGCGGCCGGGACTGGTACGAGACGCGGTTCCTGCCGCGCGTCGGCCCGGTCGCGCTGTACGGGCTGCTGTTCACGATCGTGGTCCTGTTCGCCTTGCAGGGCAACCAGATCACGAGCAGGCCGTGGGACGTGGCGCGGATCGCGCTGCCGCTGCTGGTCTACTTCGGACTGATGTGGGCCGGGTCGTACGCGCTGGGCCGGGCGGCCGGGCTGTCCTACGCGCGCACCACGACGCTGGCGTTCACCGCCGCGGGCAACAACTTCGAGCTCGCGATCGCGGTCGCCATCGCCACCTTCGGCGCCACCAGCGGGCAGGCGCTCGCCGGGGTCGTCGGACCGCTCATCGAGGTGCCCGTCCTGGTCGGGCTCGTGTACGTGTCCCTGGCGCTGCGCCGCCGGTTCGAGAAGGAGCCATCGTGACCCCCGAAGTGCTGTTCGTCTGCGTGCACAACGCCGGCCGTTCCCAGATGGCCGCGGCCCTGCTGGACCACCACGCCCAGGGCCGGGTGCTGGTCCGCTCCGCCGGTTCCGCGCCCGCGGACTCGGTGAACCCGGCCGTCGTGGAGGTGATGGCGGAGCTGGGCCTGGACCTGTCGAAGGAGTTCCCGAAGCCGCTGACGACGGATGCGGTGCGGGCGGCGGACGTGGTGATCACCATGGGCTGCGGCGACGCGTGCCCGGTGTTCCCCGGCAAGCGGTACCTGGACTGGCAGCTGGACGACCCGGCGGGCCTGGCCGCCGAGCAGATCCGCCCCATCCGCGACGAGATCGACCGCCGCGTGCGCGAGCTGCTGGCCGAGCTCGTCTGAGGCACTGGCGAGAATCCGTCGGAACGTGGCACTCCAGCCACTACTGACCGGGGGCGGGGGCGCCTAGTTTCGGGTTCGTGATGATCGTTGTCGCGCTGCTCATCGGCGCCGCTTACGTCCTGGTCAACTCCTTCGTCCCGGAGGCGCACCGCCGCCGGTTCAACGCGCTCATGGTCGGCGGCGCCGGTGCCGCCTACCTCAGCGGGGGCGGGCTCGGGATCTGGGAGTTCGTGTTCACCGCGGCCGCCACCTACGTGGCCTATCGCGGGCTGGAGTCGTGGACCTTCATCGGCATCGGCTGGCTGATGCACACCGCGTGGGACGTGGTGCACCACCTGCGCGGCGAGCCGATCGTCCCGTTCGCCGAGCACTCGTCCTACGGGTGCGCGATCTGCGATCCGGTGATCGCGATCTGGTGTTTCACCGGTGGCCGCTCGGTGCTGGACCTCGTCCGGAAGCGGCTGGTGAAGGCCTGACGCGGAACTTGGTGTCCGTGCGGCGCGTCTGGACGAGCGCCATGAGGGCGAACAGGAACATCCAGCCGAGGTAGGGGTCGTCCGGCAGGCTCGCGTTGCGCGGCAAGGCGCGCAACGCCAGTTCGGTGAGCACGATGACGAACGTGATCACGCACCCCAGGGTGAGGCAGGTGATCGACGCCGGGCTGCGGGCGAGCAGCAACCCGGCGCCGGCGAGCGAGAAGGCCATGCCCGCGCCGTACAGGAGCCCCAGCAGCACCACGGCCGCCGTGTTGTCCACCACCGGGACGAGCGCGACCGCGGCGGCGAACCGCAGCAGGCACAGAAACCCCGTGAGAAACCCGAACACCACGGCGAAGACGGTCGACACGCGGCTGGTGCCGTACGGTTTCGTTCGCACCACTACCTCCCCTTGGCCGGAAGCCCGAAGGTAGGCGGCGGAGTGGCGCGATGGGTGGCGGCTGGCCGGAACCGGCCACGAGCAGCGGTGCGGCGGGTGGCTGCTGGGCCGGGTCGGCCACGAGCAGCGGCGCGGCGGGTGGCGGCTGGCCGGAACCGGCCACGAGCAGCGGCGCGGCCCGGCTGGGCCGGGCCGGGCCGGTCACCAGCGACGGCGCAGCGGGTGGCCGCCGGCCGGGTCGGTCACCCGCGGCGGCGCGACGGGCATCCACCGGCCGAAACCAGCCACCAGCGATGACGCAGCGGGTGGCTGCCGGTCGGACCAGCCGCCAGCAGCCGCGCGGTGCGTGGCCGAAGGCCAGACCGGTCACCAGTAGCGGCACGGCGGGTGGCCGCCGGCCCAGCCGGGCACCAGCAGCAGCACGGCGGCCAACTACCGGCCGAAATGAATCACCAGCGGCAACCCGGCACGCAGCCAACCACCGACCGAAACCAATCACCAGCAGCAACCCGCCCCCGGGCAACCACCGAACCGAAACCAGTCAGGATCGGCGCGCCAGGCGTGCCACCAGGCCGGGCTTGCGGCGTGACGTCCGCAACCGTCCGGCGATGGCGTCCTCGAGCAGGCGGCCCACCGTCTCCTCCGCGCACGCCCTGTTGGCCCCGATCCCACCCGACGGCCCGCGCTTGATCCAGCCGACCACGTACGTCCCCGGCCGCACGCGTCCGCCGTCGTTCGGGATCGTGCCGCTGTCCCCGTCGAACGGGAGCCCGGGCAGCGGCGTGCCGCGGTAGCCGACCGCGCGCACCACGCCGCCCGCCGGGATCTCCACCTCGCCGGTCACCCGGATTCCCCGCACCCGGTCCGCACCCACGATCTCCCGCGGCGCGGAGTGGAACCGCAGCACGATGCGTCGCTTGCCGGGCTGCGGCGGCGCCGACCAGTCGATGGTCTCCTGCTTGCAGTCCCGCAGCAGCGCGGCCCGCGGCTCGGTGTCGATCGCCTCGGTGATGCGTGGGTCGTGCGCGTCGACCACCAGGTCGATGTCCTCGTGCTGGGTGAGCGCCAGCAGTTCGGGCGTGGTGTACGCGGCGGCCTCCGGGCCACGGCGGCCCAGCAGCACGACCTCGCGCACGCGGCTGGACTTCAGCCGCTCCAGCGCGGCCGGCGCGATCGACGTGCCCTCCAGCGAACGCGGATCGGTGGTCAGGATCCGCGCCACGTCCAGCGCGACGTTGCCCGTCCCGACCACGACGAGCCGTTCCGCGGACAGGTCGATCGCGTCCGCGGGCACGTCCGGGTGGCCGTTGTACCAGGCCACCACGGTCGTCGCCGCGACGCTGCCGGTCAGGTCCTCGCCCGCGATCCCCAGCCGCCGCGCCGAGGACGCGCCGACCGCGTAGATCACCGCGTCGAAGCGCCGCGCCAGCTCGTCCACCGTGACGTCCCGGCCGACCTCGACACCCAGCCGCATCCGCAGCCGCGGGTGGTGGTGGTACCGCGCGAAGGTCTCGCCGATCTTCTTGGTGGACGGGTGATCGGGCGCGACCCCGTACCGCACCAGCCCGCCCGCGACCGGCAGCCGGTCGATCAGCGTGACCCGGGAACCGGTGTGCAGCAACAGGTCCTCGACCGCGTACATGCCGGCCGGCCCGGTGCCGACCACCGCGACCTCCAGCGCCGGGAAGTCGCTCGGGATGGCGCGGTGGAACACCGGCGGGCCCCACGCGTGGAAGTTCGGCGCGGGATCGGCCGCCGCCGGTTCCCGGCCGGCGTAGAAGTCCGCGTTGATCCCGGCGTAGGGCCGCATCGCGGCGGTCAGGGCGTCCACCGGGAAGATCGCGTCGACCGGGCAGGCGTCGGCGCACGCGCCGCAGTCGATGCAGCTGCGCGGGTCGATGTAGAGCATCTCGGTGGTCCCGAAGTCCGGCTCGTCCGGCGTCGGGTGGATGCAGTTGACCGGGCACACCGCCACGCACGACGCGTCGTTGCAGCAGGTCTGGGTGATCGCGAAGGCCATGGCTAGAGGAGGTTCGCGCGCTTGTAGAAGACGGCCGCGGCCTTGGTCAGCAGGCCGGCGGAGTCCAGGAACTCCATCAGGCCGGCGCAGCTGGACCGCAGCATCGACTTGTGGTGCTCGTTGGCCTTCGCCTCGCGCAGCGCGCGCTGGGTGTCCAGCCCGGCGTTGGCGTACACCTTGGGGTTCCACATGCTGCTGACGATGAAGTACGCGGCGATCGACACGACCAGCGCGTTGTACTGGCGGCGCAGCGGGCCCGCGCCCTTGAGCCGCTCGCGCGTCTCCTCGCGGGCGAACTTCATGTGCCGCGACTCCTCGACCACGTGGATGTTGTTGATGGTGCGCACGAACGGCACCACGCGCTCGTCGCGCATCCAGTCGCGCTGCATGACGTCGAGGACCTCTTCGGCGACCAGGATCGCCGCGTAGGCCGCCTCGCCCCTGGCGGTGGTCTTGAAGAACCGGCCCAGCTCGACGGCCAGGCGGCGCGGGCGGTAGGCCGGGGCGCGCAGCTTCGCGGCGCCGCGGGCGAACATGATCGAGTGGCGGCACTCGTCGGCGATCTCGGTGAGCGCCCACTGGAACGCCGGGTCGGTCGGGTCCTTGGCGTAGAAGTCGCGCAGCACCAGCTGCTGCAGGATCATCTCGAACCAGATGCCGGTGCTGGCGACGGACGCGGCCTCCTGGCGGGTCAGCTCGCGCTGCTGCTCCGGGGTCATCTCGTTCCAGTACGCGGTCCCGTACAGGGTGCTCCACTCCGGGCTCGCGCCGTGGTAGCTCGTGTCCAGCGGGGTGTCCCAGTCGACCTCCTTGACGGGGTCGTAGGACAACGTCTCGGACGAGTCGAGCAACCGCTGCGCGACCGACTGGCGGTCAGGCTGCGCGGTGTCCGCCTGCTCGTGCGCACCGACGCTGGTCATGGCACCCTCCCTGACACGACTGCCTGTTACCTCGGTTTACTGTTACCCAAGGTAACACACATTGGTGGTGGCGCAAGCCGGAGCCGCCGCCGACCCGCGGCGGTTCGGTGACCGCCGCGGCGGCCAGGGCGGTGGCCTGCGCTGTCGCGGCCCCCGGCGGCGGTGATGGCCGGAGCGGCTACCAGCGCCGCAGGATCGGCCCGATGCCGTCGCCGGGGTCGTCGCGGTCGTCGGCGGGGGGGGGAGCGACACCGCGGGCTGGCGGCGATTCGGTGACCTCCGCGGCGGCCAGGGCGGTGGCCTGCTGCGCTTTCGCGGCCCCCGGCCGCGGTGATGGCCGGAGCGGCTACCAGCGCCGCAGGATCGGCCCGATGCCGTCGCCGGG
>NZ_PQHW01000012.1 GCF_003385215.1 Amycolatopsis thermalba | reverse complement strand
CTCCCGCACCGCGGGCGACCGGCTGCGCGCGCCGATCCCGCACCGCGGGCGACCCCGTGCGGCGGCCGATCCCGCACCGCGGGCGACCCCGCCGGCGGGCGGCTCCGCGCGACGGGCGACCCCGTGCGGCGCGCGATCCCGCACCGCGCGCGACCCGCCACTGCGCCCCCCCGCGGTTTTTGAGTCCCTCCGGCTTGCGTTCTACGCTCCCGGAAAGCGTGCGTCACGCCAGCGCCCGCCACTCGGACGAGTGATCTTGCGGAGGGAGCCTGGCCATGGTGGAAGATCGGTCGGTCCTCACGCGTCCCGCGCCCGCGCCGGACGGCGAGCTTCGCTACGGGCCCGGCCCGGACCACGTCGCCGATCACTGGCGTGGCCGCCCGGACGCGCCACTGATCGTCGTCATCCACGGGGGCTTCTGGCGGCCCGACTACGACCGCCGGCACATCCGGCCCCTCGCGCACGCCCTGGCGCGGACCGGTCTGAACGTCCTCTCCATCGAGTACCGCCGCGTCCCCGGCGCGCCCCGGCTCACCACCGCCGACGTCGCCGCCGCGCTCGGTGTCCTGCCGGTGGAACTCGCCGGGCAGTACGACGGCCGCGTGGTCGTGACCGGGCATTCCGCGGGCGGTCACCTCGCCCTGTGGGCCGCCGCCAGCGCGCCCGCGCCCGGACTCGCCGCCACCGTCACCCTGGCCGCCGTCGCCGATCTGGCCCTCGCCGACCGGCTCGGTCTCGACGACGGCGCCGTCCGAGCCTTCCTCGGCGACACCCCGCCGGACGGCCTCGACCCCGCCCGGCTGCCCTCGCCGGCCCGGCCCGTCGTCCTGATCCACGGCACCGCGGACGAAATCGTGCCCGCCGCCCTGTCCCGCGCCTACCGCGAAGCCCACCCGGACACGCGCCTCATCGACGTCCACGACGCGGGCCACTACGCGTTGATCGATCCGGACAACACGGCCTGGCCTGCGGTATCGTCGAACCTGCTCGCCCCGGCAACCGATGCGGAACCGTGGCAGTGACAACCTGATTCCGCGGAAACCACGGGTTTCTCCGACCTGAGCAGGGGCTAGTCTCGCATCATGTCGACTTCGGCCAGCGCGCGACTGGAAGCCGAGCACAAGCTCCAGCGCATCGGTCTCGTCAGCGACAGCGCGCTCGCCCACCTGGCCACCGAGGACCTCCTGCCCGAACTCCTGGACCGCGTGCGCCAGGTCCTCAACTCCGACACCGCCGCCGTGCTGCTGCTCGAACCGGGCGGCCGGGAACTGGTCGCGGTCGCGGCGCGCGGCATCGAGACCGAGGTGTCCCAGGGCGTCCGGGTCCCGGTCGGCAAGGGCTTCGCCGGGCAGGTCGTCGCGCGCCGGGAGCCGGTGCAGCTGCAGCGGGTCGACTCGACGACGGTCGTCAACCGGCTGCTCTGGGAGAAGGGCATCCAGACCCTGCTCGGCGTCCCGCTGCTGCTCGCCGCGGACGCGCTGGGGGTGCTGCACGTCGGCTCGCTGTCGCCGCGCGAGTTCACCCCGGAGGACGTCGAGCTGCTCCAGCTGGCCGCCGACCGGATCGCGCTCGCCGCCCACGCCCAGCGCGCCAAGGCCGAGCGCGCCGCCGCGGCGGAGCTGCAGCGCAGCCTCCTGCCGACCCAGCTGCCGATCGTCCCGGGCCTCGAACTCGCCGCGCGCTACGTGCCCGGCGACGAGGGTGCCATCGCGGGCGACTGGTACGACGTCTTCCTGCTGCCCAACGGCTGGCTCGGCGTGGTGATCGGCGACGTCGTCGGGCACGGCCTGCCTGCGGCGATCGTGATGGGCCGGATGCGCAGCGCCCTGCGGGCCTTCGCGCTGGAGGGCGGCGACCCGGCCGAGGTGCTGTCCAACCTCGACCGCAAGATGCAGCACTTCGAGCCGGGTATGATGGCCACGGTGCTCTACGCGCTGGTGGAGCCGAACTTCGAGCGGCTGCACGTGTCCTCGGCCGGCCACCTGGTGCCCGTCCAGGGGCGCGTCGGCGAACGGGGCAGGCTGCTCGACGTCGCCGTCGACCCGCCGATCGGCGCCCTGCGGGACGTGCGGCGCCGGGTGACCGTGTCGCTGATGCCGCCCGGATCGGTGGTCTGCTTCTACACCGACGGACTGGTCGAGCGGCGCGGTATCGCCCTCGACGACGGGCTGGAGCGTCTCTGCGACGCCGTGCACCCGGCCCAGGCCCACACCGTCTGCGCCGACGTGATGGCCGAGCTGATCGGCGAGGACACCCCCGACGACGACGTGGCGCTGCTGGCCGTGCGCCGCCAGGACCGCGCGGACCTCGGCCCGCTGGAGCTGACCGTGCCCGCCGTACCCGAGTCGCTGAAGGAGGTCCGGTCCGCGATGCGCCGGTGGCTGACCATCGTCGGCGCGAGCCAGGACGCGACGTCCGACCTGCTGGTCGCGGTCGGCGAGGCCACGTCCAACGCCGTCGAGCACGCCTACGGCCCGGCGGGCGGGGTGATCAAGGTGCGGATGGAGCTGCGCGGACGGGACGCGATCGCCACCGTGTGCGACGAAGGCCGCTGGCGCCCGCCGCGCGGCGAGAACCGCGGCCGGGGCACGCTGTTGATGCACCGCTGCGGGGACGAGGTCCGCATCGACCACCACGCGCACGGCACCGAGGTCATGATCCGCCGGGCGATCGGGCACGCGGAATGACCGCGGCGACGATCGATGCCGTCAACGACGGCGGTCACGTCCTGCTGCGGGTCAGCGGGGAGATCGACCTCGCGAACGCGAACGCCGTGCAGGACCAGATCTTCTCCGCGATCGGCAACGACGTCATGCGCGTCTCGATCGACCTCACCGAGGTGACCTATTTGGACAGTTCCGGGCTGCGGGTGCTGTTCACGCTCACCGGGCGGCTCAAGGTGCTGCAGATGGGGCTGGACCTGGTCGTCGCGCCCGCCTCGCCGGTGCGCCGGGTCCTGGAGATGTCCGGCTTCGAACCGCTGGCGAAGGTGCGTGAGGGGTGACCGGCGCGGGTAGTCCCGGCGCATGGTGAGTGTCGGTTACTTCCTGTCCAGCGAGGAGCACGGGCCCCGCGAGCTGGTGGAACAGGCGAAGAAGACAGAGCAGGCCGGGTTCGAGCGGTTGTGGATCTCCGACCACTTCCACCCGTGGACGGGCGAGCAGGGCAACAGCCCGTTCGTGTGGTCGGTGATCGGGGCGCTGTCCCAGGCGGTCTCGCTGCCCATCACGACCGCGGTGACCTGCCCGACCGTGCGCATCCACCCGGCGATCATCGCGCAGGCCGCGGCCACGGCGGCGGTGCAGTGCGAGGGCCGGTTCGTGCTCGGGGTCGGCTCCGGTGAGGCGCTCAACGAGCACATCCTCGGCGACCCGTGGCCGCCCGGCTCGCGGCGGCTGGAGATGCTGGAGGAGGCCGTCGAGGTGATCCGCAAGCTGCACACCGGCGAGCAGGTCACGCACTACGGCAAGCACTACACGGTGGAGCAGGCGCGCATCTACACGCTGCCGGAGCAGCCGGTGCCGATCTACGTGTCGGCGTTCGGGCCGAAGACGGCGCGCCGGATCGCGAAGATCGCGGACGGTTTCGCCACGGTGATGCCCGACGGCGAACTGGTCCACTCCTACCGCGAGGCCGGCGGGCGCGGGCCGATCCAGGGCGGGTTCAAGGTGTGCTGGGCCGATTCGGCGGAGCAGGCACGGGAAACCGCGCACCGGCTGTGGGCGAGCGACCTGCTGCCCGGCAGCCTCGGCCGCATCCTGCCGACGCCGCGCGACTTCGAACAGGCCGTGCCGGTGGTCACCGAGGAGCAGGTCGCGGGCCAGATCCCGTGCGGCCCGGACGCCGACGCGCACGCGCAGGCCGTGCGCCAGTTCGCCGGCGCCGGGTTCGACGAGGTGTACGTGTCGCAGATCGGCCCGGAGCAGGACAAGTTCTTCGACGCCTGGTCGTCGAAGGTGCTGCCTCAGCTCACCGGCTGAGGGGCGGGCGGACCGACGTAGCGGGCCGCCGGGCGGATGATCTTCGACCCGGCGGCCTGCTCCAGCACGTTGGCGCACCAGCCGACGACCCGGCTCACCGCGAACGTCGGGGTGAACAGGGCGCGCGGCAGGCCGCACAGTTCCATCACGACCCCGGCGTAGAACTCGACGTTGGCGTACAGCTCGCGTCCCGGTTTCAGCTCGGCCAGGATCTCGACCACCCGCCGCTCGACCGTCGTCGCGAAGTCGGCCAGGTCGCCGCCGAGCCCGGTCGCGATCTCGCGCAGCAGGACCGACCGCGGGTCCTGCGTCCGGTAGACGGCGTGGCCGAAGCCCATGATCCGGTCGCCCGCGGAGATCCGGGCGCGCACCCACGCGTCGATGCGGTCCGGGGTGCCGATCGCGTCGAGGCTCGCCAGCGCGCGGTCGGGCGCGCCGCCGTGCAGCGGCCCGCTGAACGCGCCGAGCGCGGCGGCAACCGCGGACACCACGTCGGCGCCGCACGAGGCGACGACGCGCGCGGTGAACGTCGAGGCGTTGAACCCGTGGTCGACGGTGGCGATCAGGTACTGCTCGATGGCCCGCGCGTGCTCGGCCGCCGGTTCCGCGCCGCTGACGAGGTACAGCCAGTTGGCGGCGGCACCGAGGTCGGCGCGGGGTTCCAGGGGCTCCAGGCCGGCGCGGAGGCGGTGCAGCGCGGCCAGGATCGTCGGCGTCACCGCGCAGACCAGCATGGCGTCGGCCTTGCGCCGGTCGGGGCCGGCGTCCCACAGCGGCGGCAGGTCACGTGCCGCGGCGAGGACGGACAGGGCGGTGCGCAGGCCGGCGATCGGATGGCCGCCGGCGCGCGCGACCAGCGGCAGGATCTCGCGCAGCTCGCCGGGCACCTCCCGCAGCGGCGCCAGTTCCTTGGCGAAGCGGACCCGTTCCTCGGGTTCGGGGAGGCGGCCCTCCAGGAACAGGAACCAGACGTCCTCGAACGTCTTGTGGCGCGCCAGGTCGATCGCGTCGTACTGGCGGTAGTGGTAGAAGCCCTCGCGCCCGCGGACGTCGCCCAGCTCGGTGGTGGTGACGACGACGTTGCGCAGTCCCGCGGGCACGTCGATGAGTTCGGTCATGCCTTCACTGTCGGTACATTGATTGAGTATTGTCAATATTGATCAAGTCAATGTGAATCGGGAAAGCGCAGGTCGATGGGCGACGAGGGATTCCTCACGACGGCCGAGGTGGCGCGGCGGCTGGGCGTGAAGGCCGAGACTGTGTACGCGTACGCGAGTCGCGGGCTGCTGACGAGCGTCAAGCGGCCGGGGCGGCGGGGGAGTCTGTTCGCGGCCGAGGAGGTCGACGGGCTGGCCGGGCGGGGGCGCGAGCCGGGCGTGGTGGAGGGGATCCGGACGCGGCTGACGCGCTTCGACGGCGACGAGGTCTCCTTCCGCGGCGAGCGGGTGACCGATCTGGCGGGGGAGTGGTCGTACGAGTCGGTCGCGCACTTCCTGTGGACCGGGGAGCTGGCCGAGCGACCGGCGTTCCCGGAGTCGGCGGAGCTGGCCGGGCTGGTGCGGTCGGCCACCGGGGCGCTGCCCGCGACGGCGCGCCTGACGGATCACCTGCGGGTGGCCGTCGCCGTGCTGGGGGCGGCCGATCCGCTGCGGTTCGACCTCGCGCCCGAGGCGGTGCGCCCGGCGGCGGAGCGGCTGATCGGGGTGCTGGCGGACGCGCTGCCCGGCGGGTCGGCGCGGGGCACCCTGGGGGCGCGGTTGTGGCCGAAGCTGACGTCGCGACCGCCGGAGCCGGAAATCCTCGACGCCGCACTGGTCCTGCTCGCCGACCACGGGCTGGCGGTGTCCACAGTGGCCGCCCGGGTGGCGGCGAGCGCGCGGGCGAACGTGTACGCGGTGGTGTCGGCCGGGCTGGGCGCGATGGACGGGCACTACCACGGCGGGGCGAGCACGCTGGCGTACCGGTTCCTGGCCGAGGCGCGGGAGAACCCGGTGGACGCCCTGTCCGAGCGGTTGCGGTCCGCCGGCTCGATCCCCGGGTTCGGGCACCGGATCTACCAGCGGCGCGACCCGCGGGCGGACGCGCTGCTGGCGCTGCCCCCGGAGAACCCGGTGGTGGACCTGCTGCTCGACCAGCTCGCCGGCCGCACCGACCTGTTCCCGAACACCGATCTGGCGCTGGCCGCGATGATGCACGCCTTCGACATGCGCCCGGACGCCGGGGAAGCGATCTTCGCGGTGGCCCGGATCGCCGGCTGGGTGGCCCACGCGCTGGAGGAGTACGGCGAGCCGGGGCTGCGGTTCCGGGTCCTCAACTGAGCGCGAGGCTCGCCACCGCCAGCGCGAAGAACAGCCCCGGCACGGCGATGTTGCCGAACACGCGGGCCCGCACGTGCGCGATCAGCGCCCCGAGGAAGAACAGCACCAGGCCGGCCGCCGCGGCGATCCCGATCCAGCGCACCCCCAGCAGACCGAGGAGCAGCCCCGCGGCACCGGCCGCCTTCAGCGTCCCCAGCACCGGCAACCACGATGCCGGCACCCCCACCGCCGCCGAGTTCGCCAGCACGAATCGCGCCCGGGCGAAGTCCGCGACGGCGATCGCCGCGTTGAGGAGGATCGTCAGCACAGTCACTGTCACGTACACCCCACCAGCGTCGGGGCGGCGGCGGGAGCGCGTCCAATACCCGCTTCCATAACCTGGTGGCATGGACGTGGACACGCGCCTGCTCCGCTACTTCGCCGCCGTCGCCGAGGAGGGCAACCTCACGCGCGCGGCGGGGCGCCTCTTCGTGTCCCAGCCCGCGCTCACCAAGCAGATCAGGCAGCTCGAAGCGCAGCTCGGCACCACGCTGTTCACGCGCTCCCGCCGCGGCATGGCACTCACGGACGCCGGGCGGGTGCTCGCGGACCGCGTGCCCGCCCTGCTCGACGGCTGGGACCGCACGTGCCGCGAAACCCGCGCCGCCGGCAGCCGGGTGCTGCGGGTCGGTTTCCTGGCCAGCGCGGCGAACGAGGCGACACCGGCCATCATCTCCGCGTTCGGCCGCCGCCGGCCGGGCTGGCGGGTCGACATGCGCCAGGCCGCCTGGTCGAACCCGACCGCGGGGCTGGCCGGCGCCGAGGTCGACGCCGCCCTGGTCCGGCTCCCGTTCCCGGGCCAGGACGAACTCCGGGTGCGGGAACTGTTCAGCGAACCCCGCTGGGTCGCGCTGCCCGCGTCGCACCCGCTCGCCGGCCGGGACGAGATCGCCTTCCGCGAGCTGTGGGACGAGCCGTTCGTCGCCGCCCCGGCCGAGACCGGCTGGTGGCGCGACCACTGGCTGGGCGCCGACGAACGCGACGGCGAGCCGCGCATCGGAGCCGTCACCGACCAGCCGGACGAGTGGCTGAGCGCGATCGCCAACGGCTACGGCATCGCGCTCGCTCCCGAATCAGCCGCCCGCTTCTACGCCCGCCCCGGCATCGTCTACCGCCCGGTGCGCGACGTCGGCCCCACCCGGGTCGGCATCGCCTGGCACCCGGCCGACGACGACAACCCGGTCGTCGTCGACTTCGTGACCTGCTGTGTGGAAGCGACCCGGTCCGAGTCGGCCTAGTTTGTGCTCGGCCGTCAGGTTGGTGGCAGTCGGCTGGTGCGTGGCCGCCGAGTGCGTTGTGGCCGCGTTGGGTGTTGTAGTGCTCGAGCCAGGGTGCAAGTGCGGTTGCTCGTTCGGTGTTGCTGGTGAAGACCTGTCGGTCTGCCCACTCGGTCTGCAGGGTGCGGTGGTAGCGCTCGACTTTGCCGTTTGCCAGGGGCAGTGGTTGTAACGTCCCGGTGAGCGCGGCCATGCGCTCGCCAGCCGCCGCCCTCGGGGATGCGACCGATCTTCTTCACGTCCATGCGCACTAGCTCGCCCGGGGTATCGCGCTCACACCCGCACCGCGGTGGTCTTGCTGGCCCGGATGACCTGCCCGGCGAATGGGTCCAGCGCCGACAGCCGAGGCACATCGTGGCGGGCCAGCACGCGCGACACCGTGTCTTCACGCACTTGCGTGAAATGCCATGGCCTTCGCGATATGTGCCTGCGGCCGCCCCTGTCGTGCGGGCATCACGGTGTGGCACGAGAGCCTCCGGCTGGCGTGGGCCCTGGACAAGCCACACCCCAACCGGAGCCTCCCCCATGTCAACACCAGCCAGCCGCTACCAACGTCCTGGCCAAGTACACCTAGTGCGAGTCGCGGGGTACCTGGTGGCCCCGGGAGCCGCGCAGGAAGTCGAAGTCCGCGCCCTGGTCGGCCTGCAGCACGTGCTGCGTGTAGAGCCAGGTGTACCCGCTCCGGTACGGCGACTCCGGCGCCTGCCAGGACGCCCGCCGTGCGGCCAGTTCCTCGTCGGACACCTCGACGTTCAGCGTCCGCGCCGCCACGTCCAGCGTGATCAGGTCGCCGGTCCGCACCAGCGCCAGCGGGCCGCCCACCGCGGACTCCGGTGTCACGTGCAGGACCACCGTGCCGTAGCTGGTGCCGCTCATCCGCCCGTCGCAGATGCGCACCATGTCCGTCACCCCGGCCTTGAGCAGCTTCGCCGGCAACGCCACGTTCGAGACCTCCGGCATGCCCGGGTAGCCCCTCGGCCCGGCGCCGCGGATCACCAGGATGCTCGTCTCGTCCACGTCGAGGTCCGGGTCGTCGGCCACGGCGTGGTAGTCCTCGACCGTGTCGAACACCAGCGCCCGCCCCTGGTGCTTGAGCAGGTGCGGCGACGCGGCCGACTGCTTGATCACCGCACCACCCGGGCACAGGTTGCCGCGCAGCACCGCGGTGCCGCTGCCGACCGGCTGGAACGGCTCCTCGACCGTCGTGATCACGTCGGTGTTGAAGTTCTCCGCCCCGGCCACGTTCTCGCCGACCGCGTTGCCGGTGACGGTCACGCTGCCGGAGTGCAGCAGCCCGGCCTCGGCGAGCTGGCGCATCACCACCGGCAGGCCGCCGGCGTAGCAGAAGTCCTCCATCAGGTACTTGCCCGACGGCATCAGGTTCACCAGGGTCGGGACCTCGCGGATGAGCGTGTCGAAGTCGTCCAGCGACAGGTCGATCTCGGCCCGCCCGGCGATCGCGAGCAGGTGGATGATCGCGTTCGTCGACCCGCCGATCGCGGCGTTGACGCGGATCGCGTTCTCGAACGCCTCACGCGTGAGGATCCGCGACGGCCGCAGGTCCTCCTCGACCATCTCGACGATCCGCTGCCCCGCGGACTGCGCGATCTCGAAGCGGTGCGCGTCCACCGCCGGCCAGGTCGCCGAGCCGGGCAGCTGCATGCCCAGCGCCTCGGCCATGCACGCCATCGTCGACGCGGTGCCCATCGTCATGCAGTGCCCGTTCGAGCGCGCCATGCAGCCCTCGGCGAAGAAGCACTCCTCCTGGGTCATGCGCCCGGCCTTGAGCTCCTCCTCGAACTTCCACACGTGCGTGCCCGACCCGACGTCGGCGCCGCGGTACTTGCCGTTGAGCATCGGCCCGCCGGTGACCATCACCGCGGGCAGGTCGACGCTCGCCGCGGCCATCAGCATCGCCGGGGTCGTCTTGTCGCAGCCGGACAGCAGCACCACCCCGTCCAGCGGGTTGGCGCGGATGAGCTCCTCGACCTCCATCGCCATCAGGTTGCGGTAGAGCATCGCGGTCGGGCGCATCAGCGTCTCGCCGGTGGCCATGGTCGGGAACTCCAGCGGGAACCCGCCCGCCTGCCACACCCCGCGCTTGACCGCCTCCGCGACCCGGGTCAGGTGCGCGTTGCACGGCGCCAGCTCCGACGCGCTGGTCGCGATGCCGATCACCGGCCTGCCGTCGAACACCTCGGCCCCGAAGCCCTGGTTGCGCATCCAGGAGCGATAGATCATCCCCGCGCGGCCGGTCGCCCCGAACCACGCCGTGCTGCGCCTCTGCCCCGTCACGAAACTGTTCCTCTCCGTCGAGTGCGTGCGCTCCGCACGTTAAATCATTGGATGATTGAAGTCCAGAGGCGTCGGAGATCACAGTGGCTGCGCAGGCCAGAGGGTTGTACATTTATAACTGTTATAGGACTGCAACGTTTGGGGTGCGTGTGCCGGAGCTGTCCCACCGCCGTCGTCTCCTCGTGCTGGCGATCTGCTGCCTGAGCCTCTTCGTCGTCGCGATGGACACGACCATCGTCAACCTCGCGCTCCCGTCGATCGAGCGCGAGTTCTCCGCGAGCGTGTCGAGTCTGCAGTGGACGATCGACGCCTACACGCTCGTGCTGGCCAGCCTGCTGATGCTGTCCGGGTCGACCGCCGACCGGATCGGGCGGCGGCGCACGTTCCAGGCCGGGCTGGTGCTGTTCACGCTGGGGTCCCTGCTGTGCAGCGTGGCGCCGGGCATCGGGCTGCTGATCGTGTTCCGCATGCTGCAGGCGGTCGGCGGGAGCATGTTGAACCCGGTCGCCATGTCGATCATCACGAACACCTTCACCGACGCGCGCGAACGGGCGCGGGCGATCGGGATCTGGGGCGCGGTCGTCGGGCTGAGCATGGCGCTGGGCCCGGTGGTCGGCGGGGTGCTGGTGGACGCCGTCGGGTGGCGGTCGATCTTCTGGATCAACATCCCGGTCGGGATCGCCCCCCTGGTGCTGACCGCGTTGTTCGTGCCGGAGTCCAAGGCGCCGCGGGCCCGGCGGCTCGACCCGGTGGGGCAGCTGCTGGCCGTGGTGGCGCTGGCGAGCCTGACCTACGGGATCATCGAGGGGCCGCACCACGGCTGGGCGTCCGGGCTGACGCTCGGGTGCTTCGCGGTGGCGGTCGCGGCCGGGACCGGGCTCGTCGCCTACGAGCGGCGGCGGGCGGAACCGTTGCTGGACCCCAGGTTCTTCGCGAGCGTGCCGTTCTCCGGGGCGACGGTGATCGCGGTGTGCGGGTTCGCCGGGTTGAGCGGGTTCCTGTTCCTGAACGCGTTGTACCTGCAGAACGTGCGGGGCTTCACGCCGCTGCACGCGGGGCTGCTGACGCTGCCCAGCGCGCTGGCGATCTTCGCGCTCGCGCCGCTGTCCGGACGGCTGGTCGCCGCGCGCGGCGCGCGGATCCCGCTGGTGGCCGGGGGACTGGGCCTGGCGGTGAGCGGGGTGCTGCTGACCAGGCTGGGCGCGGAGACCGGGATCGGGTGGCTGGTGGTGGCCTACGTGGTGTTCGGCGCCGGGTTCGGGATGCTCAACCCGCCGATCACGAACACCGCGGTGTCCGGGATGCCGCGCGCGCAGGCCGGGGTGGCCGCGGCGGTGGCGTCGACGAGCCGGCAGGTCGGGGCCTCGCTCGGGGTCGCGGTGCTGGGCGCGGTGGTCACGTCGCACGTCTCCGGCGGGTTCACGACCGGCTTCCCGGCGGCGAGCCACCTCGCGTGGTGGATCATGGCCGGATGCGGCGTGGTGGTGATGGTGCTGGGCGTGCTGACGACGGGCGGTTGGGCGAAGGCGACGGCCCGGCGGGCGACGGCGCTGTTCGACGAGCAGGTGGGAGCGCGGACGTGAGCGCGGCGGAGCGCGTGTGGGAGCGGATGCAGGACGTGCTGGGCCGGCACGACCGGCGCAAGGCGGTCACCGAGGCGCTCGGGCTGAGCTTCATCAAGATCAAGGCCCTGCGGCGGCTGGCGTCCGGGCCGCTGACGCTGGCGGACCTGGCGGAGCGGCTGAACACCGACCGCCCGTACGTGACGCTGGTGGTGGACGACCTGGAACAGCGCGGGCTGGTGTCGCGGACGGTGCACCCGCAGGACCGGCGACGCAAGCTGGTGGCGGTGACACCCGCGGGCGCGGAAGCGGCGGCCACGGCGGAGCGGATCCTGGCGGAGCCGCCCGCGTCGCTGGCCGCCCTGGACGCCGACGAGCTCGCGCAGCTGGACCGCCTGCTGGCGAAGCTCACCACCTCCGGCTGACACACCGCCAGCGCAGACCTCACGCCCCCCGGCCGCGGACCTCACGCGCGCGAGCGCAGAACTCGCGTGCCTGAGCGCAGAACTCGCGCCCCCGAGCGCGGAACTCGCGTGCCTGAGCGTGGGACTCGCGCGGCGCGCGAGTCCTGCGTATCGGCGCGCGAGTCCTGCGGTCCTGCGCGCGAGTTCTGCGGTCCTGCGCGCGAGTTCTGCGTTCCTGCGCCCGAGTTCTGCGGTCAGGTGACCGTCAGCTGCCGAGGGTGATTGCCCGGGAGGCCAGGTGGAGGGCCAGGCGGTCGTCCGGGCGGGAGAGGTCCACCCCCAGCAGCTGCTCGATCCGGGCGATCCGCGCGGCGACCGTGTTGCGGTGCACCCCCAGCACCGCGGCGGTCTCGGCGATCGAGGACTCCGCGTCCAGGTACACCGCGAGCGTCCGCACCAGGTCGCCGGGCGCGTTGCGCAGCGGGGCGACCAGCGCGCGGGCCGCGGGCTCGAACGTGTCCGTCCGCGTCCACTCCAGCAGCAGCTGCGCCATGCCCAGCTGGTCGACGTGCAGGAAGTGCCCCGACTCGGGCCGGGTCGCGGCCAGCCGGGCGGCGTCCGTCGCCTCGGCGATCGTCGCGGCCAGGCCGTCCGGGCGCGGGTGCGGGCGGCCGACCCCGAGGTGCGAACCGAGCGTGCGCCGCAGCGTCTTGTGCGCCGCCCGCAGCCGCGCCGCCAGCGTGCGCACCCGCTCGGCCGTCGGCTCCTGGTCGAACGTCACCCACCCGGTCCAGCCGTCGCCGTGCTCGACGACCACCGCGGTGATCTGCTCCGCCCGCAACGCCCGCACCACCTCGGTCGTCCGCGCCACCGTGTCCACACTGGACGCCACGCCGATGCGCAGCCCGACGTGCCAGCCGCCCAGCCGCCACCCGGCGTCCGCGGCCCGGCGGCGCATGTCGGCGCCCGGCTCCGCGTCCAGCCGCAGCAGGTCGCCGAGCAGCGCGGTGCGCGAGCGCGCGTCCCGTTCCAGCTCCAGCCGGTTCGCCAGCAGCCACCGCTGCACCGCGCCCGCCGCGACCGCCAGCGCCGGCGGCACCACGTCCGCCCGCGCCGCCTCGGCCCCGGTCAGCTCGGCCGCCACCCACAGCACCGGGCCGGCCAGCAGCGCGGGATGCGCCAGCAGCACGCGGTCGTCGAGGTCCACCCGCTGCGGCACCGGCTCGCCCACCCGGATCCGCCCGGCCGACGCCAGCTCACCCGCCACCGGCTCGCCCCGGTCGTCCAGCAACGCCACCGGCGATCGCAGCAACCCGCGCAGCGCGGACACCACCTCCTCCGGCGAGCGCAGCCGTTCGCCGAGCGCGCGGTGCGTGGCCAGCACGAGGTTCGCGCGGTCCAGCTCGGGCGCGGCGAGCATCAGCCGGGCCTCGACGAGCAGGTCCAGCGGGCGGGCCGCCGTCACCAGCAGCGGCATCGCGAGCCGGTCGGCCAGCAGCCGGGTCGCGGTCAGCGGTTCGACCTCCGGCAGGAGCAGGCCCGCCGCGCCGCGGTCCGCCCCGCGCCGCAGGAGCGCGTCGATCTGCCAGTCGGTGCCGCGCAGCTCCCGCGCCAGCACCAGCAGCTCGCCGGGCCCCGGGCTGTCCCCGGCGTCCAGCGTCGCCCGGACCGTCTCCAGTGGACGGTCCAGTCCGGACCCGCCCGCCGCCACCCGGACCTCGGTCCACGACGGCAGGGCCAGCAGACGGCGCAGGATCATGCCAGCACCGGATCCGAGTCGATGCCGTACGCCCGCGGCCGCAGCACCGGCAGCCGCCGCGGATCGGTCCAGAACGGCGCCGCGGCCAGCCGCAGCACGTCGACCTCGATCCCGGCGCGGATTCCGTCGCACGGCACCGGCACGCCGGTGCGGTGGTCCACCACGGCCAGCACGTCCGGGGTGGACGCCACCGGCTGCCCGTCACGCAGGGCCAGCAGGTACTCGTTTTCCATCTCCAGCCGCAGCAGCGCGCCGGTGCGGTGGTCGGTGAGGGTGGCGCTGCCGCGGCCGAACCCGGCGCGGCCGTGCCGCCCGGGCCCGAGGCGCCGGGACACCTCCAGCACCCGCCCCATCGCGAGCACCTGCCCGCCGGAGGCTTCCGCGAGCCGGTCCGGCTCCGGGCTTTCCCCGGCCGCGAGCACCCGCCGCCCCAGTTCGAGCGCGCCGGTGACGCTGCCCATCACCGCGCACCCCGGCAGTTCCCCCGCCGGCAGCGGGGCGAACGCCATCGCCGCCCAGCCACCGGAACTGGCCAGGAACGCGCGAGCGCCCCGCTCGACCGACTCGTCCGAACCGGCTGCCAGCACGAGCACCTGACCACCCGGCTCGGCGAGCGCGGCCGGCGCCAGGCCGCGGCCGGTCGCGGCGATCGAGAGCTGGTCCAGCCGCGGCAGCCCGCGCCCGGACAGGTCCGCGTCGGCGCACGGCAGGCCCAGCTCGACCGCGGCCACCAGCGGCATCAACCCGTTGAGCCCGCCGATCTCGATCGACATCAGAGCGCCCGCGGGCGTGCCGGTCCAGCGCTCGATCGCGGCCACCGCCGTCGCGAACTCCGAGCCGCTGGGCAGCTTCTCGGCGAAGGCGGCGGTCGCGCCGACGATCCCCACCGGCATCACCAGGGTCGCCGGATCCAGGGCGCCGGGCACGTCGGGTTCGCGGCCCCGGCCGACGAGCTGGCGCAGCAGCGCCGCCGCCGTCATCGTGTCGCCCCCACCGCCCGACCCGAGCAGCGCGACGCCCCGTTCGAGTGCGGGCACGTCCGCCGCGGTGATGCGCATGCTTGCCTTCATGTGCTGAGCTGGAGGTATGACCAGGGTAGACGATCCAGCGACCATGACCCCGGACCAGGCGCGGGCGGCGTTCCGCGCCGGAACCGTGGCGCCGACGTCGGGGTGGGCGACCGGGTTCACCCAGACCAACCTGATCGCCGTGCCGTGCGACTGGGCCTCCGACGTGCTGCTGTTCTGCCAGCGCAACCCGCAGCCGTGCCCGGTCCTCGACGTCACCGATCCGGGCAGCACCTCGACCGTCCTCGCCCCCGGCGCCGATCTGAGCCGCGACCTGCCCAGCTACCGGGTGTGGCGCGACGGCGAGCTGGCCGAGGAGGTCGACGACGTGAGCGGGCTGTGGCAGGAGAACCTGGTCGCGTTCTCGATCGGGTGCAGCTTCACCTTCGAGACCGGGCTGCTCGCGGCCGGCGTCCCGCTGCGGCACCTGGAGCAGGGCCGCAACGTGTCGATGTACGTGACGAACCGCCAGTGCCGGCCGGCCGGGCGGCTGCACGGCCCGCTGGTCGTGTCGATGCGCCCGATCCCGGCCGGCCAGGTCGACGAGGCGATCGCGATCAGCGGCGCGATGCCGGCGGTCCACGGCGCGCCGGTGCACGTCGGCGACCCCGCCGGACTCGGGATCGCCGACCTGGCCCGCCCCGACTTCGGCGACCCGGTCGAGGCGGAGCCCGGTGACGTGCCGGTGTTCTGGGCGTGCGGGGTCACCCCGCAGGCGGCCCTGATGGCGTCGAAGCCGCCGTTCGCCATCACCCACTCGCCCGGCCACATGTTCATCACCGACCGGCGGGACAGCGAGTACCGGGTGCCTACGGCAGCGCGGTGAACGGCGCCAGGAACGTGCGCGCCGAGGGGGTGTCCAGGCGGTAGGTCACGTTGGTGGCGTAGCAGGGCGCGTCGCCGGTGATGGTGGTGGACACGAGCACCCGCTGTCCGCCGATCGTGGCGAAGTTCGGCCCGCCGGAGTCGCCGTAGCAGGCGCCGCCGTTGCCCTGCGGCGCGGTCATCGCCAGGCGCACCCAGGTGTTGTTGAGCGCGTTGAAGCTGACCGGCGCCTTCATCCGCACGCCGCCGCCTGGGTGGGTGTGGCCGCCGGGACCGTTGACGGCCTCCTGCGTCCCGTAGCCCACGACGACGAACGGCGTGCTGTTCAGGCCGCGGGGCCCGAGCTGGTCCAGCTGTCCCGCGGTCGGCAGTTGCGCCGGGGTGAACGACCACCGCGCGGCGACCTGCTGGGCGGGCAGCTGGACGACCGCGATGTCGTGGGAGTCGGCGGAGTTGCCCGGGTAGGCCGGGTCGGTGTGCGCGACGCCTGCCACGCCGACGGCACGCGCCACCGCGGCCGGGTCGCCCGGGTACCGCTGCGCGGCGTCGTCGAGGCCGGACTGCACGTCCTGGTCGAGCGAGACGTAGAACCGCACGTTCGCGGGCCAGTCGCTGGTGCAGTGCGCGGCGGTGAGGAAGGTGTCGGCGTCGACCATGGTGCCCGAGCAGACCCAGTCCACGCGGTCCGGCGTGGCCGGGTTCGCGTCGTTGTCCCAGGTCGCGACGAGTGCGCCGACCTCCGTGCGCTCGGGCGCCGGGGTCGCGTGGTAGGAGTTGATGGCGGCGGCCGGGGCCGCCGTCGCCAGGATCGCGGCGACGGCGGCGGCCGAGGCGAGTGCTGCTTTCATCCGGAAGAGTCAACCCCACCGGCGGCCGGAAATCACCCGACCAATGGCCCTACCGGAACGAGTAGCCGCCGTCCGGGTAGAGCGTGGAGCCCGTCGTGAAGGTGGCGCCGAACAGGTAGAGCACCGCCTCGGCCACTTCGGGCTCGTTGCCGACCCGGTGCAGCACCGTGTCCGCGCGGTACTGCGCGAAGCTCGCCTCGCGGACGTCGGCGGGGCGCTGCGACCACAGGTTCCCGTCGATCGTGCCCGGCGCGACCACGTTGACCCGCACCGGCGCCAGCTCCACCGCGAGCCCGCGGCCGAGCCCCTCGATCGCGGCGTTGCACGCCACGTACGCGGGCGCGGGGCCCGGCGGGCGCACGCTCGCCGCGCCGGACATCAGCACGACCGAGCCGTCCCGGGACAGCTTCGGCGCCGCGTGCTTGACCGCGTGGTACTGGCCCCAGAACTTCGTCACGAACGGGCTCGCCGCGTCTTCGTCGCTCAGCTCCCGCATCGGCCCGGTCGTGTAGGAGGCGCCGGGGGTGAACAGGTGATCCACCCGCGGCACCGCGCCGAAGAACTCGGCCAGCGAGTCCTGGTCCGTGTTGTCCACGACGTGCCACTGCGCGCCGATCTTCTCCGCCGCGGCTTCCAGCGTCGCCGCGGTGCGGCCGCCGAGGAACACCTGCGCCCCGGCGTCCGCGGCCCGCCGCGCCACCTCGAACCCGATACCGGAACCGCCGCCGATGATCACCACGACCCGATCCGCCAGACTCACAGCAGCTCCTCCACCGGTGTGAACTCGTGGGACAACCCGAACGCGGCCGGCCCGAAGGTGGCCAGCGCCTCCGGCGTGCGCATCAGGTCCGGGGTCGAGATGCCGACCACCACGACCCGCTGGCCGTAGCGCAGCGTCTCGGTCGTGATCGGCTCGGCCGACTCGGACTCCAGCACGCAGACCAGGTCCGGCACCAGGCACCGCACCTCGCCGTCGACCAGGGCCAGCAGGTTCTCGTTCTGGAACAGCAGCTCCAGCTTGTGCGCGCCGTCGAACGACACCGCCTGCGCCCGCCCACGCGCGAAACCGGCTTCGGTCCGGCGTTCCACATCGGACACCTTGCCGCGGAAGATCACCCGCAGGTTCCGGTACAGCGTCTCGCGCAGGGCCTCGGACAGCTCAGCGACCGGGTCGAGGTTGCGTTCCCGCGCCTCGCGGATCGTGCGGCCCACCGTCAACGCGAGCGACAGCGTGCGCGGCACCGCGGTGCGCTTGACCTCCGCGCCGCTCATCGCGTACTCGGCGATGTGCGCGACCCCGCCCAGCCGGATCGTGACGCCGCGCGCGAGCCACTCCATCCGCTTGTTGTCGGCCCCGGTGTCGATGACCGTGGTCTCGCCCCGCTCCCCGCCGATCGCCATCGGCGAGCCGGGCACGCCGTAGACGCCGAAGGTCTCCATCTGCAGCTCGGGGAACGCGCGGCCCATCCCGTCCGCGTCGACCACCGGCAGCCCCAGCCGCGCGCCGACCACCAGCGGGATCATCGAGTTGATCCCGCCGCACTCGATCGGCATCGTGGCGCTCGCCCGCTTGCCCAGGTGCTTCTCCAGCGTGCGCAGCGCGAGCACCGGCTCCGCACCGTTGGGCAGCTTTTCGTGCAGCACGGTCGGGGCGCCCATCTGCGCGGTCGGCACCACCAGCTCGTGGTCGCCGACCTCGGACGGGTCGAGGATCGTGATCGGCCCGTGCTCGCGGATCGCCTGCCGCACCAGCAGCCGTCCCACGTACGGGTCACCGCCGCCGCCGGTGCCGAGCACGGCCGCGCCGCGGGCGAGGGCTTCCAGGTGCTCCTCGGTCAGTGTCCAGCTCACGCGGGCACCCCGACCGGGTCGATGTCGTAGCCGAAGTACCGCGGCCCGGCCAGCTCGATGCCGCCCGGGGTGTGCCAGCGCGGGTCGGCAGGCGCGGCGATCACGGTGACCCGCTGGCCGTACCGCAGGCCCTCGGTGGTCACCGCCTCGCCGGACTCGGAGTCCAGGCAGCAGATCAGGTCCGGCACCGACGCCTGCGCGACCCCGTCCCGCTCGGCGACCAGGTGCTCGTTCTGGAACTTCAGCACCATCTCGCTGCCCGCGTCACCGTCCATTCCGGACAGTCGCGCCTCGCCGCGGGCGAACCCGGTGACGGTGCGCCGGGCGACGTCGACGACCTTGCCGCTGAACAGCTTCCGGCCGCCCAGTCGCTCGACCACGCGGGCGACGGGATCGGCGTGCTCGGCCCGCGCCTGCCGCACCGCGGCACCCAGCTCGGCGCACAGGCTGAGCGTGCCGGGCACCAGCGATTCGCGGGCCTGCGCGCCGGACATCGCGTAGTTGCTGATCATCGCCGAGCAGCCCATGTCGATCGTCGCCGACCGCGCCAGCCGCTCCGCCCAGTGGTTGTCCACCGTGTCCAGCACGCCGCGGTTGCCCTTCTCGTCGGCGATCGACATCGGGGTCGCGCGGATGCCGTACAGCGTGGGCAGCACCATCTGCAGCTCGGGGAACGCGCGGCCCATGCCGTCCGCGTCCACCACCGCGAGGCCCAGCTGCGCCGCCGCGACCACCGGGATCAGCGAGTTGACCCCGCCGGCCTCGGCGCACGCGATGTGCGTCAGCTCCTTGCCCAGGTAGGTCGCCAGGGTGCGGGCGGCCACCCCGACCTGCTCGGCGGAGGGCAGCTTCTCGACCATCACCGTCGGCGCGCCCATCATCGCGACCGGCAGGACCACCGCGTCGTCGCCGACCTCGTCCAGCGGCACCAGCTCGACCGGTCCGTGGTCGCGCACCGCCGAGGACGCGAGCAGCCGTCCGATGTAGGGGTCGCCACCGCCGCCGGTGCCGAGGATCGCGGCGCCGCGGGCGATGTCGTCGAGGTGGTCGATCGTGATCTCGCGCATCGTCACGCTCCCAGCTGCAGGTCGCCGACCGCCTTGACCCGGATGCGGGTGGCGTTGCCGGGCAGGTAGGGGATGGGCACCTCGTCGAAGTCCACGATGCCGACCGACGCGGGGCTGGCACCGGCGGCGATCGCGCGGTCCACGGCCTCCTGCTTGGCTTCCTCGACCACGGCTTCGCGGCGGCCCGGCTCGATCGCGTACACCCGGTCCACCTCGCCGCCGATCTGCGCGATGGCCGCGCCGATCGCGTTGGCGACCGCGTAGTTCTCCGGCCGGTGCACCCTGCCGGCGTCGGACAGCTCGTCCGGCAGCAGCACCGAACCACCGCCGCCAGCGACCACCGGCAGCGGCTCGGCCGAGGTGCGCATCCGCTCGACGACGTCGGACACGTCGGCGGCGATGCGGTCCAGCGCGGCCCGCACCACGTCGCGGTCCAGGTGCGCGACCAGGCTCGGGTCGCCGATCTCGGCGCGGCCCGCGGCCACCGCGAGGTCGGTCGCGGTCAGCGTGTCGCCGCCGAAGACCAGGGCCTTCGAGGTCAGCTCGTAGCCCACCGAGTCCGGGCCCACGGCCGTGCCGCGGACCCGGCTGCCGCCGCCGATGCCGATGGACAGCACGTCCGGCATGCGGAAGTTGGTGCGGATCCCGGCGACGCTGACGTCGGTGGTCGCCTCGCGCGGGAAGCCCTGCCGCAGCACGCCGACATCGCTGGTGGTGCCGCCGACGTCCACCACCGCGCAGGTGTCCAAACCGGACAGCACGGCCGCGCCGCGCATCGAGTTGGTCGGGCCGGAGGCGAACGTGGCGACCGGGTAGCGGCGGGCGAAGTCGACGTCCATCAGCGTGCCGTCGTTCTGGCTCAGGTACAGCGGCGCGGTGATGCCCGCGCCGGACACCGACGCGGCGAGCCCGTCCACGATGTGCGCGGCGAGTTCCCGCAGCGCGGCGTTGATGACGGTCGCGTTCTCCCGCTCCAGCAGCCCGATCCGGCCGATCTCGTGGGACAGCGAGATCGCCACGTCCGGCAGCTGCGCGGCGATGATCTCCGCCGCGCGGGCCTCGAACTCGGCGTTGACCGGGGAGAACACCGAGGTGATCGCGACGCTGCGCACCCCGGCCTGCCCCATGTCCTCGGCCGCCTTGCGCAGCTCGGACTCGTCGAGCTCGGCGATGTGGCGGCCGTCGAACTCGTGCCCGCCGTGCACCAGGTAGCTGCGCCCGGACACCGCGTCGACCAGCCGCTGCGGCCAGTCCACCATCGGCGGCAGCGACG
This sequence comes from Amycolatopsis thermalba, assembly GCF_003385215.1. Taxonomy (GTDB): domain Bacteria; phylum Actinomycetota; class Actinomycetes; order Mycobacteriales; family Pseudonocardiaceae; genus Amycolatopsis_E; species Amycolatopsis_E thermalba. Next base: position 72,527 of record NZ_PQHW01000012.1, on the reverse strand, counting down.
CCCCGGCGGGCAGGCTCAGCCGCACCGCGGCGGTGGGGGCCAGCCGGTGCGCCTCCACCAGGGCGTTGATGAAGTGCGTGGTGCCGATCATCACGGCCTGCACCGCCGCCGGGTCGAACGCGCGCTGCTGCTGCAGGCCGTTGATCGCGGCGACGATGCCGGAGGTGACGTCCTCGGTGGTGCTGGTCTTGATCGAGGCGAGCACCTGCCGCCCGTCCAGCAGGACCGCGTCGGTGTTGGTGCCGCCGACGTCGATGCCGATGCGCACTGGGATTTTCCTTTCTACAGAGCGGGGACGGGGTCGGCGTCGGCGGTGCGGCTGCGGCCGATACCGCGGACCAGGCCGAGCTTCCCGGCGATCACGTACAGCACGAACGCCACGACCAGCGAGTTGATGCTGGGCAGGCCCCAGTCGACGAACTTGCCGATCAGCGCCGAGGCGATCCAGACGACGATGGTGGCCGGCACCCACACGGGCGCGTCCTCGGGCACGGTGCCCTTGGCGCGCGCGGCTTCCAGCTCGCCGCGCCACTTCTTCACCACGAAGTACTCGGCCACCATGATCCCGGCGATCGGCGGGAACGCGACGCCGAGCAGCGTGAGGAAGTCGGAGAACGCGCCGAGGATCCCGGCCGCCGCGAGCACGCTGCCGACCACGCCGAGCACGGCGGTGATCAGGCCGCGGTGGGCCTTGCGGCCGGACACCGTGCCGATGAAGTTCACCACGCCCAGGCCGGACGAGTACAGGTTCCAGTCGTTGATCTTGATGGTGCCGGCGATCACGATCAGCAGCCCGACCCAGCCGACCGACGACGTCACGATCGTGGTGATCTCGGCCGTCTTCACCGCGTGCGCCAGCAGCACACCGGCCATGCCGATGACGTACTCGCCGAGCGTGATGCCGACCAGCGTCTGCTTGACCACGTCGCCGGTGCTGCGGTTGAACCGCGTCATGTCCGGCGTGATCACCGCGCCGACGATGAACCCGCCCGCGACGAGCGTGGTGCCCTCCAGCAGGCTCAGCCCCGGGCCGGGCGGCGCCGACGACACCAGCGCGCCGACGTCGTGGCTGGACAGCTCCGAGATGATCGACCAGCCGACCAGGATCAGGAACGCCGGCACGGTCAGGTAGGCCGTCCACGCCATCGAGTGGAAACCGCGCACCACGATCGCGGTCACGACCAGGCCGAACACCAGCGCCCACGCCCACTCCGGCAGGCCGCCGATGAGCGAGACGAGACCCTGCGCCGACACCGCGGACTGGATGCCGAACCAGCCGATGAGGCTGATCCCGATCGCGAGCCCGATCAGCGCCGACCCGCCGCGGCCGAAGCCGGTCCAGCGGGCGATCATCGACGTCGACAGCCCTTCGCGCATGCCGATCACGCCGACGAGGATCGTGATGAGTTCGAGGATCACCGAGCCCAGGGTGAACGCGAGGAACGCCTGCCAGAAGCTCATCCCGAAGCCGACGGTCGCGCCGAGCAGGAACTGCGACAGCGCGGACACCTGGCCGAACCGTTGGATCGCGACCGACCACCACGAGTAGCGGGCGCTGTCCGGGACTCTGGTGAGGGCGTAGTCGTCGACACCGACTGACGAGGCCATGCCGACCTCCTTATCCGGAGAAGAAGCGGTTCCCAGCACCGTAAACAGCGCGAACGTCCCGGTCACTGTGCGAGGTGCACAGGCTCGCCGTCACGCCTGTGCACCTCGCCCGGTCAGAGGCTCCGGACACCGTCCAAGAGCCGGTCGACCTCGGCGGCCGTGGTGTAGGGCGCGATGCCGGCCCGGACCGCGCCGGTGTCACCCAGCCCCAGGTGACGGGAGCATTCCAGCGCGTAGAAGCTGCCCGCGGGCGCGTTCACGCCCCGCGCGCCGAGGCGCTCGTAGACCACCTGCGACGGCACGCCCGCGACGGAGAACAGCACCGTCGGGGTGCGGCGCCGGGTGGCGGAGCCGTACCGGGTGACGCCGGGGATCTCCGCCAGGCCCGCGTCCAGCCGGTCGAGCAGGGCCCGCTCGTGCTCCTCCAGCTCGGTCAGCGACCGCAGCAGGCGCTGCCGCCGGGAGCCGTCGCCGGGCACGAGACCGGCCAGGAAGTCGATCGCCGCCGTGGTTCCGGCCAGCAGCTCGTACGGCAGCGTGCCCAGCTCGAACCGCTCCGGCACGGCGTCGGTCGAGGGCGCGAGCTTGTCCGGGTGCAGGGTCTCCAGCAGCTCGGGCGCGGCCGCGACCACCCCGAGGTGCGGGCCGAGGAACTTGTACGGCGAGCAGCCGAAGAAGTCCGCGCCCAGCGCCGTGATGTCGACGGGCGCGTGCGGCGTGAGGTGCACGCCGTCGACGTAGAGCAACGCTGGGGTTTCGTGCACCGCGACGGCGATCGCCGGGATGTCCGGGCGCGTGCCGAGCAGGTTGGACGCCGCGGTCACCGCGACCAGGCGGGTGCGGTCGGAGAGCAGGTTCGTGACGGCGTCGACCGGCAGCTCACCGGAGGCCGGGTCGAAGTCCGCCCACCGCACGGTGACCCCGTGCGCCTCCGCCGCCTGCACCCACGGCCGGATGTTCGCGTCGTGATCCAGCCGGGTCACCACGACCTCGTCGCCGGGTTGCCAGGTCTTGGCCAGCGCGCGGGAGAAGTCGTAGGTCAGCTGGGTCGTGCTGCGCCCGAACACGATGCCGCCGGGCTGGGCGCCGAGCAGGTCGGCGGCCGCCTGGCGCGCCTGCGCGACGATGCCGTCGGCGCGGCGTTCGGCGGCGGTGATCGAGCCGCGGTTGGCGATCGCGGCGCACAGGGTCGCGGCGACGGCCTCGCCGACGACGTCCGGCACCTGCGAGCCGCCGGGGCCGTCGAAGTGCGCGGCGCCCTCGTCGAGCGCGGGGAAGTGCTTGCGTACTGCGGTTACGTCATAGGCCACGAGGCCAGCATGCCTCAGGAAGCGGCGAACGTGCGGCGGTAGTCGTGCGGGGACACCCCGACCACGCGGTGGAAGTGGTGCCGGAGCAGGGCGCCCGTGCTGAACCCGCACTCGCGCGCGATCTCCTCGATGCTCAGCCGGGTGGTCTCCAGCAGGGTGCGGGCGTGCAGGACGCGTTGCGTGGTGAGCCACTTGACCGGCGTGGTGCCGGTTTCGGCGGCGAACCGGCGGGCGAAGGTGCGCTCCGACATCTGCGCGCGCCGGGCCAGCGCCGGAACCGTGTGCTCCTCGGCGAGGTTTTCGACCATCCACGCCAGCACCGGTTCCAGACTGTCCGCTGTGGACTCCGGCATCGGCAGCTCGACGAACTGGCGCTGGCCGCCGTCGCGCTGCGGCGGGACCACCATGCGGCGCGCGATCGCGGTGGCCGCCGCGGAGCCGAGTTCGCGGCGGACGAGGTGCAGGCACGCGTCGATGCCGGCGGCCGTGCCCGCGCTGGTGATGATGTCGCCGTCGTCGACGAACAGGACGTCCGGGTCGAGGATCGGCTCGGGGAAGCGCTGCTTGAACTCCTCGATGTGCTTCCAGTGGGTGGTGCACGGCCTGCCGTCGAGCAGCCCGGTGGCGGCGAGCAGGAACGCGCCGCTGCACACGGTCAGGAGGGTGGCGCCGTTCGCGTGGGCCTTCCGGATGGCGTCCAGGACGGCGGGCGGGTATTCGTCGCGGATGCGCATCGCGGGGATGGCCACGAGGTCGGCGCCGTCGAGCCCGTCCAGGCCGTACTCGGGCGTCAGCTTGACGCCGATCCCGGCCTGGATCGGTTCGCCGGCGCGTTCGCCGCAGACGCGGAACTCGATGGAAGGCACGCCTTCCTCGGTCCGGTCGATGCCGAACACCTCGCAGACGACGCCGAACTCGAAGACGGCGGCGCTGTCGACCAGCACGGAAGCGACGGTGTGAAGCATGCCTCCCAGAGTAGCTGGCAGGATTTTGCCGAACAAGGTCTGTTCTGCCACTTATGGCAGGTTCTCGTGCGGCGAATAATTTCTGCCATGACCGGATTGCTGATGTTCCTGCTGCTCATCGCCCTGATCGTGTGGGGCCTCAACCGCAACCACCGCCGCCAGGCGCCGCCGCGGATGTCCGGCAGCTTCGACGTCGAAGACCGCGACGCGTCGCGGATCCGAGCCGAGGCGGCCGCGCACCGCGACGAGGTCGACCGCCCCGAGTTCCAGGTCGCGGCGGCTCCGCGCACGCGTCACCACGTGTTGCGCGCCTGACGACGATTTGGACTGGCGAGCTGAGCCTGGCCGACACGACCGGCATCCTGCGCCGGACGTGGATCCACCCGGCCCGCTGTGGGCTGGGACCGGCTCTCCGGCTGGGCCCAGGCCGAAACGCCGGGTTTCGACGCGGCAGGCACCCACCGGGTGATCCGGCACCTCGGTGGTGCGGTGACCGTCCGCCGCGGGCGGCACCCGGTGGCCCGCGTCCCCCGCTACCTGATGCGCACGCGGGTGGAGCACGCATGCCGGTTGTTGTACGGCAGCATGTTGCCGATCCCGGAGGTCGCCGTGCGGTGCGGATTCTCGCGGTCCCCACGCTTCGGCGAGGAGACGGCCCTGTCGGCCGACCCCGAACATCAAACTCTTCGCGATGACGACCGTCTGACCCCAGGCAGCACGAGGCAGTCGCGGAAAATATCCGCGAGCCGGCACCCGAGGTGACCGTTCGGCGCCGTAAGGCGCCCCTCTGCGCGAAGCGCAGGGAAAAGATCAAGAGATGTCCTCGCCGGACGGGCAGGCTCCGGGATGACGGGGAATGCAGTTCCGTCACCTTGGCGAGATGGTCGCTGGGTGGTCAAAGCCCCGGCGCGCCGCGCGCCTGGAAGAGCCCGTGGTGACCGGTCTCGCCGGTGGTGGCTGGGTTTGCGCCGCCCGGAAAGCCTATGGCGAGTGGCGCCGGGGTGTCGGGTTTCCCCGATTAGCCACGATCGAGTGAACGTGCCGGTGCCTGGACTGTCTTTTTGTCGGTGCCGCCCTGCATAGTCGATCGCACGACGACGCGAACTCCGAGGGGGAGACGATGTGCGGGAAGTGCGACCGGCCGGGCGGGCACCTGCGCCACCTGTGCGAAATAGTAGGTGAGCACGGGTGGGCGGTGATTTCGTTCGAGGGCAACGGTTCGCGCCCGCCGTGGGCGTACACGGTGGGGTTGACCGGCCGGGGCATACCGGAGTTGGTGGTGACAGCGATGGAGCCCCACCAGGCGCGCGACGTGTTGAACGACGTGGCCGCGCACCTGCTCCACACGGGGGAGCCGGACCTGGAGCCGGGGGAGCGGTTGCCGGGCCCGGGGAACCTGCTGCTGGAGGCCGTGGCGGTGGAGGTGCCGTGGGTGCACTTGACCGTCGCGGTGGACCTGTACAGCCCCGAGATCCGCGCGACGCAACTGGTCCACGCGGACGCCCGGGGCCGCTGGCCGTGGCACCGAGGATGGCTAGGCCCCGGCGGACGCCAGCCAGTGCTGGGCCCCCGCGCGGGCGCGGTTCTAGCCCAGCTGGCCAACCCACCCTGGCCGTAGCTGCGCGGTGCGCCGACGTCGGTGATGGGCTGACGCGAACAGGATGAGCTTCGTCGCGGGTCGCGGAGTGCTCGAAAGCCCGACCGAGCCCACCGATGGCACCGCCCGGTCCACATTCACACAGAGAGGAGAGACGCCACACGCAGGTCCGTCGCCCAACGCCGTCGGACAACGACCCGACAGGCAGGGCGCGCCTCCGGGCTGCCCACCCAGCGGGCCCCTCGCAGGGCTGTCCACCGGGCGGGAACCCCCGCAGGGCTGCCCATCCGACGGGACCCCCGCAGGGCTGCCCACCCGACGGGAGCCTCGGAGGGCTGCCCACCCGGCGGAAACCCCGCAAGGCTGCCACCCAGTGGGCCCCTCACATGGGCTATCCACCGGGAAGGAACCTCGCCGGGCTGCCCACCCAGGGGGAACCTCACCGTGGCTTGCGGCGCCGCACCGCCATCCACTCGAAGTCGCGCACCCGGAAGTTCACGCCCTGCGCCGCGCGCACGTCGCGGTGGTGCTCGACGAGCTCGTCCGTCGTCCAGGGGCGTACCGGCCGCTTGCGGCGCGTGCGCAGGTCGTGCACTCCCGCGACGACCAGCAACAGGCCGATGAGGCTGACGATGACCACCAGAATCACCATGGGCGACCTCCCCAGACGGGTCACCCCCGATTCTGCCACCGATCGCGCCACGAAAGGGGAACGACCGTGTGCGACCCGCGCCGCTGGGCCACCATGTGGGGGACCGCCACCGCCAAAACGGGAGGACACCCATGGCCACGATGCTGGCCGGCCGGCTCGAGATCAGCTCGCGCAAGTTCGGCGTCCGGGAGGTGCCGGTCCCCGACCCCGGGCCCGGCCAGGTCCGGATCAAGGTGCGCGCGGCCGGGGTGTGCCTGTCCGACGTCCACCTGATCGACGGCACCCTCACGCCGCTCTTCCTCGAAACCCCGGAGGTCACGCTGGGGCACGAGGTGGCGGGCGAGATCGACGCGATCGGGCCCGGCGTGCCGGACCGCTGGCACGAGGGCCAGCGCGTCGCGCTCGAGGCGGGGGAGCGCTGCGGCCAGTGCCCGAACTGCGTCCGCTTCCGCGACCCCTGCCTGCAGGTCCGCACGCGCGGCGTCGACTACGACGGTGGCTGGGCCGAGTACGCCCTCGCCGGCCAGCACACCCTCATCCCGATCCCCGACGACCTGCCGTTCGTGCAGGCCGCGATCGTCCCGGATGCCGTGTCCACGCCCTGGGGCGCGGTCACCGGCACCGGCCAGGCCCAGCCGGCCCGCCCGGCCGGGGTGTGGGGCGCGGGCGGGCTCGGCGTGCACGCGGTGCAACTGCTCCGGCTGATCGGCGCCGCCCCGATCGTCGCGGTCGACCCGTTGGACGCGGCCCGGGAACGGGCGCTGGAGTTCGGCGCCGACCTGGCCCTGGACCCGGGCGACCCCACCCTGCGCGAGCAGATCCTCGCCCTCACCGGCGGCGCCGGGCTGGACGTCGCATTCGACATGGCCGGAGTCCCGCCGGTGCGCGAGCAGGCGGTCAGCTGCCTGGGCCTCGGCGGACGCCTCGTGCTCGTCGGCCTCACCCCGAAACCGCTCACCGTGACCGACGGCATCGGCTTCAGCTACCGCGGCCAGCACCTGCTCGGCCACTACGGCTCCCAGCCCGGCGCCGTCGAGCAGCTCATCGAACTGGCGCGCTACCACCGCGTGGAGTGGAGCCGCTCCATCAGCGGCACGTTCCCGCTCGCCGAGGCCGCGACCGCCGTCGAGCACCTGGAACGGAAGGAGGGCAACCCGATCCGCCTCGTCCTGGTCCCCTGAGCCCGGCGCCGGAATCGGCCGCATCGGGATGCACGGCGCCCCGGGCTGAGGCAGGCTGGGGAGCATGGCCGAGGACAGGGTGACGGTGCAGGTCGACGGACGCCGGCTGTCGTTGTCCAATCTGGACAAGGTCCTCTACCCGGAGGCGGGTTTCACCAAGGGACAGGTGATCGACTACTACGCGCGCATCGCCCCGGTGATCCTGCCCCACCTGCGCAACCGGGCGCTGACCTTCCGCCGCTGGCCGGGCGGCGTGCAGTCGAACCCGTTCTACGAAAAGGACGCCGGGCGGCACGCCCCCGACTGGGTCAAGACCGCGAGGATCGCAGGCGGCGGGCGCGGGCAGAGTTCGGACGTCAACGCGTATCCGCTGGTCAACGACGTCCCGACGCTGATATGGGCGGCCAACCTCGCCGCGCTGGAACTGCACGTGCCGCAGTGGACCGTCGGCCCGCACGGGGCCCGCCGCAATCCCGACCTGCTGGTGTTCGACCTCGACCCGGGCGAGCCGGCGACGATCGTCGAGTGCTGCCGGGTCGCGGAGCGGCTGCGGGACCTCCTGGCGGCGGACGGGCTGCGGCTCTACCCGAAGACCAGCGGCTCCAAGGGCCTGCAGCTGTACGCGCCGGTGAAGACTGCGACACCGGAGGACACCTCGGCCTACGCGAAGGCCGCCGCGAAGAAGCTCGCCGCCGAGACCCCGGACGAGGTCACCGCGGCGATGACGAAGAGCCTGCGGCCGGGCAAGGTGTTCATCGACTGGAGCCAGAACAACCCGCACAAGACGACGGTCGCGCCGTACTCGCTGCGTGGCCGCGCGGAGCCGACCGTGTCCACCCCGGTCACCTGGGACGAGGTCGCGGCCTGCCGTCGCCCGGCCCAGCTGAAGTTCCTCAGCGACGACGTCCTCGACCGGGTCGAGGAGATGGGCGACCTGCTCGAAGACCTCCACGAGAACCCGGTGAAGCTGCCCCGCGCGCGTTGACCGCGCACGAGCCGAAGGCTCCCGCCGTGAACGGCGAACCGATCGCGCCGGACGAACAAGTAACGTGAACCGCATGAGCCCACGCTGGTACGAAGAAGGTGAGGAGCCCGACTACCGGTTCACCCTGGCCAACGAGCGGACCTTCCTGGCGTGGCTGCGGACCGCGCTGGCGCTCATCGCCGGTGCGGTGGCGCTCATGCAGTTCGTCCCCCAGTTCTCGGTCGCCGGGATGCGTGCCGGCCTGGCCGCGCTGCTCGCCGTCACCGGCACGCTGCTCGCGGCGTTCGCCTACCGCCGTTGGGCCCACGTCCAGCGCGCGATGCGCAACAAGCGTCCGCTGCCGATGACGTGGTTGCCGTTCGTCGCCGGCTGGGCCGCCGCACTCGCCGGGGCTGTCGTGCTTGTCGTGGCGTTGGTGACGGTCCGATGAGGGACGTGGGATTTCGGTGCGGGCGGACCGCTCCGGCCGCGGCTGTCGTGCTCGTTGTCGTCCTGGTCGTGGTCCGATGAGGGAGCCGGGGTTCCTGCCCGAGCGGACCGCCTTGGCCGTGGCTGTCGGTCTCGTCGTCCTGGTCGCCGTCCGATGAGGGACCCGGGGCTCCAGCCCGAGCGCACCGCACTGGCCTGGCAGCGCACCGCGCTCGCCGCCGCCGTCGCGGCCGTTCTGCTGCTGCGCAGCGGGCTGGTCCGCGACGCCCCGCTGGAGATCGCCGCCGCGGGGTGCGCCGCCGCGGTCGTGGTGCTGTGGTTCGTCGCCGTGCGGCGCCCGCCGACCACCGGCAGCACCCGCCGCGTCCTGGGCGCGGCGGCCATCGCCGTCGGCGCGGCCGGTGTCCTCACCGCGGTGCAGGTCGTCCTGCTGCCCTAATCGTTCCACTGTGGACGGTTCAGCGCCCGGCCGGTCGGCGCGCACCGGAATGGTCTTCCGGCCCTAGGCCGGGCACCGCGGGTGTTCCTAGCATCGAGCCTGGACGTTCAACGGCGAACGAGGAGGCGTCATGGCGGGCAACAAGGCAGTCACCTATCTGGGACCTGGCAAGGTCGAAGTCGCCACCATCGACTACCCGACCTTCTCGATGAAGGACGGTCCCGGGGTGCACCAGGCCAACGTGGGTCGCGAAACTCACCACGGTGTCATTCTCAAGAACGTGGCGACCAACATTTGCGGCAGCGACCAGCACATGGTGCGCGGCCGCACGACCGCGCCGGAAGGCCTGGTGCTGGGCCACGAGATCACCGGCGAGGTGGTCGAGGTCGGCCGGGACGTGGAGTTCATCAAGGAGGGTGACCTGGTCTCGGTGCCGTTCAACATCGCCTGCGGGCGGTGCCGCAACTGCAAGGAGGGCAAGACCGGGATCTGCCTGAACGTGAACCCGGACCGGCCCGGATCGGCTTACGGCTACGTCGACATGGGCGGCTGGGTCGGCGGGCAGGCCGAGTACGTGATGGTGCCGTACGCGGACTGGAACCTGCTGAAGTTCCCGGATCGCGACCAGGCGATGGAGAAGATCCTCGACCTGGCGATGTTGTCCGACATCTTCCCGACCGGCTTCCACGGCTGCGTCACCGCGGGCGTGGGTGTCGGGTCGACGGTGTACATCGCGGGCGCCGGACCGGTCGGGCTCGCCGCGGCGGCGTCGGCGCGGCTGCTCGGGGCGGCGGTGGTGATCGTCGGTGACCTGAACGCGGACCGGCTGGAGCAGGCGCGCAGTTTCGGCTGCGAGACGGTGGACGTGTCGAAGGGCGATCCGAAGGAGCAGATCGCGGAGATCCTCGGTGTGCCCGAGGTGGACTGCGGTGTCGATGCCGTCGGGTTCGAGGCGCGCGGGCACGGCAGGGAGGCGGCGGACGAGCACCCGGCGACGGTGCTGAACTCGCTGATGGACATCACGGCGGCCGGCGGCGCGCTGGGCATTCCGGGGCTGTACGTGACGGGCGACCCGGGCGCGGCCGACGAAGCCGCGCGGCACGGTTCGCTGTCCATCCGGATCGGCCTGGGCTGGGCCAAGTCGCACGCGTTCACCACCGGGCAGTGCCCCGTGATGCGCTACCACCGGCGCCTGATGATGGCGATCCTGCACGACCGGGTCCACATTGCGAAGGCGGTCAACGCAACACCGATCCCACTGGCCGAAGCCCCGAGGGGCTACCAGGAATTCGACCGCGGCGCGGCACGCAAGTACGTGCTCGACCCGCACGGCCTGCTGACCACGGCGTGAGGGCCGGCCGTGCCGGAGGCAGAAGGCGGCCTCCGGCACGGCCTGGTCGGGGGCCACTCGGACAGCCACAGGCCGGGCAGCGCTGGACGCGGCCCGTTGACCGGGGCCGCTCGGAGTGCACCCGGGCGGCTGCGCAACTTCGGCGCGCCTGCCGGGAAAGCCGCCCCAGCGGGTGCGGCAACTTTCGGCGCGGCCTGGTTGTCGGGTTGACGGGAACTGCTCGCGGCTGGGCGGCTCCGGCCGCGGCCGGAGTGCTCGATTCGCCGCCGGCCGAGCCGCTGAGCGCGTTCGCCGAGGGCAGGCGGATCGCGGTGCACGGCCCGGAGTTCGACGCCCGGGTGGCCAGCCGGTTGCGTGCCGAAACCCTGCGGCTGACGGGAGTTGCGGCCGGGAAGGTGGTCGCGAAGGGCCTGGAGCCCTGATCCTGCCGGGGCATCATTCCGCGGCCAGCCGTGCGGCGAGGGCGACGAACGTGCCCGCGAAGATCCGCCGCATCCAGGCCCGCACCCGCGGCCGGGACAGCACGCGGTCGCGCATCGCGGCGGCGCCCGCGCCGTAGGCGAGGAACACGACCAGCGTCAGCGCCATGAACACCGCGCTCAGCTCGACCATCGTGAGCAGCGAGTTCGGGTCCCCGGCGTGCACGAACTGCGGCAGGAACGCGAAGAAGAAGATCGTCAGCTTCGGGTTCAGCACGTTCACCAGCACCGCGGACACGATCACCCGCGTGGCCGACCGCGGGGCCGGCGCGCCGGGCGTCTGGTCCTTCTCGCGCAACGCCGACCACGCCAGGTAGAGCAGGTAGGCCACCCCGGCGTACTTGATCACCTGGAACGCGACCGCGCTGGCGTGCAGCAACGCGGCGAGACCGGTGATCGCGGCGACCGCGTGCGGGACGATCCCCAGCGTGCAGCCCACCGCGGCGACGGCGCTCGCCCGCGTGCCGTGGGCCAGGCCCGCGCTCATGGTCAGGAGCGCGCCGGTGCCCGGCGTGGCCACGACGACCAGGGCGGTGAGCAGGAACTCGACGGACATGTCCCCACCCTGGCGCGATACTGGTCCGGTGAACAGGTCCAAAGCCGAGCCGGTCGAGAGGTCCACAACCGGATCGGACTTCCTCCAGCTCGACATCGGGGACGCGCCCCCGGGCGGCCGGTCGGCGTGGCTGTCGGCGCGCCTGCGGGACGCGATCGCCGACGGCCGCCTGCCGGTCGGCAGCCGGCTGCCCGCGACGCGGACGCTGGCCGCCGAACTGGGCGTGTCGCGCGGTGTGGTCACCGAGGCGTACCAGCGGCTCGTGGAGGACGGGCACGTCGCCGGGCGCGGCCGGGGCGGAACTGTCGTGGTGGCGGTGCCCGTCACCGCGTCGCCCGCACCGCCGCCCGCGCCGAGTGCGGACGTCGTGTTCGAGCCGCGGCCGGACGTCTTCGACCGGTTGCGTGCCGCCCCGGCCCGCATCGACCTCACCCCCGGCGTGCCGGACCTGGCCGCGTTCCCGCGGGTGGCGTGGCTGCGTGCGGAACGGGTGGTGCTCGGCGACCTGCCGCCGGCCGATTTCGGGTACGGCGATCCGCGGGGCGCCCCGGTGTTCCGGCTGGCCGTGGCGAACTGGCTCGCCCGCAACCGCGGCATCCGGGTCGACGCGGCCGATGTCGTCGTGGTGGCCGGGGTCGCGCAGGCGCTCGGCCTGCTCGCGACGGTGTTCCACGCGCACGGCATCGACGAGGTCGCGGTGGAGGACCCCGGATCGCTGGGCGCGCGGCAGCACCTGCGCAACGCCGGCCTGGCGACCCCGCCGGTGCCAGTGGACGACGACGGCATCCGGGTGGCGGACCTGCGCTCGCCCGCGGTGCTGCTGACGCCCGCGCACCAGTTCCCGACGGGCGTGGTGCTCGGCGGCGAGCGGCGGCGCGAGCTCATGCGCTGGGGTGGCCTGATCGTCGAGGACGACTACGACGCCGAGCACCGCTACGACCGCCCGCCGGTGCCCGCGCTGCGCTCGATGCTGCCGGAGCGGGTCTGCTACGCCGGCAGCATCTCGAAGCTGCTCGCCCCGGCGCTGCGGATCGGGTGGATGCTGGTGCCCGCCCGGTACCAGCGGGATCTGGTGGACGCGAAGCGGTACGCCGACCTGGGCAACGCCGTCCTGCCGCAGCTGGTGCTGGCGCACCTGATGACGTCGGGCGAGCTGGAGCGGCACCTGCGTGTCGTGCGCCGGCGCCACCGGCACCGCCGCGACGCGATGATCGCCGCGGTGCGCCGCCACCTCCCCGGCGCCCGGGTGCACGGCGCCGCGGCGGGTCTGCACCTGATGATCACCTTCGCGGCGCGTGTGTCCGATGTGGACCTGGCGGCGGCGGCGCTGGCCCGCGGGGTGAAGGTGCAGCCGCTGTCGTGGCATCGCCAGCTCCCGGGAGAGCCGGGCCTGGTGCTGGGCTACGCCGCCAGATCAGCGAGCGAGATCGAGGAGGGGGTGCGGATCATCGCGGAGCTGGCGACCCGTCGTGGTTGACGGTGGTCATCACCAGCGTCAAGCTGAACGACGTGGCTCTCGAACAGTTCGCGACGCACCGGGCGATCCACACCGTGCCGGCCGAGGACCCGCGTGCGCTGGGCGCCGCCTGCGCCGGCGACATCCGGGCGGCGTTCGACGCCTACGCGCGGCTGTTCGCCGCGCACGGCATCGGGGCCGAGCAGGTGCGCGCGTGGGGCGCGGCGGCACTCGCGGCGACGCACGAGTGGGCGCCGTCGCTGGCCGCGGAGATCCGCGGCGTGGCCGAGGGCAGCGGCTTGGCGGAGTGGCAGCTGGGCGCGCTGAACGGGCGCACGGAAATCCTCGCCGCGGGCGCGGTGACCGGCGAGGGCGAGTGCTCCACGTCGGTGGTGCTCGCGGACGGATCGCCGCGGACCGTGCAGACGTGGGACTGGCACGACACCCTGCGCGCCGCCATGACCGTCGTGTCGTGGCCGGGCGTGTGCACGTTCACCGAGGCCGGGGTGGTCGGCAAGATCGGCGTGAACTCCGCCGGGCTCGGCGTGCACTTCAACGTGCTGCGGCACGCCTCGGACCACGCGGACATCGGGGTGCCCGTGCACGTGGTGGCCCGGCGGATCCTGGACGAGGCGTCGACCGTCGAGGAAGCCACCGACCTGGCCCGCTCGGCGCGGTTGTCCGCGTCGTCGGTGATCACGGTGGTGACGGCGGACCGGGCGCGGTGCCTGGAGCTGAGCCCGGCCGGGGTCGGGGTGATCGACCCGGCGGACGGGGTTCTGTGGCACGCCAACCACTTCCTCGACGCCGCGCTCGCCCCCGGGGAACGGACGACCGAGGACGTGTCGACGACCTTCGCCCGCGGCTCGTGGCTGCGCGCGCACACCGCGGAACTCGGGGCCGCGGATCTGTCGGCGCGGGCGCGGGCGTTGTGCGCGCACACCGAGGACGGTGCGGCGGTGTGCGCGCATCCCGACATGTCGTTGCCGCCGCACGAGCGGTGGGAGAGCCTGGCGACGATCTCGCTCGACGTCGTGGCGGGACGGCTGCACGTGCACACCGGCGGCCCGTGCTCGGTGACGCCGGAGAGCTGGCAGACGTTCACGGTCCGGCCCGCCGCGCCCGCCCGATGACCGGGTGCGCCCGCCCACGAACCGGCGAAACCCGGCGCCGGGCGGAATATCTCGTCGCGTGTGGACCGTTGCCGCGAACATGAAGGCAATCGCACTGCAGGAGTACGGCTCGGCGGACGACCTCCGGCTGGTCGACCTCCCGGACCCCAAGGTCGGCCCGGCGGAAGTGCTGGTCAGGGTCAAGGCGGCCGGCGTCAACCCGGTCGACTGGAAGCTCGCGGGCGGCGGGCTGGACGCCCTGATGGAGGTCCGGTTCCCGCTCGTGCCCGGGTGGGACGTCGCGGGTGTGGTCGAGAAGGTCGGGCTGGACGCGGGGGAGTTCGCCGTCGGCGACGAGGTCTTCGGCTACATCCGCAAGGACTGGGTGCAGCAGGGCGCGTACGCGGAACTGGTGACGGCGCACGTCCGCATGCTCGCGAAGAAGCCCCGGTCGCTGGACTGGGCGCAGGCCGCGGGCGTGCCGCTGGCCGGCCAGACCGCGTACCGGTCGCTCAAGCGCGTTGGGCTCCAGGCCGGTGAGACGGTGCTGATCCACGCGGCCGCGGGCGGCGTCGGCTCGTTCGGCACGCAGATCGCGGTCGCCCTGGGCGCGCGGGTGATCGGCACGGCGAGCGAGCGCAACCACGACTACCTGCGCGCGCTGGGTGCCGAGCCGGTCACCTACGGCGAGGGCCTGGCCGAGCGGCTGCGCGAGCTCGGCCCGATCGACGCCGCGGTGGACTTCGTCGGCGGTGACGCGGTGCAGATCTCCCGCGAATTCGTGAGCGCCGACCGGATCGCCTCGATCGCCGACCCGGAGGTCGGCCCCCACGGCTACGTGTGGGTCCGCCCGGACGGCGCGGAGCTGGCCGAGCTGGCCCGCCTGGCCGACGACGGCAAGCTCACGGTGCACGTCGATCAGGCCCTGCCACTCGCCGAGGCCGCCGAAGCGTGGCGGCTGAGCCAGTCCGGACGCACGCGCGGGAAGATCGTTCTGACCGTCTAGGCGACGAAGACGCAGAACGGGTGCCCGGCCGGATCGGCGTAGACGTAGAGCGGTTCGTCGGGATCGTCGCTGCGGTCGCGCAGCAGCCGGGCGCCCAGCCGCAGCACCCGCTCGTGCTGGGCCGCCAGGTCCGACTTCCTCGGCACCGTCAGGTCGAGGTGCAGCTGCTGCGGCACCGGGCCGTCCGGCCACGTCGCCTCCGGCAGGGCGTCGACCTGCTGGAAGGCCAGCTGCGGGATCCCGTCCGGGGTGCGCAGCACGAGCCAGTCGGCCGGGCCGTCCTCGTCGCCCGGCCGGTACACCAGCCCGAGCAGCTCGCGGTAGAACTCCGCGAGCCGCCGGGCGTCGGTGCAGTCGAGGACGACCTGGCGGAACATCGGCAGGGTCATGCCGATCATCCTGCCGCAGCCCGTCCCCGTCGGCTGGGCGACGCCGGACTACCCTGGCGTGGTGGCCGAACCCGCCCCGCTCCCGCAGCGCCACGGGCTCGACCCGGCCCGGCTGAAGCTGCCCGCCGAGGGGCCGTGGGCCACGATCCGCGACCACCTCGCCGAGCGCCTCACGCGCCTGCCCGAGGGGCGGCTCGACGAGATGCTCGCCGAGGGCCGGATCGTCGGCGCGGACGGGCCGGTCACCGCGGACACGCCGTTCCGGCCGGGCGCGTCCGTGTGGTTCCACCGCGACCTGCCCGACGAGGTGCCCGTGCCGTTCCCGATCGGCGTCGTGCACCGCGACGAGCACCTCGTCGTGGTCGACAAACCGCACTTCCTGGCCACCATCCCGCGCGGGCGGCACGTGCTGGAGACGGCGCTCGTCCGGCTGCGGCGCGACCTCGGACTGCCCGAGCTCAGCCCCGCGCACCGGCTGGACCGCGTCACCGCCGGGCTGCTGATGTTCGTCACGCGGCGCGAACACCGCGGCCGCTACCAGACGCTGTTCCGCGATCGCCGCGTCGCCAAGGAGTACGAGGCGATCGCCCGGCACGATCCCGCCCTCGACCTGCCCGTGGTCGTGCGCAGCCGGATCGTCAAGGACCGCGGGAGCATCACGGCCCGCGAAGAACCCGGCCCGGTCAACGCGGAAACCCGGATCGAACTGCTCGAGCACGCCCGCGGCCTCGGCCGCTACCGGCTGGTCCCGGCGACCGGGCGCACGCACCAGCTGCGGGTGCACATGGCCGGCCTGGGCATCCCGATCCTCGGCGACCGCTTCTACCCCACGCTGACCGAAACCGGCCTCGACGACTTCACCCGCCCACTGCAGCTGCTGGCGAAGACGCTGGCGTTCCGCGACCCCGTGACGGGGGAAGAACGCCACTTCACCAGCAGGCTCACGCTGGGCGCCTGGATGTCCTATCCGGACTGGGCGGTCAGGGCGAAGCCGGCCGGCCACATCGGACCGTCGTCGAGCGACGCCTAGTCACTGAACCCGAGGGTGGCGTAGCTGGCCTTGAACTTCTCCGCGCTCTGGAAGAAGCACACGACCTTGCCGTCCAGCGCGTAGGCGGACATCCCGTACCACAGCTTCGGTTCCAGGACCGGCGCGGCGGCCCTGACCACGGGGTGGACGCGCCGGCCATCGTTCTGTCCGACGGTGCCATGTCCGCGATCTTCGCGAGCACGTCCTGCTCGGCCTGCGCCGCCTTGTCCGCCCGGGAGCCGCGACGGGCCGCGGCCTTCAGCTCCTTCGAGTGGTCCTGCATCGCGGTTCGTTCCTCCGCCGTGAAGCCCTCGTGCTTCACGCTCGCACTGCTGCCCATGATGATCTCCTCCGGAATTACCGGCACGCACCGTGCAGGACCGACCAGCCTCGGCGCCGGGGCGCCGCACGGACGGACGAGCTGCTGCAGGCGACGCTCGACCTGGCCACCGAGGCCGGGTACGCGGGCCTGAACATCGAGGCGGTCGCGCTCCGCGCCGGCGTCGGGAAGCACACGATCTACCGGCGCTGGCTGTCGATGGCCGCGATCCTGCTGGACGCGCTCAGCCGGGTGTGGACGACCGACCTGGACTACCACGACGCCGGCGACGTCCGGGCCGACCTGCGCGAGCGGGTCCTGCGGTCGGCGCCCGCGCTCTCCCAGCCGCCGATCGGCCGGTGTACCGCGCGGTGATCGCCGGGGCCCAGTCCGACGCCGAGTTGCGGGCGACCCTGCACGAGCGGTTCCTGGCGACCGTCGAACAGAGCACCTTCGATCGGATCGTCCGGGCCCAGCCTTCCGGGGAACTGGTCGCCGACGCTGATCTGCGCTTCCCGGCCGAGGTTCTCTGCGGCACCCTGTACTACCGCTAGTTGCTGTCCACCAAGCCGATCGACGAGGAGGCCGCGACCAACCTGGTGGACATGTCATGGCCGCCTGCGGAACCGGCTCGCGGTCCTGACGCGGGATCGCCGGCCGAGCAACAGGAACATCGCGCCGGTCAGCAGCAGAAACCCGGGCACCAGCAGCAGGGCGTCGGGGGTGGTGGGGGTAGCGGACCAGCCGGCGGACCGCGCCGCGCCGTCCAGCGTGGTACGCACGACCGTCAGGTAGGTCAGGTGCAGGGCGATGGACGTCCACAACGAACCGGTGGTGATCCGGGCGATCAGCAGCACCGCGCCGAAGATCGGATAGAGGACCGCGTACGAGACCGGATCCGAACCCACCGGGGCGAACGCGGGCGCCGGCACCTCGATGCCCAGCAGCGCACCCACCCACGCGTGAACCACCGATGACCCCGCGCCGGTGAACGTGAACAACACCACCGTGACGAGGAAAGCCACCCACCGGCGCAACGCCTGATCGAGCGTGTCGTAGACGTAGCCGCGGAAGACCAGCTCCTCCGGGAACGCCTCGAGCGCGACGGCGATCAGCGCGTTGACGACGACGAACTCGACGAGTCTCGCCGCGTCGAGCGGTCCCCACGCCAGCCACCCCGCCCACGTGCCGGCACCGAGCAGCGCGGCCGCCGAACCGCCCGTGACCAGCACCCCGAGCCCGAACGACCGCAGGCCCGCCGCGGGGCCGGTGAGGCCGAGCCCGGACATCGGCCGGTGGTCCACCCCGCGGCGGAGTAGCACGATCAGCGACACGGCGAGCACGAGGCAGATCACCGCGGCCAGTGCCTGCCGGGGGACGCCGTCCAGGCCGGTGCGGCTGTGCACCGCTTGCGCGATCGCGCCCGCGGTGCCGAGCGCCCC
Organism: Amycolatopsis thermalba; assembly: GCF_003385215.1. GTDB lineage: Bacteria > Actinomycetota > Actinomycetes > Mycobacteriales > Pseudonocardiaceae > Amycolatopsis_E > Amycolatopsis_E thermalba. The sequence continues at coordinate 54,221 of NZ_PQHW01000012.1, read as the reverse complement.
GGCCATCACGCACGTCCCCGCCAGCGCCATCACCAACGCTCGTGCCACGACCCGGGCCCGAGTCGCTCGCTCTGGTGCCCCGTTCGCCCCCGTCCGCGTGCCCACCGTGTCCCCCTCCGCCATCGGTTTTATTTCGGTCGACTGTACAGAAACAAGCCCTCGGGTAGAAATGTCGGATGAGGAGGAGTCGTGCCGAAGATCGTTGACCACGAGCAGCGCCGCTGGGAGCTGGTGCGAGCGGTGTGGCGGGTCATCCGCGAGCGAGGCGTGCAGGGCGCGTCGATCCGCTCGATCGCCCATGCGGCCGGGTGGTCCCCGAGCTTGGTCCAGTACTACTTCTCCACCCAGGCCGAGCTGTTGCTGTTCGCCCTGCGTGCGATCTCCGAGGAGACCGAACGCCGCCTGACCGAGCTGGAGTCGCCCCCCGACCCCCGCGACCGGGCGCTGACCCAGCTCGAACGACTGCTCCCGATGGACCCGGACTCCTACGTGGCGACCGAGATCTGGGTGGCGTTCCTGTCCCTGGTGCTGGTCGACACCGAAGCCAGAGCCTTGCACGAGGAAGCTCACCACCGGTTGGCCTGCCTGTGCCGCGAACTGCTCGACGGGATGTCCGCGACCGGGCAGCTCGCCCCGGACGTCGATCTCGACCTCGAAGCCGGCCTGCTCCACGCGCTGTTCGACGGCCTCGCCGTGCACGCGGTCACCGTTCCGGACCAGATGCCCGCCACCCGAATCCGGCACCTGCTCGAACGCCACCTCGACCGCCTCCGCGGATGAGCACCCGGACGGCGGCAACGGGGTGATGGTTGATCGGAGCAGGCAATCGGCACGAGGTGACGGCTGTGCGCACATGAATCAGCCCCTACCGCGTTCCCGCTGGTAGGGGCTGGCTTCGAGGGGGTGCCCTCGGCAGGATTCGAACCTGCGACACCTGCCTCCGGAGGGCAGTGCTCTATCCCCTGAGCTACGAGGGCCCATCGCTGGGCGACGTGACACAGCCTAGCGCACCGGTGTTTTCGCCCCGTGAGTGGCTACCCCTTTGTGGGGAGCGGCAGGGGTGCCGCTCGGTTAGGCTGCTCGAAGAAGGGTAGCCTTACCTGCTTTTGCACACATGCGCATATCACTATATATTCCGGCTGCGGGACAGAGGAGGACACCAGCGCATGGGACACGGCCACGGACACGGGCACCAACCACCCGGTAGCGCGTCCGCTCGCTATCTGCCCCGGCTCGCCGCGGCGCTCGGGATCGGGGTCGCCTTCCTGGTGCTCGAGGCGGTCGTCGGGGTGGTCACCGGGTCGCTGGCGTTGATCTCCGACGCCGGGCACATGCTCACCGACGTCCTCGGGCTCGCGATGGCCCTCACGGCGATCGTCCTGGCGCGGCGGTCCGGGCCGACCTACCGGCGGACCTTCGGGCTCTACCGGGCCGAGGTGCTCGCCGCGCTGGCCAACGCCGTCCTGCTCTTCGGGGTGGCCGGTTACGTGATCTACGAGGCGGTCGAGCGGCTCGCGAACCCGCCCGAGGTGCCCGGCCTGCCCGTGCTGCTCGTGGCGGTCGGTGGTCTCGCCGCGAACGTCGTGGCCTTCGCGCTGCTCCGCGACGGCTCCAAGGAGAGCCTCAACCTGCGTGGCGCGTACCTGGAAGTCCTCGCGGACATGATCGGCTCGATCGGCGTCCTCGTCAGCGGCGTGATCACCCTGACGACCGGCTGGCGCTACGCGGACGCCCTCATCGGTGTCGCGATCGGACTGTTCGTGCTGCCGCGCACGTTCACCCTCGCCCGGCGCGCGCTGCGCATCCTGTTCCAGCACGCCCCTGCCGACGTGGACGTCGAACGGATCTCCGCGGATCTGACGGCGCTGGCCGGCGTGTGCGACGTGCACGACCTGCACGTGTGGACGCTCACCTCGGGCATGGAGGTCGCCTCGGCGCACCTCACGCTGGAGCACGAAGCCGAACCGGCCGAGGTGCTCGCCGCCGCGCAGACGCTCCTCAAGGACGACTACTCGATCGAGCACGCCACCCTGCAGTGCGAACCGCGCGAGTCGGCGTCCCGCTGCCAGGAACTCAGCTGGTGATCACGCGAACGCGGAACTCGCGCACCTGACCGTGGGGCTCGCGGGCCTGAGCGTGGGGCTCGCGGGCCTGAGCGTGGGGCTCGCGGGCCTGAGCGTGGGGCTCGCGGGCCTGAGCGTGGGGCTCGCGGGCCTGAGCGTGGGGCTCGCGGGCCTGAGCGTGGGGCTCGCGGGCCTGAGCGTGGGGCTCGCGAGCCTGAACGTGGAACTCGCGTACCCGAGCGTGGGACTCGCCCGCTGGAACGTGGGACTCGCGAACCTGAGCGGGGGACTCGCGGCTGGTTACGGGAACGGCAGCGGCTGCGCGCCCCGCGCGGTGAGCATGTCCCGCATCACCGTCATCTCCGCGCCCTGCGACGTCAGGATGCTCTGCGTCAGCGCCTTCACCGCCGGCACGGTCGTGTGATCGTGCGCGTACTGCGCCATCTCCGTACCACCCTGGTGGTGCCGCAGCATCAACTGCAGGAAATAGACGTCCAGCTCGGTCCCGGACAGCGACCGCAGCTTCGCCAGCTCGTCGTTGGTCGCCATGCCGGGCATCGGCGCCCCGGCCGCCGCGGCTGACGACGGCGGCGCCATCGCCGCGTGGCCGTGCCCCGCGTCGGACGTCATCCACGTCATGTACTCGCCGGTGGCCTGCTCCGGCTGACCCCACAGCATCAGCCAGCCCTTCATCCGGCCGACCTGCTCCCGCTGCGTGGACTCGATGTCGAAAGCCAGCTGCTCCAGCTGCGGATCGCTGGTGTGGCCCCGCTCCCAGCTCGCCATCGTCACGGCCTGCAGGTGGTGCACCGACATGTCCTGCGCGAACCCGACCTCGACCGAGCCCGCGCCGGGCGTGGCGGCGGACTCCGGACGCAGCGCGGTCTGCGTCAGGAACATCCCGAGCACCACGCCGACCAGCAGCACCACGATCACCGACGCGCCGATGACGACCGGCCGGGATCCCGGCCGGTCCGCCACCGGAGCTTCGTCGTCCGCCATCAGGATCAGGACGTCGGGGCGGAGCTGGGCATCCCGGTGTCCTGCTGCGTGCCGGCCGAGCCCTGGTAGTCCATCGGCTTCGCGTCCGGGCCGGGCGGCGTCGGGTCGAACGGCGGCGGGTTGTCCGGGTCGAAGGCGCCCGCGCCCAGCGCGTCGCACGAGGCGCCGACCTCCGGGTAGGTGTTCTGGTTGGTCCGCAGCGCGGTGATGAACTGGTCGATCCGCTCGTCGGTGGCCGAGTCGAGCTTCAGCTGGTGACCCCACGACTGCAGCGAGACCGGCTTGTCCAGGCCGGGGTAGGGCGACATCATCGTGTACGGCTTGCCCTCGACCTTGGACTTGAGCGTGTTCAGCGCGTCACCGGTCACCTGGTCGGGGTTGTAGGCGATCCACACCGCACCGTGTTCGAGCGAGTGCACCATGTTCTCGGTGCGCACCGCGACCGGGTACACGACGCCGTTGCACGCCGCCCAGTAGCCGTCGTGCGGGCCGCCGTAGGGCGGGGTGTGGTCGTAGGCCACCCGCTCGGTCGGCAGGACGTGCACGCTGGCCTGGTACTGGCCGGTGACGATGCCCGGGATGCTCAGCGACGGGTCCGGCTTGTCCGCCGTGGGCGCCCAGCTGGCCAGCGCGCGCTTGGGCGCCGACTGGACCAGGTAGTACCCGACCACCACGGCGGCGAGCGCGACCACCGCGACCACCGAGACGATCGTGCCCCAGGGCACACCCTTCTTGGACACCACCGAGCCGCGGGCCGCCTTCACGCTGCCCTTCTTCGGTGCGCCCTTCTTCTTCGTGCCGCTGGCCATGGCTCCCGCGTCTCCCGTCAAGTGGATATACCCGGGTAGAGTTTAGGGACCCCGTGTTCGGTCCCTGTCAACGGCCGAGGTCGTGGCCCTTACACTCGGCTGGTGACTCCCGAGGCCCTAGCTGACCTGGTCCGTACGTCCGCCGCGCAGGTGCTTTCCGCCCGAGGCGCCGACACCGCCGTGCTCCCCGCCGCGGTGACGGTCGAGCGCCCGCGCAACCCGGAACACGGAGACTACGCCACCAACGTCGCGTTGCAGGTGGCGAAGAAGGCCGGCCTGGCCCCGCGCGACTTCGCCCAGGACCTGGCCGACGCGCTCGCGGCCGCCGACGGCATCGCCTCCGCGGAGATCGCCGGCCCCGGTTTCGTGAACCTCCGGCTGGCCGCCGACGCCCAGGGTGAGCAGATCCGCCAGGTGCTCACCCTCGGCGACGCCTACGGCCGCGGTGACGCGCTGGCCGGACGCAAGATCAACCTGGAGTTCGTCTCGGCCAACCCGACCGGCCCGGTCCACCTGGGCGGCACCCGCTGGGCGGCGGTGGGCGACGCGCTCGGCCGCGTCCTGGAGTCGCAGGGCGCCGAGGTTACCCGCGAGTACTACTTCAACGACGCCGGCGCGCAGATCGACCGGTTCGTCCGGTCCCTGATCGCGGCCGCGAAGGGCGAGCCCGCGCCGGAGGACGGCTACGCCGGCGCCTACATCACCGACATCGCCGCCGAGGTGCTGCGCCAGGAGCCCAGCGCGCTGTCGCTGCCCGAGACCGAGCGCCACGAGACCTTCCGGCGCGTGGGCGTCGAGCTGATGTTCGGCGAGATCAAGAAGAGCCTGCACGAGTTCGGCACGGACTTCGACGTCTACTTCCACGAGGACTCGCTCCACCAGTCCGGCGCGGTGGAGAAGGCGGTCGAGGGCCTGAAGGAGAACGGCCGCCTCTACCACGCCGACGGCGCCTGGTGGCTGCGCTCCACCGAGTTCGGTGACGACAAGGACCGCGTGGTCATCAAGAGCGACGGCGCCCCCGCCTACATCGCCGGTGACATCGCCTACCTGCAGGACAAGATCGGCCGCGGCTTCGACCTGTGCATCTACATGCTCGGCGCGGACCACCACGGCTACATCGCCCGGCTCAAGGCCGCCGCGTCCGCGATGGGCCACGACCCGGCCGTCGTCGAGGTGCTGATCGGCCAGCTGGTGAACCTGGTCAGCGAGGGCAAGCCGGTCCGGATGAGCAAGCGCGCCGGCACGGTGATCACCATGGAGGACCTGGTCGAGGCCGTGGGCGTGGACGCCGCCCGCTACGAGCTGACCCGCTACTCGGTCGACTCCAGCATCGACATCGACCTCGACCTGCTGCGCAAGAGCAGCGACGAGAACCCGGTGTACTACGTGCAGTACGCGCACGCCCGGCTCGCCTCGCTCCAGCGCCACGCCGCCGACCTCGGACTGAAGTTCGACAACGACGCAGACTTCGGGCTGCTCACCCTCGACCGCGAGGGTGACCTCATCCGCACGATCGGGGAGTTCCCGACGGTCGTGCAGCGCGCCGCCGAGCTGCGTGAACCGCACCGCGTGGCGCGCTACCTGGAAAGCCTCGCCGGCGCGTTCCACAAGTTCTACGCCGTCGCGCAGGTCCTGCCCAAGGGCGACGAGGAGGCCACCCCGCTCACCTACGCCCGGCTCGCTCTGTGCGAGGCGGCGCGCCAGGTGTTCGCCAACGGCCTCGCCCTGCTCGGTGTCTCCGCTCCGGAACGGATGTAACCCCTCATGGCTCACCCCGCCGGCCCGCGGCACGCGGAGGTCTACCCGCACGCCGACAACTCCGGTTTCCCCCCGTCCAGTTCCGCCGAGCTCGACCGGCTCTACCCGAAGGTCTGGCCGCGCAACGCCTACCGCGCCCCGGACGGCGTCGTGCGCATCGCCGGCGTCGACGTGCGCGAGCTGGCCGAGACCTACGGCACGCCGCTGTTCGTCGTCGACGAGGCCGATTTCAAGTCGCGCTGCGCCGAGTACGCCGAGGCGTTCGACGACCCGTCGCTGGTGCACTACGCGGCCAAGGCGTTCCTGTGCACCGAGGTGGCCCGCTGGGTCGCCGCGCAGGGCCTGAGCCTGGACGTGGCCAGCGGCGGCGAGCTGGCCGTCGCGCTGCGCGCCGGGTTCCCGGCCGAGCGGATCACCTTCCACGGCAACAACAAGTCGGTCGCCGAGCTGGAGACCGCGGTCGGTGCCGGCGTCGGCACGGTCGTGCTGGACTCCTACTACGAGATCGCGCGGCTGGCCGACGTCGCCGCGCGGCTCGACGTCGAGCAGAAGGTGCTGATCCGCGTCACGGTCGGTGTCGAGGCGCACACGCACGAGTTCATCGCGACCGCCCACGAGGACCAGAAGTTCGGCTTCTCGCTGGCCGCGGGCGACGCCGCGGAGGCGGTGCGCCGGGTGCTCAACGCGCCGTCGCTGCGCCTGGTCGGGCTGCACAGCCACATCGGGTCGCAGATCTTCGACGCGGACGGCTTCGAGGTCGCCGCGCGCCGGGTCATCGGGCTGATGGCCGAGCTGGTCAAGGAGCACGGCGAGCAGCTGCTGGAGCAGCTGTCGCTGGTGGACCTCGGCGGTGGTTTCGGCATCGCCTACACCGACAAGGACAACCCGCCGCCGCCGGCGCAGATGATCACGCAGATCCGCGAGATCGTCCGCAAGGAGTGCGAGTTCGCCGGGCTGCCGGTGCCGCGCATCGCGGGCGAGCCGGGCCGCGCCATCGCCGGTCCGGGCACCGTCACGCTGTACGAGGTGGGCACCATCAAGGACGTGTCGCTGGGGGACAACGAGTCCCGGCGCTACGTCAGCGTGGACGGCGGCATGAGCGACAACATCCGCACGCCGCTCTACGACGCGGTGTACGACGTCCGGCTGGTGTCGCGCGCGAGTGACGACGGGGCCACCGACCAGGTCGGCGCGGCGCTGAGCCGCGTCGTGGGCAAGCACTGCGAGTCCGGCGACATCGTCGTGCGGGACTGCTGGCTGCCCGACACCCTCGCCCCGGGCGACCAGCTCGCCGTCGCCGCGACGGGCGCCTACTGCTACTCCATGGCCAGCAACTACAACCGGCAGCCGCGCCCGGCGGTCGTCGCGGTCCGCAACGGCAGCGCGCGGCTGCTGCTGCGCCGCGAGACGATCGACGACATGCTGCAGCTGGAGGTGTCGTGACTGAAATGTCCACTGTAGACGGCAAGACGGTGCGCGTGGCGCTGCTCGGCTGCGGCACGGTCGGCACCGAGGTCGCGCGCCTGCTCACCGAGCACGCCGACGAGCTGGCCGCCCGCGCCGGGGCTCCGGTCGAGCTGGCCGGCATCGCGGTGCGCCGCCCGGACAAGCACCCCGAGCTGCCGCAGCACCTGCTGACCAACGACGCCGCCGCGCTGGTGGAGTCCGATGTGGACGTCGTGGTCGAGCTGATCGGCGGCATCGACCCGGTGCGCGAATGGCTGCTCACCGCGCTGCGCAAGGGGAAGTCGGTCGTCACCGCGAACAAGGCGCTGCTGGCCGAGTACTCCGCGGAGCTGTTCGAGGCGGCCGACGCCAGCGGCGCCGACCTCTACTTCGAGGCCGCGGTGGCCGGGGCGATCCCGCTGCTGCGCCCGCTGCGCGAGTCGCTGGCCGGTGACCGCATCACCAAGGTGATGGGCATCGTCAACGGCACCACCAACTTCATCCTGTCCGCGATGGACTCCACGGGCGCCGGTTACGCCGAGACCCTGGACGAGGCCAGCCGCCTCGGCTACGCGGAGGCGGACCCGACCGCGGACGTGGACGGCTACGACGCCGCGTCCAAGGCGGCCATCCTCGCCTCGCTGGCCTTCCACACCCGCGTCACCGCGTCCGACGTGCACCGCGAGGGCATCTCGAACGTGTCGGCCTCCGACATCGCGGCGGCGAAGGCACTGGGCCGCACGGTGAAGCTGCTCTCGATCTGCGAACGCGTCGAGGGCGAGGACGGCACCGAGTCGGTGTCGGTGCGCGTGCACCCGGTGATGATCCCGCGCACCCACCCGCTGGCGAACGTGGGCGGCGCGTTCAACGCGGTGTTCGTCGAGGCCGACGCGGCGGGCAGCCTGATGTTCTACGGCCAGGGTGCCGGTGGCGCGCCGACGGCCAGCGCGGTGCTCGGCGACCTGGTCGCGGTGGCCCGCAACCGGGTGGTCGGCGGCCGCGGCCCGCGCGAGTCGGCGCACGCCCAGCTGCCGGTGCGGCCGATGGGCCAGACCCCGACGCGCTACCACGTCAGCCTCGACGTCGCCGACAAGCCGGGTGTCCTCGCCCAGGTCGCGCAGGTGTTCGCGGCGCACGAGGTGAGCATCGCCGCGGTCCGGCAGCGTGACCGGCACGACACGGCCAGCCTGGTCATCGTGACGCACCTCGCACCGGACGCGGCGCTGGAGGCGACCGTCGAGGCCATCGGGAAAATGGACGTCGTCAACGAGGTCGTGAGCGTGATGCGGGTGGAAGGCGAGGATTCATGACTGCGAAGGCCGGCTGGCCCGGGATCATCGAGGCGTACGCCGACCGGGTACCGGTGCCGGCCGGGGCGGAGGTCATCACCCTCGGCGAGGGCAACACGCCGCTGATGCCCGCCCCGCACCTGTCCGAGCTGACCGGCTCGACGGTCTACCTCAAGGTCGAGGGCGCCAACCCCACCGGGTCGTTCAAGGACCGCGGCATGACGGTGGCGATCACCCACGCCAAGGCCAGCGGCCTGCAGGCGGTCATCTGCGCCTCCACCGGCAACACCTCGGCCTCGGCCGCGGCCTACGCCGCGCGCGCCGGCCTGACCTGCGCGGTCCTCATCCCGCAGGGCAAGATCGCGATGGGCAAGCTCGCGCAGGCCATCCTGCACGGCGCCCGCATCCTGCAGATCGACGGCAACTTCGACGACTGCCTGGAGCTGGCCCGCAAGACCGCGATCGACCACCCGGTCACGCTGGTCAACTCGGTCAACCCGGTGCGGCTGATCGGTCAGAAGACCGCCGCCTGGGAGATCTGCGACGTGCTCGGCGAGGCGCCGGACATCCACTGCCTGCCGGTGGGCAACGCGGGCAACATCACCGCCTACTGGGCCGGGTACTCCGAGTACGCCGCCGACGGTGTGGTGAAGAACACCCCGCGCATGTTCGGGTTCCAGGCGGCCGGCGCCGCGCCGCTGGTCAAGGGTGAGCCGGTGCCCGAGCCGGAGACCATCGCGACCGCGATCCGCGTCGGCAGCCCGGCCTCGTGGGAGGGCGCGGTCAAGGCGAAGAACGCCTCCGGCGGCCTGTTCGAGGCGGTGACCGACGAGCAGATCCTCGCCGCGTACCGGCTGCTGGCCAGCAAGGAGGGCGTGTTCGTCGAGCCGGCGTCGGCGACCAGCTTCGCGGGCCTGCTCGCCACCGCCGCCGACGGCCGTCTGCCGAAGGGGTCGACCGTGGTGTGCACCGTCACCGGCCACGGCCTCAAGGACCCGGGCACCGCGCTGGAGGGCAACGTCGAGGTCGAGCCGCTGGCGGTGGACCCGCGGGCGGTGGCCGCCGCGCTGGAGCTGACGTGACCGCGTTGAAGGTGACCGTCCCGGCGTCGAGCGCGAACCTCGGCCCGGGCTTCGACGCGCTCGGGCTGGCGCTCGCGCTGCACGACGTCGTCGAGGTGCAGGTCACCGACGCCGGTCTCAAGGTCGAGGTGTTCGACGCCGGGGCCGGCGGGGTCGAGGACGTGCCGACCGACGAGACGCACCTGGTGGTGCGGGCGCTGCGGCGCGCGTGCGAGCACCTCGGCGTCACGCCGCCGGGGCTGCATCTGCGGTGCTTCAACAAGATCCCGCACGCGCGCGGGCTCGGGTCGTCGGCCGCGGCGGTGGTCTCCGGGATCGCCGCCGGGTACGCCCTGGCGGGCCGGTCCCTGGACGGCGACGCGGTCCAGCTGGCCGCCGAGTTCGAGGGGCACGCGGACAACGCCGCCGCCAGCCTGCTGGGTGGTTTCGTCCTGGCGTGGTGTGAGAAGGGCCGCTTCCACGCCGAACGGCTGACGCCGCACCCGTCGATCCGCCCGGTCGTGGCCGTGCCGTCGGTGAAGTCGTCGACCGAGGCGACGCGCGGGCTGCTGCCGGCGCAGGTGCCGCATCCCGACGCCGCGTTCTCCGCCGGCCGCGCGGCGCTGGCGGTGCACGCCCTGACCAGCGACCCGTCGCTGCTGCTGCCGGCCACCGAGGACCGCCTGCACCAGGACTACCGCGCCCCCGCCTACCCGGCGACCGGGCGCCTGGTGCGCGAGCTGCGGGCCGCCGGGGTCGCGGCGACGGTGTCCGGCGCCGGCCCGACCGTGCTGGCGCTCACGGTCGACGGAATAATTCCGGCCGCCGTGGACGTTGCAGGGTTCGAAGTCATCGAGCTGCCGGTCGACCAGACCGGGGTTCAGGTCACGGGCCGGTAGATTCCGTGCGGAGATTCGCGGCACGCCGGGGGGTGGTTGTTGCACCTCGTGCCCGGTCGGTCTACCCTCGGGGGCGTTCGATCACCGCGCGCAATCCGCACCCGGTGTCGGTCCCGGGGGTTCCATCCCGGATCGTATTCTCTCGTTGAGTCGATAATTCCGCATAGCTGGTGCAGGGATTGACCTAGGCGGGTTTCCGGTAGCTACGGTGACACGAATTCGGCGCGTTCCACCAGGAACACGCGAGAACCCCGTGTGGCGGCCCGGCCGCTGTGACCCGCGTGTCCCGGCCGGGGAAGCCACACCGGGCAGGAGCAGACCGTTCCGCGATCGGACGCGGGCGGTAGTCCGCTGATCCACCTGGAGGCGTGGATCGGTCAGGAAGGACATGTGTGAGCAACACCGATCTTTTGAGCGGCGACGTGGCGGCCGCCGCGACGAACGCTGAGCCAGGGGAGAGCAACGGCACCGCCGCGCCGAAGCGCCGCAGTGGCGGCCTGTCCGGCATGGTGATCGCCGACCTGCGGGAACTCGCCACCCAGCTGGGCATCGGCGACACGAAGGGGATGCGCAAGGGCGACCTGATCGCCGCGATCCGCGAGCGCCAGGGCAAGGCCCCGCGCAAGCGCGCCGCCGACGAGACCCTGCCCCTCGACGGCATCGCCGCGAAGGTGGAGGCTCCTGCCCAGGCCGAGTCTGCCCAGACCGAGTCTGCGCAGACCAAGCCCGCCGAGAAGGCGCCCCGGCAGGCCGAGGCGCCGGCCGAGAAGCCCGCTCCGGTGGTGGAGAAGGCCGACAAGCCCGCTCCGGCCGACAAGCCCGGGAACGGCGCCGAGGCGCCCCAGCAGGCCGAGGACGGCCCGCGGCGCGAGGGCGGCGCCCGCCGTCGCCGTGGCGCGAACCGCGCCGCAGGCAGCCCGGACAACCGCGGCGGCAACGACAACCGCGGCGGCAACGACAACCGCGGCGGCGGCGACCAGCGCGAGCAGCGCGGCGGCAACGACCCGCAGCGCGGTGGCGACCAGTCCCAGCAGGGCGGTGGCGACCAGCGCAGGCAGAACAACCGGGACTCCGGCTCCGGTGGCGGCCAGTCCAAGCAGAACGCGGGCGGCGGCCAGAACTCCGGTGGCGGCCAGAACAACGCGGACGACGACGAGGGCGGCCGTCGCGGCCGCCGGTTCCGGGACCGCCGCCGCCGTGGTGGCAACCGGGGTGAGGGCGGCGCGGACACCGAGATCCGCGAGGACGACGTGCTGCTGCCGGTCGCCGGCATCCTCGACGTCCTGGACAACTACGCGTTCGTGCGCACCTCGGGCTACCTGCCCGGGCCGAACGACGTGTACGTGTCGCTGTCGCTGGTCCGCAAGCACGGCCTGCGCCGCGGTGACGCCATCACCGGTGTGGTCAAGCAGCCGCGCGAGGGCGAGCAGCAGCGCCAGAAGTTCAACCCGCTGGTGCGCGTCGACAGCGTCAACGGCCTGGACCCGGAGGAGGCCAAGCGCCGCCCCGAGTTCACCAAGCTGACCCCGCTCTACCCCAACGAGCGGCTGCGCCTGGAGACCGAACCGCACAAGCTGACCACCCGCGTGATCGACCTGGTCATGCCGGTCGGCAAGGGGCAGCGCGCCCTGATCGTGTCGCCGCCGAAGGCGGGCAAGACCACGATCATGCAGGACATCGCGAACGCGATCACCACGAACAACCCCGAGTGCCACCTGATGGTCGTTCTCGTCGACGAGCGTCCGGAAGAGGTCACCGACATGCAGCGGTCGGTGAAGGGCGAGGTCATCGCCTCGACCTTCGACCGCCCGCCGTCGGACCACACCTCGGTGGCCGAGCTGTCCATCGAGCGCGCCAAGCGCCTGGTGGAGATGGGCATGGACGTGGTGGTCCTGCTCGACTCGATCACCCGTCTGGGCCGCGCCTACAACCTGGCGGCCCCGGCGTCCGGCCGAATCCTTTCCGGTGGTGTCGACTCGACCGCGTTGTTCCCGCCGAAGCGCTTCCTCGGCGCGGCGCGCAACATCGAGAACGGCGGCTCGCTGACGATCTTCGCCACGGCGATGGTCGAGACCGGGTCCACCGGTGACACGGTGATCTTCGAGGAGTTCAAGGGCACCGGCAACGCCGAGCTCAAGCTCGACCGCAAGATCGCCGAGCGGCGCGTCTTCCCGGCGGTGGACGTCAACCCGTCCGGCACCCGCAAGGAGGAGCTGCTGCTCTCGCCGGACGAGCTGGCGGTCACGCACAAGCTGCACCGGGTCCTGCACGCGCTGGACTCGCAGCAGGCCATCGACCTGCTGCTGTCCCGCCTGCGCAAGACCAAGACCAACATCGAGTTCCTGATGCAGGTCAGCAAGACGGCTCTGGCGTCCGACGACGACTGATCGTTCGTAGCCGGCGAAACGGCCACCCTCCCCGCCGGGAAGGGTGGCCGTTTTCGCGTCGTCCTAGCGGTGCGGGACCGCCGCCGGGGTCCAGCCGCGGTAGTTGCTGTAGTAGCTGTAGCCGCCTTGGGCCTTGGTGACGTGCCCGATCTTGCCGCCGACGCTGGTCGCGTAGAAGCCGCCGGCGCCGTCGGAGATGCCGACGTGCCCGTAGGGCGAGGCGATGTTCCAGTACACGAACGCGCCCAGCGGCGGGTTGCGGTCACCGGCGTGCTTGGGGCTGGCACCGTTCCAGTGCGCGTTGGCCGAGGCCCACACCCCGGTGGTGCCGTAGGCGTTCTCCACGGCCTTCTCGCAGTAGCCCTGGTAGGCGGTGCTGCCGATGCGGGCCTTGAACCAGGCGACCGCGCCGGACGGGGTGCCGTCACCCGCGGCGAGGATCGAAACGTCGCTGCTGGGGGCTTCGGCGAGGGTGGCGGCCTGGCTCGTGAGCGGGACCACCGTGAGCGCGGCGGCCGCGAGGGCGGCGACGGCGACGGATTTGATGCTGCGGGACATCGGCTCCTCCTCACCCGGCGGGTCCGGGTCTCGGGCGAGAGCCTCCCGCGCGCCCGTACAAAACCCGTACACGTCCCGTACCCGGAATATGCGCCGCCCGGGGGGCGTTGACCTGCATGTCAGCGCGTCTGGCAGAATCAATCCGCTAACGTCCGGCTCCGGTTCACCCCACGTGTCGAAGAACGCCGCGGGGACCCGGCGGCCACCGAGAGAGGACTCCATGAAGAGCGGTATCCACCCCGAGTACGTGCCCACCACGGTCACCTGTGGTTGCGGCAACACCTTCACCACCCGCAGCACCAAGACCTCCGGTGCCATCACGGTCGAAATCTGCTCGAACTGCCACCCCTTCTACACCGGCAAGCAGAAGATCATGGACACCGGCGGCCGGGTGGCGCGCTTCGAGGCGCGCTACGGCAAGCGGGCCGGCAAGAAGGCCGACGCCAAGTAGCTTCACCACCGGCGCCCACTCCCGACCACCGGGGGTGGGCGCCGCTTTTGTGTCACCGGAACGAGAGGAAGGTGCGGTCGTGGATTCGTCCTCCCTGCACGTGCTGCTCGACGAGTACGCCGAGCTGGAGAAGCAGCTGGCGGATCCGGCCGTGCACGCCGACCAGGGCCGGGCGCGCAAACTCGGCCGCCGCTACGCCGAGCTGAGCCCGATCGTCAAGGTCATCAACGAGCTGGACCAGGCCCGGGACGACCTCGGCACGGCGCGCGAGCTGGCCGACGAGGACTCCACGTTCGCCGCCGAGGCCGAGGAGATCGCCGCGCGCATCCCGCAGCTGGAGTCCCGGCTGACGGAGCTGCTGCTGCCGCGCGACCCGTACGACGGCTCGGACGTGCTGATGGAGATCAAGTCCGGTGAGGGCGGCGAGGAGTCCGCCCTGTTCGCCGGCGACCTGCTGCGCATGTACCTGCGCTACGCGGAGCGGCACGGCTGGAAGGCCGAGGTGCTCGACGCGGTGCACTCCGACCTGGGCGGCTACAAGGACGTCACAGTCGCGGTGAAGAGCAAGGGAACGGATGCCGACGGGGTCTGGGCGCGGCTGAAGTTCGAGGGTGGCGTGCACCGCGTGCAGCGCGTCCCGGCGACCGAGTCACAGGGCCGGATCCACACCTCCGCCGCGGGCGTCCTGATCTACCCGGAGCCGGAGGAGGTCGAGGTCGAGATCGACCCGAACGACCTGCGCATCGACGTGTTCCGGTCGTCCGGCCCCGGCGGGCAGAGCGTCAACACCACCGACTCGGCCGTGCGGGTGACCCACCTGCCCACCGGGATCGTCGTGTCCTGCCAGAACGAGAAGTCGCAGATCCAGAACCGCGCGCGCGCCATCCAGGTGCTGCAGGCGCGGCTGCAGGCCATGGCGGAGGAAGAGGCCGCCGCCAAGGCCGCCGACGCCCGCAAGTCGCAGGTCCGCACGGTCGACCGCTCCGAGCGGGTGCGCACCTACAACTTCCCGGAGAACCGGATCTCCGACCACCGGGTGAACTACAAGGCGTACAACCTGGACCAGGTCCTCGACGGCGACCTCGACGCCGTGCTGGACGCGCTGGCCGCCGCCGACCGCGAGGAGCGGCTGGCCTCGGCCGGTCAGTGACGGAACTCCCGGATCCGGGCGAGCCACTCGTCGCGGGCCTCGGCCTGCATCGAGTGGCCGCTCGCGATCTCCAGGTACTCGGCCCCGGGGATCCCCTCGGCGAGGTCGCGCTGCACGTCGATCGGCACCAGGACGTCCTGGCGGGTGCCGATGACGCGTGTCGGCACGGTGACGCGGCCCAGCTCGGCGGTGGTGTCCACCGAGGCCACGAGGTCGACCAGCTCCGCCGTGCCATCCGGCACGACCACGCCGGCCACCGCTTCCTCGAGTTCGCGCGGCGTCAGGGCGTTCAGGAACTGCCCGCCGACCCCGGCGAAGGTCACGTACTTCGCCAGCAGCTCCTCGTTCCCGAGGTCGAGCAGCTCGCGCCACACCGCGAGGGCGAGCCGCATCTGGTTGGACGGCCGGGCGAACCCGGCGGTCAGCACCAGCCCGGTCACCCGCTCCGGGTGACGCGTGACGGCGCGCACCGCGACGGCCGTGCCCAGCGAGTAGCCGAGGATCGTGAAGCGCTCCACGCCGGCGTCCACCGCCGTCTGCACCAGGGCATCGGCCAGTCCGTCCAGCGACGGCCGGTCCGCCACCGGGTAGTCCCGGCCGACCACGGTGTGCGTCTGGGCGAGGTCGTCCAGGATGGGCCCGAAGTTCGCCTGGACGCTGCCGCCGGCGCCGTGGGCGAGCAGCAGGCCGGGACCGGATCCGCGGACGACGGGTGCGAAATGTTCGGTCATGCCGCGACGTTAGGTTTTGACATCGGTGTGAAGGTCAACGTCGAGTGAGCGAGGTCGCATGCGGATCGGGGAGTTGTCCGTTCGGACCGGCGTGAGCCAGCGGTTGCTGCGGTACTACGAGGAGCAGGGGCTGCTGAGCACGCAGCGGGACACCAACGGCTACCGCGTCTACGACGACGACGCGGTGATCACCGTGCGGCAGATCCGCGCCTTGCTGGCCGCGGGGTTGTCGACGTGCGTGATCCGGAAGCTGCTGCCGTGCGCGCGGGGGGAGAAGCCGGAACTGGACATGTGCCCCGAAGTGGTGAGCACGCTCCGTGAGCAGCTGGACGCCCTGGACGAGCGCATCGACGATCTGCGTCAGACGCGCGGTGCGCTCGCGGCATACGTCCCCACCGCCGGCTGACGGCTGTGGAAAAGTTGGGAGCGTGAAGCGGCAACCGTTGCGACTGGCGATCCTCGAGGCGATGCGCATCCTGGAGGAGGCGGGCGTGGCGTCTCCGCGCGCCGACGCCGAGCTGATCGCCGCCCACGTGCTGGGTGTCGAGCGCGGTCGCCTGCCGCTGGTGCCGCTCGTCGACCCGCCGGTGGTGGAGGCGATCGGCAAGCTGGTCGCCCAGCGCGCGAAGCGGGTGCCGCTGCAGCACCTCACCGGGTGGGCCGGGTTCGCCGGGATCACGCTGGACGTCGGCCCCGGGGTGTTCATCCCGCGGCCGGAGACGGAGCTGCTGGTCGAGTGGGGGTTGCGGCACATCCACGGGCGCGAGTACCCGGTGGTGGTGGACCTGTGCACCGGGTCGGGGGCGCTGGCGCTGGCGATCGCGCACGAGCGGCCGGACGCGGTGGTGTACGCCGTGGACATCGACCCGAACGCGCTGGCGTGGGCGCGGCACAACGCGGACAAGCAGGCGGCGGCGGGGGACACCCCGATCCGCCTGTACTCCGGGGACGTCGGCGACAACACCATCTTCGCGGAGCTGGACGGCCTGGTGGACCTGGTGGTGTGCAACCCGCCGTACGTCCCCCCGGGCGGCGACCTGCCGCCCGAGGTGGTCGACTTCGACCCGCCGCAAGCGGTCTTCGCCCCCGACGGCGGCCTGGCGGTGGTCCGGCAAGCCGTGGCGACCGCCTGCAGGCTCCTCAAGCCCGGCGGCGGACTGGCCATCGAACACGACGACACCCACGGCTCGGCCGCCCCGGCGCTGGTGGCGTCGCGGAAGGTGCTGACGGAGGTCCAGGACCACCGCGACCTCGCCGGACGCCCCCGTTTCGTGACAGCACTACGCGGCTGAACCCCAGCGCGGCCCCCTCCTGACTCGGGTCGTCCTCACTGCGCCACGACGGCCGGAGCGTGACCGCCACCCGCAACCGAGCCGTTACACGCTTCGGAATAGTCTTCACCCCATGAGCGCGGTGTACGACTGCAGCCGTCCGGAGACGCGGGCCGAGGGGCTGGCCGCGGCGGCGAGCGCGGTCCGTTCGGGGCGGCTGGTCGTGCTGCCCACGGACACGGTGTACGGCATCGGGGCGGACGCGTTCGACTCGGCCGCCGTGCGCGCGCTGCTGCGGGCGAAGAACCGCGGTCCCGACCTGCCCGTCGGCGTCCTGGTCGGTTCCTGGTCCACAATAGACGGTCTGGTCCTCGGGGTGCCGCCGCAGGCACGCGCCCTCATCGAGGCCTTCTGGCCCGGTGATCTGTCCATTGTGCTCTCGCACGCGCCGAGCCTGCGCTGGGACCTGGGCACCACCCGCGGCACCGTCATGCTGCGGATGCCGCTGCACCCGGTCGCGCTGGAGCTGCTGCGCGAGGTCGGCCCGATGGCCGTCTCCAGCGCCAACGTCGCCGGACGGCCCGCCGCGGCCGACGCGGAGGAGGCGCGGGAACAGCTCGGCGAGTCCGTGTCGGTCTACCTCGACGCCGGGCCCAGCCGGGAGGCGCTGCCCTCGTCCGTCGTCGACCTGACCGGGGACGAGCCCGTCCTGCTGCGGGCCGGCGCAGTGAGCGCCGAAGCGGTGAGCGAGGTGCTCGGCGCACCGGTGAAGACCGCGGCCTGATGACCCCCGTAACCACCGCCGGCCTCCCGATCCGGGAGTACATCCTCGTCGGCCTGATCGCCGCGACCCTGACGTTCCTGCTCACCGGCGTCATCCGGCGCCTGGCGATCCGCCTCGGCGCGATCGCCAACCCGCGCGCCCGCGACGTGCACGTCATCCCGATCCCGCGGATGGGTGGCGTCGGCATGTACCTGGGCGTCGTCGGCGGCATGGCGATGGCCCACCAGCTGCCGGTGCTGCGCCGCGCGTTCGACTTCTCCCTCGACCCGGTCGGCGTCCTCATCGGCGGCGGCGTCATCGTGCTCATCGGCGCGCTGGACGACCGCTTCGAGATCGACGCCTGGACCAAGCTCGCCGGCCAGGTCATGTGCGCCGGCATCCTGGTCATCTTCGGCGTGCAGTGGAACGTCTTCTGGGTGCCCTGGGGCGGCAACGGCGACGCGCTCGGCTCGGTCGTCACCCTGGACAACAACCAGGGCGGGCTGCTGATGGTGCTGCTCGTGGTGGTGCTGGTCAACGCGCTGAACTTCGTCGACGGGCTGGACGGCCTGGCCGCCGGGCTGGGCTTCATCGCCGCGGCCGCGACCTGTGCGTTCTCGCTCGGCCTGCTCAACTCGCAGGGCGGCGACGTCGGCGTCTACCCGCCCGCGCTGATCGCCGCCACGCTGGCCGGCGCGTGCCTGGGCTTCCTGCCGCACAACTTCCAGCCCGCGAAGATCTTCATGGGCGACTCCGGTTCGATGATGATCGGCCTGATGCTGGCCGGCGCTACCACCTCGGCCTCCGGGAAGATCAACTACACCCGGTTCGGCGGCTCCGACGCGCTGGCGCTGCTGTCGCCGCTGCTGGTCGTCGTCGCGGTGCTGTTCCTGCCGGTCCTCGACCTGCTGATGGCCGTCATCCGGCGCACCCGGCGCGGCGAGAGCCCGTTCGCGGCGGACAAGATGCACCTGCACCACCGCCTGCTGGAGATCGGCCACTCGCAGCGCCGCGCGGTGCTGCTGATCTACCTGTGGGCGGGCCTGCTCGGCTTCGGCGCGGTCTCGGTGACGCTGTTCGACACGACGGCGGTACTCTGGATTGTCGGCGCGGGCCTCGTCCTCGCCGCGATCGTGTCCGTCATTCCGCGTCTGAGGTCGCGGAACCAGGGAGTGTCATGACCGACAAGACCGAGAACCCGCACGCGCAGTCGGTGCTCAAGCTGGCCGACGCGATGCTGCGCTTCGCGCTGTGGCCGGCGCTGGCCACGGTGGTGATCGGCGTGGTCGTCTCGACGATCCTGTCCGGGGTCCCCGGCCTGCTCGGCTCGCTGGTCGGCGGTGTCATCGCCTTCGCGTCGTCCCTGGTCACGCTGTTCATGATGCGCAAGTCCGCCGCGCTCGACCCGTTCATGGTGATGGCCGTGGCGATCGGCGGCTACATCCTCAAGGTGCTGGTCCTGTTCGGCGTCATGACCGCCCTCAGGGGCGTGGACTCCTTCAACCGCTACGCGCTCGCGTTCACCACGCTGGCGGTCATCCTGGTGTGGGCCGCGGCGGAGTTCCTGGCGTTCCGCAAGACCAAGATCCCGACGATCATCCCGGGCTGACCTCCCGCAGGTCAGCGCCGGATTCCGGCGATCACGCGGCGGGTGGGGACTCAATTAGGAGTACGCCCGTACGGTGTCGATTTACCGGCTGGTATCGTCCGGATCGTGGAGGTGGGCTCCGGGCCGCGCTCCCGATGTGGAACCCCGACCGGCAACGTGGCGATCGAGACGGATGGCCCCTGAGCCGGGTGGGCCGATTCTGCCGTCGGAGATCGTAGTACCGAAACCCCCAAGTGGCTGAAAGTACACGCGGTGTTCACTCAGGGGATCCGCCTCCAACCACCCGAAACGTATCGGGTACGTTAAGTCCAGATCGTGACGATTCCCCCGGCGGAGTGAACGCCGGCCGGGAGAACCGGAAGGAGCCCAGTTGGGCGCGCTGGTATTGGCCGAGGGCGACACGTTCGCGCCCCCGGGTGCCGGAGACTTCGACCTGCCGCCGATCTTCCTCGGCGTCTCCAAGCCGATGATCCTCGTCGTGCTGTCGGTGATCATCATCGCGGCTTTCTTCCTGCTGACCTCGCGCAAGCTGAAGGTCGTGCCGGGCAAGGCGCAGTTCGCCGCGGAGTACGTCTACGACTTCGCGCGCAACGGCATCGCGCGTGAGCAGATCGGGTCGAAGGACTTCAAGCCGTTCATCCCGCTGGTGCTGACGCTGTTCAGCTTCGTGCTGATCAACAACCTGTTCGGGATCATCCCGATCGTCCAGTTCCCGACGTTCTCGCACATCGGTTTCCCGATCGCGCTGTCGCTGCTGGTGGTCTACCCGGTGTACCACTACGTCGGGTTCAAGCGGCACGGCTTCGTGGGCTACCTCAAGCACGCGACCGTCCCGCCGGGTGCGCCCGGCCCGATCTACATCCTGCTGACGCCGATCGAGTTCCTGCAGAAGTTCGTCCTCAACCCGCTCACGCTGGCGGTCCGGGTGTTCGCCGCGATGTTCGCCGGCCACCTGATCCTGCTGGTGTTCACGCTCGCGGGTGAGTTCCTGCTGCTCCACGCGGGCGGGGTCTTCAAGCCCATCTCGCTGGTCTCGTGGGCGTTCGCCATCCTGATGACCTTCGTGGAAGCGCTGATCCAGGTGATCCAGGCGTATGTGTTCGCCGTTCTCTCGGCGAACTACATCGGCGCCGCGCTCGCCGAAGACCACTAGAAGAAAACGAACCGAAAAGCCCCCGATCCGCGTGGTAGCGGACCGAGTGAAAGGGAAACGCAAGTGAGCAACATCGTTCTTGCCCAGGCCGCTGAGACCGCTGTCAACCTCAACCCGGGTCTCGCCGCCATCGGCTACGGTCTGGGCGCGATCGGCCCGGGCATCGGTGTGGGTCTGATCTGGGCCGCCGTCATCAACGGCACCGCCCGTCAGCCGGAGGCCCAGGGCAAGCTCATGGGTATCGCCTGGACCACCTTCGTGCTTACCGAGGTGCTCGCCCTGATCGGTCTGGTCGTCTACTTCATCGCCTCCGCCGCCTGAGTTAACCGCTCACCGCTGAAGGAGTCGTTGTGGTGAAGACCCAGATCGTGCTGGCTGCGGAAGCGCCGAACCCGGTGCTGCCGCACCTCAGCGAGATCATCCTCGGCCTGGTGGCCTTCCTGATCCTGCTGTGGCTGCTCAAGAAGTTCGCCGTGCCCCGCTTCGAGAAGATGTACGAGGAGCGCACGGCGGCCATCGAGGGTGGCATCGCCAAGGCGGAGAAGGCGCAGGCCGAAGCCGAAGAGGCGCTCGCGAAGTACCAGGCACAGCTCAAGGACGCCTACTCCGAGGCCGCCAAGATCCGCGACGACGCTCGCCTCGAGGCGGAGCGGATCAAGGAGGAGCTGCGGGCCGAGGCCCAGGACGAGGCCGCCCGGATCATCGCCCAGGGCCACGCCGCGCTGCAGGCCCAGAAGGCACAGATCGTCACGGAGCTGCGCAACGAGCTGGGCCGCAACTCGATCGAGCTGGCGAGCCGGATCGTCGGGGAGCACCTCGAGGACGAGGTCCGTCGCCGTGGCACGGTCGACCGGTTCCTCGCCGAGCTCGGCAGCAGCGCCGGTAACGGAGCAGGAAAGTAGCCCAGATGACGCTGACGCTGCACGCCGCGAGCCGCGAAGCGCTCGCCTCCGCCGAGACCCGGCTCGCCGAGGTCACCGGCGAGGCCGGCGCCGACCCGGCCGCTCTCGGCAATGAACTGCTGGCCGTGGTCGACCTGCTCGGCAGGGAGATCGGCCTGCGCCGTGCGGTCGCCGACGCCTCGTCCGACCCGGGCGCCCGCACCCGGCTGGTCCGCTCGGTGCTGGCCGGCAAGGTGTCCGAGCAGACCCTGCGCGTGCTCGACGCCGTGGTCGCGGCACGCTGGTCCAGCCCGCGGGAACTGCTCGACGGGACGGAGTCGCTCGGCCGGCACGCGCTGCTGACCAGTGCGGAAAAGGCCGGGAAGCTGGACGCCGTCGAGGACCAGTTGTTCCGGATCGCCCGTATCGTGGGAAGCAACCCGGAGCTGGAGCAGACGCTGTCCGACCAGACGGCACCCGGTGACGCGAAGCGCAGGCTGCTGCGCGACCTGCTGCAGGGCAAGGTGGACGACATCACCCTGGCCCTGGCCGAGCAGGTCGTCGGCCGGTCGGCGGGTCGCAGCGTCGGGATCAAGCTGGACGAGCTGGTCCAGCTGGCCGCGGAGCGCCGCGAGCGCTCGGTCGCGTACGTCACGAGCGCGAGCGAGCTGTCCGCGGAGCAGCGGGAGCGGCTGGCCGAGCAGCTGCGCCGGATCTACGGGCGGCCGATCGGGCTGCACGTCGAGATCGACGCCCGCCTCGGTGGCGGGCTCGTCGTCCGGGTGGGCGACGAGGTCATCGACGGCAGCACCGCCGGCCGGATCGCCGAGCTGCGCAGGCAGCTGGCCTGACACCACACAAGACTTTGCACACCTGCAGGAACGAGAGAGCGGGAACGACATGGCGGAGCTGACGATCTCCTCGGACGAGATCCGTAGCGCGATCGAGAACTACGTCTCGAGTTACTCACCCGAAGTCAACCGGGAAGAGGTCGGCGTCGTCGTGGACACCGGCGACGGCGTTGCCCACGTCGAGGGTCTGCCCTCGACCATGGCCAACGAGCTGCTGGAGTTCCCCGGCGGCATCCTCGGTGTGGCGCAGAACCTGGAGCCGCGCCGGATCGGTGTCGTCATCCTCGGTAACTACGAGAAGATCGAAGAGGGTCAGGAGGTCAAGCGCACCGGCCAGATCCTCTCGATCCCGGTCGGCGAGGCCTTCCTGGGCCGCGTCATCGACCCGCTCGGCAAGCCGATCGACGGCCTCGGCGACATCGTGGCCGAGGACCGGCGCGCGCTGGAGCTGCAGGCCGCCTCGGTCGTGCAGCGCCAGCCGGTGTCCGAGCCGCTGCAGACCGGCATCACCGCGATCGACGCGATGACCCCGATCGGCCGCGGCCAGCGCCAGCTGATCATCGGTGACCGCAAGACCGGCAAGACCGCGGTCTGCGTCGACACGATCATCAACCAGAAGGCCAACTGGGCGACCGGCGACCCGAACAAGCAGGTCCGCTGCATCTACGTCGCGATCGGCCAGAAGGGCTCCACCATCGCCGGTGTCCGCAAGTCCCTCGAGGACGCGGGCGCGCTGGAGTACACCACCATCGTCGCGGCCCCCGCGTCGGACTCCGCCGGCTTCAAGTGGCTGGCCCCCTACACCGGGTCGGCGCTCGGCCAGCACTGGATGTACCAGGGCAAGCACGTCCTGATCGTGTTCGACGACCTGTCCAAGCAGGCCGACGCCTACCGCGCGCTCTCGCTGCTGCTGCGCCGCCCGCCGGGCCGCGAGGCGTTCCCCGGCGACGTCTTCTACTTGCACTCCCGGCTGCTCGAGCGCTGCGCGAAGCTGTCGGACGAGCTGGGTGGCGGCTCGCTGACCGGTCTGCCGGTCATCGAGACCAAGGCCAACGACATCTCGGCCTACATCCCCACCAACGTCATCTCGATCACCGACGGGCAGTGCTTCTTCCAGTCCGACCTGTTCAACTCGGGTCAGCGCCCCGCGGTCGACGTGACCACCTCGGTTTCCCGGGTCGGTGGTGACGCGCAGATCAAGGCGATGAAGACGGTGTCCGGTTCGCTGCGGATCGACCTGTCCCAGTACCAGGAGCTGCAGGCGTTCGCCGCCTTCGCCTCCGACCTGGACCCGACCTCGCGTGCCCAGCTGGACCGCGGTGCCCGCCTGTACGAGGTGCTCAAGCAGCCCCAGTACTCGCCGATCCCGGTCGAGCAGCAGGTCATCACCGTGTACCTGGGCACCAAGGGTCACTTCGACGACGTGCCGGTGGAGGACGTGGCCCGGTTCAACTCCGAGCTGCTGGAGAACATCCGCCACAAGCACGACGACATCCTCGCCGAGATCCGCGACAAGGGTAAGTGGACCGACGAGCTCGCCGAGCGCGTCGCCGCCGCCACCGCCGAGTTCAAGAAGGGCTTCACCACCTCTTCGGGTGAGCAGCTCGTGAACGAGGCCGAGGCCGAGGCGATGGACGCCGACAAGGTCGGGCAGGAGACCGTCAAGGTCAACAAGCCCGCCCCGACGAAGTGACCGGATAGCTCATGGCGCAACTTCGCGAGCTCCGGGCAAAGATCCGGGCGACGAAATCGATCGGCAAGATCACCAAGGCGATGGAACTGATCGCCACCTCGCGGATCGGCCGTGCCCAGGCACGGGTCGAGGCTTCGCGCCCGTACGCCGAGGAGATCACCAAGGTGCTCTCCGCCCTGGCGAGCGGGGCCGCGAGCCTCGACGACCCGTTCCTCGTCGAGCGGCCCAACCCGAAGCGGGCGGCCGTGCTGGTGGTGACCAGTGACAAGGGCCTGTGCGGTGGTTACAACACCAACGTGCTGCGGGCCACCGAGGAGCTGCTCTCGCTGCTGCGCTCGGAGGGCAAGGAGCCCCAGGTCTACGTCATCGGCGGCAAGGGCCTGAACTACTACCGGTTCCGCAACCGCGAGGTCGTCGACAGCTGGACCGGGTTCTCCGACCAGCCGCACTACGAGAACGCCGCCGCCGCGGGCGAGACGCTGACCAAGGCGTTCCTCGCCGGCGCGGACGACGACGCGAACGGCCCGGGCGAGGACGGCATCCTGGGCGTGGACGAGGTGCACATCGTGTACACCGAGTTCAAGTCGATGCTGACCCAGACCCCGGTCGCCAGGCGGATGGCGCCGCTCGAGGTCGAGTACGTGGAAGACGGCGCGGAGGGCACCGCTCAGTCCGGCGAGATCCTCCCGGCGTACGAGTTCGAGCCCAGCGCGGACCGGCTGCTGTCGGCCCTGCTGCCGAAGTACATCAACACGCGGATCTTTTCGGCTCTGCTCGAGTCGGCCGCTTCCGAGCTGGCCGCCCGGCGCACCGCCATGAAGTCGGCGTCGGACAACGCCAGCGAGCTGGTGGAGACCTACACCCGGCTGGCCAACCAGGCGCGACAGGCCCAGATCACGCAGGAGATCAGCGAAATCGTCGGTGGGGCCGATGCGCTCGCCGCTGTAGGAAGTGATGAGTAGATGACCACCACTGAAACCCGGACCAAGGGCCGGATCGTCTCGGTGACCGGCCCGGTCGTCGACGTGGAGTTCCCGCGCGGCGCCGTGCCCGAGCTGTTCAACGCGCTGAAGGTCGAGGTCGAGTTCGAGCAGCTGCGCAAGACGGTCACCCTCGAGGTCGCGCAGCACCTCGGCGACAACCTCGTTCGCACGATCTCGCTCGCCCCGCAGGACGGTCTCGTCCGCGGCGCCGAGGTGATCAACACCGGCGCGCCGATCTCGGTGCCGGTCGGCGACGAGGTCAAGGGCCACGTCTACAACGCGCTGGGCGACTGCCTCGACCAGCCGGGCTACGGCGCGGACCTGGAGCGCTGGAGCATCCACCGCAAGCCGCCGGCGTTCGACCAGCTCGAGGGCAAGACCCAGATGCTGGAGACCGGCCTCAAGGTCATCGACCTGCTCACCCCGTACGTGCAGGGTGGCAAGATCGGCCTGTTCGGCGGCGCCGGCGTGGGCAAGACGGTGCTGATCAAGGAAATGATCACCCGTGTCGCCAAGAACTTCGGTGGCACCTCGGTGTTCGCCGGCGTCGGCGAGCGCACCCGTGAGGGCACCGACCTGTTCCTGGAGATGAGCGAGGACGGCGTCATCAACGACACCGCGCTCGTCTTCGGCCAGATGGACGAGCCGCCGGGCACCCGTATGCGGGTCGCGCTGTCCGCGCTGACGATGGCGGAGTACTTCCGCGACGTCAAGAACCAGGACGTGCTGCTGTTCATCGACAACATCTTCCGGTTCACCCAGGCCGGTTCCGAGGTGTCGACCCTGCTGGGCCGCATGCCCTCGGCCGTGGGTTACCAGCCGACGCTGGCCGACGAGATGGGTGAGCTGCAGGAGCGGATCACCTCGACCAAGGGCCGTTCGATCACCTCGATGCAGGCGATCTACGTGCCGGCGGACGACTACACCGACCCGGCCCCGGCCACCACGTTCGCCCACCTGGACGCCACCACCGAGCTGTCGCGGTCGGTGTTCCAGAAGGGCATCTTCCCGGCCGTGGACCCGCTGGCCTCCACCTCGACGATCCTCGACCCGGCCATCGTCGGCGAGGACCACTACCGGGTGGCGTCCGAGGTCATCCGGATCCTGCAGAAGTACAAGGAGCTGCAGGACATCATCGCCATCCTCGGTATGGACGAGCTGTCCGAAGAGGACAAGCTGACCGTGCAGCGGGCCCGCCGCATCGAGCGGTTCCTGTCGCAGAACATGCTGGTCGCCGAGACCTTCACCGGCCAGCCGGGCTCGACCGTGCCGCGCGCGGAGACCGTCGAGGCGTTCGACAAGATCACCAAGGGTGAGTTCGACCACTACCCGGAGCAGGCGTTCCTGGGCATCGGTGGCCTCGAGGACCTCGAGAAGAAGTACAAGGAACTCACCGGCAAGTGATGTCGGGACGACGGCGGGGCGGGTGTCCTTTAAGGACTCTCACCCCGCCGTTGTCGTAACCGGTCGCGAACCTATTAGACTGCGCTCATCGGCGCGGGAACGAAGGAGAACCACGTGGCTGAGATGACCGTCGAGCTTGTCGCCGTCGAGCGCCGTCTCTGGTCCGGCCAGGCGACGTTCGTGGTCGCGCAGACCACTGAGGGTGAGATCGGCCTGATGCCGGGTCACGAACCGGTACTCGGTCAGCTCGTCGAGGGTGGGGTCGTCAAGGTGACGACCACGGACGGTGAGACCGTCCGCGCCGCGGTCCACGGTGGCTTCCTGTCCGTGACCGCCGAGCGGGTGAGCGTGCTCGCCGAGACCGCGGAGCTGGCCGACGAGATCGACGTCGAGG
Source organism: Amycolatopsis thermalba (assembly GCF_003385215.1). Taxonomy (GTDB): domain Bacteria; phylum Actinomycetota; class Actinomycetes; order Mycobacteriales; family Pseudonocardiaceae; genus Amycolatopsis_E; species Amycolatopsis_E thermalba. The sequence continues at coordinate 27,615 of NZ_PQHW01000012.1, read as the reverse complement.
CCGCCCGGTCCGCGCTGAGCGCCGAGGACGAGGCGGAGCGCGCCAGAGCGACCGCCCGGCTCCGCGCGGCCGGTCAGTCGGTCTGATCCGGCGACGAGCAGGAGCCGGCCGTGGAAATCACCCTCGTTGTCCTGGTCGTCCTGCTCGGTCTTGCCGTCGTCGCGTTCTGGTACAGCTTCCGCTGGGGGCGGATGCGTCGCCAGGGCGGGGTGAGCGTCGCGTTGCGGTGGGATCCGGACAACGCGCGCGCCGGCTGGCACCTGGGCCTGGGGCGTTACGAGGGTGAGGTGTTCGCCTGGTACCGGGTGTGGAGCCTGCGCACCGGCCCGGACCGGGTGTTCGAACGCGAGACGTTGATGATCGCCGACCGCCGCGATCCGATCGGCACCGAGGCCTACGCGGTGCCCTCGGACGCGACGGTCCTGCGCTGCGAGTCGGCGGTCCAGGAGCCCATCGAGATCGCGATGGGGCCGGACGCGCTGACCGGTTTCCTGTCCTGGCTGGAGTCCGCTCCGCCGGGACGCCAGGTGCCGAGAGCTTCCTGATTCAGCCTGGGGTGAACCGGCGCACCCAGCGGCGTTGCCCCGGCGTTTCGACCGCCCGGGGGTGGTGGTGCTGCCGTGTCCAGGCGACGGCCTCGGCGGGGTCGACGCCGCTCAGAACGGCGAGGCAGGCGATGACCGTGCCGGTCCGCCCGACCCCGCCGGCACAGGCGACCTCGACGGCTTCGCCCGCGCGCGCCCGCTCGTGCAGGGCGCGGATTTCCCGGACGGCGGCGTTCTCGTCGCGGGGCAGCCGGAAGTCCGGCCAGTCCAGCCAGGTGTGCGGCCACCCGAGGCCGGCGTCGTGCTCGCGACGCAGCCGCGCGGAGCCCAGGTAGAGGCCGAATCGGGGCGCGGGGCCGGTGGGCTGGGGGCGGCGCAGGCCGCGCCCGCGGACCCAGGACCCGTCCGGCAGCCGGATGCTTCCCGGCAGCGGTGTGTTGTCGCTCATGGCACGAACCTAGATCGCCGCGCGGGTGGCGGGTATGAGGATGTCCGCATGCCGGCCCGGGGTGAACCGATCAGGCCTCGCCGCCGGGTTTCCACAGCACGTCGCCCTCGGGGTTGGCCAGGCGGGCCAGGATGAAGAGCAGGTCGGACAGCCGGTTGAGGTACTTGACCGCCAGCGTGTTCGTCCGGTCCGGGTCGGCCTCCACCAGCGCCCACCCCGCCCGCTCGGCCCGGCGGCTCACCGTGCGCGCCTGGTGCAGGAACGCCGCGCCCGGGGTGCCGCCCGGCAGGATGAACGACGTCAGCTTCGGCAGGCGCTCGTTGAACGCATCGCACCAGCCCTCCAGCCGTTCGATGTAGGCCTCGGTGATGCGCAGCGGGGGGAACTCCGGATCGGGCACCACCGGCGAGCACAGGTCCGCCCCGACGTCGAACAGGTCGTTCTGCACGCGGCGCAGCACCACCGCGATCTCCTCGTCGAGACCGCCCATCGCGAGCGCCAGCCCGACCACCGAGTTCGTCTCGTCGACGTCGGCGTAGGCGGCCAGCCGCGGGTCGGTCTTCGGCACGCGTGAGCCGTCCCCGAGCGCGGTCGTGCCGTTGTCGCCGACCCTGGTGTACACGCGGTTGATCCGTACCGGCATACCGAGCACCTTACGACTGCTCGAACAGCCGCATGGCCTCCGGAGCCTCGAAACACACCCCGGAATCGATTCGCGCCCGCAGGTCCCGCACCAGCGCCCGGCCGCCGCGCCAGTCGCCGGGGCGCACGGTGATCGCCCCGCCGTGCGTGCCGAACAGGTGCAGGATCGGCAGCTGCCCGTCGGTGTGCTCGATGCCGACCCCGGCGAGGTCGTCGAACCGCACGACGGCCGCGGGCGACGGGTTCTGCCCGAAGTACGTGGACAGACCCTCCTCGCCCACCACGAGCCGGTAGCCGCGCGGCGCGGTCGACCCGACCAGCGCCCGCTTCATCTCCCGCCCCGGCGGCGCGGGCAGCGGGCTGCCGGGCAGTTCCGGCAGGTCCCGCGGCACGTGCTGCTCCGGCGCGCACAGCACCAGCCGCCCGGCCAGGTCCCGCGCGGCCGCCGCGACCGCCGCCGGATCGAGCCCGGCCAGCACCCGCTGCTGGTGCTCGGCCGCCGACGGCCACCCGGTCAGCTCGCTCATCGCCGCGTCGAACGCCCGGTAGACGGCGAAGTCCCGCTCGGCGACCTCCTCGGCGAGCCCGGCCCGGTCGACCGCCAGCTCCTCCTCGGTCGGTCCGCCGCGGCCCAGCTCGGCCAGCTCGGTGCGGATCGCGTCGACGACCCGGGCGGCCTGCTTGTCCGGCACGTCGGTGCCGAACCCCAGGACGGCGCGTCGGGCGTCCACCATCTGGTGGTCGAAGGCGATGTCGTAGACCAGGCCCTCGAGGTGCCGCAGCCGGTCGGTGAGCCGGTGGATGAGGACCCCGGCCGCGCACGCGGTCTCCGCGGTCCAGTCGACCAGCGCGCAGCCCACCACGCCGTTGGGGATGCTCGTCTGCGCGGGGGTGGGCAGGTCGAACGGCGCGGCGGTCACCGGCTGCCGCGGCGGGCCGTCGGGCAGGGGGAGCGTCAGACCGGCCGGGGGAGGGCCGGACAGCACGAGCGCGGCGTTGCCGCGGTGGAACCAGCGCGCGCACCACTCACGCGCCTGCTGCGGACCGGCGTGGACGGCGGCGAGCTGGACGTTGCCGGCCAGGCCGAACGCGCGGTTGCCGAACCACAGCCCGGACGGCAGCCACGCGGTCACGCCGGGACCCTCGTTGCCGCGCTCCTCGGCCAGCAGCACGCCCCGCTCCAGCCGCAGCGGCCCGGTGTCCAGGTCCGCCAGGGACTCGCACACGCGCCGCAGGTGCTCCGCGACGGTCTCCGGGGTGCTGGTGACGTCGAAACTGGTGTGCAGGACCTCGGTCGAGGCGTTGTTCTCGTAGCGGCTCGTGCGCACCCGCCGCATGGCCAGGTGCTCGACGAGGTGCGTGATCCCCGTCTCCAGGAACGACTCGTGGGCGAGGCCGACCCCGAACAGCAGGCTCGCGCTGAGCCGGCCGGGCTGGTCGGTCCAGAAGACCGGCACGCCGTCGATCTCCGCCCGCTGCACCTCGGGCAGGGACGGCGGCGCCGGTGGGGTCAACATTTCGCTCAAGGTACCCCCAGTCAGTGGGCCATCCGGGCGCGTAATCGCCGTGAGAGGCCACAGTGTTTCACACGATAGTGCGAAGTCGGTCGCCCTCTGTTATGTCCCGCCCCTCCGTTCGGGTGCCCGAACCGGAAGGCATGATGACGGCCATGAGCGAGCACTTCGACGTGCACGGTGGTGCGCGGCTGGTGGGCGAGGTCGAGGTCGTCGGAGCCAAGAACAGTGTTCTGAAGCTGATGGCGGCCGCGCTCCTCGCCGAGGGCACCACCACGATCACCAACTGCCCGCAGATCCTGGACGTCCCGCTGATGGCGGACGTGCTGCGCAGCGTCGGGTGCGAGGTGGTCCTGGACGGCGACACCGCGAAGATCACGACCCCGTCCGAGCTGTCCCACCGGGCCGACTCGCCCGCGATGGGCAAGCTGCGCGCGTCCGTGTGCGTGCTCGGGCCGCTGGTCGGGCGGCTCAAGCGGGCCGTCGTCGCGCTGCCGGGCGGGGACGCGATCGGTTCCCGGCCGCTGGACATGCACCAGAACGGGCTGCGCGCGCTCGGCGCGACGAGCACCATCGAGCACGGCTGCGTCGTCGCCAAGGCCGATCACCTCAAGGGCGCGCAGATCTGGCTGGACTTCCCGAGCGTCGGCGCGACCGAGAACATCCTGATGGCCGCGGTCCTGGCCGAGGGCACGACCGTGATCGACAACGCCGCGCGCGAGCCGGAGATCGTCGACATCTGCGTGATGCTGAACCAGATGGGCGCGCAGATCGAGGGCGCCGGCACGTCGACGCTGACCGTGCAGGGCGTGACCGAGCTCCACCCGACCGAGCACCGCGTGATCGGCGACCGGATCGTGGGGGCGACGTGGGCGTTCGCGGCGGCGATGACCCGCGGTGACCTGACGGTCAAGGGCGTCAACCCGCACCACCTGGACCTGGTGCTGGAGAAGCTGCGGATGGCCGGAGCCGAGATCACGACGTTCGACGAGAGCGGTTTCCGGGTGGTGCAGAACGACCGGCCCAAGGCGGTCGACTTCGTGACGCTGCCCTACCCGGGGTTCGCCACGGACCTGCAGCCGTTCGCCGTTGCGCTGTCCGCGGTGTCCGAGGGCACGTCGATGATCACGGAGAACGTGTACGAGGCGCGGTTCCGGTTCATCGAGGAGATGGTCCGCCTGGGCGCCGACGCCCGCACCGACGGCCACCACGCGGTGGTCCGCGGGGTCGAGAAGCTGTCCTCCGCGCCGGTCTGGGCATCCGACATCCGCGCCGGCGCGGGCCTGGTGCTGGGCGGGCTGCGCGCGGACGGGGTCACCGAGATCTGGGACGTGTTCCACATCGACCGCGGATACCCGTACTTCGTGGAGAATCTGAATCGGCTGGGCGCGCGCGTGGAGCGGGTCATCGGCGCGGCGGAGCGCGCCTGACCGCGCCTTTACTTCCAACGGTGTTGGAAGTCAAGTAGCCTCGAACTCAGGAACTCACAGAGGTTGGGGGTCGGATGACGGCGCTGCCCGAGTGGATGGTGCTCCCGCCCGACGGGTTGACGGCGGCAGACTACGAAGCCCTTCCGGAGGAAGTGTGCCGCAGTCTGGAAATCGTCGATGGAGCCATTGTCGTGAATCCGGCCCCCCGCAGGGTGCATCAGCGAATCATCCGCAACCTGTCCTACCTCCTCGCCGAGGCGAGCGGCCCGGGCTATGAGGCCGATTTCGATGTCGATCTGCGGCTCCGCGACGTGCCGCTGCTCAACCGCAGACCGGATCTCGTGGTGTACGACTCGTCGCTGGACGAGGACGCGGTGCTCCGTCCGGAGCACTGCCTTCTCGTGGTCGAAGTCATGTCGCCCGGGTCGATGACGGCGGACCGGATCGACAAGCCGGGTGAGTACGCCGACGCGCGAATCCCGCACTTCTGGCGGGTTGAGAACCCGAACGACGACCCGCGGCTGATCCAGCTCTTCCGCTACCGGCTCGACCCCACCACTCGCGTCTACGCCTCCGCGGGTGTGGACACCGGCAAGGTCAGCCTGCACGACCCGTTCCCCGTCACGCTGGACCTCGCCGCGCTGCTCTGACTCACTCCACCGCCAGCCCGACGCCGAAGCCGATCAGCGCGGTGCCGGTGACCGCGTCCATCGTGCGGCGGACGCGGCGCCGGTTCAGCCAGGTCTTCGCCCAGCGCACCAGGAACAACAGCGTCAGCTGCCACACCGTGCCCACCACCAGCACCGTGTAGGCCAGCAGCAGCGCCTCGGCCGCCCCGGTCGTCGCCGGGTCGAGGAACTGCGGCAGCACCGACAGGTAGAAGGCCATCACCTTCGGGTTGGTGATGTTGGACAGGAACCCCTCGCGGAACCGCCGCAGCCCGTTGCCGCGCCGCCGGTCCAGCCCGGCGAGCGCCTCGTAGTTCCCGCGCCACGCGCCGCGCAGCGCCTGGAACCCCAGCCAGCACAGGTAGGCCACGCCGGCCCAGCGCACGGTCTCGAACAGCGGCCGCACCTGCACGATCAGCGTGCCCAGCCCGAGCCCGACCGCCGTCGCCTGCACGAAGTTGCCCAGCGCGATGCCCGAACACGTGAACAACCCGCCGCGTGCGCCGCCGGCCAGGGCGTTCTTCAGCACCACCATCGTGTCCGGCCCCGGCACCACGGCGATCAGCAGGGCGAACACCAGGTAACTCGCGTACAGGCTCCACGTCACACCCGACAGGCTAACCCGGGCGTCATCATGGGGTCAGGCCGATTTCGCACCCAGTGACGTGCGTCCTTGCGGGGCTGCGCGCGAAGTTACCGGCGAGTACGCTCTGTGTGTCGTTCATCTGGAGGTGCACCGATGCCCTACCCCACGGATCGCGAGCGGGACCGCCCCTGGGTCATGCGCACCTACGCGGGGCATTCGTCGGCGGCGGCCTCCAACGAGCTGTACCGCCGCAACCTCGCCAAGGGCCAGACCGGCCTCTCGGTGGCCTTCGACCTGCCCACCCAGACCGGCTACGACCCCGACCACCCGCTGGCCAAGGGCGAGGTCGGCAAGGTCGGCGTGCCCGTCTCCCACATCGGTGACATGCGCCGCCTGTTCACCGGCATCCCGCTGGCCGAGGCCAACACCTCGATGACGATCAACGCGCCGGCCATGTGGCTGCTCGCGCTCTACGTGACCGTCGCCCGGGAACAGGCCGACGCCGAGGGCCGCGACCGCGACGAGGTGCTCGCCAAGCTCACCGGCACCACCCAGAACGACATCATCAAGGAGTACCTCTCCCGCGGGACCTACATCTTCCCGCCCGCGCCGAGCCTGCGCCTGATCACCGACGTGATCGCCTGGACGGTGCACCACATCCCGAAGTGGAACCCGATCAACATCTGCAGCTACCACCTGCAGGAGGCCGGCGCGACGCCGACGCAGGAGGTCGCCTACGCGTTGTCCACCGCGATCGCCGTGCTGGACGCCGTCCGCGACTCCGGCCAGGTCGAGCAGGCCGACATGGCCAAGGTCGTCGGCCGGATCTCGTTCTTCGTCAACGCCGGCGTGCGGTTCGTCGAAGAGATGTGCAAGATGCGCGCGTTCGCCCGGCTCTGGGACGAGATCACGCGCGAGCGCTACGGCGTCGAGGACCCGAAGGCGCGCCGCCTGCGCTACGGCGTCCAGGTCAACTCGCTCGGCCTGACCGAGGCCCAGCCGGAGAACAACGTCCAGCGGATCGTGCTGGAGATGCTCGGCGTCGCGCTGTCGCGGGACGCCCGGGCCCGCGCGATCCAGCTGCCGGCCTGGAACGAGGCGCTCGGTCTGCCGCGGCCGTGGGACCAGCAGTGGGCGCTGCGCATGCAGCAGGTGCTGGCCTACGAGACCGATCTGCTGGAGTACGAGGACATCTTCGCCGGGTCGCACGTGATCGAGTCCAAAGTGGAGGAGATCGTGTCCGGCGCCCGCGCGGAGATCGAGCAGGTGGCCGATCTCGGCGGTGCGGTGGCCGCGGTGGAAAGCGGGTACATGAAGTCGCAGCTGGTCGCCTCGCTCGCCGAATACCGGCGCGAGGTCGAGGCCGGCGAGCGGATCATCGTCGGCGTCAACAGGTTCGAGACCACCGAGCCGAGCCCGCTGCAGGCCGAGGGCGCCAAGGCGATCGAGACCGTCGACCCGGCGGTGGAGAAGCAGGCAGTCACCGCGCTGGCGGAGTGGCGCCGGCAGCGCGACCAGACGGCGGTCGACGAGGCGCTGGCGCGGCTGCGCGAGGTCGCGAAGACCTCGGAGAACCTGTTCGACGCCACGCTGGCGTGCGCGGCGGCCGGGGTGACCACCGGGGAGTGGGCCGGCGCGCTGCGCGAGGTGTTCGGCGAGTACCGGGCGCCGACCGGGGTGTCCGCGGCGGCCATGTCGGGGGACGCGGCCGAGCTGTCCCGCGTGCGCGACCGGGTGCGCTCGACCGGCGAGGAACTGGGCGAGAAGCTGCGGATCCTGGTCGGCAAGCCGGGCCTGGACGGGCACTCCAACGGCGCCGAGCAGGTCGCCGTGCGGGCTCGCGACGTCGGGTTCGAGGTCATTTACCAGGGCATCCGCCTCACGCCCGAGCAGATCGTGGCGGCCGCGGTGCAGGAGGGCGTGCACGTCGTCGGCCTGTCGGTGCTCTCCGGCTCGCACCTCGAGGTCGTGCCGCAGGTGGTCGACGGGCTCCGCGCGGCCGGTGCCGGGGACATCCCGGTGATCGTCGGCGGCATCATCCCGCCCGAGGACGCGCGGCTGCTCGTCGAGCGCGGCATCGCGCGCGTCTTCACGCCGAAGGACTACGAGCTGACCGGGATCATGGACGAGATCGTTTCGGTGGTGCGGGAACGTCACGGATTGCCCCAGGGCTGAGCCAGTTCTGTCACGTTCCGTGCGCATTGTCCACACGCAACGTTGATCTCTTTCCGATAACAGCGAGTGGCGATCTCGTTGCATCTTTTGACCCCATCGGACGCACCGCCTACGTTCGGTGAACCGGCTGAACCGAATAAGGGGTGCGACGAAGATGACGCACGGTCAGTGGACGCGACGGGACTTCTTCCGGCGATCGGCGGTCGTGGGCGCCGCGGCGGTGGCGGGGCCGACCCTGTTGGCGGCCTGCCAGAGCACCGAGAGCGGGAACACCCTCGACGCGGCGAGAAGTTCCAAGACGATCCGGATCGGCATCGCCAACGAGGCGCCCTACGGGTTCGCCGACGCCTCGGGCAACACGACCGGTGAAGCGCCGGAGGTGGCGCGCGCGGTGTGCAAGGGGCTCGGGATCGACACCGTGCAGGCCAGCGTGGTGCCGTTCGACCAGTTGATTCCCGCGCTGAACGCGAAGCAGTTCGACATCGTCGCCGCGGGCATGAACATCACGCCGGTGCGCTGCAACGCGGCGCTGTTCTCCGATCCGGACTACTCGGCGCTGACCGCGTTGCTGGTCCCCAGCGGGAACCCGCAGGGCATCAACACCCTCGCCGACGTCGCCGCCAAGAAGGTCAAGGTCGCGGTGCTCTCCGCCGCGGTGGAGAAGGGTTTCGCCACCGCCGCCGGGGTGGCCGAGGACCAGATCGAAACCCTGGACACGCAGGACAACATGCTGCGCGCGGTGACCGCCGGGCGCGTGTACTGCGCCGCGCTCACCGACATCTCGCTGAAGTGGCTGGTGAAGCAGAACCCGAACTCCGGGGTCGAGGTCACGCCCGGCTTCCAGCCGACGGAGAACGGCCAGCCGGTGCAGACCGCGGGCGGTTTCGTGTTCCGCAAGGAGGACACGTCCCTGCGCGACGCCTTCAACCAGCAGCTGAAGACGTTGCACGACAACGGGGAATGGCTGCGGATCGCGTCGCCGTTCGGGTTCGACCAGAGCAACCTGCCCACAGCCGACCTGACCACCGACAAACTCTGCGCGGCCTGACGCTCGAGCCCGGGGACGCGTCGTGTCCGACTCGACATCCAACATCATCTCGACCATCCTCAGTGGACTCGGCGCGACGGTGGCCGCGGCCGCCGGCGGCATCGCGCTGACGATCGTGCTGGCGTTCGTCGCCGGGCTCGCGATGCTGTCGCGCTCCCGTGCGGTGCGGTTCGTCAGCCGGGTCTACGTCGAGGGCTTCCGCGGCACGTCGGAGGTCGTGCAGCTGTTCTGGCTGTACTTCGTGCTCCCGGCGATGGTCGGGTTCAAACTGGTCCCGTTGTTCGCCGGCATCATCGTGCTCGGGCTCAACCACGGCGCCTACGGTGCCGAAATCGTGCGCGGCGCGGTGCAGTCGGTGCCGCGGGCGCAGCGCGAGGGCGCGGTGGCGTTGTCGTTCAGCCCGGCGCAGCGGATGTTCCGGGTGATCCTGCCGCAGGCGGTGGTGGAGATGCTGCCACCGTTCAACAACCTCTTCATCCAGCTGATGAAGAGCACGGCGCTGCTGTACTTCATCTCGGCCGGCGAGATCACCGAAAAGGGCGAGCTGCTGCGGCCGCTCTACGGCAGCCAGCTGGTGCTGATCTACGGCGTCGAGCTGTTGTGCTACCTGGCGATCGCGGTGGTCATCACCACGGTCATGCGCCTGCTGGAACGGGTGCTCGCCAAGCGGCTCGGGCGTGAGCCACCGTCCCGGGAGAAGGCGTTCGCCAAGGCGGGGGTGATCACCTGATGGACTGGGACTGGGACTACTTCTGGGACTCCGTTCCGGTACTGCTGGAGGGGTTGCTGGTCACCGTCGAGCTGACGGTGCTCGGCTCGCTCGTCGCCTACCTGCTGGGCCTGGTGTTCGCCCTGGTGCGGCGGGCGCGGATCCCGGTGCTGAGCCAGGCGATGTACCTGTTCATCGAGCTGGTGCGCAGCACGCCGCTGCTGATCCAGGTGTTCATCGTCTTCTACCTGCTGTGGCCGGCACTGGACATCCGGCCGTCGGCGTTCCTCACCGGCGTGATCGCGCTGGGCATCCACTACGCGACCTACACCTCCGAGGTGTACCGCGCGGGCATCGACGCCGTCCCGAAAGGACAGTGGGAGGCCGCGACGGCGCTGAGCATCCCGCGGACGCGCGTGTGGACCGGGATCGTCCTGCCGCAGGCGGTGCCGCGGGTGCTGCCCGCGCTCGGCAACTACATGATCTCGATGTTCAAGGAAACACCGCTGCTGATCAGCATAGGTATTTTCGAGGTGCTGAACCAGGCGAAGGAGCAGGGCGCGGAGACCTTCCGGGTGATCGAGCCCTACACCCTGGCCGGCATCCTTTTCCTGCTGGTCAGTTACCCGTCGTCGATCCTGGTGCGAAGGTTGGAACGCCGTGTCGGACAGCTCTGAGATGATCCGGTTCGAGGGGGTCGTGAAGAAGTTCGGCGACCACGTGGTGTTGCGGGAGCTGGACTTCTCGGTCCGGCCGGGCGAGTTCGTGACCCTGATCGGGCCCAGCGGTTCGGGCAAGACCACGATCCTGCGGTTGCTGATGACGCTGGAGCAGGTGAACGAGGGACGGATCTTCGTCGGCGGCGAGTGCCTCTCGCACGTGGAGAAGAACGGGAAGTTCGTGCCGGCGGGCGAGAAGCACCAGCGGCGCATGCGCAGGCGGATCGGGATGGTGTTCCAGCAGTTCAACCTGTTCCCGAACATGAAGGTGCTGCAGAACGTCACCGAGGCGCCGATCCGGGCGCTGGGGCTGTCCCGCCAGGAGGCCGAGCAGCGCGGCCGGGAGCTGCTGGAGATGGTCGGGCTGAGCGAGAAGGCCGACGCCCACCCGTCCCAGCTGTCCGGCGGACAGCAGCAGCGCGTGGCGATCGCGCGGGCGCTCGCGATGCGGCCGGAGGTGCTGCTGCTGGACGAGGTCACCTCCGCGCTGGACCCGGAACTGGTGGCCGGTGTGCTGAAGGTGCTCAAGGACATCGCGTCGACCACGGACATCACGTTCCTCTGCGTGACGCACGAGATGCAGTTCGCGCGGGACGTCTCGGACCGGGTCCTGATGTTCGACCACGGGCAGATCATCGAGGACGCGCCGCCGGAGAAGCTGTTCACGAACCCGGACCACGAACGAACGCGGGAGTTCCTGCAGGCCGTGCTCGACCGGGGCTGACCCCGCGGAACGCCGTCGAGCGCGCGACGAGCGCGGCCGCCTGGACCAGCGTCGCGGACGCGATCCAGTCGACGAGCGCCGGCGAGTAGTACGCGACCTGTTCGAACGTCAGGTCCCGCCCGCCGCCGACGACCGCACCCAGCAGGCCCGGCAGAGTCACGAGCACCACGACCGTCACCAGTCCCGGCGCCAGCCGGAGAACCACGCGCCACCACGGCCGCCCCGCCATCCGCGTCGCCCAGTGGCGAGCGCGTGCCACACCCCGGATTCCGAGCGCCAGAACGGCGAGTGTCAGCACACCCAGCACCAGGTCGATGACCAGCCGCAGGGTGGTCGTGGTCGTGGCGCGCATCCCGGCAGGCCCGGACACGTGCCGTCGCGGGTGTTCGTCGAACGGCTTCCCGGAGGCCGGCGTGCCCTGCCGTGCCCGCCTCCACCTGCTGCATCACCGCCAGCGCGAGGTGGACGATCCGGTGGATGTCCCGGCGAGCAGGACCCGAACGGCAGCGCACCACCCCGACCCTCGTCAGGGGGAGCACAACACGGCCGCCAAGAGGTAGCGTCGGAGTATGGCCGAGTACGAGCACATCCTGGTCAAGCGCGACGACGCGACGGTGACGATCACGATGAACCGCGCCGCGCGCCGCAACTCACTCTCCGAAGCCCACCTGGCCGAGCTGCTGGCGGCGTTCGAGGAGGCGGCGGCGACCGACGCGACGGGCATCGTGCTGGCGGGGGCTGGCCCGGTGTTCTCGGCGGGCCACGACTTCGGCGACGTGGCCGCGCGGGACCTGGACGGGGTGCGGCGCCTGCTCACCCTGTGCACGCGGCTGATGCGGACGATGGAGTCGGTGCCGCAGGTGGTGATCGCGCGGGTGCACGGGCTGGCCACGGCGGCGGGGTGCCAGCTGGTGGCGTCGTGTGACCTGGCGGTCGCGGCCGAGTCGGCGGGCTTCGCGCTGCCCGGCGGCAAGGGCGGCTGGTTCTGCCACACGCCGGCGGTGCCGGTCGCGCGGTCGATCGGGCGCAAGCGGCTGATGGAGCTGGCGCTGACCGGAGACGTCATCGACGCGGCGACGGCGCTGGAGTGGGGCCTGGTGAACCGGGTGGTGCCGGACGCGGACCTGGACACCGCGGTGGCCGAGCTGCTGGGCCGGGCCACGCGCGGCAGCCGGGCCAGCAAGGCGCTCGGGAAGCAGACCCTGTACACCCAGCTGGACCGCCCGGAGGCCGACGCGTACGCGATCGCGGTCGAGGTGATGGCGGCGGCGTCGCAGACCCCCGCGGCGCGGGAGGGGATGGCGTCGTTCCTGGAGAAGCGGAAGCCGGAGTGGCCCGCCTGAGCCGTGGTTTTCGCTGCGCCGTTCGGGTGAACTGAAAGTTCAGCCACTGAGTTCCGTCGTGGCCGGAACGGTGATCGTCCGTGCAGCTCAGTGCCACTGTGGACGGTCCCGGTCAAGATCCACTTCTGCCGGCTGGTCCGCTTGAACGCTGTTACAAGCGCGAGCGCGCGGCGATTGACGGTGTGACGCAGCGGGACGGCCCGCTGCGCGTGCCCGTCAAGGAACACTCGTGACTCATCCGCCCTACGCCTCGCCCGCGCCCACTCCCGCGCCGCCGAAGAACGGCCTCGGAACCGCGGGTTTCGTCCTCGGCCTCGTCGGCCTCGTGTTCGCCTTCATCCCGCTCGTCGGCGTCGTGGCGTGGCCGCTGGTCATCATCGGCCTGATCCTGTCGCTGGTCGGCCTGTCCCGCGCCACCAAGGGCGCCGCGACGAACAAGGGGCTCGCCATCGCCGGTGTCGTGTGCTCCGCGGTCGGCCTGGTGGTCTGCATCCTGTGGGCCGCCGTCTTCGGCGCCGCGGTCGACGAGGTCAACGACTCGACCCCGACCAGTGGCGACCCGGCCGCCGCAGCGCACCAGATCCTGCTCGAGGTGACCACTGGCCAGCGGAGCAACCTCAACTGGACCAGCGGGCTCAGCGTGAACAACCAGGAGATCGTCGAGGCCGGGCAGACCTGGTCCAGGGCCCTGGGCGTCGAGGACCTCGGCTTCACGTCGATCACGGTCACCCCGGTGACCACCGACATCGACGCCCAGCCGAACAGCTGCAAGATCACCGTGGACGGCAAGCCGGTCGCCGAGAACTCGAACATCGTCGCCGCGATCTGCTCCTACCCGGGCGGCTGACCTGACGGGCGCGGCGGCGCGGAAAACGCCCTCGCCGCCGGCCCCGCTGCCGCGCGCGGCGCAGCTAGCGTTCGTGCAGCAGCAGGAGTCCGTACGCGGCGATCGACTGGGCGTCCGTGATCTCCCCGCGCGTGATCATCTTCTCGAACTCGTCCCGGCCGAACCACGCCGTGCGCATGTCCTGTTCCTCGTGCTCGCGCTCGTGCGGCCCCTCGGCCAGCTCCGTCGCCAGGTAGACCCGGCCGCGCTGGCTCGACATGCCCGGCGCGACGTCGAGCAGCCCGAGGTCGGTCAGCGAACCGGCCACCAGCCCGGTCTCCTCCCGCAGCTCCCGCGCCGCCAGCTCGAGCGGGTCCAGCTCGGCCAGCCCGGGCGCGGTGCCCTGCGGGAACTCCCACCGCCGCAGGCCCAGCGGGTACCGGTACTGCTCGACCAGGTGCAGCCGGTCGCCGTCGAGCGGGATCACCAGCGCGTAGGCGGGCTTGTCGACCACGCCGTAGATGCCGGGCGAGCCGTCCGGGCGGCGGATGGCGTCCTCGCGCACCGTCATCCAGTCGTTCCGGTACACCTCGCGCGAGCCGAGCCGTTCGATGGGATCCACGCGACCAGTCTGCCGAAGCATCTTCTACCCTCGCCGGGTGCGTCTCGTGATCGCTCGTTGCCAAGTGGACTACGCCGGCCGCCTGACGGCCCACCTCCCGATGGCCACCCGGTTGCTGCTCATCAAGGCCGACGGCTCGGTGTCGGTGCACTCCGACGACCGCGCCTACAAGCCGCTGAACTGGATGAGCCCACCGTGCTGGCTGATCGAGGACGATGACATCTGGACGGTGCAGAACAAGGCAGGCGAGAAGCTCGTCATCACGATCGAGGAGCGGATCGACGAGATCAGCCACGACCTCGGCGCCGAGCCGGGCCTGCAGAAGGACGGCGTCGAGGCGCACCTGCAGGAGCTGCTGGCCGAGCACATCACCACGCTCGGCGAGGGGTACACGCTGGTCCGCCGCGAGTACCCGACGGCGATCGGGCCGGTCGACATCCTCGCCCGCGACGCCGACGGCGGTTCGGTGGCGGTCGAGATCAAGCGCCGCGGCGAGATCGACGGCGTCGAGCAGCTGACCCGCTACCTGGAGCTGCTCAACCGCGACCCGCTGCTGGCGCCGGTGCAGGGCGTGTTCGCCGCGCAGCTGATCAAGCCGCAGGCCCGCACGCTCGCCGAGGACCGCGGCATCCGCTGCCTCACGCTGGACTACGACGCCCTGCGCGGCACCGAATCGGACGACCTCCGCCTGTTCTGACCTGCGATCGACGGCCCCCGCGCGGCGACCACGAGCCGTGCGGGGGCCGTCGTGCGTCCGGGGGTCCGAGTTGCGCCGTGTGACGCTGCGCTGTTGGGTTGTCACCGGTTTGATCTCGACACGGTCAAGGCGTGCCTGCTGGCGTGCACAGCCGGGATACCGCGTAGTAATGTGCGCTCGTCACTCGATCGTGGTGATTTTTGTTCGGAGATGTTGGACTCCCGGAGGTGCATCGGTGCATGTCCTAGCCGCAGCGAACCTGCGACTTGATGCGCACGCGATCGACTACGTGTTGCTCGCGTTCTACTTCGTGCTGGTGCTCGGCATCGGCTACCTGGCCCGGAAACAGGTGTCGAGCAGCATCGACTTCTTCCTGTCCGGCCGTTCCCTGCCGGCCTGGGTCACCGGGCTCGCCTTCATCTCCGCCAACCTCGGCGCCATCGAAGTGATGGGGATGTCGGCCAACGGCGCGCAGTACGGCCTGCCGACCGCCCACTACTTCTGGATCGGCGCGATCCCCGCGATGCTGTTCCTCGGCATCGTGATGATGCCGTTCTACTACGGGTCGAAGGTCCGCAGCGTGCCGGAGTTCATGCGGCGCCGCTTCGGCACCGGCGCCCACCTGACCAACGGCATCAGCTTCGCCCTGGCGCAGATCCTCATCGCCGGGGCGAACCTGTACCTGCTGGCCAGCGTGGTGAACCTGCTGCTGGGCTGGCCGATCTGGTTCTCGATCGTCATCGCCGCGGTCATCGTGCTCGCCTACACCGCGCTCGGCGGCCTGTCCGCCGCCATCTACAACGAGGTGCTGCAGTTCTTCGTCATCGTCGCCGCGCTGGTGCCGCTGACGATCGTCGGCCTCTACAAGGTCGGCGGCTGGAACGGCCTGGTCGACAAGGTCACGAACAGCCCCGGCGGCGCGGAGCAGCTGAGCTCCTGGCCGGGCAACCAGCTGACCGGGTTCGGCAGCAACTTCCTGTCGGTGCTGGGCCTGGTGTTCGGTCTCGGCTTCGTGCTGTCCTTCGGCTACTGGACCACGAACTTCGTCGAGGTCCAGCGCGCTATGGCGTCGAAGAGCATGTCCGCGGCCCGCCGCACGCCGATCATCGGCGCGTTCCCGAAGATGCTGGTCCCGTTCATCGTGATCATCCCCGGCATGATCGCCGCGGTCACGGTCACCGAGCTGCAGGGCCAGAACAAGCAGGCCCTGCTCGACGGCGGGTCCGCCCCCAGCGGCGCGACCTTCAACGACGCGCTGCTGCTGCTCATGCGCGACCTGCTGCCCAACGGTGTGCTGGGTGTCGCGATCGCCGGTCTGCTGGCCTCGTTCATGGCCGGTATGGCGGCGAACCTGAGCTCGTTCAACACCGTGTTCACGTACGACATCTGGCAGGCCTACATCAAGAAGGACAAGCCGGACTCGTACTACCTGAACATGGGCCGCTGGGTCACCGCGGGCGCCACGATCCTCGCCATCGGCACGGCCGGGATCGCCTCGCAGTACTCGAACCTGATGGACTACCTGCAGCAGCTGTTCTCGTTCTTCAACGCGCCGCTGTTCGCCACGTTCATCCTGGGCATGTTCTGGAAGCGGATGACGCCCGCGGCGGCCTGGATCGGCCTGCTGTCCGGTACCGCGTCGGCGATCGTGGTGTTCCTGCTCGCCGAGACCGGGGTGTGGGACCTGCCCGGCCAGGGCGCCAGCTTCATCGGCGCCGGTGCGGCGTTCGTGGTCGACATCGTGGTCAGCGTCGCCGTGTCCTCGGTGACGCGGCCGCGCGAGGCTTCGGAGCTGACCGGGCTGGTCTACTCGCTGACCCCCAAGGAGTCGCGCCAGCACTCCACGACCGGCGAGGACGCGGGCTGGTACCGCAACCCGGGCCTGCTCGCGGGCATCGTCCTGGTCATCACGATCGCGCTGAACATCGCCTTCTAGGAGGTTGGCAGACATGGCTAGCGAAACCCCCGCCGGCACGCGCCGGGCAGGCGCGTTCGACATCCGGCTGATCATCGCGCTGCTGACCGGTGTCTACGGCGTGGTCCTGACGATCATGGGAATCGCGTTCACCGACGAGGCCGAGCTGCAGAAGGCGGCGGGGGTGAACATCAACCTGTGGGCCGGCATCGGCCTGCTGGTGTTCACCGCGCTGTTCGTGCTGTGGGCGCTCGTGCGGCCGATCCGGGTCCCGGTGTCGGAGGACGGCGAGACCCCGGCCGAATAGGAAGGTTCGGAACATCCCGGCGAGGCCGGGCGGCTACGGTGCTCTGCGTGCTCCGTGTCGCCCGGCCTCGCCGTTTCGTCCCCGTGGTCCTGCTCGCCCTGGCCGTTTCCGCGTGCGGCGGGCCCGATCTGGGCAAGCAGAACTTCCCGCGCACCACCGTCACGCAGACCAGCGCGGCGGCGGTCCCGGTCGACGACCCGGAGGTCGCGCTGGACGTGCAGCGCACCGTCGACCCGTGCGGCCTGCTGCGGGGTGACACCGTCAGCGGCGTCGGCACGCCGGTCGAGGACAGCCCCTACTCCAGCGACCTGGACAGCTGCAGCGTCGAGGTGACCGACGCCGGCGGCAAGCAGGCCCGGCTGAGCCTCACGATGGGCGACAGCATTCCCCTGTCCATCGCGCCCGAGGCCGGCGTCGTGGAAGGCCTGCCGGTCGTCGAGAACGACCTGGACAACCCGGACACCGCCGAGAACGAGGGCTGCGTCGTCTCGGCGGTCACCCACCGGACGTCCTCGCTGGGCATCTCCGTCCAGGTCACCTACGAGGGTGGGGACGCCTGCGGCGCCGGGATGACGGTGATCCGCGAGGTCGTGGCCAGGATGCACGCCGGGCCGCCCCGGCTCAGCCGTCCGGCGAACTCGGCGGTGCCGCTGGACCCGTGCGCGCTCGCCGACGACGCCGTGGTGGCCGAGGTCCTCGGCCGGGGCACCGAGAAGGGTGCCAGCGGTCTGCACGACTGCCACTGGTCCGGCGGCAACGCCGACGGGTACCTGCGGATCTCCGAGACCGTCGAGCCGTCCGAGGGCGACAACGGCACCCGCGTCGACCTCGGCGGCGGCGTCACCGGCTACCAGGAGAAACGGACCAACGCGGGCAACAGCTGCGTCATCGCCTGGACCCACCTGAAGACCGGCGACGGCGAGGGCGAGATCGTCAAGTTCACCTACGACAACTTCCACGACGACGCCGCCGGGGACGACTCGTGCGGAAAGGCCCGGCGCATCGTCGGCACGATCCTGCCGAAGCTGCCCAAGTCCTGATAGGAAGGGGCGACGACGGAGTCAGGAGGCGGGCATGAAGAAGATCATCAACGACCCGGCGGACGTGGTCACCGAGTCGCTGCGCGGGCTGGCCGCCGCGCACGCGGACATCCTGCGTGTCCAGGAGGACCCGAACGTGGTGGTGCGCGCCGACGCGCCGGTGGCTGGCAAGGTCGCGGTGATCTCCGGCGGCGGGTCCGGGCACGAGCCGCTGCACGGCGGGTTCGTCGGGCTCGGCATGCTCGACGCGGCGGTGCCGGGCGCGGTGTTCACCTCGCCGACGCCGGACGCCGTGCAGGCCGCGATCAGCGCGACCACCGGCGAGGCCGGGGCGCTGCTGATCGTCAAGAACTACACCGGTGACGTGCTGAACTTCGAGACCGCGGGCGAGCTGGCCGCGGCCGAGGACCTGGACGTGCGCAGCGTGGTGATCGACGACGACGTCGCGGTCGCCGATTCGACCTACACGGCCGGGCGCCGGGGCGTCGGCGGCACGGTGCTGCTGGAGAAGATCGCCGGTGCCGCCGCCGAGCGGGGCGACTCGCTGGACGCGGTGGAGGCGCTGGCGCGCAAGGTCATCGGCCAGGTCCGCTCGATCGGGGTCGCGCTCACCGCGCCGACCGTGCCGCACGTCGGCGAGCCCAGCTTCGACCTGGGCGCCGACGAGATCGAGTTCGGCATCGGCATCCACGGCGAGCCGGGCCGGGAGCGGATCCCGGCCGAGCCGGCCGATGCGCTGGTGGCGCGCATGGTCGGGGCGATCGTGGAGGACCTGCCGTTCGGCGAGGGTGACCGGGTGCTGCTGTTCACCAACTCGATGGGCGCCACCCCGCTGGTCGAGCTGTACCTCGCGCACGGCATCGCCGAGCGGCTGCTGGCCGATCGCGGCATCATGGTCGAACGCCGGCTGGTGGGTCCCTACATCACCAGCCTGGAGATGCAGGGCATCAGCCTGACCCTGCTCAAGCTCGACGACGAGCTGACGGAACTGTGGGACGCGCCGGTGAACACCGCCGCACTGCGCTGGAAGGCCTGAGGACATGGGATGCACGCCGGAGGGCGTCGCGAACGCGTTGCGGGGTGCCGCGGCCGTGATCGCCGAGCACCGCGCCGAGCTGATCGAACTCGACCGGGCGATCGGGGACGGGGACCACGGGGAGAACATGAACCGCGGTTTCCAGGCCGTCGTGGCCGCGCTGGACGGCGCCGTGCCGGACACGCCGGGCGCGGTGCTCAAGCTCGCGGCGACGACGCTCATTTCGAAGGTCGGCGGCGCGGCGGGGCCGTTGTACGGCACGGCTTTCCTGCGGGCGTCGACGGTGGTGTCGAACCAGCCGGAGCTGGGCGCGGCGGAGGTCGTGGCCGCGCTGCGGGCGGGGCTGGAGGGCGTGCAGGCCCGCGGCAAGGCGGTGGAGGGCGACAAGACGATGGTCGACGCCCTGCTGCCCGCGGTCGCGGCGGCGGAGAAGGCGGGCGGCGCGGACGTCGCGGCGGTCCTGGCCGCGGCCGCGGAGGGCGCGGCGAGCGGTGCGCAGTCCACTGTGGACCTGGTCGCGCGGAAGGGCCGGGCGTCCTACCTGGGGGAGCGCAGCGCGGGACACCTCGACCCGGGTGCGCGATCGACGGCGCTGCTGCTCGAGGCGTTCGCGAAGGCGGCGCGATGAGCGTCGGACTGGTGCTGGTGTCGCACAGCGCGAAGCTCGCCGAAGGGGTCGCCGAGGTCGCCGCGCAGATGGCGCCCGACGTGACGATCGTGCCCGCGGGCGGGCTGCCCGACGGTGGAATCGGGACGGACTACGACTCGGTGGTCGCGGCCGTCCAGCGCGCCGATTCCGGGTCCGGCGTCGTGCTGCTCTACGACCTGGGCAGCGCGCAGATGACGGCGGAGCTGGCGGTCGAGTCGCTGGCCGACCCGGAGGCGGTCGTCGTCGCGGACGCGCCGCTGGTGGAGGGCACGATCGCGGCGGCGGTCGCGGCGCAGAACGGGGCGGACCGGGCGGGGGTCCTGGAGGCGGCGGCCGCGGCGGGCGCACCCCCGGAACTGGGCGCGGCGACCGAGCCGGCGGGGGACTCGGTGGAGCTGACGCTGACCAACGAGGTCGGCCTGCACGCCCGCCCCGCGGCGGTGCTGGCGCGCAGCCTGGCCGCGATCGAGGCCGAGGTGAGTGTGCGGTTGGGCGACCAGGAGGCGGACGCGCACAGCGTGCTGGCGCTGATGGCGCTGGGCGCGCGCAAGGGCGACCGGATCCAGGTGCGCGCGGGAGGCCCCCAGGCGGCCGAGGCGCTGCGCGTGGTGCAGGAGCTGGTGGAAGACAACTTCGGCGAACCCGCCTGAGCCCCACACCCCGGTACCCGCGAGCCCACTCGGCGCTGCGAGTCCCACGTTGCGGTGCCGCGAGTCCCACGTTCGGGCGGGCGAGTCCCACCTCCCGACGCGCGAGTCCCACGTTCGCCCGTGCGAGTTCCACGTTCCGGCGCGCGAGTTCCACGTTCGGGCGGGCGAGTCCCACCTCCCGGCGCGCGAGTTCCACGCTCCAGCCCGCGAGTCCCACGTTTCGGCCCGCGAGTCTCACGTTTCGGCCCGCGAGTCTCACGTTCGGGCGGGCGAGTTCCACGTTGCGTTGCCGCGAGTCCCACACTCGGTGCCGCGAGTTCCGCGCTCCTGCCGCTACTCCCACATTCGCGCGCGAGTTCCGCGCTCCCGCGCCGTGAATCCGCGCGCTAGCCCGCGAGTTCCACACCGCGCGAGCCCGTCGCGCGCCGAACGACTGACGGGGCAGGGCTTCGCGGACTACACCACTCAGTGACCGCAGCCGCAGGCGCCGCAGCAGCAGCCGCCGCCCGCGGGCGCGCCGGCGGCCGACCCGGTGAGCGCGACGGTCGTGAGCAGCTTGACCGTGTCCGTGTGTCCCTCGGGGCAGGTCGCGGGCGCGCTCGACTCGCTCATCGGCCGGTTCACCTCGAAGGTGCCGGTGCATTCGCGACAGCGGTAGGCGTAGGTCGGCATGTCGTCATTATCCGGCACGGCGTGCGTCCGGAGCCACCTTCCTGCCAAGCTGGTGCCGTGGAGCTGCCGACGCTGTCCGGCCAGGGGCATCTTGCCGACGTGGTGCCTTCCGTCCTCGCGACCTTGGGTGTGCGCGGGTGTGTCAACACGCTCGACCTGCCCGAGTCCGCGGGCGCCTGCGTCCTGCTGATCGACGGTCTGGGCGCCGAGCTGTTGCGTGACCACGCCGCCGACGCGCCGGTGCTCGCCGAGCTCGCGCGGGCGACGCTGACCGTGGGCTGCCCGTCGACGACGGTCGCCGGGCTGGCCGCGATCGGGACCGGGCTGGCGTCCGGTGAGCACGGCATGGCGGGGTACACGTTCGAGGTGCCGGGCTGCGGGGTGCTCAACGCCTTGCGGTGGCGCGAGCATCCGGGCGGTGGCGAGCTGGACCTGCGGCCGGAGGACGTGCAGCCGCTGCCCACGACCTTCGAGCGCGCGGCCGCGGCGGGCGTCGAGGCGGTGGTGGTGTCCGACGCCAAGTTCGCGAAGTCGCCACTGACCAGGGCGGTGCAGCGGGGCGGGACCTACCGCGGCGTGTACGCGATGGGCGACCTGGCCGCGGAGACGCTGCGGACCCTGCGCGAGTCGCCTGGTTTCTGCTACGCCTACCACAGCCAGCTCGACGAGCTCGGTCACCGCTACGGGCCGGGCTCGCCGGCGTGGGTGATGCAGCTGCGGCAGGTCGACCGGCTCGTCGAGTCGCTTGTGGACGGTCTGCCGCCCGGACGGCTGCTGGCGGTGGTGGCCGACCACGGGATGGTCGCGCTGGACGAGAACGTGATCGACTTCGACGCGACGCCCGAGTTGCAGGCGGGGGTGCGTGCGCTGGGCGGGGACCCGCGGGTGCGGAACGTGTACACCGAGCCCGGCGCGACGGAGGACGTGCTGGCTGCCTGGTGCGCGGTGCTGGGGGAGCGGGCCTGGGTGGCCCGCCGCGACGAGGCGATCGCCGCGGGCTGGCTGGGCCCACGCGTGAGCGACCGGGTGCGCCCCCGTTTCGGCGACGTGATCGCCGCCGCCCGGGACGACTTCGGGATGCTGCGCCGGACCGCCGAGCCGCTGGAGTCCGCGCTGATCGGCCAGCACGGCTCCCTGACACCGGCCGAGCAGCTGGTCCCACTCGCGATCGCGCACCGCTGAGGTGCGTTGTGCTCGTCGTGGTGCGGTGGTGAGGCTGGGCCTGCTCGCGGTGGTGGGGTTTGGGCCCGGTGACGATCGCGCATTGCTGAGGTGGTCGGGCTCGTGGTGGCGCGGTGGTGAGGTCGGGCTTGGCCGCGGTCCTGCAGCGGAGGGGTTCGGGCCTGGTCGCGGTCCTGCGTGTGGGCTGGCCCGATCGCGGTGATGTGGTGGTGAAGTTGGTGCGGTCGCGGAGCGGTGGGATTGGCCGTGCTCGCGGCCGCACAGTGGCGCGGTTCGGCCCGGTCGCGATCGTGCGCCGCCGGCTCAGGTTTTCGGCTGCCGGAGGCCGTCCAGCATCACCGTGAGCAGGCGCTCCGCCGTTTCGTCGTTGCCCTCCGCCGCTATGGACACCCCGTGGCCGAGCAGCAGCAGGTCTCGCGGCCGCACGTCCGCGCGCACGGCGCCCGTCTCCTGCGCCGGCTTGAGCACTGCCGCCGCGGCCTCGTTCATCATCGCCTTGCACAGGGCGAACGTGTCCGAATCCCGGTCCATCGCGGCCTTCAGCGTGGCTGCCAGCCCGCGCTTGTGCAGCACGAAGGCGACCTGCTCGCGCATCCACCGGTTCAGCGCTTCCGACGGCTCGTACTCCGCCAGCAACCGGTGCGCGGCCGCGCTGAGCCGCTCGATGTCGTCGCGGTAGACGGCCTCGACCAGTGTCTCCCGAGTCGGGAAGTGCCGGTAGAGGGTGCCCGCCCCGACGCCCGCCCGCCGCGCGATGTCGTCCAGCGGGGCGTCCGGCCCGTGCTCCAGGAACGCCTCGCGTGCGGTGTTCAGGATCCGCTCGTAGTTGCGCCGTGCGTCAGCCCGCATCGGCCGCGGTGCTGTCATGCGCCTCACCTCAAAACCGGACACATTCTCCGGATACTCTTGCGCAACCGGAGACCTTCTCCATATGCTAGCTCCATCGAAGCGGAGAGCTTGTCCGTTTTTTTCGCCCTCTTCCGATGGAGTCTTCTTGCCTGAGACAACGCTGCCCGCGTCCGGCACGGCTGTCGCCGCGACCGCGGCGCGGCCACGCCCCGGCGTGGTGCTGGCAACCCTGCTCACCTGCCAGCTGATGATCGTCCTCGACATCACCGTCATGAACGTCGCGCTGCCCCGCATCCAGGCGGACCTCGGGTTCACCGCGGCCTCGCTGAGCTGGGTGATGTCGAGCTACACCCTCGTCTTCGGTGGTCTGCTGCTGCTCGGCGGACGCGCCGGCGACCTGTTCGGCCGCAAACGGATGTTCATCGGCGGTGTGCTGCTGTTCACCGCCGCCTCGCTCGCCGGCGGTCTGGCCGGTTCGGCCGAATGGCTGATCGTCGCCCGGGTCGCGCAGGGCCTCGGCGCCGCCGCCGCGGGGCCGAGCACGCTGGCCCTGCTCACCACGACCATCACCGAACCCCGGGCCCGGGTGCGGGCGCTGGCCCTGTTCTCCGGCATGTCCAGCGCCGGGTTCGCGGTCGGTCTCATCCTCGGCGGGCTGCTCACCGAGTGGCTGTCGTGGCGGGCCGTGCTGTTCATCAACGTGCCGTTCGGGCTGGTCGTGGCCGCTCTGGCCGCCCGGTTCGTGGTGGAACCACCCCGGCAGCGACCACGGCTCGACCTGCCCGGCGCGGTGACCGGGACGGCCGGGGTCGCGGCACTGGTCTACGGATTCATCCGCGCCGCCGAATCGGGCTGGACGGGCACGCTGACGATGGTCTCGCTGATCACCGGTGTGGTCCTGATCGGCGTGTTCCTCGCCGTCGAGGCCCGCACCGCCGAGCCGTTGCTGCCGCTGCGGCTGTTCGCCGACCGCAACCGCGCCGCCGCCTACGCCAACTTCTTCCTCGGGCCGATGGCCGGCATGTCGATGTTCTTCTTCATGACCCAGTACCTGCAGGACGTGCGGGGGATGAACGCGCTCGGCACGGGCTTTGCGTTCCTGCCGATGGCGGTGCTGGTGTTCGCGCTGAGCCGGGCCATCCCGCGGCTGCTGCCCCGGTTCGGGCCCAAGCCCGTCGCGATCGCCGGGACCCTGTCGATGATCGCCGGGATGGCGTGGCTGACGCAGCTCGCCACCGGCACCACGTACCTGCCCGGCCTGCTCGGCCCCACGATCCTGATGGGACTGGGCATGGGGCTGGCGTTCTCACCGCTCAACGTGATCATCATGAGCAGCGTCCCGGCGCGGGACGCCGGTGCGGCGGGCGGTGTGCTGCAGACGATGCAGCAGACCGGCTCGACGCTCGGCCTGGCCATCGTGGTCACCATCTTCGGCACCGCGACGCGCACCGCGACCGGCTCGCCGCACGAGGTGCTCGTCACCGGGATGACCGCCGCCTTCACCGGCTCGATGGTGATCGCGTGCCTGGCCTTCGTGGTGGCACTCACCTTCCGCCGCAAGGCCGACGGCACCGCGTAGGCGATACCGTGGCCGGGTGCCGCGCCGCAACCGACAACACCGTGGCCGCCCCGACGCCGACCGCGCCGGGGCGGCTTCCGGTTGGGCGCGCGCCGAGTCCGGTCCGGACGGTGACTGGCTCGTGCGCAGCGTGCCGGGCAGCCACGCGACCAAGGTGTACCGCTGCCCGGGCTGCGACCACGAGATCCAGCCCGGCGTCCCGCACGTGGTGGCCTGGCCCGCCGGCGAACTGGGTTCGATCACCGACCGCAGGCACTGGCACCGTGCCTGCTGGCAGGCCCGCGACCGCCGCGGCCCGACGCGGAAGCGGTTCTAGAGCTTCCGGAAGTGGCGGGACACCGCGCCGTCGTAGAACGTCTCGGTGTAGGCGGTGAACCCGAGCCGCTCGGCGACCCGCAGCGACGGCTCGTTCGCGATGTTCACGCTGATCTGCACCGGGAGTTCGGGCAGCTCCCGCTCGGCCCAGTCGATCACCGCCCGGGCCATCTCCGTCGCGTACCCGCGGCCCCACGCCTCGGGCCGGAACCGGTAGTAGAGGTTCAGCAGCCGGGCGCCGCCGAACTCCAGGTGCTGCAGCCCGCCGATGCCCGCCACTTCACCGGTGTCGAGCGGCACCACCGCCAGGTAGCCGAACCCGTGAGCCTTCCAGTGCTCGAGCCAGGCCGTGAGCTTGACCTCGGTCTCCTCCGGGCCGGGCGGCGCGGGGTGGTAGCGGTTGGTCCGCGGATCGGTCTGGATCTCGACGACGTCGTCCCGGTCCTGCGGGCCCAACGGCCGCAGCAAGAGGCGGTCCGTGCGGATCTCCCGCCACTCGACGCTCACCTGGCGACGGTATCGCGCTGGTCCAGCACAATCTCGGGTATGGCTGATCTTCCCCTGGTTCTCCTCCACGCCTTCCCGGTGGACGCGCGCATGTGGAACCCCATGCGTGACGGACTCACCACGCGGCACCGCCTGATCACGCCCGACCAGCGGGGCCTCGGACGGACGCCGCTGCCCGGCACCAGCCGCGAACCCGGTCTGGAGGACGCGGCCCGGGACGTGATCGCCCTGCTGGACAAGCTCGACCTGGAGCAGGTCGTGCTCGGCGGCTGCTCCATGGGCGGCTACGTGACCATGGCCGTGCTGCGCGCCGCGCCCGAGCGCGTCGCCGGCCTGGTCCTCATCGACACGAAGGCGACCGCGGACTCGCCCGAGGCGGCCCAGGCCCGGCGGGACCTGGCGAAGCGCGCGGAGTCCGAGGGCGTCACCGGCTGGCTCGCCGAGTCGATGCTGCCGAACCTGCTCAGCGCCGAAACCCGCGAGACGCGCCCCGACGTGGTGGAGACGGTGCGCGACCTCGTCGACAGCCAACAGGCGGCGGGCGTGGCGTGGGCCGCCCGCGCGATGGCCAACCGCCCGGATGCCACCGAGCTGCTGGCCGCCGTCGCCGCGGCCGCGCTGGTCGTGGTGGGCGAGCAGGACGGCCTCACCCCACCGGATGCCGCCCAGGCCATGGCCGAGTCCCTGCCCAAGGGCGAGCTGGTGGTCGTGCCCCAGTCCGGGCACCTGACGCCGTTGGAGGCGCCGGCGATGGTGACCGAGGCGATCCTGGGGTGGTGGCCGTTCGCGTAGGCGCCGCTCGGCCCGGCGGGGTTGCTTCCGCCCCGGCTGGGGCGGGCCGCCGGCCTCACCGGTATCCGGACGCGCTGAGAAGCACACGGCACCGATGGGTGCCGCGCCGGCAGGGGAGCCGAGCTTCCCGGGGCGGCCCGGCGGAGGTCCCGGCTGGGCCGGGTCTGCTGTGGCGGGCAGCGCAGCGGCCATCGCCGGGCGGTGCTGGCTGACCAGGGGCGCCGGGTGGCCAGCGGTGCCAGCCCGGCCAGCCGTGCCGACCGGCCACCCATGCCGGCCGACCGCGTGCGGTCGCGCAGTTGTACCCAGCGGGCTGGCCCCGGCTGAGCCGAGCCCGCTGTGGCGGGCAGCGCAGCCCCCGGCCATCGCGGAACGGTGCCGGCCGGCCACCCGTGCCAGCCAGCCACTGGTGCCAGCCGGCCACCCGTACCGGCCGCCCTCCCGGGCCAGCCAACCACCCGTGCCAGCCGACGCGTGCAGTCGCGCAGCCGCAGTCGCCGGGGCGCCCGGCGACGTGCGCGCCAGGCCGAGCGAAGCCGGGCGCGCCCCCTTGCGCACGCCGGCTCGTCGCGGCAGCTTCGCTAATTCAGTTGAGAAACATCGACGAACTCCTCCAGCGCCCCGGCGTCACCGAGTACCTCGACGTCTTCGGGGCCCTTCCGGCGCCACAGCAGGAGCAGCAGGTCCGACGCCGTGCCGCGCACCGCCGTCGTGGCCTTCGTGTGCTCGCTCGTCACCGACCAGCCCGCGCCGGACGGCCGGACCAGCCACTCGCCCGGACCGTCCGTCGCGTGCAGGTGCACGTCGGTCAAGCCGGCCGGCGGGGCGTCCGGGAGGACGAACCGGAGGAACTCGTCGATCCCGTCCACCGCGAGCTCCCGCTCGACCGGTTCGTCCCGCCCCGCCGCCGACAGCGCGTCCCAGCAGTGCACCGCCGTCTCCAGGGCCATCCGCCGCTGGATGAACCCGGCGTCCGGCCGGCCCCACGTCCACCTGGGCTCGGCCGGATCGAGCGCCGACAGGGTGCCCGCCAGCACCTCGACGCCCTCGGCGAACCAGGCCACCAGCTCGCCCTCCGCCGGCCGCGGCGGCTCCCGGTAGTCGTCCGGACCGGAAACCGCCCCGGACGCGATCCGCTGCCAGAACCAGTGGACCTCGCCGGTGTGCCAGACCAGCTCGGCCACGTCCCAGCCCGGGCACGCCGGCACCGGCGCACGCAGGTCTCGCACCGCTTCCGCCAAGCGGCCGCCGTCCCTGCGCAACGCGGTCAGGTACCCGAGCTCTGCCATGCCCGAAAAGCTAGCTGTATGAGGCCGTGACATTGGTGACGCCGGTGTGGAGCCGGGTCGCGGGTGGCTGATCTCCGGCAGCAGTGTGTGGTCGATGGTAGTTGTAGTGGATGTTCCAGATCGCTAACGCCTCGGTG
>NZ_PQHW01000119.1 GCF_003385215.1 Amycolatopsis thermalba | reverse complement strand
CTTCCGCCGCTGCACCCAGTTCCGCAACGTCTGTGCCTCATCAACGGACAAGGCCAACTCAGGCAGCTTCGGATTCGGCATGCCGCACCCTACAGCTGAACTCGAATTAACGACTCAGGACACTAGCCGAACGTGAACACCGCCTGCAGCACGTGCCTGCGCCGCCGCGCGAGGGCCATCAGCAGCTCGGGCGCTTCCTCCACCGGCACCACGTCCGTCACCACGTGCGCCAGGATCCCGGGCCCCTCGGTGCGCAGCAGGTCGATCGTCCGCGCCGACAGGCGCTCGCGGTCCCACGTGTGCGCCAGCCCCCGCGGCACGCGGCCGATCTGCGCGCACCGGATCGCCAGCCCGTTGTGGTGGAACTCCTCGCCGAGCCGCACCGCGTCCGCGCCGTCCTGGTAGAACGCCAGGTCGATCACCGTCCCCTGCGGTCGGGCCGCGCGCAGCGCCATCGCCAGGCTGGACGGCTGCCCCCGGCACTGGAACACCACGTCCGCGCCGCGGTCGCCCGGCCCGTGCCGCCACCGCGTCTTCAGCAGCACCGCCGGATCCACCGCCCCCGGATCGAGCGCCTCGATCCCGAACCGCTCCACGACGGCGCGCCGCTGCGGAGTCGGCTCCACCACGACGACCTCCTCGGCCCCGTGCCGCCGCGCGCACAACGCGGTCAGCAGCCCGACCACCCCCGCCCCGGTCACCACCACGCGCCGCTCGCGCACCCCGTCCGCCAGCGACCGCACGTCCGTGCCGTGCAGGTCGGCCGCCGCGTGCAGCAGCCCGTTCGCGCAGATCGGGCCCATGTGCGCGACGTAGATGCCGAGCAGCGGGTCCAGGTCGGCAGGCAGCCGCACCATCCGCTCCGACCGCGGGTCGGCGCGGTAGCCGTCGCGGTGCCCGTACGTCATGGCCAGCAGCTCGCCCTCGGCGAACGCCGGATCGCGGCTCGCGGTCACCCGCGCGACCTGCATGTACCCCCACCGCCGCACCGGGTAGCCCCGCTCCGGCCCGCGCGCGTCGAACAGGCCCAGCTCGGCGTCCCAGCCCGCGTGCAGGCTCGGGTGCGTGCCCTTGACGAAGCTCAGGTCCGTGCCCGCGGACAGTCCACTGTAGAGGGTGCGGACCTCGACGTCGCCGTCCGGCGCGGGTTCGCGGACCAGGCTCACCCGGCCCGGCCCGGTCACCACCAGCACCCGGTCCTCACCCATCGAGCCGCACCGGAATCCCGCGGGTGGCCGAGCGCGCGATCGCGTGGGCCAGCCGGTGGGTGCGCACCGCCTCCGCGTAGGAGGTCCGGACCCCCGCGGTGCGGCCCAGCACCGCGTCGACGAAGTCCCGGTCCGCCGCGCGCTTGGCGTCGTCCGGATCGACCCGCTGCACCTGCGCGCCGTCGCCGTCGCGGACCTCCAGGACGTCCTCGGCCACCGACAGGGCCAGCCCGTCGGCGAACACCTCCAGCCCGGCGCGGTGCTTCCACCCGAGCAGGCAGGTCGCCACGAGCGTCCCGACCCCGCCGTCGGCGAATCGCAGCGTCGCGACGGTGGCGCCGTCCACGTCGGCGTCCGGCGCGCTCGGCGGCGCCCCGTCGGCGACCGCGTGCACCTCGGTGACCTCGCCGGCCAGCAGACGCGCCAGGTCCAGCACGTGGATCGCCTGCTCGATCACCTGCCCGCCGGAGCTGTCCCGCCGCACCCACCACGGCACCGGCGGCACCCGGTCCAGCCACGCGCCGATCGCGAGCCGCACCGAGCGGCCGTCCAGCACCTCCCGCGCGCGCTCCACCGCCGCCGAGTAGCGCCAGTGGTGCCCGACCGAAGCGAGGACGCCGGCCCGGTCCAGCGCGGCGGCGACCCGGTCGGCCAGGTCGGTGTCCAGCGCGATCGGCTTCTCCACGAACATCGGGATCCCCGCCTCGGCGAGGGCTTCCTCGGCCGGGCCGTGCGCCATCGGCGGCACGCACACGTAGGCGGCGTCGATGCCGGAGTCGATCAGCTCCGGCACCCCGGGCACGGCCCGCGGGCCGAACGCCCGCGCCCGGTCCGGATCGAGGTCGGTGACGGCGACCAGCTCGACGTCGCCGAACCCGGCGAGCATGCGCGCGTGGCGGGCGGCCACCCCACCCGCGCCGACGAACCCGATCCGGCACCTCGTCACCATCGCTCCTCCACGCGGCCGGGTTCCCGCTGCCGAAGGAGTGAAACGGCGGTCAACGGGTGCGGCGGTTTCCGCTGTCCGGCAGCGGGTATCACGCTCGACTCGCGCGGAAGGGAACCCGAGATGACACGACAGCTCTCCCGGAGACTGGCCGACGGCCTCGGCGTCTTCAGCATCAGCCTCGGGACCGTGCAGCTCGCCGCGCCCGGCGCGGTCAACCGGCTGATCGGCGCGCGCGACGATCAGCGCACCCGCGCCCTGCAACGCTGGGCCGGTGGCGCGCGTGAACTGACCGCAGGCGTCGGGCTGGAGTCGCGGCGCAATCCGGCCGCCTGGTTGTGGACCAGGGTCGCCGGCGATGCGCTCGACCTGGGCCTGCTCGCCGCGCTGCGCAACCGCACCCGCGACACCGGCGCCCGGCGGCGCGCGACCGTGGCGACCGCCGCCGTGGCCGGGGTGGCCGTCGCCGACGTCGTCGCCGCCGTGATCACCAGCCGCAACGGCAACCGCGCGCCGGTCGAGGCCGCTGGCGCATCACGGTGAACCGGCCGGTCGCCGAGGTGTACGCGGCCTGGCGCGAGCTGGAGACCCTGCCGCGCGTCCTGAGCCACCTGGAGCCCGTGCGGCCACTGGGCGGATGTCGAGTGGGACGCCGAGATCACCAGCGAGGAGGCCGGCGAGCACCTCGATTGGCGGTCCGTGGGCGACGCGCCGGTGCGCAACTCCGGCCGCCTCGAGTTCCGCCCCGCGCCCGCCGACTCCATCCCGACCGAGTCGATGCAGGCGTCCGGCCCGCGCCCGCGGTGATCTCGTCCAGCGCGTCCAGCACCGGCGTTTCGGCGTAGTCGATCACGTCGGTGGCACCGGCCCGCTCCCGCGCCATGTCCAGCCGGTAGCCGAACCGGCCGAACGCGAGCTCACCCCGTAGCGGGCGACCAGCCCAGCTCGGGGCCGAGTTTGGTCGCGATGTCGGTCAGGATCTGCACGTAGTCGGCGTGCTCGAAGGTGAACGGCAGCGCGAAGGCGACCTCGTCGACCTCCCGGTAGGCGGCGTGCGCGTGCAGCCGCTCGGCGATCTCGGCGGACGTGCCGACCAGGTCGGGTGCGAACATCAACCGCGCCGGGCCCTGCGGCGTGGTGGTGCGGGGCATGCGGTTCGCCGCGTACTCGGCGTACTTCGCGCGCTGCTCTGCGGTGGCCGAGTCGGTCGGGATGACCACCAGGCCCTGCGACACCCGCGCCCGGTCGCCGTCGGGGTGGTGGGCGCGGAACGCGCGGATGAGGGCGAGCTGGATCTCGGCGAAGTCCGCCGCCTCCTCGGCCTTGACCACGCTGCTGGTCAGGAAGTTCATCCCGTTCTCACCCGCCCAGCGCGCCGAGCCGAGGCTGCCGCCGCCGTACCAGAGGCGGCGGCCCAGCCCGGGGGAGTGCGGCTGGACGCGGTCGGAGTACACCTCGAAGCCCTCGGTGCCGCGGAACGTGGTGACCGGCTCGCCGCGGATCGCGTCGAGCAGGCGGCGGACGCGCTGGTGGCTGAAGTCCTCGGCGTCGGCGGTGCCCGGGTAGAGGGCGTCCTTGACGTGCTCCCAGTGCGTCGGCGGGCCGGCGGACAGGCCCGGGTTGAGGCGGCCGCCGGAGAGGACGTCGACGGTGGCGAGGTCCTCGGCGAGGCGGAGCGGGTTCTCCCAGCCCAGCGGGATCACCGCGGTGCCCAGCTCGATGCGGCGCGTGCGCTGCGAGGCGGCGGCGAGGACCGCGACCGGCGAGGAGATGCCGTACTGCAGGTGCCGGTGCCGCACCCACGCGCTGTCGAAACCGAGCTGCTCACCCAGCTCGATGATGCCGAGCGTGCTTTCGTGGCCCGCGCGCGGGTCGGCTTCGTCGAACAGGCCGATGGTGAGGAAACCCAGTTTCCGCAGCGGTCGTGACACACGTCCTCCCGGGGTCCGTGATCACGATTCTGGCAGGACTTCCCGGGAGGGCGTGCCGTTCCCAAGGGGTGGGCGCTAGCTCGCGGCCAGCAGCTCGGGGGCCGGGGCGTAGGCGGCCAGCTCCTCGTGCAGGCCGGGCGCCTCCAGGACCTCCGGTTCCGGGCTGCCGGCGCACTCCCCGCCCAGCGCGCGCCGCACGAAGGCGGCCACCACCCGGGGCGCGGGCACGACCTGGCCGCCCAGGTAGCCGAGCACCAGCAGGTCCTCGCCGCAGCGGGCCTCCACCGCCACGGCCCAGCCGTAACGCTCGTCCCACAGCAGGGCCACGTCGCGCTCGGGGAACGCGGGGACGTGCCCGTCGATCGCGATGTAGGCGCCCAGCGGTGCCTCCAGTTGCACGCAGGAGCCCTGCCCGCTCAGGCCGAGCATGTCCTCGATCAGTTCGATGTACCGGCGCAGGCCCCGCGCCGTCCTGCTCTGCGGGTCCAGACCCGGGTTCGGGAACACCTGCCCTCACCTCCCGCGAATATCTATAGTGATGACTGTAGATTGAGTCAAGCAACTGAAGCAGATAGACTCGTCAAGTGGCTGTAGACAAGCTGGATGACGAGGACTACCCCGCCTGGACGATGGGGCAGGCGGCGGACGCGCTGGACGTGCAGCCGGCGTTCCTGCGCAGCCTCGACGCCGCCGAGGTCGTCCAGGCCCACCGCTCGTCGGGCGGCCACCGCCGCTACTCGCGCCGCCAGCTGCGGCTGGCCGCGCGGGTCCGCGAGCTGTTCGACGACGGGATGACCCTCGCGGCGGCGGAGCGGATCGTCCGGCTGGAGGACCAGCTGGCCGCCACGCGTGCCGAGAACGCGGAACTGCGGCGCCGGCTGGGCGAGAGGACCGATGGGACGGAGACCGAACAGGAGGTTTGAGGGATGGCGCTGGAAAACGTCTGGATCCGCACGCTGGGCGACGGGCTGGTCCGGGCCGATCAGATCATCGGGATCTCCAACCACCGCACCCCCTCCATGACGGGCAAGCCCGGGCGGTGGCTGCTGACGGTGGCCCTGCCCGTGGCGACGGGCAGCGGGAGCGCCGACGGCTGGGGGCTGACGAACCTGCACCGCACGCTGGTGCAGACGGACCAGGAGGTGGCCGGCGCGCCCGACCGCCTGGCGCGGCTGCTGGCCCAGCTGGCCGCGGTGGACACCGCGGGCGTCATCACGGCCACCCCCTGCGGCCCCGACCGCAGCGACGTGCGGTTCGAGTTCAGCCGTTTCGAGGGGGAGGCGGCGCCGGCAGCATCGGAGGCCCAGTCCGAGGCGGTACCGGAGGTGGTCGGGGTGCGCTGACGGGCTGGCCCGGGCGGCCCCGGCCGTTGCGCCCGGCGGGGAGCCTGCTGCGCGATGGTGCCGAAGAACCCGGCGTGCGCTGAGGCGCTTGCCAGGATTGCGGGCGCCTCGCGCTGCGGGGCGCCCCGCCGAATGGCCGGGCCTCGGCCCGTTGGGCCGCTGCGGAGAGGCGCGGATGCGCGGCGCTTGCCCGAACGGCCAACCCTGGCCGTGCGCGCGGCGGGCGGTTCCTGCTGCGCGGTGGGGTTGCTGGTGGTGCCGGAGGTAGCCGGGGTGCGCTGAGGCGCTGGCCCGGACTACGGGGCGCCCCGCGGTGCGGGACTTCCCGCCGAATGGCCGGGCCGGGCCTAGGCCCGCCGCTGTGCCGCTGCGGAGGCGCCGTGCCGCAAGTGCGCGGCGCTGCTCGACGGCCGGTCCCGGCCGTCGCGCGCGGGTGGGGTGCCTGCTGCGCGGTGTGCCGAGGTGGTCGGGGTGCGCTGAGGCCCTGGCCCGGACTACGGGGCGCCTCGCGGTGCGGGACTTCCCGCCGAATGGCCGGGCCGGGCCTAGGCCCGCCGCTGTGCCGCTGCGGAGGCGCCGTGCCGCGGATGCGCTGCGCTGCCCGAACGGCCGCCCCCGTCGCCCTCGTGCCAGTGGCATCCGAGCCGCCGCTAGGGCGCGAGCGCGCCCTAGCGGCGCCGCCCGGCGGGGCGCCCCTGCCGCTGGTGCATCGCCAGCCGCTGGGGCGCGCCTCAACCCGTGTCCTTGAGCGCCTCCGCCATCGACGGGTACACGTTCAGGAAATCCAGCAGATCCGTGAACGCCATGACCCGCCGCACGGCGTCCCCCGCCACCACCCGCAACTCCGCCGGCGCGGCCTCCCGGTGCGTGCCGGCCAGCAGCCCCAGCCCGCCCGAACTGATGAACCTCAGCTCGGACAGATCGAGCACCAGCAACCGCGGCCGGTCGACCAGCGCGAGCCGGATCAGGCGGCGCAGCTTGGGCAGCGTCGCGATGTCGAGTTCGCCCGTCGCGGTCAGTACGACGTCTCGTCCCCGGTGCTCGGCCGACACCGTCATCGCGTGCGCGGGTCCGGCCGGTGAACGGTCGCTGGGTGGTGCCATCCGCCCATCATGCATAAGGATCCGGAATCCGGCAGTGGTCCGGTTACCCCGCCGGGCGTCGGCGCGCGCGGCGTGTTTGCCGCGCAATCACCGGGGCAACTCCACCCGCCATTCGTGCGCGCCCGGCCCGGCATCGCCGATTTCCTTGTCCGGCAAGCGAATCCGGGCCCGCGTCCCCGGCGGCACGGTCACCGACAACCACATCCGTCCACCCCCCACCCGCCACGCGCTGCGAATCACGCCATAGGGGCTGTGGTGTTCGGCCTCGGCCCACCGCAACCCACCGCCCGGACACGGCTGCACGACGAAACGCCGGTACCCCGCCTCCGCCGCGCCGGGGTCGTCCGGCAACCGGATCCCGGCGACGTGCGTGTGCAGGAACGAGATCACCGCGCCCTTCCCGTAGTGGTTGAGCGAACCCCGCGCCCGCCCCGCGTCCACGCCGTCCCAGTACTCCCAGATCGTCGTCGCCCCGCGGTCGAGCATCCCGAGCCACGACGGCACGCCCCGCGCGAGCAGCACCCGGTACGCCTCGTCCACGTACCCGGCATCGGCCAGCACCGGCAACAGCAGCCCCGTGCTCAGAAACCCCGTGCCCACGCGATAACCGGCCCGCTCGACCAGCGAGACCAGCCGGGCCGCCACCGCCGCGCGCAGCGACGACGGCACCAGGCCGAACGCCAGCGCCCGCACGTGGTTCGCCTGCGTCGGCACCGCGATCGACCCGTCGGCGGCGAGGTATTCGCGCTGCCACGCCTCCCGCGCCCCGGCGGCGATCCGGCGGTAGCCGTCCGCGTCCTCACCCAGCAGGGTGGCGATCCGGCTCAGCAGATCCGCCGATCGGGCGAGGTACGCGGTGGCCACGATCCCGTGGTCCTCACCCGGATCGGGCGCCGGGGTCTCGCCCGGCTCCAGCCACTCCCCGAAGTGGAACCCGGTGTCCCACAGGTACTCCTCGTGCGGCGCGGGCGCGCCCCGCCGGTCCGGGTGCCGGTTCTCGCGGGCGGTCCGCGCGGCGAAACCGACCCACCGGCGCATCGAGCCGAACTGGCGGCGCAGCAGCTCCAGGTCGCCGTAGGCGCGCCACATCTCCCACGGCACGATCACCGACGCGTCGCCCCAGCCCGCGGAGCCGTCCATCGCGGTCCCGCCGGAGGGCTTCGGGGCGATCGTGGTGACCCGCCCGTCCGGCAGCTGGTCGGCCGCAAGGTCGCGCAGCCACTTGTCGCTGAACCCCGCGACGTCGTGGGTGAACGCCGCGGCCCCGGCGTAGACCTGCCAGTCCCCGGTGAACCCGGACCGCTCGCGCTGCGGGCAGTCGGTCGGCAGATCGCAGGCGTTCGCGAGGAAACTTCGCGTCGCCGCCTCGTGCAACGCGTTCAGGTCCTCGTCACCGCACCGGAACCACCCGGTGCGCCGCAGGTCGGTGTGCACGACGACGGCCGTCACGTCCTCGGCCCGGCCGTCGATCTGCACGTAGCGGAAGCCGTGGGTGGTGTGGCGCGGTTCGAACACCCCGCCGCCCTCGACGACGTCGACCTGGCCGGCGGGCAGCGGCTGCCGGGTCGCGAAGTCGAACGCCCGCAGGTGCCCGGTGTCCACCCGCCCGTCCGGGCCGAGGAACTCGCCGTGGGTGAGCGTGATCCGCCCGGGCGGCGCGGTCAGCCGGACCCACCCGTTGAGGTTGCGCCCGAAGTCGATCACCTGGCTCCCGCCGGCCCGGCGGACGCTCACCGGCGCCAGTTCGGCGGCCCGCCGCACCGGGGGCGCCACGGACAGCTCCAGCCGCGACCGGTCGTCGTAGAGGCCGCCACGCACCGGACGGGCCGCCGCCCACTCCGCGGTCGCGGGCCCGCGCGTCTGGCCGTCCATCAGGTCCGCCGTCATGCCCGACGGGCGGGACCGCCAGCCATCGCCGGTCACCACGGTCGCGCTGGTGCCGTCGGCCAGGGTGGCGTCGAGAGCGAGCAGCGCCGCGACGCGCGTGCCGAACCCGTCGGCGGTCCGCTCGAACCCGTGCCGCCCGCGGAACCAGCCATCCGACAGCAGGATGTCGACCGTGTTGACGCCCTCGCGCAGGTGCCCGGCGACGTCGTAGCGCTGCGCCTGCAACCGTGACCGGTAGGCCGTGAAGCCGGGCGTCAGCTCCTGGTCACCGACCCGGACACCGTTGATGAACAGCTCGTATACACCGTGTGCGGTGGCCCAGGCCGTCGCCTGCACCACCGCAGCGCCCAACGTGCACTCGGTATGCAAGTTGTATACAGGTCGCCGGCCGGGTGGTGGCACCGCGTCTTCGGCCGGCTCGATCCACTGCGCGGTGCCGAAGTCCGGCGCGGTCACGGTCCAGGGCGCGGGCGCCGACCAGCCGGACTCGCCCAGGTCCGTCCACACCCGCACCTGCCACTCGCTGCCAGGCACCCCGGCCGGGACACCCGCGTCGACCAGCACGGAACGGCCGTCCGCCCGCCGTCCGGACTCCCAGCTCACGCGTCCGTCGTGGACGATCCGGACGGCGTAGGCGTGCTGGACCGCCGCGTTCTCCGGCAGCCACCAGGACAGCCGGGGCCGCGGCACCCCGCAGGGCTGGCCGGGCGGGAGGTGTTCGAGCCGCAGCTCCGCGGGCTGGTTCATGGCCGGAACCGTAGCCGACAAAAACTGAGTCAACAAGGTTTTTGGCGGGCCGGGCTAGAGTGACCGCCGTGGGACGACGCAGGACCGGGAGCTACGCGGCGGGCCGGGAGCGCCGCGCGCGGATCGTGGCCGCGGCCGCCGAGCGCTTCGCCGAACGCGGCTACCACCGGGTCCCGCTGGCGCGCATCGCCGCCGACGTCGGCCTCACCGAGGGCGGCCTGCTCTACCACTTCCCGACGAAGAAGCACCTGCTGCACGCCGTGGCCGAGCACCGGATCGCCACCACCGCGCGCTGGTGGACGGAGCTGGACGCCGACGCGACCCTGGCCGACGTCCTGGCGGAGATGGTCGCCTCGACCGAACGGCACCTCGCGCAGCCGGGCCTGATCGAGCTGTTCGTGCTGTGCTCGGCCGAGGCGGCGGACGCCTCCAGCCCGGCGCACGCGGTGTTCGCCGCGCGCTACGCGGAGACCGTCGACGCGATCGCCGCCCTGTTCACCCGCTGCGCGGAGCGGGGGGAGCTGGCGCCCGGCACCGACTGCCGGGAGCTGGCCAGGGAGTGCGTCGCCGTCAGCGACGGGCTGCAGCTGCAGTGGGTCCTCGCCGACGGGGACCTCGACCTCGTGGGTGGCGTGCGCGCTCACCTGGCCCGGATCGCCGGCGCGGTGAGCACGACCTCGGTCTGAGCGCGGGCCAGGCCGGCCAGCGCGGTCACCGCGACCAGGCACACCCCGGCGGCGACGGCGAACGTGCCGAACACGGCGTGCGCGCCACCCGCCCCGATCGCCATGCCGCCCAGCGTCGGCCCGAAGAACGCGCCGATGAACGACGTCCCGTTGGACCAGCCCAGCGCGGCGGCGCGGGCGGGCGCCGGGAACACCGACGACGTCGTGGTGTGCACGAGGTTCATCGTCGAGTGGCCGCCGACGCCCATCGCGGCGATGCACACCGCGGCGGTCACCGGGCCGGTGGGCAGGACGAGCATCCCGGCCAGGCCCGCGATCGTGCAGGTGCCGGTGGCCACGGCGATCCGCGCGCTGCCGTGGCGGTCGGCGGCCCACGCGGTGACGAACGACCCGAGCACCGCGGCGCCGGTCAGCGCGAAGGTGAACAGCAGCGCGCTGCTCAGCGAGAACCCGAGGTCGATCATCGCCTGCGCGGCCCACACGTTGAGCCCCTGCCAGGCGACCATGTTCGCGATGACGGCGCCCGCGACGGCGAGCAGGATCCACTTGCCCCGCCCCGCGACCAGGGCGGCGAGCTTGCGCCGCCCGGTCCACGACTGGTCGGCCGCGGCCCGCGCGGGGTCGGCCGGGACCCGCAGCGGCGCGAGGACGGCGAAGATCAGCACGCTCAGCCCGGCGCCGACGAAGAACAGCGTCCGCCAGCCGAACGCGGGCAGCACCGGGATCGCGAGCAGCGCGGCGACCACCCCGCCGAGCGGGATGCCGGCCATCGTGATGGTCACGACCAGCGACGCGCGCCGGGCGGGGGCCTGGTCGCGGGCGATGGTCATCGCGGTGGTCAGCGCGGCGCCGACGCCGAGGCCGTTGAGCAGCCGGGCGAACGCGAGCATCGTGCCGCCGGTGGCGAGCGCGAAGGCCAGCGAGCCGAGGCCGAAGACCACGATGCCGGTGGCCAGGGTGGTCTTGGCGCTGGTGCGTTCGGCCAGCGCGGGGGCCAGGAGGGCGCCGAGCACCGCGCCGAGGTAGACGACGCCGCCGATGAGGCCGGTCTGGCCGTCGGTGATGCCGAGGGCGGGGTCGGCGAGCAGCAACGGCACGACCGAGCCGTAGACGATGAGGTTGTAGCCCTCGATGACGGTGACGATCATGCAGACGGCGACGACGAGTCGCCGGTGTGCCGCGGACGCCCCGGTGCGGGGCGAGTTGGCCAGCTTCATTGGTGTCCTCCGGGCGGGAGTGATGGCCGTCTCAGGGTGCGGTGGCGGGGGCCGCGGCAGAACGGGTTCGTCCCGGTTCCCGGGACAGCTCCGGTATCGGTGGTGCCACCGGTTCTGTCCGCGACCGGTCGCACTTTTCCTCCCGTGTCTCCAGTGAGGGAGAAGCCCATGCGCAGCCCGCCGGCGTCAAGCTCCCGAACGTGGCGTGGGGCAACGGTGCGTGCCGCGCGGACGGCACCTGGTTCGAGAACATGCTGACCGAGTGGACCTCGCACGGCTTCCTGGTCATCGCCAACGGCAGGGCCGGTGGTTTCGGCTCGACCACGTCGGACATGCTCACCGAGTGGGAGGTGGTCGCGGCACCTGGCGGCGCGGGGCCGGCCACCCCGCGCCGGTTCACGCTGGGGCCGGTGCGCCACCGGCGGGAGGCGGTCGCGCTGGCGTGGCCTGTGCGCCGCTCGGTCCGCGCGGTGTGTGCGCCATCGGCGGGAAGCGGCCGCCCCGTTCCGCGGCCGCCGCTCTGCGTGCCACCGGCCACAAGGCTCACCTGCCGAGCACGGCCGCCCCGGCGATCGCCGGGTTGACGCGCCGCAGGCCGTGGACCGCTGCTTCGAACTTGGTCGCGAAGGCCTGGCTCGGCATCACCACGGCGA
Source organism: Amycolatopsis thermalba (assembly GCF_003385215.1). Classification (GTDB taxonomy): domain Bacteria; phylum Actinomycetota; class Actinomycetes; order Mycobacteriales; family Pseudonocardiaceae; genus Amycolatopsis_E; species Amycolatopsis_E thermalba. The sequence continues at coordinate 9,123 of NZ_PQHW01000119.1, read as the reverse complement.
CCGCCTGCCACGTGCCGCCCGCGCCGAGCCGCGCCGTCGCCACCGCGGAGATCCCGCGGTCGTGCTCCTCCCGGTCCACCGCGACCCCGGCTCGCCGCACCCGCGCCAGCTCCGCCAGCAACGCGGTCCGTGACGTCACCGTCGCCGGGGTGAACCGGTCCAGGCGCTCCGGCAGCAGCTCCGCCACCCGCGCGTCCGGCAGCTGCGCCAGCAGCACCTTGCCGATGCAGCTGGCGTGCAGCGAGAAGCTCTTGCCGACCTGCGTCACCCCGCGCAACCGGGCCGGGGCGGCGATCTGGTCCACTACCACGACCTCCCGCCCGCTGAAGACGGCCAGCTCGACCCGCTCCTGCACCTCCCGCGCGAGCGCCACCAGGTCGGGCCGGGTGGCGGCCAGCAGCCGCAGGTGGCTGTTCATCCCGAACTTCAGCAGCGCCGGCCCGAGCACGTACCCGGGCCGGTCCGGCTCGCGGGAACGCACCACGTACAGCTCGCGCTCCAGGCTCTGCAGCACGCGGTGCACGGTGGAGCGGGGCAGCCCGGTGCGCACCGCCAGCTCGGTGACGGTCAGGCCGCACCGGCTCTCGGCGAGGGTGTCCAGGACGAGCGTGACGCGGGCGAGGTCGGCCATTTCACCGGGTCCAGGTCCGGGTCACGGTCAGTGACCGCACCCGCCACCCGTCCTCGGCGGCCAGCAGCGCGTACTCGCCCAGCGTGTGCAGTTCGGGATCCGGCCGCAGCACCCACCGGGTGTAGTGGGCCCGCGCCGACCACAACCCGTCACCGGCGGGTTCCACGATCAGGTTGCTCACGTCGTGCCGGTGCGGCGCCGGGTCCGTCCACAAGCGACCGAACAGCTCCCGCGCCCCGCCGGGATCCGCGCTGCGCGCCGCGGGGAACACCACCCGCGCCGCGCCCAGCAGGTCCACGACCGCGTCGACGTCCTTGCGATCGGCGATCTCGACGTAGGTGTGCAGCAGGTTGGCGATGTGGTGCCGGGCGGTCGCGCTCACGCCTGCCGGTCCCGCCAGGCCCGCACGTACGCGCGCCCGTAGTCGTTGCCGTGCGGCGTCCGCAGCACGGTGTGGATGTGGAACGGCTTCGGCGTGTCGTAGTCGAGGAAGACCCCGCAGTGGTGGTCCAGCTCGGCGATCACCACCGGCGACTGCACCCGGTAGTAGAACACGTCCCCGGGCTCGTGCCCGCCGATCCAGGAGAACCACGTCTCGTCCAGGAACGACCGCACCTCCCGCATCCGCGCCGCCCGCGGCCCCTCGGGCAGCAGCGACACGAACGACTCGACGATCGCCAGCACGAGCTCCCGCGCCGCGGCCGGAATCTCCGCGACCCGCACACCCTCGACCGGGATCACCCGGTTGTCCTGGAACGCGCCCGCGAGGTGCCGCTCGTCGCCGGGGTGCACCCGCCCGGGCGGCATCGCCGGGTCCACCATCCGCTCGTACACCACCGCGGCGCGCCGCTGGTCGTCCGGCAGCGCGGCCATCAGGTCGGTGCCGAGCCGGATCCGGTCGGTGTAGGCGGTGGTGCCGGCGTGCGGGCCCTCGTCGATCTCGTTCGGCTCGGCGCCGAGGAACACCGGGCTGACCACCATGCGCCCCGCCACCACCAGGCAGTTGACCGCGCAGTGGTGCCCGAACAGCTGCCAGCCCCACGGCTCCACCGGGTCCGGCTCGCCGTAGAGCGCGACGTTGTAGCTGAACTCGTTGAGGATGCTCGCCAGCCCGACGACCTCGCCGAGGAACCCGTTGATGCGCATCATGTCGTGCACCAGCCGGAAACCCTCCGGGCTCAGCGAGGCCCGCACCAGCTCCAGGGCCGCGCGCCGCACCTCGGGCGGCTGGAACTCCAGCCGGATCCCGGTGTCGAACTGCATGAACTCCGGGTTGGCCCAGGTCTGCCACTCGACCGCGTCCACGGCGTACCGCAGCTTGCCGCGGCTCTCCTCGTCCAGCGCCGCCTCCAGCGCGCGGGCGGCGGCGACCATCGCCTCCACCGGGGCCTCCTCACCGGGCCGGGCGGGCTCGAACGGGTGGACCTCCGGGCGGAGCGTGCCGTCCTCGGTGACGCCGCGGAACTCCTGCAGCTGCAACGGTTCCCAGCCGCGGATCAGGTCGCCGGTGAACGGGTCCTCCTTCGCGGCCTCCCGGTAGGTGTAGGCGTCCATCCCCTTGATGCCGGTGATGCGCGGGGAGTCCGGCGGGAACAGGTATCGGCGGAATTCGGCCGGGGCCACGGTGCCTCCTCAGTCGGTGGTGTTGTGCCGGGCGACGGCGGCGCGGACGGCCGCTTCGTCGCCCGAAGCGATGGCGTCGACCAGGTCGACGTGGACCCGCAGCCGCCGCGCCCGGTACGCCCCGGCGTCGGTGTCGCGCAGGTGCGGTGCGGTGGTGGACAGGTGCCCGAGCGTGCCCAGGTAGACCGCGCGGGCCATGGCGTTGGGGCACAGCGCGGCGATCTCCTCGTGCAGCGCCCAGTTCGCGCGGACGAATTCCTCCCACCCCGGCGCGGCGGCCATCGCGTCGAGGCGGGCGCGCAGGCGGGGGATGTCTTCGGCGGTGCGGCAGCGCGCGGCGCCGACGTCGATCAGCTCTTCGAGGTGGTTGCGCAGCTCGACGGCGTCGGCGACGGACGAGGGGTCCTCGCGGACGCCGAGCAGCGTGTGCCGCATCCGCACCACCGGGCCCTGGTCGGCGACGAACAGCCCGCCGCCGCGGCCCGGCCGGATCGCCAGCACGCCGCGGTCGCGCAGGAGCCGGATGGCCTCGCTGACGGTGGCCCTGGCCAGCCCCGACTCCCGGCGGATCTCGTCGATCGTGCCCACCGGGTCGCCCGGCGCGAGCCCCCGGATCCGCTCCTCGAGCAGGGCGGCGAGCTGCTCGGCGCGGGTGCGCCCGAGTCCGGTCAGGTTCGTCATGGTGCTATTCAACCATAAAGGTTCTAACCTTTAGGAAGTTTTCTGGAGCGAAGGAGCAACGATGCGGATCGTGGGAGTGGCGCGCGGCGCCGGCACCGAGGTCGGAAGCCTGGCGGAGGACGGGTCGGTGACCGTGATCGCCGGGCTGGAGGAGTTCTGGTCGGACCCGGAGGGCTTCCTGGCCCGGCCGCCGTCGGGCCAGACGCTGACGGACGTGCGGCTGGTGCCGCCCGTGCTGCCCGGGGCGCGGGTGATCTGCATCGGGCTGAACTACCTCGCGCACGTCGCCGAGGGCTCCTACCGCGACGCCGAGCTGCCCGAGTACCCGACGCTGTTCGCGCGCTGGACCCAGTCGCTGACCGTGGACGGCGCGGAGATCCCGGTCCCGGCCGACGAGGACGGGCTGGACTGGGAGGGGGAGATCGTCGCGTGGGTCGGCCGGACGCTGGTCGACGCCACGCCAGAGGAGGCGCTCGCCGCCGTGGCCGGGTACTCGGCGTTCAACGACGTCACCGCGCGGCGAGCGCAGAAGCTGACCTCGCAGTGGATCCTCGGCAAGAACGCCGACTCCTCCGGCCCGCTCGGCCCGATGGTCCCGGCCGCGGAGGTCGGGGACCTGCGGGACGGGCTGCGGGTGCGCACGCGGGTCAACGGCGAAACCGTGCAGGACGGCAACACCACCCAGATGGTGTACCCGGTCGGCGAGACGCTGGCGCACATCTCGCGGACCTTCACGGTCCGGCCCGGCGACCTGCTCGCCACCGGCACGCCGTCGGGCGTCGGGTACGCGCGCACGCCGCGGTGGCTGCTCCAGCCGGGTGACGTGGTCGAGGTCGAGGTCGACCGGCTGGGCGTGCTGCGCAACACGATCGTGGACGGCAAGCAGCGGCTGCTGTCCCGGGAACCGGGACGCGGAGGGGCCGCCTGACCCGGTCCCGCACCTATCTTCGCCCGGTCAGGCTAGGAGAGACCGGGAGGTCGACGTGGACTTCGACGTCGCAGTCATCGGCTACGGGCCGGTGGGCAAGCTGCTGGCGATCCAGCTGGGCCGTCGCGGGCACCGGGTGGTCGTCCTCGACCGCAACGAGGCCGACTACCCGCTGCCCCGCGCGGTGACGCACTGCTCGGACTTCGCGCGGATCCTGCAGTCGGTCGGGTTGCCGCCGTCGGCGATCCCGGACATCACCGAGCCCTACGACGACCTGTACGTGTGGCGCAACGGCGACGGCGAGACGCTGGTCGAGGTCGACTGGAGCGGGCGCGGCGAATCCGGCTGGTACAACACGTACTTCTTCAGCCAGCCCGCGCTGGAGGCCCGGCTGGACTCGATCATCCGCGGCCTGCCTGCGGTGCGGGTGCTGCGCGGCTGGGAGGCGACCGCCGTGGACGCGGCCACCGGGGCGGTCGAGGCGTGCCGGGGCGGCGAGCGCCTCGCGGTCTCGGCGTCCTGGGTGGTCGGCGCGGACGGGGCGAACAGCCGCGTCCGCGGGTGGGCCGGGATCGGCTGGCATGACGAGGGGTACTTCCACGACTGGCTGGTCGTCGACGTCAAACCCCGGCCGGGGCTGGAGTTCCCGCACATCGCCACGCAGTCCTGCGACGTGCGGCGGCCCTCGACCATGGTGCCGGGCGGACCCGGGCGGCGGCGGTGGGAGTTCATGCGGCTGCCGCACGAGTCCAAACAGGACCTGAATCGCGCGGAGAAGGCGTGGGAACTGCTGGCGCCGCACGGGATCACACCCGGGAACGCCGAGCTGGAGCGGCACTCGACCTACACCTTCCAGGCCGGCTGGGCTCAGCGGTGGCGGGCCGGCCGGGTGCTGCTGGCGGGGGACGCGGCGCACCTTATGCCGCCGTTCGCCGGGCAGGGGCTCGGCGCGGGGGTGCGGGACGTGATGAACCTCGGGTGGAAGCTGGACCTGGTGCTGCGCGGCCTGGCAGGGGCGGAGCTGCTGGACACCTACGGCAGCGAGCGGCTGCACCACGCTCGGGCGTTCGTGCGGTTCTCGGTGGAGCTGGGGAAGGTCATCTGCATCGCCGATCCGGCGGAGGCCGCGGAACGGGACCGCCGGATGATCGCGTCCCGGGCGGCCGGCGGCAAACCCCCGGCGCCACCGCGCCCGGGCCTGGGGCCGGGCCTGCACACCGGCGAGTCCGGCGGGATCCTGGCGCTGCAGGGCCGGGTGTCGGCCGGCGGGGTGACCGGGCTGTTCGACGACGTGTTCGGTGGCCCGGGTGCGCTGATCACCCGGGAACCGTGCTCGCCGGGCGGCTTGGCGGAGCTGGGGATTTCCGTGGTCGCGCTGGACGAAGTGACCGATGTGGACGGTACCTACACCCGGTGGTTGTCCGAACTGGACGCCCCGGCGGTGCTGATCCGGCCGGACTTCCACGTCTTCGGCGCGGGGGATCCCGCCTGGCTGGCGGGAGAGTTCATCGCCGCCGTTCAGGGCCGCCGCAGGCCCATGCCCCGCGAGATCGCCAGCGCCGTCGCGCGCACGACCTGCTCGTAGGCCTGCGGCCGCGCCGCTCCGGCCGGTACCACCACCGACACCGCCGCCACGAGCGTGCCCGTGTGGTCGTGGATCGGCGCGGCCACCGACGACACCGGCGCCGGCTTGCGGCGATCGAAGATCGCCACGCCCAGGCGCCGCGTGTCGGCCAGGCGGCGGCGCAGCTTGGCGCCTTCCGCGGGGGACAGCTCCGCGAACCGCTCCTCCAGCAGCTCCGGCGGCGCGCCCGACAGCAGCACGATCCCGACGCCGGTGTCGTGCAGGGGAAGCCGCCCGCCGACCCGGTAGGCGATCTCCACCGCCCCGCGCGTCGACAGCCGCTCCACCAGCAGCGCCTCGGCGCCGTCCCGCACCGCGAGCAGCACGTGCTGCCGCGTCACCTCGTGCAGGTCCTCCAGGTAGGGCAGCGCGACCTCCCGCAGCCCGTGGCTGCGCGGCGCGAGCGACGCGATCTCGAACAGCCGCAGGCCGATCACGTACCGGCCGCGCTCGTCCCGTTCCAGCGCGCCCCATTCCCGCAACCGGGCCGCCAGCCGCACCGCGGTGCTGCGCGGCACGCCCGCCCGGCGGCTCAGGTCCGCCAGGCCCAGCGCCCGGTGCTCCTCGTCGAACGCGGCCAGCAGCGACAGCGCCCGGTCCACCACCGGCGCGCCGCTCTTCGGTCGTTTGCCACGTCGCGCGACCGGGGTTTCGCCGTCCATCCATCGAGTCTGACAGACCCAACCAATGGAACGCTCGCTGTCCCGCCGTGATCGCCCGCCCGATACTGGGGCGCACCGGACCACCGCCGATCCGAACGAGGTGATCATGACCCGCCGCACCTTCGAGTACGCCGCGGTCCCGGGGTTCCGGCCGCTGCTGCTGGACCTCCACCGCGGGGACGCGCCCGGGCTCGCACCGCTGGTGGTGTTCGTGCACGGCGGCGGCTGGCGCGTCGGCAGCCGGGAGTCCTTCGGCCCGATGTTCGCGGACACCTCGCCCAGCCCGTTCGAGCGGCTCGCCGCCGCCGGGTTCGCCGTCACGAGCGTCGACTACCGGCTCACCGGCGAGGCGCCGTTCCCCGCCCAGCTCGACGACGTGTCCGCGGCCTTCGCCTGGCTGCGCGACCACGCCACCGAACTGGGCCTGGACACCGGCCGGATCGTCGTGTGGGGCGAGTCCGCGGGTGGGCACCTGGCCGCGCTGGCCGGGTTGCGGGAGCAGGGCGTGGTCGCGGTCGTGGACTGGTACGGTCCCGCCGATCTCACCGCGCTGGACACCGACCTGGCCGAGGCCGGCCTGGTCGCCGAGCCCGCGCCGGGATCCACCGAGGCCCGTGAGGCCCTGCTGCTCCGCGACGTCGCCCCCGCCGAGGCCAGCCCGGTCACCTACGTCCACAGTGGAGCGCCACCGTTCCTGCTGCTGCACGGGAAATCCGACCGGTTCGTGCCGTGCGCCCAGTCGCGGCGGCTGGCCGAGGCGCTCACCGCGGCCGGCGCCGACGTGGACCTGCGGCTGTTCGACGGCGCCGGCCACATGTGGCTCGGCAACCCCGGACTGGCCGCCACCGCCTTCGACCTCTCACTCGAATTCGCCCGTACTCACTGCTTTGGGGGACATGTTGCCTGAGCACTTTCCGGTTCTCATCGCGGGTGGTGGCCCGAGCGGGCTCGCCGTCGCGATCGAGCTGGGCCGCGCGGACATCCCGTGCCTGCTGGTCGAGCCCCGCGCGACCGTCACCGGGGACCGGCCGCGCGCCAAGACCACCAGTGCCCGCACGATGGAGCTGCTGCGCCGCTGGGGCCTGGCCGACCGGGTCCGCGCGGCCGCGCCGCTGCCGGTGTCGCACGCGCAGGACGTCGTGTTCTGCACCAGCCTCACCGGCCACGAGATCACCCGGTTCCCCCACGCGTTCGCGATGCACGCGGAGCGGCGGGACGAGTTCGCCGAAGGCGGGCAGCAGATCCCGCAGCCGATCGTCGAGGAGGTGCTGCGCGAGGCGGTCGCGGAACTGCCGTCGGTGCGGACGCTCTTCGGCTGGCGGATGGTGTCCGCCGAGGACGGTGCCGCCGGGGTGCGGGCCACGATCGCCGGGCCGGACGGCGCGGTCCGCGAGGTCACCGCGGAGTACCTGATCGGCTGCGACGGGGCCGGCGGGATCACGCGGGACGTGATCGGGGCGCGGTACTCCGGCGGCAGCGGTGAGCTGCCCAACCTGAACATCACCTTCCGCGCGCCCGCCCTGACCGACGAGACGGTGTGCGCGCGGGCGGTCCACTACTGGGTGCTCGGGGCCGAGTTCGGCGGGATCGCCGGGCGGATGGACACCGAAGGCACGTGGTGGGCGATCGCGCAGGGCGTGGACGTGCGGGACGGCGACGTCGACCCGGCCGCCCTGGTGCGGCGGCTGATCGGGGCGGACGTCGACGTCGAGGTGCAGGCCACCGACCCGTGGGTGGCGCGGATGCTGCTGGTGGATCGGTATCGGGGGGAGCGCACGTTCCTCGTCGGCGACGCGGCGCACCTGAACCCGCCGTGGGGCGGGCACGGGTACAACACGTGTGTCGGGGACGCGGTGAACCTGGCGTGGAAACTGGTCGCGGTGCTGCGCGGCTGGGCCGGCCCGGCGTTGCTGGACAGCTACGAACCGGAGCGGCGCCCGGTGGCGCGGCAGACGATCGCGGACGCGGCGGCGCAGGAGAACCACCTGGCGCGGGCGTTCGCGCACCCCGACATCGACGCCGCGACCCCGGCGGGCGTGGCGCGCCGGGCGGTGGTGGCCGAGGCGCTGTCGGCCAAGCGCGGCGAGTTCCACAGCCTCGGCCTGGTGCTCGGCTACCACTACGCCGGTTCCCCGATCGTGGTGGACGACGGCTCGCCGGTGCCCCCGCACGAGCCGCTGACCTACCACGGCTCGGCGCGTCCCGGAACGCGCCTGCCACACCGGTGGCTGCCGGACGGTTCGTCGCTGTTCGACCACCTCGGGCCGGGTTTCACCCTGCTGCGCCTGGAAACCGTGCCGATGGAGTCCTTTGTGGAGGCGGCGCGGGCCCGAGGTGTGCCGTTGACGGTGCTGGACCTGCCCGGCCTGCCCGGCAAGGACTCCTACGGCGCCCCGCTGCTGCTGATCCGCCCGGACCAGCACATCGCCTGGCGCGGCGATGACAGCACCGCGGCCGCCGAGATCCTGGACATCGCCCGCGGCGCGCACGCCGCCGTGGTCGCGTCCTGACCTTTCCCCGCTCCCCGTTTCAGTGTGGAGGCACCTTGAGCATCGAACCCGCCGCCGCGCGCGCCACCGGGACGGTGACCCTCCTCGCGCGGGTGTGCACGGATCAGATGTACGTTCCGTGCGCGGGCGTGTGGTCCCGGTCGTCTCACCGCGCGGGCGCAACTGCCGCGCGCGGCACCCGGGGCGCGGCCCGGGCCCGGCCGCGTGCGGCGGTGCGTGCTCAATCCGGACGCCCGCCGGCCGCGACGGCGGCCAGACGGGGCTCACCCAGCGTCGCGCGCGTTGCCGTCCTTGTCGGCGTGAGTGAGGTGTGCGTTCCGTGCGCGGGCGTGCGGTCCCGGTCGTCTCACCGCGCGGGCGCAACTGCCGCGCGCGGCACCCGGTGCGCGGCCCGGGCCCGGCCGCGTGCGGCGGTTCGATGCTCGTCCACCGCCCCGGATTCCCGCCCCATCCGTCCCCTCCTG
>NZ_PQHW01000118.1 GCF_003385215.1 Amycolatopsis thermalba | reverse complement strand
GTCAGACAACGCCTACCCAAACAGCACCACGGGCCGCTCCAGACCGCACCACCACACTCACCCGTCCCGCCGCCGGCCTCGTCAGACCACGCCGCCCGCAACCGCCCAACCAGCCGCGCCAGCCCACGCCCACCACGCGCAACCGCCCCACCCGCGCCGCCTCAGACCACGGCCGCCGCCCGCAGCCGTTCCACCGCCGCGGCGTCGTGGCCCAGCTCCCGCAGGATCGTCTCCGTATGGCGCCCACTTCGGGCGCCGGCCCCATCCGCGGCTCGATCAGAGGCGGCAACAGCGCCTGCATCCCCCGGGGATCGACACCTCCACACCACCGGCCGAGCCACACCCACACCACCACGCGCAACCGTCCCGCGACCGGCCACGTCAGACCACGCCGCGCGCAACCGCGCCCCCAGCCACGTCAGCCCACGCCCACCACGCACAACCGCCCCACCATCTCCGTCAGACGACGCCCTCCGCCCGCAGCCGCTCCACCGTCGCGGCGTCGTGGCCCAGCTCCCGCAGGATCGACTCCGTCTGGGCGCCCACCTCGGGCACCGGCCCCATCCGCGGCTCGACACCGCCCATGATCACCGGCGGCAGCAACGCCTCCACCGTCCCGCCGGGGATCGGCACCTCACGCCACCGGTCGCGCTCCGCGAGTACCGGGTGCGCCAGGAACTCGTGCACCGAGTTCACCCCCGCGTTCGCCACGCCGATGCCGTCCAGCAGGGCCATGATCTTGTCGCTGTCCAGCTCGCGGAACCGCGCCGCCACGATCTCGTTCAGCTCGTCCCGGTGGGCCACCCGCGCGGAACCCGTCGCGAACCGCGGGTCGTCCACCAGTTCCGGCCGCTGCAGGAAGTGCGTGCACAGCGCGACCCACTCCGGCTCGTTCTGGATCGAGAACAGCACGTCCTTGCCATCGGCCGCGGTGTAGGCCCCGTAGGGCGCGATCGTCGCGTGCTGCGTGCCCACCCGCGGCGGCTGGGTGCCGCCGTAGCGCGTGTAGTAGGCCGGCTGTCCCATCCACTCGGACAGCGCGTCGAACAACGACACCTCCACCGGCTGCGCCCGGCCCGTCGTCGCCCGCGTGAACAGCGCCGTCAGGATGCCCGAGTAGGCGTACATGCCGCCCGCGATGTCCGCCACCGACACCCCCGCCCGCGCCGCGCCCTCCGGCGTGCCGGTCAGCGACACCAGCCCGGTCTGGCACTGGACGAGCAGGTCGTAGGCCTTGCGCTCGGCCCACGGCCCGTCGGTGCCGTACCCGCTGATCGTGCACGGGATCAGCGACGGGTACCGCGCGGCGAGCGTCGCCGGATCCAGGCCCATCCGCGCCGCGGCACCCGGCGCGAGGTTCTGCACGAACACGTCCGCCCCGTCGAGCAACCTCGCCAGCACGTCCCGGCCGCGTGGATCCTTCAGGTTGAGCGTCAGCGACTCCTTCGACCGGTTGAGCCAGACGAAGTAGCTCGACTGGCCGTGCACGGTCGTGTCGTAACGCCGCGCGAAGTCGCCGCCGCCGGGCCGCTCCACCTTGATCACCCGGGCACCGAGATCGGCGAGCTGACGCGTCGCGAACGGCGCCGCGACGGCCTGCTCCAGGCTGACGACGGTGATCCCGGCCAGCGGCAGGTTCACAACGCGCCCAGGTGGCCGTCACCGTCCGGCAGCGGGGTCAGCAACTGCACGTCCATCGGCTTGGCGAGCAGCCCGTCCAGCGCTTTGCCCAGCTCGGCGAGCGCCGCGCCCTTGCCGTGCGCGCCGAGCGCGGGTCCGGACGCCCACTTCTCCACCATGACGAACGTCGTCGGCGATTTGGCGTCGCGGTGCAGCGCGTAGCGTTCGCACCCCGGCTCGGCGTGCACCGCCCGGACCGCGGTCCGCAGCGCCTCCTCGACCTGGGTTTCCTTGCCCTCCGCGGCCTCCATGGTCGCGATCACGACAACTGCGTCCGTCTGGTTCATGCCGCCATACCACCGGATACCCGCCGCGACCGCAAGGTCGTCAACGCCCCGAAGGCTCCCGGCATTCGGACGGGTGCAGCGGCGTCCCGGCCACCGCGCAGTGGACCTTCACCGGGCTGACCGGCGCCGGCTTCGGGCGGCCGGGCACGAACGCGAACGCGATCAACGCCCCCGCGACCAGCAGCCCGGCGCACACCAGCATCGCCGTGCGGTAGGCGGGCGCCAGCGCCACGGGGTCGGTCAGGCTGCCCGTGCCGATGCCCGCGACCAGCGGCAACACCGCCACCGCGAGCAGCCCGGCGGTGCGCGCGATCGCGTTGTTCGTGCCGCTGGCCACCCCCGCGTACCGGTCGTCCAGCGCGCCCAGCGCGGTCGCCGTCAGCGGCGCGACCGTCAGGGACAACCCGAGTCCGAGCACCACGACCGCGGGCAGCACCTCGGTCAGGTACGACGGGCTCACCGAGATCCGGGACAGCAACACGAGCGCGACCGCGCACACGATCGGCCCGGCGGTCATCGGCAGCCGCGGTCCGATCCGCTGGCCCAGTGCTCCCGCCCGCGCGGACAGCACGAGCATCAACGCGGTCACCGGCAGCATCGCCGACCCCGCCGCGACCGGTGAGAACCCGCCGACGACCTGCAGGTTCAGCACCACCAGGAAGAACACGCCGCCCAGCGCCGCGTACACCGCGAAGGTCACCAGGTTCGCCGCGGTGAACGGCCGCGACGCGAACACGCCCAGCGGCAGCATCGGGTGCGGCGACCGCCGCTCGGTCACCACGAACGCGACGATCCCGGCGACCCCGACCGCCAGCGCCACCAGCACCGTCGGCGAGCCCGCGCCGAGCGCCGGCCAGGCCGTGAAGCCGTAGCTCAGCCCGGCCAGCCCGAGCGCGCCCATCGCCGCGCCGGTGACATCCAGCTGCCGCGCGGCCGCCGGGTTGCGGGTCTCCGGCACGTGCCTGATCGCGACCAGGGCGACGACCGCTGCGAGCGGCACGTTGATCAGGAACACCAGCCGCCAGCTCGCCACCTCGACCAGCCAGCCGCCGAGGAACGGACCGAGCGCCCCGGCGATCCCGCCCAGCCCGGACCACGCGCCGATCGCCTTCGCCCGGTCGTCGGGGTGGAACGACGCCTCCAGGATCGCCAGCGACCCGGGCGTGAGCAGCGCGCCGCCGACGCCCTGCAGCACCCGCGCGGCGACCAGGGTCCAGACGTCCGGCGCGAGCCCGCACAGCAGGGACGCGATCGCGAACCACGCCACGCCGAGCACGAAGATCCGGCGCCGCCCGAAGCGGTCGCCGAGGGAGCCGCCGAGCAGGATCAGGGCGGCGAGGCTGAGCGTGTAGCCGTTGACCGTCCACTGGAGACCGGCCGTGCTCGCCTCCAGGTCGCTGCCGATCGTCGGCAGCGCGATGTTCACGACCGTCGCGTCGAGGAAGGTCACGCCGGACCCGAGCACGGTCGCGAACAGGACCCAGCGCCCGGAGGCCTGTCCGTACCGGAGCGCGGGTTCCGCCATCGTCACGAGGACCGATCGTGACGGGCGGGCGCGGCCGGCGCAAGCCAATCGGCCGCCACCGCGTGACAGCCGCCGAACCCGTCCGCGCGCGCCACGATCCGGCCGCCCGCCACGCGCACCGCCACCTCGGTCGCGTCGCTGACCGCCGGCACGCCGGCCGCCGCCGCCAGCTCGGCCCGCGAGTCGAACACAACGCGCAGAGCCGGCCACCGAGACTCGGGAAACGCCTGCCGCAGGCCCGCCGCCACCTCGGTGATCACCAGGCGCGCGAGCGGTCCCAGCTCGGCCGGCTCGCCGGTGACCGCCACGACCGTCACGTCCGCCCCCGCCCGGACGGCCTCCTCGGCCGCGGCGAGCCGGTGCAGGCCGAGGACCGCGACGACGCCGTCGGCCGGGAGCCGGACCGTCTCCCCGCGCACCAGGTCAACGGCCTCCCCGGGCGACCACGGTTCGCCGGCGGGGCGCGGTTGCGGGGACACCTGCGGCGGCGCCCACCAGTCGTTGAGCGGCAGGGCGGCGAGCTGTTCGCAGGTGCTGACCACGTCGAACGGCTCGACGAACCCCGGCGCGGCGACGGTGAGCTGCCGCGCGCCGTGCAGGGTCGTCAGCACCGACCCCGCCCGGCGCACGTACCGCGCGGGCGGCGCGTCCGGGAGGGACTCCGGCGGGTCGAGCCGTTCCATCGCCAGCGCGAGCAGCAGCGCGCCCAGCTCCAGGAGCTGCGCGTACGGCAGTCGCACCCGCTCCTCGGCCATCACCTCGGACGGCAGGTCACGGCCCAGACCGGCGTCGCGCACCATCCAGTCCCGGGCGAACGCACCGATCGCGGACCGGGCGTCGGTGCCGGGCCTGCTGTGCGGGGCGGGCTCGGCGCGGGCGGCGAGGTCGGCCAGGACCGCGAAGTAGAGCGCCCGCTTGCCCGGGAAGTTCGAGTAGACCGCGCCGCGGGTCAGCTCCGCCCGCTCCGCGATCACGTCCACCTTGGCGTCGCGGAACCCCCGCTCGGCGAACTCCTGACGGGCCGCGACCAGCACTTTCGCGCGGTTGCGTTCCTGAGTTTCCGCCCTGGTCAGCCGCGCCACGACGCCTCCTCGTTGCCATCCGGACGGAGACCAAGATATCGTGCCCATTCAGATGACAGGAACATCTGATATCAACATTTGGAGCGCTGCGTGATCCCCGAGATCTCCCTGACCGACCCCGAGGTGCTGGCCGACCCGTTCGCCGCCTACGGCCGAGCCCGGGAACAGTCGCCGGTCGCCCGCGTGGGCGCGCCCGGCTTCGGCCCGGTGTGGGCCGCGACCCGTCACGAGACCGCCCGAGCCGTCCTGTCCGACCCGCACTTCGAGCTGAGCTCGAACAGCTACCAGCAGCCGGACGTGCCCGAGCACTGCCGCGCGTACCTGCGCACGATGTCCGAAGTGGAGGGTCCCGAGCACGCCCGGCTGCGACGCCTGGTCTCCCCCGCGTTCTCCGCCCGCCGGGCGCTGGACTTCCGGCCGCGCATCGAACCGCTCGTCGGACGCCTGTTCGACGACCTGCCCGCCGAGGCCGACCTGCTGCGGGACTTCGCCCGGCCGCTGCCGATGGACGTGATCTGCGAGCTGGTCGGCATCCCGGACGAGGACCGCCCGCGCTGGCGCGAGCACGGCATCGCGGTCGCGAACGGCTACGGCCCGGCGTTCGCCGCAGCGATCCCGGGCATCATGGCCGGCGCGCAGGCCGCCATCGCCCGCCGCCGGGCGGAGCCGGGTGACGACGTGCTCGCCGACCTGATCCGGGCCGAGGACCGGCTCAGCGACACCGAGATGGTCACGCTGGTGTGGCACCTGGTCCTGGCCGGCCAGACGCCGGCGAACCTGATCGCGAACGCCGTGGCCGCCCTGCTGGAGCACCCGGACCAGCTCGCGGTGCTGCGCGCCGACCCCGGGCTCATGCCGCGCGCGGTCGACGAGCTGATCCGCTGGTGCGGGCCGACCCTGATGACGATCCCGCGCTACGCCCACGAGGACGTCGAGCTGGAGGGCGTCCTCATCCGGGAGGGCGACGCGATCGTCGCGGCGGTCGCGGCGGCCAACCGGGATCCACGCGCCTTCACCGATCCCGACCGCTTCGACGTGACCCGCCCCGGCGGTGGCCACCTCGGCTTCGGACACGGACCGCACTTCTGCCTCGGCGCGGCGCTGGCGCGGGTGCAGACCGAGGTCGCGCTCACCGCGCTGCTGCGCCGGGAGTTCGAACCGGTCGAGGTCGAGCGGATGCCGGACCCGGGCACCTGGCGGCTGTCCAGCCTGGTCGTGCGATTTGGTTGACGCGTCATCTTCCGCTGGTTACCTTGGGAGGTATGGAACTCGGCATCTACAGCTTCGGTGACCGCCCGGCCGATCCGGTCACCGGCGAGCAGCTGTCCGTCTCGCGGGCGCTGGCCAACACGCTGGAGCGGATGAAGCTGGCCGACGAGCTGGGGCTGGGGTTCTACGGGCTCGGCGAGCACCACCTGGACTCGTACGCGATCTCCAACCCGGCCACGGTCCTCGCGGCCGCGGCGAGCGTGACCTCGAAGATCACGCTGTCGACCGCGGTGTCCGTGCTGAGCACCGAGGACCCGGTGCGGCTGTACCAGCAGTTCACGACGTTCGACCAGCTCAGCGGCGGCCGGGCGGAGCTGCTGGTGGGGCGCGGGTCGTTCATCGAGTCGTTCCCGTTGTACGGCGCGGACCTGGAGGACTACGACGCGCTGTTCGAGGAGAAGCTCGACCTGTTGCTGACGCTGGACCGGGAGGATCCGGTGACGTGGTCGGGCAAGTTCCGCGCGCCGTTGCGGGGTGCGCGAGTGCTGCCGCGGCCGTACGGCGAGCACCTGCGCATCTCGGTCGGCACGGGAGGCAACCAGGACTCCTCGATCCGCGCCGGCGCGCTCGGGCTGCCGGTCGTGTACGCGGTCATCGGCGGCCGCCCGGAGCGGTTCGCGCCGCTGGTGGAGCTGTACCGCCGGGCGAGCGAGGTGTCCGGCCACGCCCCGGCGACGCAGCACGTCACGATGAGCGCGATCGGACTGGTGGCGCGCCGGTCGCAGGACGCCAAGGAGACGTTCTACCCGTACTGGCTGGAAACCATGAAGTACGGCGCGCGGGCCCGCGGCTGGCCGATCCCGACCCGCGCGGAGTACGACGCCTACACCGCCGGGGCGACGTCGTTGTTCACCGGCAGCCCGAACGAGGTCGCGGACCGCCTGATCACCGTCGGAAAACTCGTGGGAGCCGACCGCTACGCGATGCAGATGGACTGGTCGGGAGTGCCGCAGAACCACGTGATGACGGCGATCGAACTGCTGGGCACCGAGGTACTACCCCAGCTCCAGGCGGAGTTCGGGGACTAACGCAGGACGCGCGCGGGGACGCCCACCACGGTGGTCTGCGCCGGAACGTGCTTGGTGACCACAGCGCCGGCACCGATCACCGCTTCCTCGCCGACGGTCACGTCCGGCAGGACGACGGCCCCCATGCCGATGGTGGTTCCGTCGCCGATGGTGCTCCGCGCGCCGACGACCGCGCGCGGGCTGATGGTGACGTGGGAGCCGACGACGGCTTCGTGGCAGACCAGCACGTTCGCATCGACCAGCACGTGCCGGTCGAGTTCCACGGCTTCCTGGACCTGCGCGGCGGGCATCACGACACCGCCCGGACCGATCGACACGCGCTTCTCCACCCGCGCCGTGGGATGGACGACCGTCGCCGGTTCCCTTCCCGCAGCGGTCGCGTACTCCTCGAGCTTGCGCCGCACGAGGAGGTTCGCGACGCCGATCACGTAGGCGGTGTCGAGGGTTTTGAGCACCTCGTCCCCGCCGAGAAGTGGGGTGCCGTTCCGCAGGCTGTGTTCGTCCGGTTCACCCGTGAGGCCTAGCAGCGTGATGTCGTCGATGTCGTCGACGACTCCCACGATCTGACGTGCCAGACCCCCCGCTCCCAGGATGACCAGGTTCTTCGACATACGGCGCGACTCTCCGGCGATTCCGTGGTTTCGGCTGGTGTTTACCGAGCCAACCGGTCCGCGCGCCGGCTGGTAAGCCCGCTGATTTTCACCGTGCCGTTCCGGCGCCTAAAGTGTCGCCAAAGCAGCCGATCTGGGGGTTTCGTGAACCTGCAACAGCACGACCAGTTCCACGTCCACCAGCGGGTCACCATGATGGTGAACCGCTACGAGGTCTTCGCCGACGACGGGAACGGCGGGCCCGGCCCGCTGGTCGCGTTCGTCGAGCAGAAGCGGATGACCTTTCGCGAGCAGGTCACCCTCTACGCGGACGAGAGCAAGCAGTACGTGCTCGCGGCGTTCCGCGCGCGCAAGGTGATCGACCTGGCCAGCGCCTACGACGTGACCACCGGCGAGGGGCAGTCGATCGGCGTGTTCGGCAAGCAGTTCGGCAAGTCGCTGCTGCGGTCCACCTGGCGGCTGGAGCAGCCCGGCCTGCCGCCGGTCGAGATCAGCGAACGCAGCATGGGCCTGGCGCTGTTCCGGCGGATCTGGGACTTCCTCCCGTGGGTCGGCGACATCCCGTTCCCGTGGAAGTACCACTTCGACTTCGTCCGGGACGGCCAGGCGGTCGGCAGCTTCGAGAAGAAGACCCGCTTCCGGGACCACTACCTGGTGCGCATCGCCGACCCGTCGCTGGACCGGCGCCTGGTGCTCGCGCAGGCCGTGGCTCTGGACGCGCTTCAGTCCCGCTGAGCCATCACGCCGCCGGGCCGTATCCGAGGACCTTCATCGAGGTCCCGGTCCGGTGGTTGGTGACCGCGAGGTCGACCCAGGTCGTGTTGTTGCCGCGGTTGCTCTCCACGAACACGCCCTGCGCGTCGGCCGTGGCGAAGAGCCGGTAGCGGCCGTCGTCGAGGCCGGTGATGTCGATGTACTGGTCGGGCAGGGTCCACGCGTAGCGGTCGCCCCAGCCGACGGACAGGCCCATCGTCACGACGAGCGAATCGCGCTTGCCGCAGCCGGCCTCCGGGTACACTTTGGACCTCGGCGAGCCCGGAATCGAGCGCCGGTAGGCATTCGTGTCGTAGAAGCAGAACCCGGCCTTCGCCGCGACGCCGACCGTGCCGCCGTCGTCGAGCCGGACGAGGTGGTAGGTCTCGAGATCGCGGACGTGCCAGTGGTCGTGACCGTCCCCGCCGTACACCAGCCCGGCGGGCACCGCGACCGGGGCGCGGGTGCCGTCCGCGCGCGGAATCTGCTGCTCGACGCGGAAGGGAGCGCCCAGCGCCGCCCGACGCGCCACGATTTCGAACGGCCCGCGCCCGACGTTGACGATCGTGGTCGAGAAGCGGAGCTGCCGCTGACCGGAGGTGGTGGTGGCGACCTTGAGATCGCTGAGCCGCGCCATGCCGAGGTCGGGACGCAGCTCCTCGGCGGCGGCGGCGTTCCCGGGCACGAGCGGAACCAGCACCGCCGCGACGACAACCAACGCGACCCGACGAAACACCCTGCCTCCGACCTCGACGACGACCCGCCCCCACGGACGGCCTGCCGACGATAGCGAGAGACCCCCCAACGGCGAATCCCTCGATCGACGGACACACCCCGGAAACCGGGAACAGCGCCGGTGTGGCCAACCGCCGGCTCCTGCTCCCCGCAATCGCCGCGGAGTCGGCTCCTTACTCGGGCTGGCGGCGGGTACCACTGTCGCCCTGGCTAAGCACTTGGACGTGGACGAAACGCGTACGCCGCTCTTGTGTTCGTTCTGATCCGCTTGCGTCGGTTTCGTCGCGCTGCTCGTGCGGGACGAGCGCCGTCTATGAGCTGCGTGCCGAGTTCCGGCGAGACGAGAAGGCCGTCCCGGCGCTCTTGGTGCTCGGAACCGGGATGCGACGTGGATCTCCGGGAGGCGCTCGCGCTGCCCGGCTTCGGCTGGTCACCAGGCACGGCTTCCGAAGCCCCGCAACTCTCCGCACCTGGAGGCTTCGAAAACCGTGGCGTCGATCATCGGCGGCGGAAGCAGGCGACCCGCCCCAGAAAGCACGAAACCCCCTGTGGCCAGGGGGCTCGTGGTCTTGCTGTCTCAACCAGACGCGCGCCCGAAGGGATTCGAACCCCTAACCTTCTGATCCGTAGTCAGATGCTCTATCCGTTGAGCTACGGGCGCTTGTTCAGTTTTCACTCTAGCACTCGGGGTCCGAGTGCCTTGCGGAGGCTCCGGGATTTGAACCCGGGAGGGGGGGTTACCCCCAACCGCATTAGCAGTGCGGCGCCATAGACCAGACTAGGCGAAGCCTCCCGGATCACGACCACTGCTGAGATAGCGTACACAGCCCCGAAACGCGCCCGCAAAGGACCCCCTCATCGCCGCAACAGGCGGCGCAACCTGGGGGAACGTCCGGCGAGTCCCTCGGCCTCGAAGACGGCCACCCCGACGCGCGGCAGCTCGCGCACACCCGGGTACACCAGGTACCTGGGCACCCACCGCGGCTGGAACTTCGCGTTGAACCGGTACAGCGTCTCGATCTGCACCCAGTGTGACATCCATCCCAGGAACTTCGCCGAGGCGCGCGCGACCGGGCCGGCCCCGATGCGCCTGCCCTGCTCCAGCAGCTTCCGGAACGCGGCGAAGTTCAGCGAGACGTACCTCACCCCGTACTCGCCGGCGGCCAGCAGCAGTTCGGAGATCATCAGCTCGTTGATGCCGTTGTCGGCGGCCCGGTCGCGGCGCATCACGTCCAGTGACAGCCCGTCCTCCCCCCACGGCACGAACTGCAGCAACCCCCGCACGACGCCGTCCTGCTCGGCCGTGACCAGCACCGAACCGGGGTCGCCCATCCGGCCCAGCGCCATCGAGAAACCACGCTCCGTGTCGCTCCCCCGCCACTTCGCGGCCAGCACCTCCAGCTCGGCCAGCTCGCCCTCGGCCAGGTCCTCCGACCGCCGCACCCGGACGCGGTACCCCGCCCGCTTGGTCTTGGCCACCGCCTGGCGCACCCCGCGCATCACGCGGCCGTCGAGGGTGAACGTGTCGGCGTCGACGACCGCCTCGTCGCCGATCTCCAGCACGTCCAGATCGAACCGCGCCCACGCGGTCGCGCCGAGCTCGGAGCACCCCATGGCCGCCGGGACCCAGCCGTGCCGCCGGCACACCGCCAGGAACTCCTCGATCGCGCCCGGCCAGGCCTCGTTGTCGCCGAGCGGGTCGGCCGACGCGATCGCCGCCCCGGCGATCACCCGGTACGTCACCGCCGCCTTGCCAGTCTTGGAGAAGACCACGAACTTGTCGTCCCGCAGCGCGAAGTACCCCAGCGAGTCGCGCGCGCCGTGCTTGTCCAGCAGCGCCTTCAGCCGGGCCTTCTCGTCCTCGCTCAAGCTCGGCGCCGGCTCGGCCGAACGCAGCAGGAAGTACGCCGCGAGCAGCACCGCGCCCAGCCCGAACAGCAGCCCGACCGTCGCGGTCAGGTCGTCCATCCACTCCACGTGGAACTCGGCCGGCCCGCTGACCCCGAACAGCGCCAGCGCGGCCTCGGCCATCCGGTCCGGGAACGACAGCGGCGCCATGAACCGCGCGGGGGCCACCGACAGCAACGCGACGTTGATCACGAACCCGGCCACCAGCAGCTGCAGGAACACCCGCAGCGCGACCCACTTCCCGGTCACCGGGTCCGGCAGCGCGACGAAGTGCCGCCGGTTCAGCACCAGGGTCACGGCCAGTGCGACGGCCACCACTCCGGCGCCGAAGACGTGCTGCATCCCGAGGTGCGACACGGCCAGCACGACGCTGGCGGCGAGCGCGAGCTGCCAGGCCCGGCGCTTGCGCCGCTTCAGCCCGGACGCGAGCATGATCAGCAGGACGCCGACGGCCAGCACGACGGCCGCCGCGGCCGTCGTCGCCTCCTGGGGCAGCCCGAGCCACACGGCGACGTGACCACGCATGCCGCGCCGCCCGGCGGGCAGGACGACCGAGATCACCGCCAGCAGCCCGACCAGCCTGGTCACCCAGGTGATCGCGAACACCGACGCGGCGCCCGTCACCCGCCACACCGCGGGCCGCTGCCCGGCCATCGTCCTCCCGGACACCCCTTGCCCCCTAACTCCCCCTCGCCATGTCGACGAACGGCTCCAGTGCCGCCGGGTTGGCGAGCGCGTCCCGGCTGACCGCCCGCTCCGGCGCCGTCCCGGTCAGGATCTTCTTGACCGGCACCTCGCACTTCTTACCGTTCAGCGTCCGCGGCACCTCCGCCACCTCGACGAACCGATCGGGTACGTGCCGCGGCGAGAGGCCGCGCCGCAGGTGCGCCCGCAGCTCGGGCTCGATGTCGATCAGCTTCGCGCCGGGTGCCATCACGACGAAACACAGCAGCTCACCGTCGGTATTCCCGGCTCGCGTGGTGTCGATGACGAGCGAGTCGGCGATCTCGTCGAAGCCCTCGACGATCCGGTAGAACTCGGCGGTGCCCATCCGCACGCCGCCGCGGTTGAGGGTCGAGTCGCTGCGGCCGTAGATCACCGCCGAGCCGCGGGGCGTGATCCGGATCCAGTCGCCGTGCCGCCAGACGCCCGGGTACATGTCGAAGTAGGCCTCGCGCAGCCGCGACCCGTCCTCGTCGTTCCAGAAGAACACCGGCATCGACGGCATCGGCTTGGTGACCACCAGCTCGCCGACCTCGTCGACGACCTCGCGGCCCGCCTCGTCGAACGCCGCGACCGCCGCCCCGAGCGCCCGGCAGGACAGCTCGCCCAGCCACACCGGCACGTCCGGCGCGGCCACGACGAACGCGGTGCACAGATCGGTGCCGCCGGACACCGAGCAGATCTGCACCGACCGGCCGACCTCGTCGGCGATCCAGCGGAACCCGTCGTCGCTCAGCGGCGCGCCGGTCGACCCCAGCGCGCGCAGCGCGGACAGGTCGACCGACGCGGCCGGCCGGATCCGGGCCTTGAGGCAGCTCTGGATGAACGGCGCGGACGTGCCGAAGTAGGTGATCCGTTCCTCGGCCGCCAGCCGCCACAGCGTGTTCAGGTCCGGGTGCCCGGGGCTGCCGTCGAACAGCACGATCGTCGAGCGCGCGAGCAGCCCGGCGAGCAGGAAGTTCCACATCATCCAGCCGGTGGTGGTGAACCAGAAGAACCGGTCGCCGGGGCCGAGGTCCATCTGCAGCACCGTCGCCTTGAGGTGCTCCAGCACGATCCCGCCGTGCCCCTGCACGATGCCCTTCGGCAGGCCGGTGGTGCCGGACGAGTACAGCACCCACAGCGGGTGGTCGAACGGGACCGGCTCGTAGGCCATCTCCGCGCCGGCGTGCTCGGCGAGCAGCGCGTCCCAGTCCAGGGCGTCGTCGACCGCGCCGCCGCCGGCGTAGTCGACCAGCACGGTCGCGGTCAGCGACGGGATCCGCGCGCGCAGGTCCCCGATCGTCGGCCGGACGTCGAAGGACCGTCCGTTGTAGACGTAGCCGTTGATCGCGATCAGGACCTTCGGCTCGATCTGGGTGAACCGGTCGCTGATCGCGCGCACCCCGAAGTCCGGCGAGCAGGACGACCAGATCGCGCCGAGGCTCGCGGTGGCCAGGAACGCGACGAGGGTCTGCGGGCAGTTCGGGGCGAGCGCGACCACGCGGTCCCCCCGGCCGACGCCGAGCGCGACCAGCGCCGACCGCGCCGCCGCCACCTGCTCGCGCAGCTCGCGGTAGGTGAGCCGGGCGGACCGGCCGTCCTCGCGGCGGAAGATCACCGCGAGGTCGTCGTCCGCGCCGGTCAGGGCGTGCTCGGTGTAGTTGAGGGTGCCGCCGGGGAACCACTGCGCGCCGGGCATGCGCGCGTCGCCGAGGACCGCGCTGGGCTCGGAGTGCCAGCGGATGCCGAGGAACTCCGCCGCCGCGCCCCAGAACTCCTCGGGCCGGTCGACGGAGAACCGCCACAACTGGTCGTAGTCGTCGAGGGACACGTCGCGCTCCGCGCGCAGCCAGTCGCGGAACGCCTGGATCCTGCTGGCGGCGACCCGGTCCGGGTCCGGGCGCCACAACACTTCCGGGGTGTCAGCAACGTCGGTCACCCCGGAAGCGTATTGGAAATTGCCGCAAATCGGCCTGCGCAGCGGTGCCGGTAGCGGTGCAAGCTGCTCGGGTGGTGAGGCGGCTCCGCCGTTTCGGAACGCATCTAGCGCAGGTGGGCGTCGAACCAGCTCAGCGTGCGCTGCCAGGCCTCGATCGCGGCCTGCGGGTCCGCGTCGAACCGGTGGTTGGCGCCGGGGTAGCGGACCACGTTGGTGGCCACCCGCGACTCGGCCGCCGCCTCACGCAGCTTCTCGACCTCGGCGGCGCTCAGCTCGTCACCGGCGTCGCCGTACAGGCCGAGCCACGGGCTGACCAGCTCACGGGCGATTTCGACCAGCCCCGGCTTCTCGGCCACGCTGTGCCCGCCCACGCTGACCGCGGCCCCCAGCTTGCGGTTCGCCGCGACCAGCAGCGCGGCCGTGCCGCCCAGGTCGAAGCCGACGACGCCGAGCAGATCGGCCTGCACACCGCGCTCGACCAGCCACGCCAGCGCGATGTCGGTGGCGGCCAGGACGCTGTCCGGCGTCGGCGTGTCCTCGATGTGCGGGGCGGCGGCCAGCCAGCCCTCCGCAGCCAGGCTCGAGATCAGCAGCCGCACCCCGTCGGTGATGCCGCCGACCTCGTGCAGCACCACGAGCCCGCCACGGACGACGTTCTCGGGTTCGGCGTGGGTCAGGTCGATGGCCCGGCCGTCGTTCCGCTCGTAGTGGGAGGTGTGCGTCTGCGTCATCGCACTACTCAACCATCCCGGGGTGAACGGGAGTCAACACCAATCGCGATCAAGTGTTCGGGATAACGTGGCAGCAGCGCGTTCGACCCGAAGGAGTGCCCGCCATGTCCGTGCGTACCCGTCCCGATCTCGGCTCGCTGCCCGCCTACGTCGCCGGGCGGACCGTGCCGGGTGCGATCAAGCTCGCGAGCAACGAGGTTCCCGGCGGTCCGCTGCCGAGCGTGCGGGACGCGATCGCCGAGGCCGCCGCGGACGTCAACCGCTACCCGGACATGGGCGTGACCGCGCTGGCGACCCGGCTGGCGCGCAAGTACGACTTCCCGGTGGAGCGGATCGCGGTCGGTTGCGGTTCGGTCGCGCTGTGCCAGCAGCTCACGCAGGCGCTGTGCGAGCCCGGGGACGAGGTCCTGTTCGCGTGGCGCTCGTTCGAGGCGTACCCGATCGTCACGCAGATCGCGGGCGCGACGTCGGTGAAGGTGCCGCTGGACGCCACGCACACGCACGACCTGGACGCGATGCTCGCCGCGATCACACCGAAGACGAAGCTGGTCTTCGTCTGCAACCCGAACAACCCGACCGGCACCGCGAACCGCCGCGAGGAGCTGGTGCGCTTCCTCGACCAGGTGCCGCCGCACGTGGTCGTGGCGCTGGACGAGGCCTACCGTGAGTTCGTCTCCGACCCGGACGTGCCGGACGGCATGGAGTTCGCGCGCACCCGCGACAACGTGGTGGTGCTGCGGACCTTCTCCAAGGCCTACGGACTGGCCGGGCTGCGCGTCGGCTACCTGGTCGGCCCGGCCGAGCTGGCCGAGGTGGTGCGCAAGGTCTACATCCCGTTCAGCGTGAACTCGCTGGCGCAGATCGCCGCCATGGCCTCGCTGGACGCCGAGGACGAGATGCGGGAGCGCTGCGCGGCGATCGTCACCGAGCGGCAGCGGGTCGCCGACGAGCTGCTCGCCCTGGGCTACGAGGTGCCCGAGACGCACGCCAACTTCGTGTGGCTGCCGCTGGGCGACAAGGCGCTGGAGTTCGCCGAGCACGCGCTGGCGAACAAGGTGGTCGTGCGGGCCTTCGCCGGCGACGGCGTGCGGATCACCGTGAGCACCCGCGAGGAGAACGACGCGTTCCTGCAGGCGGCGCGCGGCTTCAGCCGTTGACCACCAGCTGGACGATCGCGGCGATCCCGACCACGACGATCACGCCGCGCAGCACCGGCGCGGGCAGCCGGCGCCCGATCTTGGCGCCGAGCTGCCCGCCGAGGGTGGACCCGACGGCGAGCAGCGCGACGACCGGCCAGCTGACCGGGGCGATGAACGCGTAGACGATCCCGGCGACCACGTTGACCACGGCGGCGAGGACGTTCTTGATGCCGTTGAGCCGCTGCAGCGGATCGGTGAGCAGCATGCCCATGAACGCCATCAGCATGACGCCCTGCGCAGCGGTGAAGTAGCCGCCGTAGATGCCGACGAGGAAGATCAGGAACAGCACGAGCCCGCCGTGCCCGCCGCCGCCGTTGCCGGCCTCGCGGCGGCGCGCCACCCACGCCGAGACCCGCGGCTGGATGATCACCAGCACCACGGCGAGCCCGACCAGCACCGGCACGACCGTCTCGAACGCGTTGGGTGGCAAGGAAAGCAGCAGCACCGTGCCGCACACCGCGCCGAGCGCCGACGGCACCGCGTACCGCACGAGCCGCCTGCCCTGTCCGGTCAGCTCGTGCCGGTACCCGATCGCGCCGCTGATCGTGCCCGGCGCGAGCCCGATCGCGTTCGACGTCGTCGCGGTCACCGGCGAGTAGCCCAGCGCCACCAGCACCGGGAACGTGACGAGCGTGCCGGACCCGACGACCGTGTTGATCGTGCCGGCCCACACCCCCGCGAGGAACACGACCAGCGCCTCCCACCACTCCATGTCCCCATCAAACCGTGGCGTTTCGCGCCGCGGACCGACGGGTAAGAAGCGGGCATGGACACGACGACCTTGCGCCCGCTGGTGACCGCGACGGGTCCGTTCACGTCCGTGTACTTCGAGGACTCGCACGACACCGCGGACGCCGAGAAGCAGCTCGAGCTGAAGTGGCGCGAGCTGAAGGACGTGCTGACCGCCCAGCACGCCCCGGACGGCGCGGTGAGCGCGCTGGAGAGCGCGATCCTGGACGGTCCGCGCCCGACCGGCCGCAGCGGCCGCGCCCTGCTGGCCGCCGGCGAGCGGGTCCTGGTCGACGAGCACCTGCCGAGCCCGCCCGCGAGCACCATCGCCCGCGTGTCCGACCTGCCCTACCTGCTGCCGCTGGCGCGGTACGGCGAGCTGGCGCTGCCGCACGTGGTCGCCGAGGTGGACCAGGTGAGCGCCACCATCAAGGCCTACGACGAGCACGGCGACGAGATGGCCGTGGAGGAGGTCAGCGGCCGGGACCACCCGGTGCACAAGACGCGGGGCGGCGGTGAGGCTCATCACCGCATGCAGCACCGCGCCGAGGAGGTCCGGCACCACAACGTCACCGACATCGCCGCCGCGATCGCCCGTCTCGCCGAACGCACCCACGCCGAGCTGATCGTGGTGGCCGGCGAGGTGCAGGGCCGCACGGCCGTGATCGAAGAACTGCCCGAGGCCGCCAAGTCCATCGCGCGGGAGGCCACGCACTCCGACGTCGCCGACGAGCTGGCCGAGGCGGTCCGGCAGAGCCGGTTGACCGATGTCGTCGAGCGGTTCCGCGGCGCGTTGAACCAGCCGGACGGCCTTGCCGCGCAAGGGCTCGAAGCCGTGACCGCCGCGCTGCGCGAGGCCAATGTGGAGACTCTGCTCGTCGGTGATCCGGGCGAGGACGTGGTGTGCACGGGTCCGACCCCGGCGCAGATCGCGCTGGGTGAGGAAGAACTCAAGGCCTACGGCGCGACGGAGATCCACCGGTGCCGGGCCGACGAGGCGGTTCCCGCCGCGGCGATCGCCGTGGACGCGGACCTGGTGCACGTCGACGAGGAGCTCGTCGACGGGTTCGGCGCGATCTTGCGCCATCGGTGAGGAGAAGGTCATAACTGCAGCTACAGAATGCTTCCGGACGGTAACCGTACCGAGCGAACTTCCCTCGTTCGAGGCATGATGGTTCCGAAGCAACACTCGAACGACGGTGAGGTGAACGTGACGGACTGGGAGCCACCGTCCTTGCGCGCGCAGAACGAGATCGAACTCTGGCTCGGTGCCGACCTGGCGCACCTGCCGATCGTCCGGTCGGTGGTGGCGACGCTCGCCACCCGCGCCGACTTCGACCTGGACTCGATCGCGGACCTGCGGCTGGCCGTGGACGAAGCGTGCTCGACGCTGATCACCCGGGCACTGCCGGGCTCCACCATGCGCTGCCGCTTCGTCGTGGAGAACGACGAACTGCGGTTCCAGGGCACGGTGTTGTCGGACAGCGACAGCGCGCCGAGCACCAAGTCGTTCGGCTGGCGGGTCCTGAGCACGCTCACGGACTCCGTCGACACGCACGTCAAGTCGAACGGCCAGGGCCACCAGGTGGACATCGAACTCGCCAAGCGACGCATCGCCGTCGACGTCCCAGGGGCAGGCGCGTGACCGGTTCCCGGACGGAGCCGACAAAACCCACCGCGTCGAACGAATACGGCCACCTGGCCCCGCTGTTCGACGAGCTGGCGGAACTGTCGGCCGATGACCCCCGCCGCGCCGAGCTGCGCGACGAGCTCGTCACCGGGCACCTGCCGCTGGCCGAGCACATCGCGCAGCGGTTCTCCGGGCGCGGGGT
The DNA here is from genome assembly GCF_003385215.1 of Amycolatopsis thermalba. Lineage (GTDB taxonomy): Bacteria > Actinomycetota > Actinomycetes > Mycobacteriales > Pseudonocardiaceae > Amycolatopsis_E > Amycolatopsis_E thermalba. The sequence goes on along the minus strand of NZ_PQHW01000118.1, from coordinate 2,845 downwards.
GGCGAAGGAGGACCTGGTCCAGGTCGCCACGGTCGGGTTGATAAACGCGGTGGACCGGTTCGACGCCAGCCGCGGCTCGGACTTCCTGTCCTTCGCCGTGCCCACGGTGATGGGTGAGGTGCGCCGTCACTTCCGGGACACGGGCTGGCTGGTGCGGGTGCCGCGCCGGCTCAAGGAGCTGCACCTGTCGATCTCGGCGGCGAGCACCGAGCTCGCGCAGCGGCTGGGTCGCGCGCCCACGCCGAGCGAGATCGCGAGCCACCTCGGCGTCAGCCAGGACGAGGTCTACGAGGGCCTGGAAGCGGGCAACGCCTACCACTCGATGTCGCTGGACGAGGTGCTGTCCGGGGACACCGAGAACCTCGCGCTCGGCGACACGCTGGGTGAGGAGGACGCCGGGCTGGAGGGTGTGGAGAACCACGAGGCGCTGCTGCCGCTGATCCAGGAGCTGCCCGAACGGGAACGCAAGATCCTCGGCCTGCGGTTCGTGCACAACATGACGCAGACCCAGATCGCGGAGCGGATCGGCGTGTCGCAGATGCACGTGTCCCGGCTGCTCGCCCGCACCCTGCAGCGGCTGCGCGACGGCCTCACCGAGCCGGAGGGAGAGGCCTGACCAGCGGTTTTGCGGAGCGCTTCGCAGGGTAACCGGCGATCATGGCAGATCCCGGGTGGCGCGCGCCGATGCTGGCGACGCTGACCCAGCAGCCGTTCTCGCGGGAGAACTGGCTGTTCGAGCGCAAGCTGGACGGGGTCCGGGCGATTTGCTCGCGCGACGGCGGCGCGCCGGTGCTGTGGTCGCGCAACCACAACGACATCAGCGCCGGATACCCGGAGCTCGGGGAGGCGCTCGCGGACGCGGGCGCCTCCTCGTTCGTCGCCGACGGTGAGATCGTCGCGTTCGACGGCAACCGGACCAGCTTCGCGCGGCTGCAGCAGCGCATCCACCTGACCGAGCGGCGGCGCATCGAGGCCACCGGCGTCGCGGTGTACCTGTACCTGTTCGACCTGCTGGCCTTCGACGGCCACGACGTGACCGGGTTGCCGCTGCGGCAGCGCAAGCAGTTGCTGCGCAAGGCGTTCGACTGGGGTGGGCCGCTGCGGTACGCCACTCATCGCAACGGCACGGGCGAGGAGTACTTCGCCTACGCGTGCGCGCACGGCTGGGAGGGCGTGATCGCCAAGCGGGCGGACGCGCCGTACCGGTCCGGGCGGACGACCGACTGGTTGAAGTTCAAGTGCGTGCAGGAGCAGGAGTTCGTCGTCGGCGGGTTCAGCGCGCCGGGCGGGGCGACGACCGGGTTCGGCGCGCTGCTCGTCGGCTACTACGACCACGGCCGGTTGCGGTACGCGGGCAAGGTCGGCGCCGGTTACCCGGAGGCCACGCTGCGTGAGCTGACCGGGACGCTCACCGGGCTGGAGCGCCGCCGGTCGCCGTTCGACGAGCCGGTGCCGGAGCGCGGGCCGCGCTGGGTCGAGCCGTCGGTGGTGGTGCAGGTGCGGTTTTCGGAGTGGACCGGGGACGGGAAGCTGCGGCATCCTCGGTTCACCGGGGTGCGTGACGACAAGCCGGCCGCCGAAGTCGTCCGGGAGGCGTGATGGCGCGAGCGATCTGGAGCGGTGCGATCAACTTCGGCCTGGTCACGGTGCCGGTCGAGCTGTACTCCGCGACCGAGGACCACACCGTGCACTTCCGGCAGTTCGAGCGGGGCACGTCGGACCGGATCCGGTACAAGCGCGTGAACGAGCGGACCGGCGAGGAGGTGGCCTACGAGAACATCGTGAAGGGCTACGACCTCGGCGACGGCGACTACGTGCTGGTCGAGCAGGACGAGCTGGACCAGATCGCGCCCGGCCGGTCGCGGTCGATCGACATCGAGTCGTTCGTGGACCTCGGTGACATCGACCCGTTGTACTTCCAGAAGAGCTACTGGCTGGCGCCGACGAAGGAGGAGTTCGGGCGCGCCTACGGGCTGCTGCTGCAGGCCATGGCGGAGACGAACAAGGCCGGCATCGCGCGGTTCGTGATGCGGGGCAAGGAGTACATGGCGGCGGTGCGCGCCGGGGACGGTGTGCTGGTGCTGGACACGTTGCTGTTCGCCGAGGACGTGCGGGACCCGGCGAAGGAGCTGAAGAAGCTGCCGGAGAAGGCGGCGCCGCGGGGGCGCGAACTGGAGATGGCGATCGCGCTGGTGGACTCGATGGCGGACGAGTGGCGGCCGGAGGCGTACCACGACCAGTACACCGAGCGGGTGCTGAAGCTGATCGACGACAAGAAGGCCGGGCGCACGGTGAGCGTCGAGGAGGAGCCTTCGGAGCCGACCAAGGTGGTCGACCTGTTCGAAGCCCTGTCCCGCAGCGTCGAGCGCCGCAAGAGCAGCGCACCGTCCACGAAGGGCGGTTCGGGGTCCGGGGCGTCGGCGAAGAAGCCCTCCCGCAAGGCGGAGCCGGACCTGTCGGAGCTGAGCAAGGCGGAGCTGGACCAGATGGCCCGAGAGCTGGACATCAAGGGCCGGTCGAAACTCAAGCGAGCCGAACTGGAAACAGCAGTGCGCGAGGCCCGGCCGGGGAAGTCTCGCAAGCGCGCCTCCTGACCGGTGGCCGGGCTGGTCTCCTGCGGCCCACCCACGATCAGTGGACCCGGGCCCGCGCCCGAGCACGGGCTTCCCGTCCGAGGACCACCGGCGCTCACGCCAAGGATCACCGGCAGTCGCACCAAGGGTGCCCGGCATCCGCGCCAAGGATCACCGGAACTCGCACCGCACTCCGCGCCACCCAGCAGCCCCCTCACGTCCATTGCCACCCCCATCCTCCGGCGCGACCGCCGCCCGGCGTCCCGCCGCGC
>NZ_PQHW01000117.1 GCF_003385215.1 Amycolatopsis thermalba | reverse complement strand
GGTGGGAGCTGAGCGGCTGGGCCCGGTCGGCGTGACCGACTTCGCGGGCCTGGGGGTGCCGGTCTTCCTGCTGGTCTACGCCGGACTGGTGCTGATCCCGGTCGTCATCCGGCTCGTGGTGCCGCACCTGCTGCGGCTGCGGGGCGGCCCGGCCGGTCCGGTGAGCGGGCCGGTGCGCGCGATCGAGACGGTGCTGGCCGATCTCGTGGCAAGCCAGGAGATCCGCGTGAACAGCGCGGGACGGCTGACGACGACGAGCGACCGGGTTCCCGGCGACGAACTGCCGCGGCGGTGCGGGGTGCCGTGCGGTACGGACGCGGGAGCGCGACCGTGCAGTCTGGTCGGCGCGGTGTGCGTGGCCGGGGCGCTGGCCGTTCCCGCCGTTGCCATTGCCCCGGTGGTGCTGCCGGCGGGAAGCCGTCGCCGACGGAGGCTCGCACGTGGACATCGATTTGGGGTGGCTCGCGGACATCCAGTGGGCGGACGGTTCCGGGTGCGGAGGTGGTGGCGGTGGGGGTTGACCGGCTGGGTGTGGGGATCGGGTGGCGGCCCGAGATCGACCTGTCGATCGCCCGGTTGCCGGGTGTGGAGTGGGTCGAGGTGATCGCGGAGAACCTGCACCCGGGGCATCTGCCCGCGTCGCTGGTGGAGCTGCGCGAGCGTGGCCTGCCGGTGTTGCCGCACGCGGTGTCGCTGTCACTGGGCGGCGCGGAGCCGCTGGACACGCGGCGGGTGGAGCACCTGGCCGCGGTCGCCGACGAGCTGGACGCGCCGCTGGCCAGTGATCACGTGTGCTTCGTGCGCGCGGGCGGGCTGGACGCGGGGCACCTGGTGCCGCTGCCCCGCACGCGGGAGGCGCTCGACGTGCTGGTGGACAACGTGCGGCTGGCGCAGTCGATCGTGGGCCGGCCGTTCGCGCTGGAGAACATCGCCGCGCTGCTGGAGTGGCCGGACGCGGAGTTGAGCGAGGGCGCGTTCCTGGCCGAGCTGGTGTCGCGGACCGGGTGCTGGTTGATCGTCGACGTGGCGAACCTGTACGCGAACGCGCGGAACCTGGGCGCGGACCCGGTGGGGTTCCTGGCGGAGGTGCCGCTGGAGCGGGTGGCGTACGTGCACGTGGCGGGCGGCATCGAGGTAGGTGGTCTCTACCACGACACGCACACGCACCCCGTGCTGCCGGAGGTGCTGGACCTGCTGGGCGAACTGCGCCGCCGGAGGGAGCCCCCGGGAGCCCTCCTGGAGCGCGACGGAGCGTATCCCCCGGACGACGAGCTGGCCAGGGAACTGGAGTCGATCCGGCAGCGGCTGGACGGCGTGGGGCTGGCGCGCCAGGCCGGACTGCCGGCGGTCCGGGAGCAGCCGGCACGCCAGGCTGCACCGCGGGCGATCCGGGCGCAGGTGGGCGGTGCGCTGCCGGCGCGCCCGACGCACGGGGAGCGGCGGTGAGCCGGGAGGAGCTGGCCGCCCGGCAGGCCGAGTTGCTGCGCGCCCTGCTGGCCGGCGCCGAGCCCCCGCAAGGTTTCGACGCGGGGCGGGTGGCCGCCGAAGTGATCGCCCTGCGGGCCAAGCGCCGCTCCATCGTCGCCAACCTGCGGCCCGACCTGTGCCACACCCTCGGCGACCGGTTCCGCCCCCTGTTCGACGCCTACGCCGAGGCCACCCCGCGCACCGACGGCACCGGCTACCGCCAGGACGCCGCGAACTTCGCCGCCTGGCTCACCGACCGCGGCGCGCTGCGACGCCCCCGCCGGAAGCTCTTCCGGCGCGGCTGAACCATTCCGCGCACGAGCCACCCCCGCAGCTCACCCACCGCGGGAACTCCCCCGCACCACGTCCGCCGAACGCCGGCACGCGGCCCGCGACCGGCCCCGCGATCACGTGCGTCGGATCGAGCACCGGCACCACACCCAGCGGCCGCACACCCGCCACACCACGGCGGCCAGGGTCGCCGCGGCGACGCTCATCGACGCGGCCGCCGCCACCCGGTACGGCCCCGGCCGCACGCCGTGCGCGCCGGTGAACTCGACCGGGCCGGGCGCGTCACCGGTCAGGTCGCGCCACAGCGCGTCGAACACCTACGGCAGGTTCAGGATCAGCTCGGCGGGCACGACCCTGGTGCCGGTGTAGAACGGGATCTCCTCCCGCACGTGGCGCCGCGCCTCGGTGCCGCGCAGGTGACGCATCAGGTCGACGATGCGGTGCAGCTCGTCGGCCTCGAAGGCGAGGATCCACTCGTAGTCGCCCAGCGCGAAGGACGCGACGGTGTTGGCGCGGACGTCCGGGTAGTCCCGGGCCTCCTTGCCGTGGTCGGCGAGCATCTTGCGGCGCTCGGCGTCCGGCAGCAGGTACCACTCGTAGGAGCGCACGAACGGGTACACGCAGACGTACTTCCGCGCCTCCTCCCCGGCCAGGAACGCGGGGATGTGGCTGCGGTTGAACTCGGCGGGGCGGTGCAGCGCGAACTGGCTCCACACCGGCGTCGACACCCGGCCCAGCGGCGTGCGGCGGAACCCGGTGTAGGCGGCCTGCACCTGCTCGGGGGTCTCGGCGTGCCACCAGATCATGTAGTCGGCGTCGGCGCGCAGCCCGGCGACGTCGTAGACGCCGCGCACCACGACCCCCTTGCCCTCCAGGGCATCGAGGTACTCGGTGGTCTCCGTCGCGGCCTGGCCGCGGTCCTCGGGCAGCCGCCCGGGCTCGACCCGGAACACCGACCAGGCGGTGTAGCGGATGGTGTCGTTGAGTTCCTGATAGTTCAGCCGCGCCATGTCCCCATCTTGGCACCGCGGCGAAACCGGCTGCTAGGGCACCAGGTGTGAGGTGACGCGGGTCGCGGCCGCGGTGGCCGTCGCGATGCACGCCGGCACGCCGACGCCGTGCAGGGCGGCCCCGGCCAGCGCCAGCCCCGGCACCTCGGCGACGGCCCGCTCGGCGCGCTCCACCAGGTCGAGGTGACCCGGCCCGTACTGTGGCAGCCCACCGCCCCAGCGCTGGACCGCGACGTCGATCGGCGTCGCGGTGATCCCGGTCAGCTCGGCCAGGTCGTCGCGCACCAGGCGGACCAGCTCGTCGTCGTCGCGCTGCAGCGCGCCGGCGTCGCCGAACCGGCCGACCGAACCACGCAACAGCACCGGCCCGGTGTCCAGGTGCGACCACTTGCGGGAGGAGAAGGTGAAGGCCTTCGCCGCGAACGGCTCGCCGTCGGCGCGGCGTTCGCGCGCGCCGATCAGCACCCCGGAGGCGGCCGGCAGCTCGGTGCCGGGCGGCAGGGCCATCGCGACGACCGCCATCGAGGCCAGCTCGACCTCGCCGAGCGCCGACGACGCGGCCGGCGCGACGTCGGCCAGGAGCCGGCGGGCCGCCGGGGCGGGCACCGCGAGCAGGACGGCGTCGGCGTCGATCGCCTCGTCGCCGATCTCCAGCCGCCAGCCGTTCGCCCGCCGCCGCAGCCCGGTGACCGGCTGTCCGAACCGGATGTCCGGCTTGGCCAGTTCGACGAGCCGGTCGATCAGGGTGCCGAGACCGCCGGGCAGGGTGCCGAACACCGGCGCGCCGCTGGGCTTGGCGGGGATCAGGCCGGCCGCCGCCGCGGTCAGCGAGGGCGCGCCGCGGTCGATCGCGGCGGCGAGGGCGGGGACGGTGGCACGCAGGCCGAGACCGTCGGCGCCGCCCGCGTAGACGCCGCCGAGCAGTGGGTCGACCAGGCGGTCCACCAGTTCGTCGCCGAAGCGCTCGCGCAGCAGGACGCCCAGCGCGGTGTCGGACTCCAGCGTCACCGGGGGCAGGTCCGGCTCGGCCGCGACCCGCGCGCGCCCGGCGCCGGAGAGCACGTCGGCGACCGCGTCCGGTGAACCCGGGATGCCCATCAGCGTCCGGCCGGGCAGGGGCGCCACCCGCCCGCCGGCCCGCACCGTGGAGCGGGCCTTCGTCGGGTGGACCAGCTCCAGGCCCAGCTCCGCCGCCAGCCCGGCGCCTTCCGGGCGGCGGGCGAGGAAGGCCTCGGCGCCCACGTCGTAGCGCACGCCCGCGACCTCCGCGGTGCGCAGCTTGCCGCCGAGTGTGCCGGTGGCCTCGACGACGGTGATCGCCGCGCCGTCGCCCAGCGCGGCGCGCAGCCGGTACGCCGCGACCGCGCCCGAGACGCCTCCGCCGACGACCGCGACGTGCATCAGCCCTCCAGGCTGTGGACGAGCTCGACGACGCGGGTCAGCACCTCGGGGCCGGTGCCGGGCGGCACGCCGTGGCCGAGGTTGAAGATGTGTCCGGCGGCGGCGCGGCCCTCCGCGGCGATGCGCCGCACCTCGGCCTCGATCACCGGCCAGGACGCCTGCAGCAGCGCCGGGTCCAGGTTGCCCTGCACCACGGGCGCGGGCTCCCCGTGCGCGGTCAGCCGCCGCACGGCCTCGTCCAGCGGGACGCGCCAGTCGACGCCGACCACGTCGGCCCCGGCCTCGCGCATGGCGGGCAGGATCTCGCCGGTGCCGACGCCGAAGTGGATCCGCGGCACGTCCAGGTCCGCGACCGCGCCGAGGACGCGCGCCGAGTGCGGCAGCACGAACTCGCGGTACTCGCGCAGGGTCAGCGCGCCGGCCCAGGAGTCGAACAGCTGCACCGCGTCGGCCCCGGCCTCGACCTGGCCGCGCAGGAAGGTCACCGCGATCCCGGCGAGCCGCCCGGCGAGGTCGTGCCACACCTCCGGCTCGGAGTGCATGAGGGCCTTGGTGCGCTCGAAGGTGCGGCTGGGGCCGCCTTCGATGAGGTAGGAGGCGAGCGTGAACGGCGCGCCGGCGAACCCGATCAGCGGGGTCTGGCCCAGCCGCTCGACCAGCAGCCGGGTGCCGTCGAGCACCGGCTCGAGCCGCCGCGGGTCGAGGCCGGTGAGGCGGCGGACCGCCGCGGCGTCGCGCACCGGCTCGGCGACCACGGGGCCGGTGCCGGGCACGATGTCGACGTCGATGCCGGCGGCCACCAGCGGGACCACGATGTCGCTGAAGAAGATGGCGGCGTCCACGCCGTGGCGGCGGACCGGCTGGATCGTGATCTCGGCGATCATCTCCGGGTCGAAGCACGCCTGGAGCATCGGCACGCCCTCGCGCAGCGCGCGGTACTCGGGCAGCGAGCGGCCGGCCTGGCGCATGAACCAGACGGGCAGCCGCGCGGGACGGCGGCCGCGGGCGGCCGCGAGGAAGGGAGACCCGGCGAGGTCCCGGTGGGCCGTGCGTGGCCGCGACTGCGCAGGAGTGGACATCGTCAACCATGGTGCCACGCGGCCCGGCGGCGCCTTCCCTCGGCGCGTCTGCCGCCCGGCGCCCGTTCCCCGTCCTACAGTCGGGCTGTGACCGCGATGACGCATGCGCCCGAGATGTTCCGTGAAGCTGTCGCGGCGTTGCAAGCGATCCGGCCGCGGCCGGAGATGACCCTCGAACCCGTGCGCGCGCCGCAGCGCCTGGCCCCCTGGTCCTACGCGCTCAGCTGCGACGCGACGGGTCCCGCGGACGTGACGGCCACCGGCCGCCTGGTGCTGCTGCACGACCCGGAGGGCCAGGAGGCCTGGAACGGGGTGCTGCGGATGGTCGTCTACGTGCGCGCGGAGATCGACCGGGAGCTGGCCAGCGACCCGTTCCTGCCCGCGGTCGGGTGGTCGTGGCTCACCGACGCGCTGGAGAACTCCGGGGCGGCGTGGACGGCGCTGGGCGGGACGGTCACCGAGACCTCGTCGGCCCGCTTCGGCGACATCAGCGGCCCCGCCCGCACCGACGACCTGGAGCTGCGGGCGTCCTGGACGCCGGCCGACCAGCACCTGCGCCCGCACGGCGAGGCGTTCTGCCAGCTGATGTCGAGCGTGGCGGGCCTGCCACCGGTCGGGGTCTCGCTGTTCGGCCACCGCCAGAGCGGCTGAACCGGCCTGGCGGCGCGCCGGGTGTGACGCAGACCTCAATCCGGGGCCGGGGACGGCACGGATAGAGTTCGCTCGCGCGGTTCCCGGCCACCCCGATTTCCCCCGTACGGGGCGCTCCGGGGCCGCCCGCGGGCCGCCTACGCTGCGCGAAGTGATCGCGTACGTCGATTTGATGACATCCTCACCCCGTCCGGGGAACACCGGGCGGCACCGCGCGTGAGCAGATGCACGGTCCGTATGCACGCGCAGCGCTCTGTCCCCAAAAAGGGTTTATCGCTGGCGCTCCGCGACGCGTTAGCCACGCGCGGTGTATTACTCCGAACGTGCTACACCGATGCCAGCTAGTAACTACCCGATCGAGATAGATACCCGTTCGATCCCCCCGCGGAGGGCGATCGGCGGCTAGAGTGCCTCTTCGACGACACCACTTTCGGTCTAGAGCTGGCGCGGCTGATCGGCCGAAAGTACCCGGTGCCGGTCGGGGGGCACGACCGACTCCAGGGAGGTAGTGACGTGGCTGCCGTCGGCTTGTCGCAGGCCGTCAGATCCACGCCAGCCGGTGCTTTGCCGGCGAGCATGGTCCCGCACCCGCGGGAAGAGCTGTTTTCGGTGCTGGTGGTCGACGACCACCCGCTCCTGAGGGAGGCGATTGCCGCACGACTCGCACAGATGGGTGCGGGCACCGTACACGAAGCTGCCTCGGTGGCCGAGGCGAGGGCGCGGGCGACCGCGACGGGTCCGTGCGACCTGGCCATCCTCGACCTCGGGCTGCCGGACGGGAGCGGGATCGACCTGGTCACGGAGCTCCGTAGCCAGGGCTGGCCCCGGATCGTGGTGCTCGCCTCCTCCGACGACCCGTATGCCGTGCGCTCGGCCTTCCAGGCCGGTGCCCAGGCGTACCTGCTGAAGTCGGCCTCGCCCATGGTGGTGACCGACGGGGTGCGCCGGGTGCTGGACGGCGGGGTGTACGCGGACCCGAGCGTGGCCCCGGTCCTGGCGACCGGCACGCGGGTGCCGGGCACCGACAACACGCCGCGGGAGCTGTCCGCGCGCGAGGTCGAGGTGCTGCAGCTGGTCGCCGACGGCCAGTCCAACAAGGAGATCGGCGAGGAGCTCAGCCTCTCGGCGCTCACCGTCAAGTCGCACCTGTCCCGGATCGGGCGCAAGCTCGGCACCGGCGACCGGGCGCAGATGGTGGCGCTCGCGATGCGAGCCGGCGTCATCCGCTGATCCCAGCCGATTGCACGACCCCAACGGACGGGCGTACCGGTGACGGTGCGCCCGTCCCGTAGGGTTGACCGACGTGGAAACCGCAGATCAAGTGCCTGATACCAGCGAACCGGACGTCCCGGTCACGCTCAAGGAGCCGGCCGACGGGACGCCGGACGTGGTGGCGGACGAGCCGGCGCTGGCGCGTGCCTGCGCACGGCTGGCGGCGGGCACGGGTGCGATCGCGGTGGACACCGAGCGCGCGTCCGGCTACCGCTACTGGCCCAAGGCCTACCTGGTGCAGCTGCGCCGCGAGGGCTCCGGGACGGTCCTGGTGGACCCGATCGCCCTCGCGGGCAGGCTGGGGCCGTTGCGGGACGTGCTGAACGGCCAGGAGTGGGTGCTGCACGCCGCCTCGCAGGACCTGCCGTGCCTGGCCGAGCTGGACCTGGTGCCGGGGAGCCTGTTCGACACCGAGCTGGCCGGACGGCTGGCCGGGTACGAGCGCGTGGCGCTGGGCACGCTGGTGGAGCGGTTGCTGGGCTACCACCTCGAGAAGGGCCACAGCGCGGCGGACTGGTCGAAGCGGCCGCTGCCGGTGGACTGGCTCAACTACGCGGCGCTGGACGTCGAGCTGCTCATCCCGCTGCGGGAGAAGCTCGAGGCCGAGCTGGCTGCCCAGGGCAAGCTGGACTGGGCGCGCCAGGAGTTCGAGGCCGTCCGGACCGCCCCGCAGCCCCCTCCGCGCAGCGAGCCGTGGCGGCGCACGAGCGGTATCCACAAGGTGCGCACCGCGCGCGGCCTGGCGGCGGTCCGGGCGCTGTGGGAGGCCCGCGACGAGCTGGCCCGCAAGCGCGACCGCGCGCCGAGCCGGGTGCTGCCCGACAGCGCGATCGTGAACGCGGTGCTGGCCGACCCGAAGTCCGTGGCCGAGTTGCAGGCGCTGCCGGTGTTCGGTGGTCGCGTGCAGCGGCGGTACACCGGGAACTGGTTCCGGCACCTGCAGGCCGCCCGTCAGCTGCCGCGGGACCAGCTGCCGAACCCGGCGCAGCCCAACGACGGCCCACCCCCGGCGAACCGCTGGGCGGACAAGGACCCCGACGCGGCGGCGAGGCTGACCGCGGCACGGGCGGGGCTGGCGAAGATCGCCGAGCACCACCAGCTGCCGGTGGAGAACCTGCTGCTGCCGGACCTGTTGCGCCGCACCTGCTGGCGGCCGCCGGAGGACCGCAGCGTGGAAGGCGTGTCGGCGGCACTGGCCGCGGGAGGCGCCCGGCCGTGGCAGGTGGAGCTGACGGCACCAGTGATGGCGAAGGCCCTCCAGGCGACTGCCTGAGCCTGCTGGGTTGGTGTTTTGAGGTGGGCGGTGCCGTGTCTTGGGCGGAGGCCGCCGCGGGCAAGGCCGCCGGGGTTACCGCTGGATGGTGAGTTCGGCGCCACTCACGGGGGTGGGTCGCCGCTCCGACGGCGAGTGGGCCCCTGCAGGCGCGAAGTCAAACCACGAAACGCAACCCGGCAACGCAAGTTGACCGACCACGCCCCAGACCTCCCCCGCCCCCGATCCACAGCCGGTCTTTGGTCGCCGATCAGGCGTGTCAAGGTACTCTTTCCCGCCTTGACACGCCTGCTCGGCGACCGAAACACAACCAGGCATCGGGGGCGGGGGAGGTCCACCCAAGGTGACCGTTAGGCGCCGTGAGGCGCCACCCGCCCGCAGGGCGGACTCGTCGCCTGCCCAACGTCACCTCTAAAGATCAAAAGATGTCCTCGCCGGACGGGCAGGCTCCGGGATGACGGGGAATGCAGTTCCCTCACCTCGGGCAGGTGGTCGCTGGGTGGTCATCCCGGGTGCCGCTCGAAAAGGTGGTCTCACCCACCACCCTGGTTACCCACCGGTAACCGGGGTTAGAGTGGCGTCATTACCGCCGGGTAACCGGCGTCCCAGTACTGACAGAGGGAGCACATCGTGGCCGCAACCCCCCTTGCGCCGACCGCGCGGGCGGTGCGCACCGTGGCCTTCGTCGAGGGGGTCCGCACCCCGTTCGGCAAGGCGGGTGACAAGGGCATCTACGCCAACACCAGGGCCGACGACCTCGTCGTCAAGGTCATCCGCGAACTCCTGCGCCGCCATCCGGAGCTGCCGCCGGAGCGGGTGGACGACGTCGCCATCGCCGCCACGACCCAGACCGGCGACCAGGGCCTCACGATCGGCCGCACGGCCGCCCTCCTGGCCGGCCTGCCGCGCTCGGTCCCGGGCTACGCCATCGACCGCATGTGCGCCGGCGCCATGACCGCCGTCACCACCGTCGCCGGCGGGATCGGCTTCGGCGCCTACGACATCGCCATCGCGGGCGGCGTCGAGCACATGGGCCGCCACCCGATGGGCGAGGGCGTCGACCCCAACCCGCGCATCGTCGCCGACCGGCTGGTCGACCCGTCCGCGCTGGTCATGGGCCAGACGGCGGAGAACCTGCACGACCGCTTCCCGGCGATCACCAAGCGCCGCGCCGACGAGTACGCCGCGCAGAGCCAGGAGCGCTACGCCGACGCGGTCAAGGCCGGCAAGATCGGCCCGGAGCTGGTCCCGGTCGCGATCCGCTCCGAGCTGGGCTGGGGCCTGGCCACCGAGGACGAGCCGCCCCGCCCCGGCACCACCGTCGAGACCCTGGCGAACCTCAAGACCCCGTTCCGCCCACACGGCCGGGTCACCGCGGGCAACGCCGCGGGCCTGAACGACGGCGCGACCGGTGCGATCCTCGCCGACGAGGAGACCGCCCGCGAGCTGGGCCTGCCGGTCGCGATGCGGATGGTCGGCTACTCCTTCGCCGGCGTCGACCCCGAGGTCATGGGCGTCGGCCCGGTGCCGGCCACCGAGAAACTCCTCAAGCGCACCGGACTGTCCATCGACGACATCGGGCTGTTCGAGATCAACGAGGCGTTCGCCGTGCAGGTGCTGGCCTTCCTCGACCACTTCGGCATCGACCAGACCGACCCGCGCGTGAACCCGTGGGGCGGCGCGATCGCCTGCGGCCACCCGCTGGCCTCCTCCGGCGTGCGGCTGATGACCCAGCTGTCCCGCCAGTTCGCCGAGCACCCCGAGGTCCGCTACGGCATCACCACGATGTGCATCGGCCTCGGCATGGGCGGCACCGTGATCTGGGAGAACCCTGCCTACGACGGGAGTGACAAGTGACGTTCACGGTTGAGCAGGCCAAGGCCGCCTTCCCGGACGAGGTCGTCACCCGGGCGACCACGCGCCTGATCAAGGTTCCCGGCCTGGACCAGCAGGTCGCACTGATCACCTTGGACAACGGGCACGACCACACCCGCCCGTCCACGTTCGGCCCGCAGGGCCTGGTGAGCCTGAACGCCGCGCTGGACGAGGCGTTCGCCGCGGAACCGGCCGCCATCGCGGTCACCGGCAAGCCGTTCATCTTCGCCGTCGGCGCCGACCTGTCCGGCGTCGAGGCGATCAGCGACCCGAACCTGGCGCACGAGATCGCCGAGACCGGCCACGCGGTGTTCCGCCGCCTGACCGACTCGAAGATCCCGACCTTCGCGTTCGTCAACGGCGCGGTCATGGGCGGCGGGCTCGAACTGGCCCTGTCCTGCCACTACCGCACGCTGTCGGAGTCGGCGGCCGCGATCTCGTTCCCCGAGGTGTTCCTCGGCCTGTTCCCGGGCTGGGGCGGCACCCAGCTGCTGCCGAACCTGATCGGGCCGGACGCCGCGGTCACCGTGATCATCGAGAACGCGTTGAACCAGAACAAGATGCTCAAGCCCGCGCAGGCCGCGCAGCTGGGCATCGTGGACGAGCTGCTGGGCAGCGCGGACTTCCTCGAGCAGTCGCTGCTGTGGCTGTCCAAGGTGGTCAACGGCCAGGTGACCCCGCAGCGCAAGGAGATCGACCGCGGCGCCGGGTGGGACGCGGCGATCGCCCGCGCGAAGGCCATTGTGGACGGCAAGACCAAGGGTGCCTCGCCGGGCGCGACCAAGGCCGTCGAGCTGCTCGAACTGGCCCGCGCGAACGACCTGGACGCCGGGTACGCGGCCGAAACCCAGGCGCTGGCGCAGCTGCTGATGGACGACACGCTGCGCGCCGGGCTGTACTCGTTCAACCTGGTCAACAAGCGGGCCAAGCGGCCGGCCGGCGCGCCGGACAAGTCGCTGGCGCGCAAGGTGACCAAGGTCGGCGTGGTCGGCGCCGGCCTGATGGCCAGCCAGCTGGCGCTGCTGTTCGCGCGGCGGCTGAAGGTCCCGGTCGTGCTGACCGATGTGGACCAGGCGCGCATCGACAAGGGCGTGTCCTATGTGCACGGTGAGATCGACAAGCTGCTCGGCAAGCAGCGGATCTCACCGGACGAGGCGAACCGGCTCAAGGCGCTGGTGAGCGGCTCGCTGGACAAGGCCGCCTTCGCGGACGCGGACTTCGTGATCGAGGCCGTGTTCGAGGAGATGGGCGTCAAGCAGCAGGTCTTCGGCGACCTGGAGAACTACGTCAAGCCCGAGGCGATCCTGGCGACGAACACCTCCTCGCTGTCGGTGTCGGAGATGGCCTCGAAGCTGCGGCACCCGGAGCGGGTCGTCGGGTTCCACTTCTTCAACCCGGTGGCCGTGCTGCCGCTGCTGGAGATCGTGCGCGGCGAGCAGACCGACGACGCGGCGCTGGCGACGGCGTTCGCGGTCGGCAAGCAGCTGAAGAAGTCCAGCGTGCTGGTGAAGGACGCCCCGGCGTTCGTGGTGAACCGGCTGCTGCTGCGGTTCCTCGGCGAGGTGCTGACCGCGGTCGACGAGGGCACCCCGTTCGACGTGGCCGACCGCGCGCTGGAGCCGCTCGGCCTGCCGATGTCGCCGCTGACGCTGATGCAGCTGGTCGGCCCCGCGATCGCGTTGCACGTCGGCGAGACGCTGCACGACGCGTTCCCGGACCGCTTCGCGGTGAGCGAGAACCTGAAGAAGTTCGTCGCGTCGGGCAAGACCGCGGTGTGGCAGTGGGACGAGCAGGGCAACCCGAGCGTCGACCCGGAGGTCGCGGCGCTGTGGCAGCAGGGCGACCGGCCCTCGACCGCCGAAGAGCTGCGCGAGCGGGCGCTGGCCGCGATCGCCGAGGAGATCCGGATCATGCTCGACGAGGGCGTGGTCGCGGAGGCGCAGGACATCGACCTGTGCCTGATCCTCGGCGCGGGCTGGCCGTTCTGGCTCGGCGGCATCACGCCGTACCTGGACCGGACCGGCGTGTCGGCCAAGGTGACCGGCAAGCCGTTCCTGGCGCCCGGCGTCGCCTCGGTGCCGGCGTAGTCACCCGACCTGACGGCCCCCTCGCCCACGGGCAAGGGGGCCGTCGGCGTCCGGCGGGTTCCCGACCTAGGACTCCTTGGCGACCCTCTCGCGGACGGCCGGCACGATCTCCCGCGCCCAGCGTCCGAGGGAGACGTCGTCGTGGGCGGCGTGGCCCGGTGGGAACAGGATGAAGCCGCTCATGCCGTGCTCCAGGACGCCCGTGGTCAGCTCCTCGACCCACTGGTCCACGGACCCGCCGATCCAGCGGCCCTCCGCGTCCCGCGTCTTCGCCAGCGGCGCTTCGGTGATCGTGCCGGGGAAGTTCAGGATCGTGCGGACCTCGCGCGGGACGCGGCCCGCCGCGGCCGCCGCGTCGTCGATCACCGGCCGCGACGTGCGGTACCGCTCGCTCAGCCAGTCCGCCGCGTGGCCGGGGAGCCAGCCGTCGGCCACGCGGCCGGTCGCGGCGAGCGACTTCCGCCCGACCGACCCGGTCCACACCGGCGGCGCGGGCACCGGCGCGGGCTCGATCCCGCGCACCCGGTAGTGCCGCCCCTCGTGGGTCACCGGCTCGTCACCCCCGGCCAGGCTCTTGACCAGCAGGATCGCCTCCTCGAAGGCCTCCACCGCCTCGGCCGGGGTGAACCGCGGGCCGCCCATGTCGGCGATCCGGTCCGGCAGCCCGCCCGCGCCCATCCCGAGCACGACCCGGCCGCCGGACAGCGCCGACAGGGTCGTCACCGTCCGGGCCAGCATGGCCGGGGGCCGCAGCGGCAGGTTGGTGACGTTGGCGAAACCGGCGATGCGCTCGGTGTGGCCCAGCAGGAACCCGACGGTCGCGTAGGCGTCCAGCCTGCCGCCGAAGTAGGGGTGGTCGGACAGCGAGACCAGGTCGAGCCCGTCGGCGTCCGCGCGCCGGACCAGGCGCAGCAGGTCCGGCACCTCGTCGACGCCGGTGTGCGCGCCGAACCCGAAAACCACGTCAGATGCGGTCATGATGCCCTCCTTGCAGTTCGTACTACGAACAATAATGGTTCGCAGTACGAACTGCAAGCGCGGTCAGCGGTCGAGGAAGACCGGGGGCACCTCGTTGTCCGCCACGACCCGGCCGGGCAGGCCGGCCAGCCGGTCCCGCTCCGCGGCGTCGAGCCCCGCGGGCAGCTCCTCGATCCGGCGGCACGTCTCGGCGTAGAACTCCCCCGCCAGCCGCTGCCCCTCCGGGGTGAGCGCGACCCGGACCGCCCTGGTGTCCCGGGGATCCGGCTCGCGGCGCACCAGGCCGTTGCGTTCGGTGCGGTCGACCAGCCCGGTCAGGCTCGACTTCGCCAGCCGCAGCACCGCGCCCAGCTCGGTCATGCCGTAGGGCCGCGCCATCAGCACGCACAACAGCTGCCCCTGCGGCATCGTGATGCCGTACTCCCGGGCCGATTCCGAATACACCGCGTTCACCAGGAACGTGGACCGCACCAGAGCGGTCACGATCCCCATCCGGCCGTCATTCTGTGCGGGCATTCCGCCAGACTAACAGTTCGTGGTGCGAATTACCTCACGCGTCGGGGTGGGGACCGTGCCGGTCGCCGGACTCCAGGGTCGCCAGGCCGGCGATGTCGTGGGAGTCCAGCTCGAAGTCGAAGATGCCGATGTTCTCCCGGATGCGGCTCGGGGTCGCCGACTTCGGGATGATCATGTGCCCCATCTCGATGTGCCACCGCAGCACCACCTGCGCCGGGGTCTTGCCGTGCTTGCGGGCGATCGTCGTGATCACCTCGCTGTCCAGCTGCCTGCCGCGGGCGAGCGGGCTCCACGCCTCGGTCACGATGCCGTGCTTCTCGTGGAACCCGCGCAGCGCGGCCTGCTGCAGGCCGGGGTGCAGCTCGATCTGGTTGACCGCGGGCACCACCTCGGTCTCGGCCATCAGCCGCTCCAGGTGCGGGATCTGGAAGTTCGACACGCCGATCGCACGCGCCTTCCCGTCGGCCAGGATCTTCTCCAGCGCGCGCCACGTCTCCACGTACTTGTTCTGCCGCGGCACCGGCCAGTGGATCAGGTACAGGTCGACGTAGTCCAGGCCGAGCAGCTCCAGGCTGCCGTCGAACGCCTTCAGCGCCGAGTCGTAGCCGTGCTCGGTGTTCCACAGCTTGGTGGTGACGAACAGCTCCTCGCGCGGCAGGCCGGACGAGCGCACCGCCGCGCCGACGCCCCGCTCGTTGCCGTACAGCGTGGCGGTGTCGAAGCTGCGGTAGCCGGCCTCCATCGCCACGTGCATCACCGCCTCGACCTCGTCATCGGGCAGCTTGTAGACCCCGAACCCGAGGGCGGGCAGCTCGACGTCGTTGTTCAACCGGATCGAAGGGACCATGCCCAGCACCGTAACTCAGCGGGTCGCGGGCAGCCGGACGGTGACCGCGAGGCCGCCCCCGACCACCGGTTCCGCGCTCACCAGCCCGTCGTGCGCCTCCACCGCCGCCCGCACGATCGACAACCCGAGACCGGCGCCGTGCCGAGCGGTGCGCGCCACCCCCGCGCGGCGGAACGGCTCGAACAGCTCGTCCACCGTCTGCGGGTCGACCAGCCCGCCGGAGGATCGCACCCGCAGCGCCGACCACTGCTCCCCGGCCTGGGTGGTGACCTCGATCCAGCCGGCGTCCACGTTGTGCCGCACCGCGTTCTCCAGCAGGTTGCCCGCGATGCGCTCCAGCAGCGCCGGATCGCCCGTGGTCCAGGCCGGCTCGACGTGGAAGGTGGTCTTCAGGCCGCGCTGGTCGGCCTCCCCGGACACCGCCCGCCACGCGCTGGCGACCAGCCCCGCGAGGTCGACCGGCTCGGTCACCACCAGCCCGGCGCCGTCGGTGCGGGCGAGCAGCAGCAGCGACCCGACGAGCTGGTTGGCCCGCTCGGTCGCGTCCCGCACCACGCCCGCCATGCGGCGCAGCTCGGCGGTGTCGGCCTGGTCGTCGGCGAGCGTGACGTCCAGCTCGGTGCGGATCACCGACAGCGGGGTGCGCAGCTCGTGGCTGGCGTTGGCGACGAAGTGCCGCTGCGCCTCGAACGCCGACTGCAGCCGGTCGAGCATCGCGTCGAACGTCTGGGCCAGCTCGGCCAGCTCACCGCGCGCGTCGACGTCGCCGATGCGCTCGCCCAGCGATTCCACCGACAGCCGCCGCGCGGTGCCGGTGATGTCCCGCAGCGGGCGCAGCACGCGCGAGGTGAACGTCCAGGCCAGGACCGCGGTGGCCAGCACCACGCAGCAGAACGCGATGGTGCCGGCCAGCAGCATCTTGTCGCGCGCGTGGTCGCGCAGGTGCGCGGCCAGCGCGGCGGCGTCGACGTCCACGCCGTCGACGCGCACGACCGTGCCCGGCGGCATCTGCGGCACCGCGGACACGGCGTCGCCGACCAGCGTCCAGGCCAGCCAGAGCAGCACGAGGCTGACGCCGGCCGCCAGCCCGGTCGCGAGCAGCGTGATGCGCGCCCGCAGGCTGCGTACCGGCGTGCGTGTCGAGCGCGAGCTCACCCCTTCGCGGGGCCGGTGTCGCGTGCCCGGTACCCGGATCCCACCACGGTCTCGATGATCCCAGGTTCGCCCAGCTTCTTGCGCAGGGTCATCACCGTGACCCGGACGGTCGTGGTGAACGGGTCGGCGTTCTCGTCCCACACGCGTTCGAGCAGCTCCTCGCTGCTGACCACCGCGCCCTTGGCGGCCATCAGGACCTCCAGGACGCCGAACTCCTTGCGGGTCAGGTCGACGGGGCCGCTCGCGCGGCGGACGGTGCGCTTGGCCGGGTCCAGCTGCACGTCGCCGACGGTGAGCAGCGGCGGCGCGGCCGGGGTGGCGCGGCGGCCGAGCGCGCGCACGCGGGCGACCAGCTCGGGGAAGGCGAACGGCTTGGCCAGGTAGTCGTCGGCGCCCAGGGACAGGCCCTCGACGCGGTCGGAGACCGTGCCGCTGGCGGTCAGCATGAGGACGCGGGTCAGCTCGTCGGAGGAGACGATCTGACGGCACAGCTCGTCGCCGGACATGCCGGGCAGGTCGCGGTCCAGCAGCACCACGTCGTAGCGGGTGATGCTGGCCTTCTCGTGCCCCTCGTCACCGGTGAGGGCGACGTCGACCGCCATGCCTTCCCGGCGCAGCCCGCGAGCGATCGCGTCCGCCAGCGGCGCCTCGTCCTCGACTACCAGAATTCGCACGCGAACCACCGTGCCACAGTTTCCTGAGAGTTACCTCAACGGCGGTGTCCCGGGCGTTCCGGGACGGCGCCGGTCACTTGCCGGACAGGGTCCGCGCCGCGATCGTCACCAAGTCCTCCAGGTGCGGGCGCCGGTGCCCGTCGGCGACGGCGAGGCAGATCTCGAACTCCTCGGCGTCGCCGATGCGGCGGTGGATCACGTCGGGCCGGGAGTAGTAACGCGCCACGCTGCGGGGGATCATCGCGACGCCGCGGCCGGCCGCGACCAGCTCCAGCTTCTCCTCGATCGTGCTGACCCGCCTGTCCTGCCCGTCGATGACGTGTTCGCCCTCGAGGTCGGCGTACCGCACCCGCCGCCGCTTCGCCAGCGGGTGCGCCGCGGGCAGGCACACCACCTTCGGCTCGCTGCCCACCCGCAGCGTCCGCAGGCCCGTGGCGTCGAACGGCTGCCGCAAGTAGCCGACGTCGGCGCGGCCGTCGCGCATCGCCTCGGCCTGTTCGAACCAGTGGAGATGCAGCAATTCGACCTCGACGTCCGGGTGCGCCTGCGCGAACACCCGCACCGCCGGGGAGACGGTCAGCCCCGGCGCGAACCCCAGGACCAGGCGGCGCGTACCCCGCGCGGCGCCGTAGGCCCGGCGCGTCGCCGCCACAGCGGTCGCCAGCACGCCCGGCGCGTCCGCGTACAGCTGCTCACCGGCCGCCGTCAGTCGCACCGACCGCGTCGTGCGCTCCAGCAGCTCGCAGCCCAGTTCCCGCTCCAGCGCGCGGATCTGCCTGCTCAGCACCGGCTGCGCGATGTGCAGCCGCTCCGCCGCGCGGCCGAAGTGCCCGTGCTCGGCGACGGCGGTGAAGTACCGCAGCTTGCGCAGGTCCAGATCCATACCCGAAGGGTATCAATGCCGGCGAAGAGGTATTGGACGATCGGCGCCGCCCGGGCGGAGGCTGGTCGCATGATCGTCATCACCGCACCGGCCGGCCGGATCGGCCGTCAGCTCACCGAATCCCTGCTCACCGCCGGGGCGCCGGTCCGCGTCATCGTGCGCGACCCGTCCCGGCTCGCCCCCGCGGTCCGGGAGAAGGCCGAGGTCGTCATCGGCTCCCACGGCGACCCCGAGGTCGTCGGCAAGGCGTTCGCCGGCGCGGACGCCGTCTTCTGGCTGGTCCCGCCGAACCCCGCCGCGGACAGCCTGGACCGGGCGTTCCTGGACTTCACCCGGCCCGCGTGCGAGCTGTTCCGCACCCAGGACCTGCGGGTGGTCGGGGTGTCGGCCCTGGGACGCGGCGTCGCGGTCAACGCCGGGCTCGTGTCGGCGTCGCTGGCGATGGACGACCTGATCGCCAGCACCGGGGTGCCCTACCGCGCGCTGACGATGCCGACCTTCATGGACAACGTGCTGTGGCAGGCGGCGTCGATCACGCGCGACGGCGTGTGGTCCGAGATGGCCGTCCCCGGTCACAAGCGGCCGCTGTGCGCGACGAAGGACATCGCCGGCGCCGCCGCCCGGCTTCTGCTCGACGAGACGTGGACCGGGCGGGGCGAGGTCCCGGTGCTCGGCCCGGAGGACCTGTCCCACCTGGAGATGGCCGGAATCATGTCCGACGTGCTGGGCCGGCCGGTGCGGTTCGAGCAGGTCACGGCCGAGGCGCTGAAGGCCGGCCTGCGGCAGCGGGGCTGGACCGAGGCGATGGCGCAGGGCATGGCCGACATGATGGCGGCCAAGAACGCGGGCCTGGACAACGCCGAGCCGCGCACCCCGGAATCGACGACGCCGACGACGTTCCGCCAGTGGTGCGAGGAGAACCTGCGGCCCGCCGCGTAGCAACCGCCCGCGGTCCGTCCACGACGGACTGTCCACGGTGTACTAGTACGCCGCCCGGCACGGACCTAGTCGGTCGGCGCGTCCGCCGTCGCCGGCTGGGCCTCGCCGATCAGGTTCGACGCCCACTCCGTCACGCGCCGCGCCACGTCCTGCGCGGTCAGGCCGACGCTCGCCAGCACCTCCTCGCGCGAGCCGTGCGGCAGGAACTGCTGCGGCACGGCCAGGTCACGCAGCGGCACGTCGCACTCGGCGTCCCGCAGCACGGCCGACAGCGCGCTGCCGAAGCCGCCGTGGCGGCCGCTGTCCTCGACCGTCACGACGAGCCGGTGCTCGCGCGCCAGGCCGACCAGCTCGTGCGGCACCGGCAGCACCCACCGCGGGTCGACGACCGTCACACCGATGCCCTGGTCGGCCAGCCGCTCGGCGGCGGCCAGCCCGAGCGGCGCGAACGCGCCCACGGCGACCAGCAGCACGTCCGCGCCCGCGCCTTCCCGCGGCCGCCGCAGCACGTCGACCACGCCGATCCGCTCGGCGGCGGGCAGCGACTCGGTGACGCTGCCCTTCGAGAACCGCAGCGCGGTCGGCCCGTCCGACACCGCCACCGCCTCCCGCAGCTCCTCGCGCAGCGTCTGCGCGTCCCGCGGCGCGGCGACCCGCATGCCGGGCACCATGCCCAGCAGCGACAGGTCCCACATGCCGTGGTGGCTCGGGCCGTCCGGCCCGGTGATGCCGGCGCGGTCGAGGATCAGCGTGACCGGCTGGCGGTGCAGCGCCACGTCCATCAGCAGCTGGTCGAAGGCGCGGTTGAGGAACGTCGAGTACACCGCGACCACCGGGTGCAGCCCGCCCATCGCGAGGCCGGCGGCCGAGGTCACCGCGTGCTGCTCGGCGATGCCGACGTCGAACCAGCGGTCCGGGTGCCGATCGGCGAACTCGTGCAGCCCGGTGGAGCGCAGCATCGCGGCGGTGATCGCCACGACGTCCTCGCGCTCCTCGCCGATGCGCGCCAGCTCGTCGCCGAACACCGACGTCCAGCTCAGGCCCTTCGGCTTGGGCAGGCCGGTCTCCGGGTCGATCGGGTCGGTCTGGTGCATCTGGTCGGCCTCGTGGTTCACCGCGGGCGGGTAACCGTGGCCCTTCTCGGTGACCGCGTGCACGACGACCGGGCCGCCGAACGCCTTGGCCGCCTGGAACGCCTTCTCCAGCGCGGCGATGTCGTGGCCGTCGACCGGGCCGAGGTACTTGAGCTTGAGGTCGGAGAACATCTCCTGCGGGCTCAGCGCGTCCTTGATGCCCGCCTTCGCCGCGTGCAGCGCCGCGTAGATCGGCTTGCCCACGACCGGCGTGGACAGCAGCAGCTCGCGGCCGCCGTCGAGCATGCGCTCGTAGCCGGGCTGCAGCCGCAGCGACGCCAGGTGCTCGGCGAAGCCGCCGATCGTCGGCGAATAGGACCGGCCGTTGTCGTTGACCACGATCACCACGGGACGGCCCGGCTCGGCGGCGATGTTGTTCAGCGCCTCCCAGCACATGCCGCCGGTCAGCGCGCCGTCCCCGACGACCGCGACGGCGTGCCGTCCGCCACCGGCCAGCTCGAACGCCTTCGACAGGCCGTCCACATAGGACAACGCGGTGGAGGCGTGGCTGTTCTCCACCAGGTCGTGCTCGCTCTCCTCCCGGGACGGGTAGCCCGACGGCCCGCCCTGCTGGCGCAGCAGGTCGAACTCGGGGTGCCGGCCGGTCACGATCTTGTGCACGTAGCACTGGTGACCGACGTCCCAGACGATCGCGTCCTTCGGCGAGTCGAAGACCCGGTGCAGCGCCAGGGTCAGCTCGACCACGCCGAGGTTCGGGCCGAGGTGGCCGCCGGAGCGGCGGACCTTGTCGACCAGGAAGTCGCGGATCTCCCCCGCCAGGTGCTCGAGCTGGCCGTGTCCCATGCGCTTCAGGTCGGCCGGTCCGTGCACGGACTCCAGCAGCGTCACTTTCCACCTCACCCGCATAGATCCCTCGCCCTGCCCGCCAGGGCGCGTCCAGTCAGTCTACGGAGAACCGTAGTCCCCCGGCCGCCCCGCGGGTCCCGGGTCACTGATCAGGTCGTGAGAACGTGCCTGCCGGTGCCGCAACCGTGTGAACGCGGTCTCACTGATCTGACGCACCGGGGTGCGCGGGTGGTGACATCCCGTGAGATCGGGTCCGGCCAGGCGTGGCGTTACTCAGTCCACGGGATTGGTGAACCGATCAAGACCCCGTACGGGTGGCGGCGCGCCTCAGGCGGGGTGCCCGAGGTGAGGCAAGGCACCCCGCCTCGACCGGCGAGGCACCGCACGGGCGGGGAACTCCTCGGGCGGCGTGCCGGTGGGGGCACCGCCCCAGCGGAGCACCGCCCCAGGTGGGACACCACGCCAACGACGCACCGCGCCAGCGGGGTGCCGCTCCAGCGGGGGCCGCTCCAGCGGGGCACCGCCCTGGTGGGGTGCCGCCCCAGCGGGGCGCCCCGCCGGTGGATAACTGCTCTCGCCCGACCCGGCGGATGCTCACCCCGCCCGCTCGATACCCGCTCTCGCCTCATCTCGGCGAATGCCCTGCCCCGGCCGCAACGCTCCCGCCCCTGGCC
>NZ_PQHW01000116.1 GCF_003385215.1 Amycolatopsis thermalba | reverse complement strand
CCGGCTACTGACCCGCCTGGCCTTCGGGTTCAAACACGCCGACGCCCTGATCTCCCTCGCACTCCTCGCGCTCGGCGGCTACCGCCCCGAACTACCTGACCGCACCCACACATAGATCAACAGAGCCCAAAAAATGGGAGAAAATCCGTGTCGCTGTCCGCAACGGACGTTCTCGCGCGCCCGGAGGAGGCATCCGGGACGCGGCCGCGTCCGGCCCGGAGACGCCGCCTGCCCGACCTGCGCCGCTGGATCAGTCCGCTCGCGCTGCTCGCCCTGTGGCAGCTGGCCTCCTCGACCGGTGTGCTCTCGCCGGACAAGCTCAGTTCACCGTGGACGGTCCTGCAGGCCGGGATCGAGACCGCGCGCTCCGGCGAGCTGGGCGAGGCGTTCGCCGTGTCGATCGTCCGCGTCGGGCTCGGCTTAGCGTTCGGCGCCGGTGTCGCGCTGGTGCTGGGCGTGGTCGCGGGCCTGTCGCGCTGGGGCGGGGTGCTCATCGACCCGCCGGTGCAGATGCTGCGCACCCTGCCGTTCCTGGGCCTGATCCCGCTGTTCATCCTGTGGTTCGGCATCGGCGAGGAACCGAAGATCGTCCTGGTCGCACTCGGCGTGGCGTTCCCGCTCTACCTCAACATCCACTCCGGTATCCGGGGCGTCGACGACCACCTCGTCGAGGCCACCACGGCGCTCGGCTACACGCGCTGGGAACGGCTGGTCCACGTCGTGCTGCCCTCCGCCGTGCCGCAGACCCTGGTGGGGCTGCGGCAGGCGCTCGGCGTCGCGTGGCTCGCGCTGATCGTCGGCGAGACCGTGAACGCCGACGCCGGCCTGGGCTACCTCATCAACAACGCGCGCGAGTTCCTGCGCACCGACGTGATCGTGGTCGGCCTGATCGTCTACGCCGTGCTCGGTCTGGTCACCGACGCGCTGGTCCGCCTGATCGAACGGAGGGCGCTGCGATGGCGCGGGAACTGATCGCCCGGGTGCACGGCCTGACCAAACGCTTCGGCGACCGCACCGTGCTGTCCGATGTGGACCTCGAAATCGGGCGGGGCGAGTTCGTCGCCCTGCTCGGCCGCAGCGGCTCGGGCAAGTCGACGCTGCTGCGCATCGTCGCCGGGCTGGACACCGCCGTCGACGGCGAGGCCGGCGTCCACGGCGCGGTATCCGTGGCGTTCCAGCGGCCCCGGCTGCTGCCCTGGCGGCGCGTGTGGCGCAACGTCGTCCTCGGCCTGCGCGACCGCGGCCGGGACCGCGCGCTCGCCGAGCGCGCCCTGGCCGAGGTGCGGCGGGCCGATCACGCCGACGCCTGGCCACGCACCCTGTCCGGCGGTGAGGCGCAACGGGTCTCGCTGGCCCGCGCGCTGGTGCGGGAACCGGACCTGCTGCTGCTCGACGAGCCGTTCGGCGCGCTGGACGCCCTGACCCGGCTGGCGATGCACCGGCTGGTCGAGGACCTGTGGACCGAGCACCGGCCCGGCGTGCTGCTGGTGACCCACGACGTGGACGAGGCGCTGCTGCTGGCCGACCGCGTCCTGGTCCTGGGGGAGGGGCGGATCATCGCCGAGCACGTCCTGCACCACCCGCGGCCGCGTGCCGTGTCCGACCACCTCGACGTTCGCGCCAGGGTGCTGGCCGATCTGGGAGTGACCGACCATGCGATTGCCTGGAATCCTCGCCGCCGTCACGGCGCTCGCGCTGAGCCTCACCGCGTGCGGTGGCGGGAGCGAGCCGTCGTCCAGCCCGACGGTGCCGCCGCCGGTGAGCGCGGCCGACCTGGCGAAGGTGACGTTGAAGGTGGGTGACCAGAAGGGCGGTTCGCAGGCCCTGCTCAAGGCCGCCGGGCTGCTGACCGACCTGCCGTACCGGATCGAGTGGTCCACCTTCACCTCCGGCCCGCCGCTGCTGGAGGCCGCCTCGGCCGGCGCGATCGACATCGGCGGGGTCGGCAACACGCCGCCGATCTTCGCCGCGGCCGCGAAGGCGCGGATCTCGATCGTCAGCTCCGCGCAGGGCAACGTCGCCGGCGACGCCCTGCTCGTGCCCGCCGACTCGCCCCTGCGAACCGTCGCGGACCTGCAGGGCAAGACCATCGGCGTGGCCAAGGGCAGCTCGGCACACGGCCAGATCCTGCTGACCCTGGCCAAGAACGGACTGTCCACGAAGGACGTCAAGCTGTCCTTCCTGCAGCCCGCCGACGCCTACGGCGCGTTCACCCAGCGCCAGATCGACGCGTGGGCGGTGTGGGATCCCTACACCTCCCAGGCGAAGCTGGAGACCGGCGCCCGGGTGCTCGCCGACGGGACCGGCACCGCCAACGGCTACACCTTCCAGGTGGCCGGGCACAACGCGCTGTCCGACGCCGGCAAGAACGCCGCCATCCGCGACTACGTGGTGCGGATCGCCAAGGCCCAGCAGTGGGCCGGCACGCACCGCGAGCAGTGGGCGCAGGCCTGGTCCGCCGAGACCGGGCTGAAGCCGGAGGTCACGCTCGCGTCCGTGCAGAACGGACCCGATCTGCCGGTGCCGCTCGACGACACGGTGATCGCCTCCGAACAGCAGCTGGCCGACGCCTTCACCGAGGACAAGGTTCTGCCGGGACGTGTGGACTTCGCCGGGTTCACCGACACCCGGTTCGCCGCCGACCTGGCCGCAGCGAGGGGATGACATGACCATCACACCGCACTGGTTCCTGCCCACCACCGGCGACGGCCGCGCGATCGTCGAACGGTTCCACGCCAACCGCTCGCTCGGCCCGGTCGCCCAGCGCGAACCCACCATCGGCTACCTGGCGCAGATCGCCCGCGCCGCCGAGCAGCTCGGGTTCGCGGGCGTGCTCACCCCGACCGGCACCTGGTGCGAGGACGCCTGGCTGACCACCGCGGCGCTGCTCCGCGAGACCAAACGGCTCAAGTACCTCGTCGCGTTCCGCCCCGGCGTCCTCTCGCCGACCCTGGCCGCCCAGATGGCCGCCACCTACCAGCGGATCTCCGGCGGCCGGCTGCTGCTCAACGTCGTCACCGGCGGCGATTCGATCGAGCAGAAGCGCTTCGGCGACTTCCACGACCACGACCAGCGTTACGCCCGCACCGACGAGTTCCTCACCATCGCGCGCGGCGTGTGGAGCGGGCAGCCGTTCGACTTCACCGGCGAGCACCTGTCGGTCGAGGGCGCGACCGTGCTCGCCCCGCCGGACCCGGTGCCGCCGCTGTACTTCGGCGGCTCGTCCCCGGCGGCGCTCCCGGTCGCGGCGAAGCACGCCGATGTGTACCTGACCTGGGGCGAGCCGCCGGCGCAGGTGGCGGACAAGATCCGGCGCGTGCGGGAGCTGGCGCAGGCGCAGGGGCGGCGGATCCGGTTCGGCATCCGGCTGCACACCCTGTCCCGGGACACCTCGGCCGAGGCGTGGGCGGAGGCGGGCAAGCTGCTGGACGCGCTGAGCCCGGAGCAGGTGGCGAAGGCGCAGGCGCAGCTGGCCGCCAGCGAGTCGGAAGGGCAGCGGCGGATGGTCGCCCTGCACGGCGGCGGCCTGGACCGCGGCGTGCGCGGGCTGGAGATCCACCCGAACCTGTGGGCGGGCATCGGCCTGGTCCGCGGCGGCGCCGGAACGGCGCTGGTGGGCAGCCACAGCGAGGTCGCCGACCTGATCGAGGAGTACCACTCGCTCGGCATCGAGGAGTTCGTGCTGTCCGGGTATCCGCACCTGGAGGAGGCGTACTGGTTCGCCGAGGGCGCGCTGCCGGAGCTGGCGCACCGCGGCCTGCTGCGCGGCACACGCGACCAGCGCGTCACCGCCGCCGCACGGTAAAACCGGGTGAGACGATCCCCGCCACCCGGCAGAATGGCCCGGGTGGCGGGGATCGACGCGGTGGCGGCCGAGACCGGGTTCTCCGGTGTCGTCCGGGTGGACTCCGGTGGCCGCACGTTCGCCCGAGCCTACGGCTTCGCCCACCGCGGGCTGCGGGTGCCCAACACCGTCGGCACCAGCTTCGCCCTGGCCAGCGGCACCAAGGGCCTCACCGCGCTGACGATCGCCGCGCTGGCCGAGCGCGGGGTGCTCGGCCTGGACACCACGGCCCGGTCGCTGCTCGGCGACGACCTGCCGCTGATCGGCGACGAGGTCACCGTCGAACACCTCCTCGCGCACCGCTCCGGCATCGGCGACTACTGCGACGAGGACGCCGACCGGCCCATCACCGATCACATCCTGCCCGTGCCGGTGCACGAGCTGGCCACCACCGAGGACTACCTGCGCGTCCTGGACGGGCATCCGCCGAAGTTCCCGCCCGGGCAGCGGTTCTCCTACTGCAACAGCGGTTACGTGGTGCTCGCCCTCCTCGCCGAACGGGCCGCCGGCCGCCCGTTCGGCGAGCTGGTGCACGACCTGGTGTGCGTGCCCGCGGGCATGACGGACACGGCGTTCCTCCGCTCCGACGAGCCCGCCGCCGGGGTCGCGCTCGGCTACGTCGGCGAGCGGCGGACCAACGTGTTCCACCTGCCCGTGCTCGGCAGTGGCGACGGCGGGATCCACTCGACCGCCGCCGACGTCCACGCCTTCTGGACAGCCTTGTTCGCCGGGCGGATCGTCCCGCTGTCCCGGGTGCGGGACCTGACCGCGCCCCGCAGCCACGTCCCGGCGGAAAACATGCGCTACGGCCTGGGGTTCTGGCTCACCGGGGACGCGGTCCAGCTGGAGGGCCACGACGCCGGCGTGTCCTTCCGGACCGTCCACAGTGGCGCGACGACCTGGACGGTGCTGTCCAACACCTCGGAGGGCGCCTGGCCGGTCGCCCGCCGGATCGGCGAACTCACCGCGTGACCAGCGCCCGCAGGAAGAACGCCAGGTTCGCCGGGCGCTCGGCCAGGCGGCGCATGAAGTAGCCGTACCACTCGTCGCCGTAGGGCACGTACACGCGCATCGTGTGCTGCCGCGCCAGCCGCCGCTGCTCGGCGTCCCGGATGCCGTACAGCATCTGGAACTCCCAGTCCGGGCGGTCCTTCCCGAGTTCCGCGGCGATCGCGATCATCCGCGGATCGTGGGTGGCGACCATCGGGTACCCCTCGCCGTCCATCAGGACCCGCAGGCACCGCACGTAGGACTTGTCCACATCGGACTTGTCCGGGTAGGCGACCGAAGCGGGCTCGGCGTAGGCGCCCTTGCACAGCCGGACCCGCGAACCGGCGTACGCCAGGTCCCGGCAGTCCTGCTCGGTGCGCCGGAGGTAGGCCTGCAGCACCGCGCCGACCCACGGGAAGTCCGCGCGCAGCTCACGCAGCACACCCAGCGTGGCGTCGGTCGTGGTGTGGTCCTCCATGTCCAGCGTGACCGTGGTGCCCGCGGCGGCCGCGGCCTCGCAGATGCGGCGGGCGTTGTCCAGCGCGACGCGGTCGCCGTCGGGCAGGCGCTGCCCGACGGCGGACAGCTTGACCGACACCTCAGCGCCCGCGGCGAGCCCGGAGTCGGCCAGCAGCGCCAGCAGTTCGACGTAGGCCTTCACCGTGGCGGCGGCCATGGCCGCGTCGGTGGTGTCCTCGCCGAGGTGGTCGAGCGTGACGGCCCGGCCGCCGCCGATCAGGCCGGCGGTCACGGCCAGCGCGTCGTCCACCCCGGCACCGGCGACGAAGCGGCGGACCACGGGGCGGGTCATCGGGGACCGCTCGACGAGCGACCGGCAGGCCGGTGACCCGGCCGCGGCGAGCAGTGCGGTGCGCAGCACGGTGATCCTCCTCAGCCCTGGTGCGGGTAGCCGACGGTGGTGGGCGGCACGAACGTCTCCTTGATGGAGCGGGGGCTGACCCAGCGGAGCAGGTTGTGGATCGACCCGGCCTTGTCGTTGGTGCCCGACCCGCGGCCGCCGCCGAAGGGCTGCTGCCCGACCACCGCACCGGTCGGCTTGTCGTTGACGTAGAAGTTGCCCGCCGCGAACCGCAGCTCCTCGGTGGCGTGCGCGATGGCGGCCCGGTCGGTCGCGATGATCGAACCGGTCAGCCCGTACGGCGCGACGCTCTCCATCTGGCGCAGCACGGTGTCGTAGGCGGCGTCGTCGTAGACGTGCACCGCGAGCACCGGCCCGAAGTACTCGGTGGTGAACACCTCGTGCCCGGGGTCGTCCGAGGCGATCACGGTCGGCCGCACGAAGAAGCCCTCGCTGTCGTCGGCGGTGCCGCCGGCGAGGATCTCCAGCCGGTCGTCGGCGCGGGCGCGGTCCAGGACACCGGACAGCCGGTCGAACGAGCGGCGGTCGATGACGGCGCCGAGGAAGTTGCTCAGGTCGGTGACGTCACCCATGGACAGCGACTCGACCTCGGCGAGGAAGTCGTCCTTCAGCCGCGCCCAGACCGACCGCGGCACGTAGGCGCGCGAGGCGGCCGAACACTTCTGGCCCTGGTACTCGAACGCGCCGCGGACCAGCGCGGTGCGCAGCACGTCGAGGTCGGCCGACGGGTGGGCGAGCACGAAGTCCTTGCCGCCGGTCTCGCCGACGATCCGGGGGTAGGTGCGGTAGTTCGCGATGTTCGCCCCGACCTGCGACCACAGGTGCTGGAACGTGCGGGTGGACCCGGTGAAGTGGATGCCGGCGAGGTCCGGCGCGGCGAGGGCGACCTCGGAGACCGCCAGGCCGTCCCCGGGCAGCAGGTTGATCACGCCGGGCGGCAGCCCGGCCTCCTCCAGCAGCCGCATGGTCAGGTGCGCGGCGAAGCTCTGCGTGGGAGACGGTTTCCACAGCACGACGTTGCCCATCAGCGCGGGCGCGGTCGGCAGGTTGCCGGCGATCGCGGTGAAGTTGAACGGGGTGATCGCGTAGACGAACCCCTCCAGCGGCCGGTGGTCGGTGCGGTTCCACACGCCCGGCGAGCTGGCGGGCTGCTCGGCCAGCAGGCGGCGGGCGAAGGCGACGTTGAACCGCCAGAAGTCGGCCAGCTCGCACGCGGAGTCGATCTCGGCCTGGTACACGGTCTTGGACTGGCCGAGCATGGTGGCGGCGTTGAGCTTGGCCCGCCACGGGCCGCTGAGCAGGTCGGCGGCGCGCAGCAGGATCGCGGCGCGGTCGTCGAAGGACAGCTTCCGCCAGGCCGGGGCGGCCTCGCGGGCGGCGGCCAGCGCGTCGCGGGTGTCCTGCTGGGTCGCGGAGCCGAGGGTGCCCAGCACGACGCGGTGGTTGTGCGGCTGGACGACGTCGATCCGCGGCCCGCCACCCATCCGCTGCTCGCCGCCGATGGTCGCGGTCAGCTCGATCGGTTCCTTCGCCAGTTCGGCGAGCGCGGCCTGCACCTCGGCGCGTTCCGGGCTGCCCGGCGCGTACTGCAGAACCGGCTCGTTGGCCGGGGTGGGAACGGTGGTCACGGCGTCCACGGCTGCTCCTCCTCGTCGTCGGATGTCTCAACGCTAGGAAGATCGCGGGCGCCGGTTTTTGTCGGTTCGGCCAATCCTGGGACTAGTGTTCGTCCCGTGGCACAACTGCGGCAGGTCCTGATCGCGCTCGGTGATCCGCTGGTCGAGGTGGAGGTCGCTCCGGACGGCCTGGCGGGCGAGGTCTCCGACGTCGTGGTGCTCGAACCGGACGACACGCCGGAGCTGCGACCCGGCGACCTGGCGCTGGTGATCGGCGCGCGCGGGCGGGCGGCGGTGCCGCTGATCCGGGCCGCCGGGCGGCAGGGCGCGGCGGCGGTGGCGGTCAAGGTGGAGTCCGATTCGGCGTTGCCGCTGCTGCGGAACGCGGCGATCGACGCCGGGACCGCGCTGCTGGCCGTCGCCGCCGACGTGCGGTGGGAGCAGCTGGCCGCGCTGGTGCGCGGGGTGCTGGAAACCGCCCGGGGCGCGGCGGACGAGGACGCGGGGGAGACGCTGGGGGACCTGTTCTCGCTGGCCCAGACGATCGCCGCGCTGACCGGCGGGATCGTGAGCATCGAGGACACCGCGAGCCGCGTGCTGGCGTACTCGAGGTCCGACGACGAGGTGGACGAGCTGCGCCGGTTGTCGATCCTGGGCCGTCAGGGGCCGGCGCCGTACCTGAAGATGCTGCACGAGTGGGGCGTCTACCAGCGGTTGCGGGCCACCGAGGAGGTCGTGCGCATCGAGGAGCGGCCGGACCTGGGCATCCGCACGCGCCTGGCGATCGGGGTGCACGCGGGCGGGCGGCCGCTCGGGTCGATCTGGGTGCAGGAGGGTGCGGCGCCGCTGGCTTCGCGCGCGGAGCAGGCACTGGTGGGCGCGGCCCGGGTGGCGGCGCTGCACCTGGTCCGGCGGCGCAGCGCGGCGGGCGCCCGGTTCCGGGAGAACCTGCTGGCCGGGATGCTGGAGGGGCGCAGCGACCCGGTCTCGGTGGCGCGGCAGATCGGGGCCGATCCGGCGAAGCCGGCCGCGGTGGTGGCCTTCGCGCCGCGCGGGGCCGAGCCGGTGGACCGCACGGAGCTGGAGCTGCGGCGGTCCGCGCTGGCGTCGGTGATCTCGGTGCACGCGGCGGCCTACCGGCGCAGCGCGCTGGTGACCCAGCTCGGCGGCCGGACGTACGTGTTCCTGCCCGATCTGCCCGCCGGGGTGTCGTTGCTGGACCTGACGCGCGAGATGGTGGCCTCGGCGGGGACGCCGGTGCGGGCGGCGATCGGCCGGGTGGTGCCGGGGGTGGAGGACGTGGGGGTGTCGCGGCAGGAGGCGGACCGGGTGCTGGACGCGATGGCCCGCGGGCTGGACCTGGAGGTGGCGACGCTGGCGGACGTCCGGTCGCAGGTCCTGGTCAGCGAGACGCTCGCGGTGCTGGCCGAGCAGCCGCGCCTGCGCGACCCGCGGCTGACGGAGTTGCGCTCGCGGCACCCGGACCTGGCGTCGTCACTGCTGGCGTACCTGGACGCGCTGGGCGACGTCCGCTCGGCAGCCGCGAAGCTGCACGTGCACCCGAACACGCTGCGCTACCGCGTGCGGCGAGCGGGCGAGGTGGCGGGACTCGACCTGGGCGATCCACTGGTGCGGCTGTTCGCGGCGCTGCAGTTGCGGCTGCCGCCGGGCGTATAACGGCCTATACCGCGCCGCCGTGAAGCTCCGGCTGATCGTCCGCTCCCGATCCTGGAGATCCGACGGCACGAGCACGAGCCCGGCCTTGCCGGGCACGAACTTCGTCTCAGCGATCACCTCAGCGGCGAGACAGTCGTCAAGATCGCAATCGCAACGCGGCACTGCCTCCGCGCCCGGAAAGCGCTTTCCTCCTCAGCGGTAGCGGCCCGCCGAGCGGATGGCCGCCAGCACGGCCGTCAGGCTCGGCAGCCAGCGCTGGTGCGGGTCCGGCGCCACGATCCACCGCGCGAGGTCGGCGGGGCCGTGGGTGCCGGGCAGCGGGATCGACGTGCCCGCCGTCAGCACCCGCACGTCGCTGGGGAGGAACTCGGCGTCGCTGCCCAGGATGTCGGCCTCGACCAGGAAGATGACCACCGAACCGTGCTTGGTGGGCACGCTCAGCGCGGGCCCGCGGCAGCCCTGGCGCGCCAGGTTCTCCAGCACCTGCTCGGCCCGGGCCCGCGGCACGGCGACCGCGCCGATGCCGGCCCCGATCACGAAGTTCAGGGTGCCGTTCTGCCAGTGGACCGGCCAGCCGAACGTGCGGCGGTAGTCCATGGGCGTGCTGGCCGGACGCTTGGTGCCCAGGTCGTGATCGACGCTCATCACGAGCCCCCTTCCCGGTGAGGCGGGGCACCAGAGCCACAGTGCCCGAGATCGGTGGTGGATGACTGTGATGCTAATGGCACTGCGTGCCCTTAGCAAGCCCGGCCTGTTAGGTTCGGCCTCATGTCCGACGAGTCCCGGTCCGCGCCGCGACCGCGGGTGGGCAGGACCACCGCGGGGCGCAGGCGGCTGCGCCACGCCCTCACCGTGGCGGCGATCGAGAAGTTCTCCGAGCAGGGGTACGACGCCACCACGGTCGACGAGATCGCCTCGGCCGCGGGCGTGGGGCGGCGCACCTTCTTCCGGTACTTCCGGTCGAAGGAGGACGCGATCTTCCCGAACCACGAGGAGGTCCTCGGCCGGATCGAGCAGCTCTTCGCCACCGCTGACGACCGGCAGAACCCCCTCGAGGTGGCGTGCGCCGGCGTCGGGCTGGTGCTGGACTCCTACCTCGCCGACCCGGACGTCTCGGTCAAGCGGTTCGCGCTCACCCGCACCGTGCCCTCGTTGCGGGACAAGGAGGTCGCCAGCGTCGACCGCTACCAGCGCGTGCTCGCGACCTACCTGCGCGCGCGGTTCCAGGCCGCCGGGGACCCGCTGTGGGACCTGCGCGGCTCGGTCGCCGCGGCGGCGGTCGCGGCCGCGCACAACCACGTCCTGCGCCGGTGGCTGCGCAGCGGCGGCACGGAGGACGCGCACGCCCACGCCAAGGAGGCGTTCGCGCTGGTGATCGACGCCTTCGCGGACGCGCCCCCGCCCCGGTCCGCCGGCGACGACGAGTCGGTGATCGCGGTCCTCAAGGCCTCCGCCCCGCTGTCCGAAGTGGTCCGCCAGATCAGCCGGGCCCTCCGGCGCGACGGCTGAGATGGCACGGGGTGCCACTCCGCGGGGAAGTGGCACCCCGTGCCACTAGCAACTTCACAAGCACGAAACTCACGCACGAGCGCGGAACTCGCGCCCCTGAGCGCGGAACTCGCGCACCTGAGCGTGGAACTCGCGCACCTGAGCGTGGAACTCGCGCACGCCGCGAGTCCCACGTTCCCGCCCGCGAGTTCCACGTTCCCGCCGGCGAGTTCCACTTTCCGGCGCGCGAGTTCCACTTTCCGGCGCGCGAGTTCCGCGCTCGGCGGCTCACTCCTCGGGAGCGAGCCAGAGCACCCCGTTCGGCGGGAGCTGCAGCACCGCCGACGCCGGCTGGCCGTGCCACGGCTCCGGCTCGGCCTCCACGGCCCCGAGGTTGCCCACCCCGGACCCGCCGTAGACCTCCGCGTCGGTGTTGACCACCTCGCGCCACCGGCCCGCCACCGGCAGCCCGACCCGGTAGTCGTGGTGCGGCATCCCGGCGAAGTTCGCCACGCACGCCAGCCGCGAGCCGTCCTCGCCGAGGCGCAGGAAGCTCAGCACGTTGCCGGCCGAGTCGTTCGCGTCGATCCACGCGAAGCCCTCCGGCGTGGTGTCCGCGCTGAACAACGCGGGCAGCGACGCGTACACCGAGTTCAGGTCGCGCATCAGCTTCTGGATCCCGCCGTGCAGCGGCTGCTCCAGCAGGTGCCAGTCCAGCGACCGCTCCTCCGACCACTCCTGCTGCTGCCCGAACTCGCCGCCCATGAACAGCAGCTGCTTGCCCGGGTGCGCCCACATGAACGCCAGCAGCGACCGCACCCCGGCCGCCTTGTTCCAGTCGTCGCCGGGCATCCGCCCCCACAGCGAGCCCTTGCCGTGCACCACCTCGTCGTGCGACAGCGGCAGCACGAAGTTCTCGCTCCACGCGTACACCAGCGAGAACGTCATCTCGTTGTGGTGGTAGGACCGGTGCACCGGATCGTGCGCCAGGTAGTGCAGCGTGTCGTGCATCCAGCCCATGTTCCACTTGAACCCGAACCCGAGCCCGCCCAGGTGCGTCGGCCGCGTGACACCCGGCCACGCCGTCGACTCCTCGGCGATCATCACCACGCCCGGGTGTCGCTTGTAGACGGTCGCGTTCAGCTCCTGCAGGAACCGCACCGCGTCCAGGTTCTCCCGGCCGCCGTACTGGTTGGGCACCCACTGGCCCTCCGGCCGCGAGTAGTCCAGGTACAGCATCGAGGCGACCGCGTCCACGCGCAGACCGTCCAGGTGGTACTCCTCCAGCCAGAACAGCGCGTTGGCGACCAGGAAGTTGCGCACCTCGTTGCGGCCGAAGTCGAACACGTAGGTGCCCCAGTCCGGCTGCTCGCCGCGGCGCGGGTCGGCGTGCTCGTACAGCGGGGTGCCGTCGAACCGCGCCAGCGCCCAGTTGTCCTTCGGGAAGTGGGCCGGCACCCAGTCCACGATCACGCCGATGCCGCGCTGGTGCAGCCGGTCCACGAAGAACCGGAAGTCGTCCGGGTGCCCGAACCGCGCGGTCGGCGCGTAGTAGGAGGTGACCTGGTAACCCCACGACCCGCCGAACGGATGCTCGGCGATCGGCAGCAGCTCGACGTGCGTGAACCCCATGTCCTGCACGTAGTCGGCCAGTTCCTCGGCCAGCTCGCGGTAGCCCAGCCCGGGCCGCCACGACCCGAGGTGCACCTCGTACACGCTCATCGGCGCGTTGGCCCAGTTCGTCGCGTTGCGCCGGGCCAGCCACTCGTCGTCGGACCACTCGTAGGCCGACGCGGTGACCACGGACGCGGTCGCGGGCGGTTTCTCCGTCGCGAACGCCATCGGGTCGGCCTTCTCGTGCCACTGGCCGTCGGCGCCGAGGATGCGGAACTTGTAGTGCGTCCCGATCTCCACGCCCGGGATGAACAGCTCCCACACCCCGGACGAGCCCAGCGACCGCATCGGGTGCGACCGGCCGTCCCACCCGTTGAAGTCGCCGATCACCCGCACCCCGCGCGCGGTGGGCGCCCACACCGCGAACGACGTGCCGGTGACGACCCCGCCGGGCGTGTCGTAGGAGCGCGGGTGCGCGCCGAGCACGTCCCACAGCCGCTCGTGCCTGCCCTCGCCGATCAGGTGCCGGTCCAGCTCGCCGACCGTGGGCAGCCACCGGTACGGGTCGTCGATCACGCACACGTGCCCGTCGTAGTCGACCTCCAGCCGGTAGTCGCCGGGGTGCTCGGGCACCGTTCCGGCCCACAACCCGTCCACGACGCGTTCCAGGTCGGACTTGTGGTCGGCGGCGATCACGCTCACCCGGCGCGCGCCTGGCCGCAGCGCCCGCACCACCACCGACTCGCCCGCGGTGTGCACACCGAGGACCGAGTGCGGGTCGTGGTGCGAGCCGGCCAGCAGCCGGTCGATGTCGCCGGGCGGCGGGGCCGCTTCGGGCAGCTCGGCTGGGACCGCGTTCACGGTTGTTCGCCTCCTGCGGTGATCCGGGCGATGGACGCCAGCGGCACGGTCAGCCATTCCGGCCGGTTGGCGTGTTCGTAGGCCACCTCGTAGACGGCCTTGTC
Organism: Amycolatopsis thermalba; assembly: GCF_003385215.1. Taxonomy (GTDB): domain Bacteria; phylum Actinomycetota; class Actinomycetes; order Mycobacteriales; family Pseudonocardiaceae; genus Amycolatopsis_E; species Amycolatopsis_E thermalba. Next base: position 8,357 of record NZ_PQHW01000116.1, on the reverse strand, counting down.
GAGCTCGAAGGCGCGCAGCAGGTCGCTGTGCGCGCGCGGGTCGCCGACCGTCTCCGGCGCGGCCTTGGCGTAGCCGTCGCAGAACGCCGACCGGTTGCGCCGCGCCCACTCCAGCGCCCGCTCGGTCAGCCGCGGATCGTCCTCGTCGTGGCCGATCAGCATCTGGTGCGCCGCGTAGTCGAACGAGCGCAGCATCCCGGCGACGTCCCGCAGTGGTGAGCGCAGCGCCACCCGCTCGGCCGCCGGCGCGGCCGGCTCGCCCTCGAAGTCGATCAGCAGCCACCCGGTGACGGTGCGCAGCACCTGCCCCAGGTGCAGGTCACCGTGGATGAACTGCATGGACACCGGCCCGCGCGTCTCGCGCACCTTCTCGAACGCGGCGCGCAGCGCGGGGGTGTATTCGGCCAGCTGGGGCACCGCACGGCTGACGGTGTCCAATCGATCCCGCATCGCCTTGACCGTGCGGTCGAACTCGCCCTCGTCGGCGATCTCGTCGCCGAGGGCCCGCCGCAGGTCGCTGTGCACGGAGGCGACAGCCTGGCCGAGCCGCTGCGCCTCCCCGGCGAAATCGCCGCCCACCTCGTCGGGGGGCAGCTCGGGATCGGCCATGAGGTCACGGACGCTGGTGGTGGCCATGGCCCAGCCGTCCACCGCGTCGGGCACGAACTTCTGCAGCATGCCGATCGTGACCGGCTCACCGCCGAGGTCGCCGGTGATCGAGCCGAGCAGTTCGGCGATGTGCTTGCAGCCCACCTCGTGCAGCGCCCGGTGCAGCCGCAGGTCCGGGTTCTCGCCGGGGGTGAGCTTGCGGAACAGCTTGAGGATGTAGTGGTGACCGAACACGAGCGAGGTGTTGCTCTGCTCCGCGCCCACCGGCCGGGCCCGCAGGCCGCCGCGCAGCTCCGTGCCGGGTTCGCGCGCGAACCGCAGCGAGCCGATCCGCGCCTGTTCGGCGACGAGGTCGAGCAGCTTGCTGGTCAGGTCGGCGTCACCAGTGGCCTCGTAGCAGGGCAGCCCCTTCTCGGTGCCGATCCAGCTCGACCCGAGGTACTCCGGCAGGTGGGCCTGGCTCCCGATGAGGAGCTGGTACGGCTCGCGCCGGTCGTCCTGCTCCACCTCCACGACGAGGTGGAGCAGGAGCGGGTCGCCCGGCATCAGGACCGTCGTGCTCAGCGGGCGCACCGCGGTGATCGGGCGGTCCTTCCCGGCGAACCACCGCTGCGTGGGCAGCCACTCCGGCAGTTCGGTCACCAGCGCGCCGACCAGCTCACGGGGATCGGTCAAATCACTCACCTCGCCTCGCCTTCGCGTCCGCGTCCAGCAGCTGGAACCAGTAGAAGCCGTGCCCCGGCAACGTCAGCAGGTAAGGCAGTTCCCCGATGTCGGGGAACTGAACACCGCCGGTGAGCTCCAGGGGCGTGTAGCCGTGATGCTCCGACAGGTCCAGCTCGACCGGCTGCGGGAATCGCGACAGATTGTTCACACACAGGACGATGTCGAGCCGCCCGTCCGGCCGGATCCAGGTGCGCTTGTAGGCCAGCACGCTCGGGTTGGACCCGCCGAGCTCGACGAAGTCGCCCTCGGCGAACGCGTGGTGCTGCTTGCGGACCTCGATCATCCGCCGCGTCCAGTTGAGCAGCGACGACGCGCTGTCCCGCTGGGCCTCGACGTTGATCGCCTGGTACCCGTAGACCGGGTCCATGATCACCGGCAGGTAGATCCGGCCCGGGTCGCAACCCGAGAAACCGGCGTTGCGATCGGGCGTCCACTGCATGGGTGTACGCACCGCGTCGCGGTCACCCAGCCAGATGTTGTCGCCCATTCCGATCTCGTCACCGTAGTACAGAACGGGTGAGCCGGGCAGGGACAGCAGCAAAGCCGTGAACAATTCGAGCTGGTTGCGGTCGTTCTCCAGCAGCGGCGCCAGGCGGCGGCGGATGCCGATGTTGGCCTTCATCCGCGGGTCCTTGGCGTACTCCGCGTACATGTAGTCGCGCTCTTCGTCGCTGACCATCTCCAGGGTCAGCTCGTCGTGGTTGCGCAGGAAGATGCCCCACTGGCAGCCGTCCGGGATCTTCGGCGTCTGCGCGAGGATCTCCGAGATCGGGAAGCGGGACTCCCGGCGCACGGCCATGAAGATGCGTGGCATCAGCGGGAAGTGGAACGCCATGTGGCACTCGTCGCCGCCGGTGGCCGGGTCGCCGAAGTACTCCACCACGTCGGAGGGCCACTGGTTGGCCTCGGCCAGCAGGACCCGGCCCGGGTACTCGTCGTCGACGACCTTGCGGCAGCGCTTGAGGAACTCGTGCGTGCGCGGCAGGTTCTCGCAGTTGGTGCCCTCCTGTTCGAACAGGTAGGGGACCGCGTCCAGGCGGAACCCGTCGATGCCCAGGTCCAGCCAGAACCGCAGGACGTCGAGCATCGCCTCCTGCACGTCCGGGTTCTCGTAGTTGAGGTCGGGCTGGTGGGCGAAGAAGCGGTGCCAGTAGAACTGGCCGCGCACCGGGTCGTAGGTCCAGTTCGAGGTTTCGGTGTCGACGAAGATGATGCGCGCGTCGGCGTAGCGCGAGTCGTCGTCGCTCCAGACGTAGTAGTCGCCGTAGGGCCCGTCGGGGTCGGACCGGGACTGCTGGAACCACGGGTGGGAGTCGGAGGTGTGGTTGAGGACGAGGTCGGTGATCACCCGGATGCCGCGCCGGTGGGCCTCGTCGAGGAGGTAGACGAAGTCCTCGACCGTGCCGAACTCCGGCAGCACGGCGCGGAAGTCGCTGATGTCGTAGCCGCCGTCGCGCAGCGGCGAGGCGTAGAAGGGGGGCAGCCAGAGGCAGTCCACGCCGAGCCACTCGATGTAGTCGAGACGGCTCGCCAGGCCGCGCAGGTCGCCGGTGCCGTCGCCGTTGGAGTCGGTGAACGCGCGCACCAGCACCTCGTAGAACACCGCGCCCTTGTACCAGTGCGGGTTGGCCGGCGCCTGCTTCGCGGATTTGAAGTCGTCGGCCTGCGGCTCGACGAGCATCCCGTCCGCGGTCATCGCCTCACCGGTGTGCGGGATGCCCTCCAGACCGAGCGCCGCGTCCGGCCGGGCGTCTTCGTCCATGAACTCCACCTCTCCCCACCTCATCCGGGTGCGTTCGACTACCCCGGCGCCGGTCGGTGCGCGGGGTGCTGCGGGAAACTCTGTTGTCGGGCCGGCGCGGATCAGTCCCGGCCGGCCAGGCGGCGCTGGACGCCGACGATGTGCGCGACCGACCGCCACGGTTCGAGGCGCACGTAGTTGGCCTGGCCCCAGTCCCAGGTCTCGGCGGTGACCTCGTCGTGCGCGATCAGCCGCTCGTGCCAGTCGAAACCGAGCGCGGGCAGGTCGAGCCAGAGGGTCCCCTCCTGCGCCTCGCGCGGGTCCAGGGTGACCACCACGACGACGGTGTCGCCCGTCGCCGGATCCTGCTTGGAATACGCGATCAGCGCCGGGTTGTCCACGTGGTGGAACCGCAGGGTGCGCATCTGCTGCAGGGCCGGGTGGGCGCGGCGCACCGCGTTCAGCTTCGTCAGCCACGGTTCCAGCGAGCGGCCCTCGGCCAGGGCCTGGTCGAAGTCGCGCGGGCGCAGCTCGTACTTCTCCGAGTGCAGGTACTCCTCGCTGCCCTCCCGCACCGGCTCGTGCTCGTACAGCTCGTAGCCGGAGTAGACGCCCCAGGTCGGCGACAGCGTCGCGGCAAGCGCGGCGCGCAGCGCGAACATGCCCGGGCCGCCCTTCTGCAGCGATTCGTGGAGGATGTCCGGGGTGTTGACGAACAGGTTGGGCCTGCCGACGTCCCAGTGCTCGACCAGGTCGACGCCGAACTCGGTGAGCTCCTCCTTCGTCGTGCGCCAGGTGAAGTAGGTGTAGGACTGGGTGAAGCCGAGCTTGGCCAGCCCCCACAGCCGGGCCGGGCGGGTGAACGCCTCGGACAGGAACAGCACGTCCGGGTGCGCGTCCTTCACGGTCTTGATCAGCCAGGCCCAGAAGTCCGGCGGCTTGGTGTGCGGGTTGTCCACCCGGAAGATGCGGACCCCGTGCGAGACCCAGTGCAGCACGACCCGCAGGACCTCGGCGTAGATGCCCTCGGGGTCGTTGTCGAAGTTGATCGGGTAGATGTCCTGGTACTTCTTCGGCGGGTTCTCCGCGTAGGCGATGGTGCCGTCCGGGCGGGTGGTGAAGAACTCCGGGTTCTTCAGCACCCACGGGTGGTCGGGGGCGGCCTGCAGCGCCAGGTCGAGCGCCACTTCGAGGCCGAGCTCGTTGGCGCGGGCGACGAAGTCGTCGAAGTCGTCGATGGTGCCCAGCTGCGGGTGGACGGCGTCGTGGCCGCCCTCGTCGGAGCCGATGGCCCACGGCGAGCCGACGTCGGTCTCGTCCGGGGTGAGGGTGTTGTTGCGCCCCTTGCGGTTGACGCGGCCGATCGGGTGGATCGGGGGCAGGTAGACGACGTCGAAACCCATCCGCGCGATGCGGTCCAGGGCCTTCGCCGCGGTCTGGAAGGTGCCGTGCACCGGGCGGCCCTGGGCGTTCCAGCCGCCGGTGGAGCGGGGGAAGAACTCGTACCAGGACCCGAAGGCGGCGCGTTCCCGGTCGACCCAGATGCGCATCGGCTTGCCCTTGGTGACCAGCTCGCGCACCGGGTACTCGTGCATGATCCGGTCGATGTCGGCGGACAGCGCGGGGCCGACGCGTTCGGAGAGGTAGCGGTCGGCGTCGCGCAGGGCGTGCGCGGCGCTGGCGAGCAGGGCCCGCTCGCGGCGGCGGTCCGGGCGGCGGGAGACGCGGTCCAGCAGGCGGGCGCCGGTTTCCAGGTCGTTGGCCAGCTCGGTGGCGTCCTGACCCGCGGCCACCTTGACCTTGACGGCGTGCTTCCAGGTCGACCAGGGGTCGCTCCACGCGTCGACGCGGAAGGTCCACAGCCCTTCGGCGTCCGGGACGATGACCGCGCCGAAGCGGTCCAGACCAGTGCCCTGCTCGGTCATCCGGGTGCGGCGGGAGATGCGGTCGTGCGGGCCGCGCCAGGACACGGTGGCGGCGACCGCGTCATGACCCTCCCGCCAGACCGTCGCCGAGATCGGAACGTGTTCCCCCACCACGGCTTTCGACGGGTGGTGGCCACAGCTGACCGCTGGGGTCACGTCGTCGATGCCGAGCCGGCCGGTCATCGGCAGCGCCCCTCTCACAGTGTTGTCGAATGTGCAGCGTCCGGGGACGTACAGGTCTTCGGAAGGGAGTACCCCGCTGCGAACGTGCGCAAACTACCGCCTTGGGTGTCACTCTCCGTCGGCGGGCCACGTGTGTCCAGTGTGGTCATCGACTGGTAACCCAGGCGTCACGGCCTGGTTCGCTGGGGTGCGTTCCTCGCGCACTTTCGACCCTTCAACGGTGTTCAGGCAAGTCGGATAACCCCAACGGGCGTCAGCTCGAAAGGGCTTGCTGCGTCTGGGATCGGGGTGCCCCGGGGTACTCGCGGGTAACCGCGGGGACGCTGGTCTGTTCCGGTGGTCGTGCCGGGGTGAGGGAGGGCGCCGATCACGCTCCGCGATGGGAGGGGCGGTCGCGGGAGGGATCTTCTCGGCGGTGAGGGCGCCGCGAAGCTACGCGGCTACGCGGCTCGTGGCTGCGGTGCTGCGCGGCTACTGGGCTGAGCGGCTGTGGGGCTGCAGGGCTGCGCGCCTGCGGCGCAGCGCCGGCGTGCTGGACGCTTTCTCACTCGGGCACCTGGCGAGCAACTCGGCTGGGCCGCTGTGCCGCGCCCCGCCGCACCCGGACGCTTCTCCTGGGCGCTCGTCCGGGGCGGCCGCCGTGGCTGAGGCCCGCGAGGGGCGCGCCCGATCGCGCCCCAGTGCCGCGGCTGAGGCCGGGAAGCGCCGCGCCCGCTGCGCTGGCGCTGTCGCGCCCGCTGCGCTGGCGCTGTCGCGCCCGCTGCGCTGGCGCTGTCGCGCCCGCTGCGCTGGCGCTGTCGCGCCCGCTGCGCTGGCGCTGTCGCGCCCGCTGCGCTGGCGCTGTCGCGCCCGCTGCTCCTCCCGGCCTACTGCGGCGTGATGTCCCGCGGCGCGCGGAGCAGCAACAGCGCCCGCGCGGGCATCGTCAGCCTGCTGCCCGCCGTCAGCGCCCCCGGGGTGGCGGGGCTGCCGTCGGGCGTGGTGGTGTCCAGCGTCGGCTTCAGGGTCTCGCCGAATTCGGGGCCCGGCAGCGTCACCTTCGCCGGCTCGTCGCCGGAGTGGAGGATCAGCAGCCAGGAGTGGTCGGCGATCAGCTCGCCCTCCCGGGTGCGGGACTGGCTGTTCGACCCGTCGATCCACATCATCAGCGTGCGGCGGCCGCCGTCGAACCAGTCCTCCTCCGTCATCTCCTCGCCGTCGGGGCGGAACCAGATCAGGTCGGGGCGCCCGGTGGGCGTGGTGCGGCCCTCGAAGAACTCCGGCTGCCTCAGCGCGGGGCTCGCCGCGCGCAGGTGCACCAGCCGGCGCGTGAAGGCCAGCATCGCGGTCGCGTCGGGGTCGCCGGACCAGTCCAGCCACGACGTCTCGTCGTCCAGGCAGTAGGCGTTGTTGTTGCCGCCCTGCGTGCGCCACAGCTCGTCACCCGCGACGAGCATCGGTGTGCCCGTCGACAGGAGCAGCGTGGCGAGCAGGTTGCGCGCCTGCCGGGCCCGCAGCGCGCGGATCTCCGGGTCGGCGGTCTCGCCCTCGGCGCCGTGGTTCCACGAGCGGTTGTCGTTGGTGCCGTCTCGGTTGTCCTCGCCGTTGGCCTCGTTGTGCTTGTCGTTGTAGGACACCAGGTCGCGCAGCGTGAAGCCGTCGTGGGCGGTGATGAAGTTGATCGACTGCCACGGGCGGCGCAGGTTGTGGTCGTACAGGTCCGAGGACCCGGACAGCCGGAACGCCAGGTCGTCCACGCCGACCGCGCCGCGCCAGAAGTCGCGCACCGTGTCGCGGTAGCGGCCGTTCCACTCCGCCCACTGCGCGCCGAAGTCGCCGACGCGGTAGCCGTGCCCGGTCACGTCCCACGGCTCGGCGATCAGCTTGCACCGGGACAGCACCGGGTCGGTGGTGATCGCGGTCAGCAGCGCCGAGTCGCGGTCGAACACGCCGCCGCCGGGGCGGCCGAGGGTGCTGGCGAGGTCGAACCGGAACCCGTCGACCCCCATCTCGGTCGCCCAGTACCGCAGCGAGTCGGTGACCAGGCGGATCACCGTCGGCGAGCGCGGCTCCAGCGTGTTGCCGCAGCCGGTCAGGTCGATGACGTTGCCGCGGCCGGCGTGCAGGTAGTAGGCGGGGGCGTCCAGGCCGCGGAAGGACAGCGTCGGCCCGTCCAGGCCGCCCTCGCAGGTGTGGTTGAAGACCACGTCGAGGATGACCTCGATGTTGGCCGCGTGCAGGGCGGCGACCATGGTGCGGAACTCGGCGACCTCGCGGCCCGGTTCGCTGGCGTAGCCGGCGTGCGGCGCGAAGTAGCCCAGAGGCGAGTAGCCCCAGTAGTTCTTGCGCCCGGTGCGCACCAGGTACGGCTCCTCGGTGAACCAGTGCACCGGCAGCAGCTCCACGGCGGTGACCCCGAGCCGCACCAGGTGCTCGATCGCCGCCGGGTGGGCCAGGCCCAGGTAGGTGCCGCGCAGGTTCGGCGGGATCTCCGGGTGGCGCTGCGTGAAACCCTTGACGTGCATCTCGTAGATGACCGACTCCTCGAACGGCACCTCCGGCTTCACGCCGGTGTCCGGCCCGCCGTGCGAGGTGACCACCGACAGCGGCACGCTGCCCAGCGAGTCGACCTTGGAACGCCGGGGGTGCATCGGGTCGCCCGCGTAGCCCAGGGCCGCGGTCAGGTCGGTGAGGCCGCCGGTGATGCGGGTGGCGTACGGGTCGACGAGGATCTTGTCCGGGTTGCAGCGCAGGCCGCGCGACGGGTCGTAGGGGCCGTGGACCCGGTAGCCGTACTTCTGGCCGGACGTCACGCCCGGCACCAGGCCGTGCCACACGCCGAAGGTGCGCTCGGTCAGCTCGACGCGGCGTTCGGAACCGTCCTCGCTGATCAGGCACACCTCCACGGCGTCGGCGACGGTGGAGGTGACGGCGAACCGGACGCCCCCGCCCTCGGGGTGGGCGCCCAGGGGGAAGGGACGCCCGGCGAGGACGAGGTTGCCGGGGGCGGGTCGGATGGCCATGTCCCGATTGTCCCAGGACCCCCCGACAATTCCGTCACCGCCGAACGGTGTTGATCAGGCGCGGGTGGCCGGCCGGGTGGTGACGGGGCGTGGGGGCGGCTGGGGTGCGCGGGGATGTTCGCGCAGGTCGGTGGCGCCTTCTGCGGGGAGGGGTGGCGGGCTGGCCAGGCC
>NZ_PQHW01000115.1 GCF_003385215.1 Amycolatopsis thermalba | reverse complement strand
GGCCCGGGGGCATGCGAGCGCCGCCATCACGCACCCGGCCGCACCTTGCGATTGCCTACGTTCCGGGGAACGCGGGCGCGCGTGGTGTGGCCGTCGGGGGTGCTGGTGATCGGCGGGGTGGCCGGGTGCGTGATGGCGGCGCTCGCATGCACCCGGGCCAGTGGTGACACGCGACAGCGTAGTCGGGGCGGTGAGCGAAGGAGCGTTGTCTCGATCCGAGCCGGGAACCCTGACCAGGGCAACGATTGCACCCGCCAACCTTGGCCGGGGTGGAACGATCGGCGATCGGGTAGAACTGAGATGTGCCCGCTCGCCGCCCGCCACGCACCGCACCCACCACCGGCCGCGTCACCCGCACCGCCGGGGCGAAACCGGCGCCCGGCGACGTCGACGCCCTGACCGACGCCTTCCTCACGGCATCGCGTCTGCTGGTCGCGGTGTCGGCGCGGTCGATCAGCGCGGTCGACGAGTCGATCACGGTGGCCCAGTTCCGGGTGCTGGTCGTGCTCGACAGCCGGGGACCGGCGAAGCTGACGACACTGGCCGGCCACCTCGCCGTCAACCCGTCGACCGCCGCCCGCATGGTGGACCGGCTGGTCGCCGCCGGCCTCGTCGACCGCGAGACCAGCCCCACGTCCCGCCGCGAACTGGTCGTCGGCCTGACCGGCCAGGGCGCCGCGGTCGTGCGATCGGTGACCCGGCGGCGGCGCGCGGAGATCACCCGGATCGTGACCAGGATGCCGGTCACCTCTCGCCGCGGCCTCGTGCGGGCGCTCCGCGCCTTCACCGAAGCAGGAGGCGAACCGCCGGTCGACGGGGGTGCGGACGTCCCGTGGCTGTGACCGGGGACGTCAGCGCGCGGAGCCGCCGCCGGCGAAGGCGGCCTCGATGTCGTCTCCGGTGAGCCGGCGGGGGCCGACGTAGTAGATGGTCGATCCGGCGGGAACCTCGGCGTCCCAGGGCGGGTTGACGACGAGCCGCTCGCCGGTCCGGATGGCGAGCAGCGTGGACCGGTGCTGCCGGCTCAGCGTCGTCTGGCACCGCTCGACGGGCACCGCCGCCGGGAGCACCGCGGAATAGGTGTTGGCGCCGCCGTGGGTCATCAGCTCGGCGTACACCTCCGCTATCCCGGGGGAGGTCAGTTCCTCGGTGACCATCCGCGGGGTGTGCCACTGCACGCACCGGAAGCCGGGATCGACGTAGTGGATGAGATCCGCCCGTGCCATGTCCCGCAGGGTGATCACGACGTGCGCGTCCGGGGCGAGGTGATCCACCGTGACGGCGATCGCGAGGGCCTCGTTGTCGTCCCGGGCGTCGATGAGGACCGCACGAGCACGCTGCACCACGGCGCGCCGCAGGACTTGCTCGCCGGTGAGGTCACCCCGCACGAAGTCGATGTCCTGTTCGGGCATCGGATGGGTGGTGACCTCGTCCCAGGCGCACAGGACGATCCGGCCGGCTCCGTCCGCGACCAGTTCCCGGACCAGCCGCTCGGTGCGCCCGGCGGTGTAGCCGAGCAGCACCACGTGGTCGGCCGCGGTCACGGTGGCAACTCCCTGCATCCGCCGTCCTTTCGCCTCTTCCAGCACCGCGGCCAGCTTGGTGAACACGGTGGTCAACGTGACGATGCCGCCGATCACGACGTAAGCGCCGACGACGTGTCCGGCTCCCGAGACCGGGTAGAAGTCGCCGTAGCCGACCGTGGCCGCGGTGACGACGAAGTACCACCAGTAGTTGGCCGGTCGGACGAGGTCGCTGCCGGCCGGCTCGGCCAGCGCCATGAGCGGCCAGCTGGTGACGAACACGAACACGATGACCAGGACCGGCGTGAGCCAGCTGCGGAGGAACACCAGGCGGGCGATCAACCGGGTGAGAAAGATCGGCACAACGGGGCTCCTGCACGGCATCGTGGACCGGTGGAGTGTAGCCCGGCCACGGCGCCGCGCACCGTGGTGGACGTGCCGCGGGGCCCGCGGCACGTTAAGCTCATCAGAGGCGAGCCGGGAAGTCTGGTCGGCATCAGGATCCATGCCCACGACCAGGGAGCCTCGATGACTCACCCCTCGCCGGCCAGGCCGATCACCGCTGTCGACGTCGTGACCGTCGTCCACGACCAGCTCCGCGACGAAGTGCTGTTCACCTGCCTGGGAGCGATGCTGCCGCCACCCGGGACCCTCGTCGAACTCGGTGGCGGCGAGCGAACCTGCGTGACCTCGGTCCGGATGATCGCCCCCACGGTCGAGGGGCAGGTGGCGCAGGTCGTCGTCAGCGTGGCCCCGCCGCCGTGCGCGCTCTGAGCCCGGACGGAACCATCGCCGTGCTGCGACGCGGCGCAGAGCACTGGTTCATCGGTGCCGCGGGTTGCGGTGTCGCGGTTTCCTGCGTCTGGGTCGTGGCCGAGAGGTTGTCCCCGGAGACGCGCATGCGATGACCGGCCGTCGTGCCTCCTCACGGGGCGCCGCGGCCACCGGGTGCCAGTCCGTTGGCTTCGGCCGCATCCGCGACCGCGGCCGCGGCTGCTTCGGCGGCCTGCGTCGCGTCTTCGGCGGCTCGGGCGGCGACCGCGTCGGTGGACCCGGTGTCCCGGGTGGCCGGTGACTGCGGCAGCGTTTCGGCGAACGCCCGGGACACTCCCTGCAGCGCCGAGGTGAACTCGCCCGGGATGACCCAGAACGTGTTGCCCGCGCCCTTCGCGAGCTGCGGCAGCATCTGCAGGTACTGGTAGGCGAGCAGTTTCGGGTCCGGGTCGTTGCGGTGCACGGCCTGGAAGACCTGGTCGATCGCGCGGGACTGGCCTTCGGCCTTGAGGATCTCGGCGGCCCGGTTGCCTTCCGCGCGCAGGACGGCGGCCTGCTTGTCGCCCTCGGCGGTCAGGATCTGCGACTGGCGCTGACCTTCCGCGCCCAGGATGGCGGCGCGCTTGTCCCGTTCGGCCCGCATCTGCTTCTCCATCGCCTCCTTGATGGTGTTCGGCGGGTCGATGGCCTTGATCTCCACCCGGTTGACCCGGATGCCCCACTTGCCGGTGGCCTCGTCCAGCACCCCGCGCAGCTGGCTGTTGATGGTGTCGCGGGAGGTGAGCGTGCGTTCCAGGTCCATCGAGCCGACGACGTTGCGCAGGGTCGTGACGGTCAGCTGCTCCACCGCCTGCAGGTAGCTGGCGATCTCGTAGGCCGCCGCGCGCGGGTCGGTGATCTGGAAGTACAGCACGGTGTCGATCTGGACCACGAGGTTGTCCTCGGTGATGACCGGCTGGGGCTGGAAGGACACGACCTGCTCGCGCAGGTCGAGGGCCGGGTACACGCGGTCGATGTAGGGAATCACGAAGTTGAGGCCGGGCTGCAGGGTCCGGTTGTACCGGCCCAGCCGCTCGACGTTGCGGGCGCGGGCCTGCGGCACGATCCGCACCGCCCGCAGCACGGTGACGACGACGAACAACGCGACCAGCAGGCCGACGACGAGCAGAGCGGACACTTCCATGGTCACTCCCGTGGGTAGACGAGTGCGGTGCTCCCCCTGATCTCCATGACGTCGACGGTCGCGCCCACCGGGATCACCAGCGTGTCGTCGTAGGAGCGGGCGGTCCATTCCTCCCCGTCGATCCGGACCCGCCCGCCGAGCCCGGTCACTTCCTGCACGACGTAGGCACGCCTGCCGATCAGGGCGTCCACCCCGAACCGCTGGAGCTGCGGGCCCAGCAGGTGCCGCCGGGCGACGGGGCGGACCAGCAGCAGAGCGGCGGCGGAGGCCCCGGCGAAGACCAGGAGCTGCCCGAGCAGGGGAACCCCGAGGGCGGCGGCGCCCGCCGTGATCGCGGCGGCGCCCCCGAGCAGGCCGAGCGCGGCGGTGAAGGTGAACAGCTCCGCACCACCGAGCAGAACCGCCGCGATCAGCCACATCAGCCACAGCTGCATACGCGACCCCTTGGCCGGTCGGGTTCCCGGTTTCCATCGTCCGTGGTGCCGGGGAGGGCGGCAAGGTCGCCGGTCGGCCAGGGTCGGCCGCGTTCGTTTCCGGAGCCCGGCAAGCTCGGCGCGGGATCCCGGGCCCGGGCCGCGGCGGCGGTGCGGCTCTGCCGGAAGTTCGCCCGGGCACCCGGAGCAGCGCCGGGCGCGGCCGCGCCCGGACCGGCTACCGTCGAGGTGACCGGGTTGCCGGAACCCGGCAATCCGCCAACGACGACCGGAGGCGGCCGTGGCCAGCGAGCGCGACCCGCGGGGATGGGACGTCCCCCCGCCCGGTGCGCGGGCTGCCCGCGACGCCGGCGGTGTCCCGGCCGAGTTCCTCGACGGTTACCTGGAGATGCTCGACCTGGTCAGCCGGACCGGCCGGCGGCTGACGCGCGACGAGCTGGAGTCGCGGCGGATGCTCGGCGCGCGGGCCGCCGAGCGGAACATCCCCCTGCGCGCGCTGGCCGACCTCTACCTCAGCGCCAACTGGATGGCCTGGCGGAACCTGCCCGCGGTCGCCGCCGCGGCGGACAAGGACCACCTCCGCTCGATCGCCGAAGCGATCATGCGCGCGGCCGACGACGCCGTCGTCGCCCTCGCCGACGGCTACGACAACGCCCAGCGGCGGCTGACGCGCCGGCAGGAAGCCGAACGGCGCGAGTTCATCGACGACCTGCTCTACGGTCACGGCGACCTCGGGAAGCTGGCCGAACGCGCGGAACGGTTCGGCCTGCGCCTGGCCGGCAGCTACGTCGTCGCGGCCGCTCGCGCGGACCACCCGTTCACCGACGGGGACAGCACCGCCCACCGGGTCGAATCGGCTCTGCTCACCCGGTTCGACGCCCGCGACCTCCTGGTCACCGTCAAGGACGGCCTGCTGCTGTGCCTCGCGCCCGGCGCCGCGCAGCGGGCGGTGGCGGAGTTCGCCCGCCACCTCGGGATCCTGCTGGCCGGGCGCGCCTGGCAGATCGGTGTCGGCCGGCCCCATCCCGGCCCGGGTGGGGTGCTGCGCTCCTTCCAGGAGGCCAGGAACGCACTGGAGCTGGCCGAGTCGCTCGGCTTGACCGCGCCGGTGCTCAACGCCGCCGATCTGCTGGTCTTCCAGGTCCTCTACCGCGACCGCGCGGCGATCGTCGATCTGGTCGACACCGTGCTCAGTCCCCTCACGCGGACCCGCGGCGGGGCGCGGCCGCTGCTGGACACGCTCGCCGCGTACTTCGCGACCGGTGGGGTCACCGCCGAAACGGCCCGGAACCTGTTCCTCAGCGTCCGCGCGGTGACCTATCGCCTGGACCGGATCAGGAACCTCACCGGCCTCGACCCGCGGCAGCCGGCCCAGCGCTTCACCCTGGAGGCCGCCGTCCTGGGCGCCCGCCTGCTCGGGTGGCCCGGCCCGGACTGAGGCCGGGTCTCCGGTCCGCCCGCGCGAAATGCCTGCCGCGGCCAGGGCGTACGGCGCACCGGCCAGGTGCGGGACCGTCCATTGTGGTCGTGCCGGATGGCGGTTCCCCCCGGGCGCCGAATTGCGGGGATGCGCCAGGCGGCACCCACGGGTTAGCCTGGAGACAGGTGAGCCGGGAAGCCTGGTCGGCAGCTGACGTTCGGCACGCGACCAAGGAGCCGCGATGACTCACCGCCGTCGCCCCAGGGGCGGCCCCGTCCGCCCGTTCCCGCCTCGTCTCCCGCGTCCCGGTCGAATGGGGGCGGGGTGAGCGGTGATGCTCAGCGAGTACGAGCGGCAACGACTGCAGGCGATCGCCCAGACCTTCGCGCGGGAGGACCCGTGGCTGGCGAGGCGGTTGACGAGCCCGGCGGAGACGGTGTCGTCGCGGTGGCCGGACCACGTGGCGCACGCGGCCTTCCTGGCTGTCCTGCTCGGGGCCGCCACGCTGGTGTTCTCCGCGGTCGTGGCGCTGGCCGGCCTGGTGATCGCGATCGTGGCCTGCTGGTTGTGGCGGTCGGCGGACCTGTCCGACGAGCGGCCGGCTCCCGGCGAGCCGGGCGACGGTTGCGAGCCGGCCGGCTGAACGCGCCCGGGGGCACGTCGATCGCGAGCCGCGCGCGGACGGCGTCTGCGCCGCCGCGACTTTGCCGACGACCGGCAAGGAGCCGCGGCCCGTGGTTGGTCACCGTGCACATTGGGCACGCGCCGCACCGGCCGGACAATGGTGACCTGCCAGTGTCGCCGGTGCGGCGAACTCGGCGACAGGAGAGGACATGCACGCCGCTGACGTCGTGGAGCCGCTTCCCACCGCACGCCTCGACGAAGCCGCCCTGTCCGCCGCGCGGACCCTGGCCCGGCACGGGCGGCCCGCGCTCGCCGTGCTCGACGAACAGGACCAGGTCGTCGGCTGCCTTTCCGCGCTCGACCTCGTGCGGCTGGCGTTGCCGCGTTACCTGCGCGACGAGCCGTGCCTGGCCCGGACCTTCGACGAGGCCCACGCCGACCGGATCGCCGCCACCCTCGCCACCACGGCCGTTCGCGACGTGATCGGTGAGGTCGCCGCCCGGATTCCGGTGGCCAGGCCGGACGCCACGGTGGTGGAGCTGGCCGAGATGATGGCGAGGCAGTCGTGCCCGGCCGTGCTGGTCGAGCGATCGGCGGGCGGGGCGGCCGGGGTCGTCACCGCGAGCCGTCTCCTCGAACTCCTCGTCAGTGCGGTCGAGGACAGGACCCGATGATCACCGCCGCGGTCCCCGGCCGGAGAGGAGCAGTCCCGCTGTCCGACGAGAACTTCGCCGCAGCCACCGCGAAAACCGCCGGCGGTGCGCCGGCCGAACTGCTCGACGGCTACCTGCAGACACTCGCCGAGGTGAGCATCAGCGGCAGGCGCATCAGCGACGAGGAACGGCGGCGGTGGCGGGCCATCGGCGCGGAGGCAGCCGAGCGCGGCGTGCCGATGCGCGGGCTGATCAACCTGTACCTGACCGCCACCTCGACGGCCTGGGAAACGCTGCCCGGCGTGCGGTGCGCGGCAGACCCGGAGCGGTTGCGGCCGATCGGCGAAGCGATCCTGCGCGCGGCCGACGTCGCGATCATGACGCTGACCGACGGTTACGAGGAGATCCAGCGGTGGGCCGTGCGCCAGGAGGAGTCGCTCCGGCGCGAGTTCATCGACGACCTCCTCGACGGCCGCGGAACCGGGGGACTGGCCGAACGCGCCGAACGGTTCGGGCTCCGGCTCGCGGCGACTCACGTCGTCACGGCGGCACGGACCTCCGAGGGGTTCGTGGACGGCGGGGAGGCCGCCCGGCAGGTCGAAGCCGGGCTGCGTTTCCGGTTCGGACCCCGCGACGTCCTGGTGAGCACCAAGGACGGATTGCTGATCTGCCTGGCTCCGCACCACCTCGGCACGGTGCCCGACGAGTTCGTCCGGCACCTCACCGGCGCGCTCGGTGACGACTCGTCCTGGCGCGTCGGGATCGGCCAGCCCCAGTCCGGCCCCGGCGGGGCGGTGCGCTCGTTCGAGCAGGCCCGCAACGCGCTGGACATCAGCGAACGGCTCGCCCTGCCGGAGCGCGTCCTGCGTGCCCGCGACCTGCTGGTGTACCAGGTGCTGCGCCGGGACAGCGCGGCGCTGTCCGAGCTGGTGACCGAGGTTCTGGAGCCCCTGCGCGGCGCCCGGATGGGGCCGCGTCCGTTCCTGGAGACCCTCACGGCGTACTTCGCCGCCGGTGCGGTCTCGACGGCCGCCGCCAAGCGGTTGCACGTGAGCGTCCGGACCGTCACCTACCGGCTCCAGCGGGTCAAGGATCTCACCGGCTACACGGTCGAGGAACCGGCGCAGGCGTTCACGCTGCAGGTCGCCGTGATGGGCGCTCGCCTGATCGGCTGGCCCGAGGACGACGGGACCGGATGACCGGCGGCCCGTGGACCGCCGCGTCGTGCGCACCGCCGGTGACGGCCCGCCGAAAGGAGTGATGGCATGGCGTGGGTCATCCGGACCGCCCCGCTCTTCGTCACCTTCTGGCTGGTCCTGTCCGGGCACTTCACCGTCCAGTTCCTGGTCCTCGGCGCGGTGTCGATCACGCTCGTGTGCTGGATCTCGCGGCGGGCCCGGCTCACCGAGGGGGAGGGCGCTTCGCTGCCGGTTCTGCTGCGCCTGCCGCGTTATCTGCCGTGGCTGGGCAAAGAGGTCCTGGTCGCCGCGGCGGCGGTGGTGCGGAAGGTGTGGTCACCGCGGCCGGACCTGCGACCGGCGGTGGCGGTGACCCCGTCGCCCGGGATGTCCGCGCTGTCGCAGGTGATCTACGCGAACTCGATCACGTTGACGCCGGGCACCCTGTCCCTGGACCTGGACGAGGACGAGATCAAGATCCACAGTCTCGATGCCGGAGCCGCCGAGGCGCTCCACGAGGGGCACATGCTGCGCCGGGTCCGGGAACTGGAGGCGCGCCGATGATCTTCGCGGTGATGGCCGCCCTGCTGGTCACCATGTTCCTCACCCTGGTCCGGGCCTTCGCCGGCCCCGGTCTGTACAACCGCATCCTGGCGATCAACATGTTCGGCACGAAGACGGTGCTCTTCGTCGCGGTCGCCGGTTTCCTGTTCGGGCGGCCGGAGTTCCTCGACATCGGCATCCTCTACGCGCTGGTCAACTTCGTCGCGGTCGTCGCGGTCCTGCGCCTGACCCATCACCAGGACCTGACCGCCGGCACGGGCGGGGACGAGCACCGGTGACCGTGCTGGACGTCCTGAGCGGGGTGCTGCTGGCCGCCGGTGGCTTCCTGGTGTTCTCCGGCGCGGTGGGCCTGGTGCGCTTCCCGGACTTCTTCACCCGCATCCACGCCGCCGGGGTCACCGACGCGGCCGGCGCCCCGCTGATCCTCCTCGGCCTGCTGCTGCGGGTGGGCACCTGGGAGACCGGCGTGCGGTTGCTGATCATCCTGCTGTTCATGGCGCTCACCGGCCCGACCGCGACGCACATCCTGGCGAACGCGGCGCGGCGGGACGGCGTGCCGGTCTGGCGGGCGGGCGACGGGCGGCGCTGATGCAGACCTTCACGCTGATCAACTTCGCGCTGCTGGCGATCCTGCTTTCGACGGCCCTCGCCATCGGGCGGATCCGCGCGCTCTACGAGGCCACCATGCTGACCGCGCTGCTCAGCCTGGTCACGGCGTGCCTGTTCGTGCTGCTGGACGCGGTGGACGTGGCGTTCACCGAAGCGGCGGTCGGCGTCGGGATCAGCACCGTGCTGCTGGTCGGCGTGCTGGCGCTGACCCGGTCCCGGGAGGCGGTCACGCCGCGGCGGCGGCACCTGCCGGGTGCGGTCGCCGTCGCGCTCGCCGGGGGAACGCTCGTCTACGCCGGCCAGGATCTGCCCGGGTTCGGTGCGGCCGGCACGCCGGTGCAGACCCACCCGGTCACCGCGGCCTACCTGCGTCAGTCCCAGGTGGACGTCGGGGTGCCCAACACGGTCACGGCGGTGCTGGCGAGTTATCGCGGGCTGGACACCCTCGGCGAACTGGTCGTGGTCTTCACCGCGGGTGTCGCTGTGCTGCTCCTGCTGGGACCTCTCACGCGGGTGGCGGAGGCCGAGCGGTCCGAGGTCCTCGATCTCGCCGGCTACCGCGTGCTGCGGGTGATCAGCGTCATGCTGATGCCGTTCATCCTGCTGTTCGCGTTGTACGTCCTCTTCCACGGCGACTTCGGTCCCGGCGGCGGTTTCCAGGCCGGCGTGATCTTCGCGTCGGGGTTCGTGCTCTACGGCCTGGTGTTCGGCCTGGACAAGGCACAGCAAGCACTGCCGCGCACGGCGCTGTGGGTCCTGATCGCGCTCGGTCCCGTGCTGTTCCTGGGGCTCGGGGTCGTGACCATGCTGCTCGGCGGGGGATTCCTGGACTACGACCGGCTCTCACCCGGTGATCCGGTGGCCGGCCAGCACCTGGGCATCCTGATCGTGGAGTCGGCCATCGGCGTCACCGTCGCGGCCGTCATGACCTCGATCTTCTTCGGCTTCGCCAGCCGGCTGGCGTCGCGATGACCGGGTCCCACCACCTGTACTGGGCGACGTTCGTCCTGATGATGATCGGGCTCTACGTGGTCATCAGCCACGGCAACCTGGTGAAGAAGCTGATCGGGCTCACCCTGTTCCAGGCCGGGGTGTTCGTGTTCTACATCAGTCTCGGCAAGGTCGCCGACGGCAGCGCGCCCATCGTCTCCGCGGACGTGCAGACCTACTCGCACCCACTGCCCCAGGTGCTGATCCTGACCGCGATCGTGGTCGGGGTCGCCACACTCGCGGCCGGGCTGGCGCTGGTGGTCCGGATCTTCGAGGCCTACGGCACCGTCGAGGAGGACGTGGTGGCCGAGCGCGACACCGCCGACGACGAGGTCGTCCCGTGACGAGCCACCTCCCGGTCCTGCCGGTGCTGATCCCGCTGGCGGGGGCCCCGTTGTGCGTGCTGCTGCGGTCGCGGACCGCGGCGTGGCTGCTGTTCCTGCTCGCCTCGGCCGGGGCACTGGCCTGCGCCGTGCTGCTCGCCGTGCGCGTCGCCGGTGGCGGCGCCCTGCGGTACGAGATCGGTGGCTGGCCCGCGCCGTACGGCATCGAGTTCGTGATCGCCGCCTTCAACACCCCGGTGCTGCTGCTGGTGCCGGCCATCGCCACGGTCACCGCGGTGTACGGCCGGCGCAGCATCGGCGCCGAGATCGACGACGGGCGCGCACCGCTGCTCTACACCTGCCTGTGCCTGACCCTCGCCGGGCTGCTCGGGCTCAGCGTCACCGGCGACGTGTTCAACGCGTTCGTCTTCCTGGAGATCAGCTCGCTGTCCACCTACGCGCTGGTCGCGCTGGGACGGCACCGGCGCGCGCTGCTCGCCGCCTTCCGTTACCTGGTGATCGGCACGGTCGGGGCGACGTTCGTGCTGATCGGCATCGGCCTGGCCTACGCGGTCACCGGGACCCTCAACATGGCGGACCTGGCGCAGCGCCTGGCCGGCGTCCAGGGCAATCGCGCGCTGTACGCGGCCGTGGTCTTCGTCCTCGCCGGACTCGCGGTGAAGATGGCGGTGTTCCCGCTGCACGCCTGGCTTCCCGGGGCCTACGCGGAGGCACCGTCGGCGGTCAGCACGTTCCTGTCGGCGACCAGCACCAAGGTCGCGATCTACGTGTTCTGCCGGTTCGCCTTCACGGTTTTCGGTGCGGGACTGGTGTTCCGGACGATGCCGATGGAGACGGCCGGGCTCGTCCTGGCCTGCGTCGCGATGCTGGCCGGGTCGGCCGTCGCCTGCTTCCAGACCGATCTCAAGTACCTGCTGGCGTGGTCGAGCGTGGCCCAGATCGGCTACATCGTCGCCGGGATCGGCCTGGCCACCGCGGCCGGGGTGTCGGCCGGGTATCTGCACCTGATCAACCACGCGGTGATCAAGTCGGCGTTGTTCGCCACGGCGGGGCTGCTGCTGTTGCGGCTCGGGTCGGTGCGGCGCGCCGAGCTGGCCGGGCTCGGCCGCCGGATGCCGTGGACCTTCGCGGCGATCGTGGTGGCCGGTCTCGGCCTGGTGGGGGTGCCGCCCACCGCCGGGTTCGTCAGCAAGTGGGCGCTGGTTTCGGCGCTGCTCGGCCAGGGCCGGTGGCCGGTGGTGGTGGCCGTGCTGGTCAGCTCGCTGCTCGCCCTGGTCTACGTCGGGCGCGTGGTCGAGGCCGCGTGGTTCCGCCCGGCGCTACCCGGCTCCGCCGGGACGCCGAAACCCCCGCCCTCGATGGTCGCGGCGATCTGGGTCCTGGTGCTGGCATCGGTCTACTTCGGACTCGATCCGGCGCTGCCGTCCGGCCTGGCCGGCGCCGCGGCCACGGCACTGCTCGGCGGACGGGGGTGAGTGACCTGTCGGTCGCCTGGAACACCGGCCAGGCCGCCGCGTTGCCGGTCGCGGTGGCACTTCCGGTGCTGGGCGCCGGCGCGGTGCTGCTGCTGCGGCGCCACCCGGGCGCGCGCGAGGCGGCGTCGGTGCTGTGCGGGGTGGCGCTGGCCGCCGTGGTGCTGAGCCTGTGGCCGGTGGTGGAGCGCGGTGTGCGCTTCGAGCTGTGGTCCTGGCTGCCCGGGCTGTCACTGGAGTTCGCGCTGGAGCCGCTCGGCCTGC
The DNA here is from genome assembly GCF_003385215.1 of Amycolatopsis thermalba. GTDB lineage: Bacteria > Actinomycetota > Actinomycetes > Mycobacteriales > Pseudonocardiaceae > Amycolatopsis_E > Amycolatopsis_E thermalba. Next base: position 9,835 of record NZ_PQHW01000115.1, on the reverse strand, counting down.
TGTTCGCCGGTGTCGCCGCCGTGTTGTGGCCGGTGACGACCGTGTTCGCCATCGGCTACCTGCGCGCCGGCCGCGACCTGCACCAGACCCGCTTCCACGTCTTCTTCGCCGTGACGATCGCCGCGGCGATGTGGATCGCGCTGTCGGCCAATCTGGTCACCCTGTTCGCCGGGTACGAGATCATGACCCTGGCCACCTGGCCGCTGGTCGCGCACCAGGGCGGCACCGAGGGGCGGCGCGGGGGACGCACGTACCTCCTGGTGCTGCTCACGACTTCCATCGGGCTGCTGCTGCCGGCGATCGTGTGGACCTGGCTGCTGACCGGCAGCACCGAGTTCCGGGCCGGTGGGTTGCTCGCCGGCCACGCCGGGCCGGGTGTGCTCACCGCGCTGTTCGCGCTCTACCTGTTCGGCACCGGCAAGGCGGCGCTGATGCCGTTCCACCGCTGGCTGCCGGCGGCGATGGTGGCGCCCACCCCGGTCTCGGCGCTGCTGCACGCGGTGGCGGTGGTCAAGGCCGGCGTGTTCACGATCCTCAAGGTCGCCGTGTACGTGTTCGGGCTGGACACCCTGAGCGAGACCGGCGCGGCCCGGCCGATGATGTGGGTCGCGGCGGCCACGCTCCTGGCCGCGGCGGTGGTCGCGATGCGATCGGACAACCTCAAGCGGCGCCTGGCCTACTCCACGGTGAGCCAGCTCGCCTACATCGTGCTGGCCGTGACGTTCGCGCGTGAGGTGGCCATCACCGGCGGCGCGCTGCACCTGGTCACCCACGCGGTCGGCAAGATCACGCTCTTCCTGTGCGCCGGGGCCATCTTCGTCACGGCCGGGAAGTCGCGCGTCAGCGAGCTGGACGGGCTGGGCCGGGCGATGCCGTGGACGTTCGGCGCCTTCCTGCTGGCCTCGCTCTCGATCGCCGGGCTGCCCCCGTCCGGTGGCCTGTGGAGCAAGTGGTTCCTGCTGATGGGCGCGGTCGACGCCGAGCAGACCGTGATGCTGGTGGTCCTGCTGGCCGGGTCCTTGCTGTCGCTCGCCTACCTGGTGCCGATTCCGGCGCGGGCGTTCTTCCGGCCACCGTCGCAGCCGCTGGAGCACGGCGAGGCCCGGCTGGCGCTGGCCGGGCCGCTGACCCTGACCGCGCTCGGCTCGGTGGCGCTGTTCTTCGGCGCCGAAGCCGTGATCGCACCGTGGACGGGGATGTGAGGAGCTGTCATGGACGACAACGGCCGCTGGCTGGACCGGCCACGCAACGTCACCCGGATCGTCTACGGGCTCGTGGTGCTCTGCGCGCTGGCGTTCGCGGCCGGCCTCTTCTCCCGCGAGCATCCGCACTTCGGGGTGGAGGGGTGGTTCGGTTTCCACGCCCTCTACGGCTTCGCCGGCAGCGTCGGACTGGTGCTCACCGCCAAGTGGCTGCGCCGGTTCCTGCGGCGCGACGAGAGCTACTACGAGCGGCCGGACGGGACCGCTGATGACGAGTAGTCCCGCGGTGCTGCTGATCCTCGGCGCGGCCGCCGTGCCGCTGCTGCGGGGAGTGCCGCGCAAGGTGGTGATGGTCGCGCTGCCGGTCACGGGGCTGGTCGTGTTGTGGCTGCTGCCCGAGGGTCTCGGCACCACCTTCCAGCTCTTCGGCCTGGAGCTGGCCCCGGTGCGGGTGGACGCCCTGTCCCGGGTGTTCGCGACCGGTTTCCTCGTCGCCGCGCTGCTCACCGCCGTCTATGCCCTGCACCTGCGGGACTCCCTGCAGCAGGCGGTGATCCTCGTCTACGCCGCGACGGCCGTCGGCGGGGTCCTCGCCGGTGACCTGCTGACGCTCTTCGTGTTCTGGGAGCTGGCCGGGTTGTCCTCGGCGCTGCTGATCTGGGCGCGCCGGACGGAGCGCAGCCACCGCGCCGCGATGCGGTACCTGGTCGCCCAGGTGGTGTCCGGCCTGCTGATGCTGGCCGGGATCGTGATGCGGGTACACGCCGGGGAGGGGCTGGAGTTCGGTCATCTCGGAATCGGTTCCCCGGGCGGCACGCTGATCCTCGCCTCGATCGGGATCAAGTGCGCGTTCCCCGTGCTGCACGCCTGGCTCACCGACACCTACCCGGAGGCGACGATCGTCGGCACGGTGGCGCTGTCGGCGTTCACCACCAAGTTCGCCGTGTACACCCTGGCCCGTGGCTTCGCGGGCACCGAGCAGCTGGTGTGGATCGGCGTGGTCATGACCGTGTTCCCGATCTTCTACGCCGTGATCGAGAACGACCTGCGTCGGGTGCTCGCCTACAGCATGATCAACCAGCTCGGGTTCATGGTGGCCGGGGTCGGCATCGGCGGTCCGCTCGGGATCAACGGGGCCGCCGCGCACGCCGTGGCGGACATGGTGTTCAAGGGGCTGCTGTTCATGAGCATGGGCGCGGTGCTGCTGCGCACGGGCACCACCCAGGGTTCCGAGCTGGGCGGGCTCCACAAGTCGATGCCGCAGACCGCCGTGCTGTGCCTGGTGGGGGCGGCGTCGATCTCGGCCTTCCCGCTGTTCTCCGGCTTCGCGACCAAGTCGCTGATCATGGAAGCGGTCGCGCGGGAGCACCGGACCGTGGCCTGGCTGCTGCTGTTGTTCGCCTCGGCCGGGGTGTTCCACCACGCCGGCATCAAGATCCCGTACTTCGCCTTCTTCGCGCACGACCGCGGCCACCGGGTGAGCGAACCCCCGGTGAACATGCGGACGGCGATGGCGATGGCCGCGCTGATCTGCGTCCTGATCGGCGTGGCGCCGTCGCTGCTGTACCGGATGCTGCCGTTCGCCATGGACTACCAGGTCTTCACGACGCCGCACGTCGTCGACCAGTTGCAGCTCCTGCTCTTCGCGTCGCTGGCGTTCACGATGCTGGTCCGCACCGGCCTGTACCCGCCCGAGCTGCGATCGGTGAACCTGGACTTCGAGGTGACCTACCGCCGGGTCGTTCCGGCTCTGTGGAAAGCGTTGTCGGACGAGGGGAGCAGGCTTGGCCGACGGTCGGGCACGCTTGTGCGGCGTCGGGCGAAACCGCTGTGGACCACGGTTTCCCGGCCCGTGCGGCCAGGCGGGCGGGTAGCGGCGCCCTGGTCGACCCACGTGATGATCTGGTGGGCCACCCTGCTGCTCGGTCTGGTGTTGCTGGTCGTTCTCTGGCCGTGACGGCCACCGGGCGCAGCGCCGGGCCGTGCGTTCGGGTGCCCATGCGGCGCCCGTCACAGCGGCTTGAAAACATACGGCGAATCTGTTTTCATAGCTTCATCGAAAGGGGGTGGCGAGATGCCGCCAGGGTTCTCGGCCGAGGAGCGGGCCCGCATCACGGAGCTGTTGCTGACGACGGGGCATGAGCTGTTCACGCGCCAGGGGCTGCGCAAGACCTCGCTGGAGGAGCTGGTCGCTCCGGCGGGAATGGCCAAGAGCACCTTCTACCAGTTCTTCGATTCGAAGGAGGCGCTGTACCTCGAGCTGATGCTGCGCGAGGCGGGTGAGGTCAAGCGCCGGGTGGTCGACCAGGCGCTGCGCACCACCGGCGACACCCGGGAAGGACTGCGGCGGTTCCTGCGCGCGACCTTGCACGAGCTGGCGACGAACCCGCTGTGGCGGCGGCTGATCGTGCACCCCGAGGAGATGCAGGCCGTGGCGCGCAAGCTGCCGCCGGAGCGGATCGCGTCCACACCGGACAACCCGGCGGTCGCGCTGGCCCAGTTCGTGGCCGAGAAACAGGATGCCGGCGAGCTGATCGACGCCGACCCGGCGGTCGTGGTCGGCGTGCTGCAAACCGTGCTGCTCGTCCCGCTCTACGCCGAGCGGCTCGGCGACCCCGCCCACCACGACGCCATCACCGGCCTGCTGATCGACATCGTGACCGCGGGCCTGACCAAGACGGAGGACTGAGAACCGACATGACGAACAAGGCCATCATCGCAGGCGGCGGCATCGCCGGACTGGCCACCGCGCTGCGGTTGCACCAGATCGGGTGGGAGCCGGTGGTGATCGAGCGGGCACCGGCCCGGCGGTCCGGCGGTTATGCCGTGACGTTCTCCGGCATCGGCTACGACGCCGCGGAACGGATGGGCGTGCTCGCGGCACTGGCGGAGCGGCACATCACTCCGGACAAGCTGATCTACGTCCGTCCCGACGGCCGGACCCGGTTCACGGTGCCGGGCCCCACGGTGCGCGCGATGCTCGGGCAGCGCGCGCTGAACATCCTGCGCGGCGACATCGAGGACGTGCTCTACACCGCGATCCGCGGGACGGTGGACATCCGCTTCGGCACCACGGTCACCGCGGTGTCCCAGGACGCCGGCGGTGTGGACGTGACGCTCAGCGACGGCACGGTCGAGCGCGCGGACCTGCTGGTCGGCGCGGACGGGCTGCACTCCGCGACGCGGCGGCTGGTGTTCGGGCCGGAGGAGGAGTTCCGGCTCGACCTCGACCACATGACCGGGGTGTTCATGCTCGACCGGCTGCCGTCCTGCGTCGAGGCCGGCAGCACGTCGACGCTGACCGACACCGGCCGCACCCTCGCGATCATCCACCTCGGCGAGGGCCGGTCCGCCGCGTTCTTCGGCTACCGCACCGGCGACCCGATGGCCCACCTCGCCGAGGGGCCCGCGACCGTGCTGCCCCGCGTCTACGGGGACATGGGGTGGGCCGCGCCCGAGGTGCTCGCCCAGTTGCCCCGGGCGGAATCGGTGTACTTCGACACGATCAGCCAGATGGTCGTCGGCGGCTGGAGCCGCGGCCGTGTGGTGCTGCTCGGCGACGCGGCCTGGTGCGTCACGCTGTTCGCCGGGTTCGGCTCGTCCCTCGCCGTGGCCGGGGCCGACCTGCTCGGCACCGCGCTGGAACGGCACCCCGGTGACGTGCTCACCGCGCTGCGCGAGTGGGAGACCGGACTGCGCCCGGAAGCCGAGAAGAAGCAGAAGCTCGGCCGCCGGGTCAAGGGCCTCTACGCGCCCGCCGACCCGTTCCGGTTGTGGCTGCGTGATCTGCCGCTGCGGTTCGCGTCCTACCGGCCGGTGTCGGCGGTGCTCCAGCGCCGTCTCCAGCTGACGGCGTGAACTCCGGGACGAGCGCCGGCCGGGCAGTCGCGGGCGCAGCTCAGCTGAGTTCGGCGAACTGCTCGGTCTGGCGCGTCGTGCCGGCGACGATGAGGGTGTCGCCCGGAAGGACGACGGTGTCCTGGGTGGCGTAGGTGAAGTCCTGCCCGGGCCGTTTGATGCACACGACGGTGACCCCGTACTTGGCGCGGATCCCGCTCGCGCCCAGCGGTTTGCCGACGGCGAACGCGGGTGCGCGGGTCTTGACCATGGCGAAGTCGTCCTCGAACTCGATGTAGTCCAGCATCCGCCCGGTGACCAGGTGCGCGACCCGTTCGCCCATGTCGTGTTCGGGCAGCACGACGTGGTGCACCCCGACCCGCTCCAGGATCCTGCCGTGTTCCCGGCTCGTCGCCTTGCCCCAGATGTCGTCGATGCCGAGGTCGACCAGCAGGGACGCGGTGAGGATGCTGGCTTCCAGCTCGGTGCCGATGGCGACCACCGCGCGGGAGAACTCGGGCACGCCGAGCTGGCGCATGGCCTCGATGTCGGTGGAGTCGGCGCTGACCACCTGGGTGAGCTGGCCGGACAGGCTCTGCACGATGCGGGGACTGCGGTCGATGCCGAGCACCTCGACGTCGCGCTTGGCCAGTTCCAGGGCCAGCGACGCGCCGAACCGGCCCAGGCCGATGACCACCACACCCGCTTCTCGCTTGTCAGCCAACGATCGGTCGCTCCTCGGGAAGTTCGTAGCGGCGTGCCCGGGCCCGCAGCGCCAGGGCGGCACCGAGGGTGAGCGGGCCGAGCCGCCCGATGAACATCAGCACCGTCAGCATGACATGCCCGGCGGCGGGCAGGTCGGCGGTGATGCCGGTGGACAGGCCGACGGTCGCGAACGCCGAGACCACCTCGAAGGCCACCTGGTCCAGTGTGAACGGGGTGATCGTGAGCAGGAACCAGATGCCCGCGATCACCACCCCCACCCCGAGCAGCGCGATGGTCAGCGCCTGGCGCTGGACGTCGTCGGGCAGCCGCCGCCGCAGCACGTTGACCCTGGGCTCGCCGCGCAGCTCGGCCCAGATCACCACGGCCAGGAGCGCGAAGGTGGTCACCTTGATGCCGCCGGCGGTGCCGGCGCTGCCCCCGCCGACGAACATCAGCAGGTCCATCGACAACCAGCTCTCCGGGTGCATCCCGGCGACGTCCACGCTGTTGAACCCGGCCGTGCGCGGCATGACCGCCTGGAAGAACCCCGCGAGCAGGCGCCCCGGCACCGGCAGCGCGCCGAGCGTGGCCTGGTTCGACCACTCGACCGCGGTGAGGACGATCGTGCCGAGCCCCAGCAGCGCCCCGCTCACCCCGAGGGTGATCTTGGTGTGCAGGGACCAGCGCCGCGGGTGGCGCCACTGCCGCCGCAGCTCCCACAGCACGGGGAAACCGAGGCCCCCCGCGATCACCGCGACCGCGATCGGCAGGCAGATCCACGGGTCGGTGGCGAACCGCACCAGGTTGTCCGGCCACAACGCGAACCCGGCGTTGTTGAACGCCGAGACCGCGTGGAACACCCCCAGGTAGGCGGCGCGGCCCCAGGACTCGCCGTACCCGGTGGCGAACCGGATGGTCAGCACCACCGCGGTGGCGGCCTCGACGAGCAGGCTGGTGCGCACGACCCCGAGCACCACGCGCCGCGCCCGGCCCGGCGCTCTTGGTCTCGGTCTGCGCGTAGAGCCGGGTGCGCAGCCGCATCCGGCCGCTGATCAGCAGCCCGAACAGCGATGCCAGCGTCATCACCCCGAAGCCGCCCAGCTGGATCAGCCCGAGGATCACCAGTTCCCCGAACGCCGACCAGTGGCCCGCGGTGTCCACCACGACCAGCCCGGTGACGCACAGCGCCGATGCCGCGGTGAACAGTGCGGACACCACCGGGGTGTGCTCGCCGGACTCGTGGCCGCCGGCAGCGCCAGCAGGACCGCGCCGGCCACGAGTGCCGACCCGAAGGCCGCCACCACGACCCGGGCCGGATGCGCGAACTGGGCGAACACCCGCCGCCACCCGCACGCACCGATTTCAGGGACGCCACGGGGGCTCAGCCTACGGACCGGCCGGAGGAAACCGGCGCGGTCACCGGTGTGTCACGTCACTGCACACACCGGCGCGACCGGTTTGCTTCGGGCCCGGCTTTGCGGCATCTTTACGGGCGGCGCGCCGGGAAGTCTGGTCGGCACACCCGCCCCACGCAACGGGGCGGGTTCGTTGTCGACGGCGGGAGATTCGGTGGCGCTGGTATTCGCCTTCGGTGTGGTGCTCGGAGATCGGACGCCCCAGGGCGAAGGTACCCGTTTCGTCGTAGTCTGCGGATATGCGCTGCACCGACATCGCCGAGGACTTCCCGGTCGTGGACCTGGACTCCGATGCGCTGGAAGCGGCCCGTCTGCTGGCCCGCAACCGGCTGCCCGGCCTCGTGGTGACCGACGCGAACGGCGCGCCCACGGCGATCCTGCCCGCCTCCCAGGTGGTGCGGTTCCTGGTGCCGGGCTACGTGCAGGACGATCCGTCGCTGGCCGGGGTGCTGTCGGAGTCGATGGCCGACCACGTCGCGGACAAGTTGTCCGGCAAGACCGTGCGCTCGTTGCTGCCGGAGGACCGTCCGGAGCTGGCGGTGGTCAGCTTCGACGACACGATCGTGGAGGTCGCCGCGGTGATGGCCCGCCTTCGCTGCCCGCTCGCGGCGGTGCTCCGGGACGGCCGGCTGGTCGGGGTGATCACCGCGTCGCGGTTGCTGGAGCTGGCGCTGCGCTGAGGGGGCCGGCATGACCACCGCGATCGCGATCGCGGTGTTCGTGGTCGCCTACCTGCTCATCGCCACCGAGCGGATCCCGAAGATGGTCGCCGCCCTGGCCGGTGCCGGGGTGGTGCTCGCCGCCGGGGTCGTCGGCTCGGACGAGGCGTTCTACTCCCACGACACGGGCATCGACTGGGACGTCGTCTTCCTGCTGTTCGGGATGATGGTCATCGTCGGGATCCTGCGCCGCACCGGGGTGTTCGAGTACGTCGCGATCTGGGCGGCCAAACGCGCCAAGGGCTCGCCGCTGCGGGTGATGATCCTGCTGGTGCTGATCACCGCGGTCGCCTCGGCGTTCCTGGACAACGTCACCACCGTGCTGCTGATCGCCCCGGTGACGCTGCTGGTCTGCGACCGGCTCGGGGTGAACCCGGTGCCGTTCCTCATCGCCGAGGTGATGGCCTCCAACATCGGCGGCGCGGCGACCCTGATCGGCGATCCGCCCAACATCATCATCGGCAGCCGCGCCGGCCTGACGTTCAACGACTTCCTGGTGAACATGGCGCCGATCGTGGTGATCGAGCTGATCGTGTTCACCCTGATCCTGCCGTGGCTGTTCCGCGGCTCGTTCGACGCCGACCCGGACCGGGTGGCCGACGTGATGGCCCTCAACGAACGTGAAGCCATCCACGATCCCGCGTTGCTGATCAAGTGCGGCGTCGTGCTCGCCGCGGTGTTCACCGCCTTCGTCGGGCACTCGATCTTCCACCTGGAACCGTCGGTGGTCGCGCTGCTCGGCGCCGGCGTGCTCGTGCTGATCTCGAAAACGAGGCCCAAGGACTACCTGGCCGGTGTCGAATGGGAGACGCTGCTGTTCTTCGCGGGCCTGTTCATCATGGTCGGCGCCCTCATCCACACCGGCGTCATCGGCACCCTCGCGGGCTGGGCCGCCGACGCCACCGGCGGGAACGCGCTGGTCGCGGTCATGCTGATCCTCGGGGTCTCGGCGGTGCTGTCCGGGGTCATCGACAACATCCCCTACGTGGCGACCATGAGCCCCCTGGTCGCCGACCTGTCGGCGGGCATCGCCGACCCCGTGCAGGCCGAGGCGCTGTGGTGGTCGCTGGCGCTGGGCGCCGACTTCGGCGGCAACCTCACCGCGGTCGGCGCCAGCGCCAACGTGGTCGTGCTGGGCATCGCCAAGCGGGCCGGCACGCCGATCTCGTTCTGGGAGTTCACCAAGAAGGGCATCGTCGTCACCGCCATCACGATCCTGCTCGCCGCGCCCTACCTGTGGCTGCGGTACTTCCTCCTCGCCTGAGCTACCATGCCGGAAACGACGGTCACAACGATGTGGAACCGAGACATGGCAGAACTGCTGTTCACCCTCGCGATCATCGCGGCGTTCCTGCTCGCGGCGGCGGCCCTGCGCGCCGCCGCCCACCGCCAGCAGCGCCACTAGGTGTACCCGGCCATCAGGTTGGGCCTGGGCGCGGGCACGAGCCATCGGATGTGGACGGTGGGCACCCCGGGTGCACCTGTCCAGCCGTCCCCGGTCAGGCGCCCACCACGGTGACCACTCCGGACACCACGATCAGCCCGACGACCGCCCGCTCGAACAGCTTCCGCGGCACCCTGCCGACGAGCCGTCCGCCGATCGCGTTGCCCACCGCCCCCGCGGCGAGCAGCACCAGCAGCTGCGGCCACAGACCCTCGGCGCTGACCTGCCCGGCCGCGGCCAGCAGCAGCAGCGACAACGCGTTGGTCACCACGAAGTAGCCGGCCAGATCGGCCACGAACGTCCGCGGCGGCACCTTCGCCGCGGCGAGCAGGACGGCCGGGGGCGCGCCGTTGAGGGAGGTGGTGGTGGACAGGTAGCCGCCGAGCAGCCCGGCGACCGCCTGCCTGCGTGGGGTCGCCTCGTGCACCCGGTCCGCGGGGCGCAGCAGGAGCCGCAGCCCGGACAGGATCACCACGGCCCCGGCCAGGATGCGCAACCCGTGCGGCGGCAGCC
>NZ_PQHW01000114.1 GCF_003385215.1 Amycolatopsis thermalba | reverse complement strand
TAATCCGAAACGGAGACATTCCAAAATCGGAATGCACAGCCCCGTCACGTTTGAAGCCCTGCACACGGAGTCAGACCAAGATCACTGACCCCACACCCGAAGTGTCCGGCGAACGGGGGCAAGCTCAACGATGCTTCAACCGCCTCAAACCATCGCCACCCGATTCGACAAGACCACCACCTCCTACCGGAGCACGATCGACCTCGCCACACCGCTCATCTGGCTTTGCGGACAGGCCCTAATCCTCCGCCAGCGCCTCCTCGCGCGTCGTGCGCAGTCGGACGATTTCGTCGGCTCCGGTGATCTCCAGTGGGCGCCTTGTGAAGCCGGAGCCGACCACCACGTGCACGCGGCCCGGGGCCGCCATCCCGGCGGCCAGCACGACCGCGATCCCCGCCGAGGCCAGGAAACTCACCTCGCTCAAGTCGATCACCAGCCGCTCGGCGCAGGCGCGAGCCGCGGGCAGGGCGACGGCCTCGAACGCGGGGGCGGTCAGGTGGTCGAGTTCGCCGGCGACGCGCACCAGCGTCGCGCCGGGCAGGTGCTCCACGTGCACGTCCACGTGCGCGACCGGCTCGTCCGGCTGGAAAGAGGACACCCGCTCGATCTAACCGTGACCGGACAACGGCGGAAAGCCCGGTCTTGCGTCCGGCGACCCCGTGTGGCCTAATATGGCATCAAGTGCCAAAATGATGTCCCTCACAGGCGAGGCGGAGTGGCGAGATGTCCAACGGTTGGTTCGAGACGGTGGCCGAGGCACAGCGGCGGGCGAAGAAGCGCCTGCCCAAGTCCGTCTACGGCGCCCTGGTGGCTGGTTCCGAACGCGGCATCACCGTCGACGACAACATCGCGGCGTTCGCCGAGCTCGGGTTCGCCCCGCACGTCGCCGGCCTGTCCGACAAGCGCGAGCTGGGCACCACCGTGATGGGCCAGCCGATCGCGCTGCCGGTGATCATCTCCCCCACCGGCGTCCAGGCCGTGCACCCCGAGGGCGAGGTGGCCGTGGCCCGTGCCGCGGCCGCGCGCGGCACCGCGATGAGCCTCAGCTCGTTCGCCAGCAAGTCCATCGAGGAGGTCGCGGCGGTCAACCCGCAGACCTTCTTCCAGATGTACTGGGTCGGCAGCCGCGACGTGCTCGTGCAGCGCATGGAGCGCGCCCGCGCCGCGGGGGCGGTCGGGCTGATCATGACGCTGGACTGGTCGTTCTCCAACGGCCGCGACTGGGGCAGCCCGGTCATCCCGGAGCGGCTGGACCTCAAGGCGATGGTGCGGTTCGCGCCGGAGGGCATCACCCGGCCGAAGTGGCTGTGGGACTTCGCGAAGACCCGCAAGCTGCCCGACCTGACCACGCCGAACCTGACCCCGCCCGGCGGCACGGCGCCCACGTTCTTCGGCGCGTACGGCGAGTGGATGCAGACGCCGCTGCCGACCTGGGAGGACGTGGCGTGGCTGCGCGAGCAGTGGGGCGGGCCGTTCATGCTCAAGGGCGTCATGCGCGTGGACGACGCCAAGCGGGCCGTGGACGCGGGGGTCACCGCGATCTCGGTGTCCAACCACGGCGGCAACAACCTCGACGGCACCCCGGCCCCGATCCGCGCGCTGCCGGCGATCGCGGACGCCGTGGGCGGTGACGTCGAGGTGCTGCTGGACGGCGGCATCCGGCGCGGCAGCGACGTCGTCAAGGCGCTCGCCCTGGGCGCGAAGGCGGTGCTGATCGGCCGCGCCTACCTGTGGGGCCTGGCCGCCAACGGGCAGGCCGGGGTGGAGAACGTGCTGGACATCCTCCGCGGCGGCATCGACTCGGCCATCCTCGGCCTCGGCAAGTCCTCGATCCACGACCTCACCCGCGACGACGTGGTGGTCCCCCCGGGCTTCGAGCGCGCCCTCGGCGTGCCGAAGAGCTGAGCCACCCCGGCGGCGGGCTGCGCGCGGACGGGCCCGCCGCCGGGGTTTCCAGTGAGCTTCGGGACAACTCACTCGGCACCGGACGTTCCGGAAGGTACTTTCAGCAAGCAACCATCCGCGCACGAACTCCGGAGCCGCATGTCCCCGTCTCCCGGCCGCCTCACCGCGGTGCTCGCGCTGGGCGGTGTCGTCGTCGCCGTCATGCAGACGCTCATGGTGCCCCTGCTGGCCGACCTGCCGTCGCTGCTGCGCAGCTCCAGCTCCGACACCGCGTGGGTCATCACGATCACCCTGCTCACCGGCGCGGTCGCCACCCCGGTGCTGGGCCGCCTCGGCGACATGTACGGCAAGCGCCGGATGATGATCGTCGCGCTGTCGTTGCAGGTCGCGGGCTCCCTGGTGTGCGGCCTGACGACCGAGCTGCTGCCGATGATGATCGGCCGCGGGTTGCAGGGCTTCGCGATCGGCGCGATCCCCCTGGGCATCAGCATCATGCGCGACGAGCTGCCGCCGGAGCGGCTGGGCGGCGCGGTCGGTCTGATGAGCTCGTCGCTGGGCATCGGCGGCGCGCTCGCGCTCCCGGCCGCGGCACTGGTCGCCGAGCACTTCGACTGGCACATCCTGTTCCTCGGCGCGGCCGCGCTCGGGCTGGTCAGCCTCGTGCTGATCGTGCTCGTGGTGCCGGAGTCGGCGGTCCGCTCCCCCGGCCGCTTCGACCTGCCCGGCGCGATCGGGCTGTCCGCGGCGCTGGTGTGCCTGCTGCTGGCGATCTCCAAGGGCGGCGACTGGGGCTGGGGCAGCACGCGCACCCTCGGTTTCGGCGTCGCGGCGGTGGTGCTGTTCGTCGCGTGGGGTTTCCTGCAGCTGCGCACCGCCGAACCGCTGGTCGACCTGCGCACGACCGCGCGCCGCCCGGTCCTGCTCACCAACCTGACCTCGATCATGGTCGGCTTCGCGCTCTACGCGACCCAGCTGGTGCCGCCGCAGCTGCTGCAGCTGCCCGCGGGCACCGGCTACGGACTCGGGTTGTCGATGGTGGTCGCCGGGCTGTGCGTCGCGCCGTCGGGCCTGCTGATGATGGCGATGTCCCCGGTGGCCGCCCGGCTGATCGCCGCGCGCGGGCCGAAGGTGTCGCTGCTGTGCGGCATCACCGTGCTCGGCGCCGGCTACGGGCTGGGCCTGACTCTGATGGGCGCGGGCTGGCAGATGGCGATCTTCTCCGCGATGGCCGGGGCGGGTGTGGGCCTCGCCTACGCGGCCATGCCGAGCCTGATCATGAGCGCGGTGCCGGCCACCGAGACCGCGGCGGCCAACGGCCTCAACACGCTGATGCGCTCGATCGGCACGTCGTCGTCGAGCGCCGTGGTCGGCATGGTGCTCGCGGGCATGACGATCGACTTCGGCGGCACCCCGGTGCCCAGCCTGACCGGGTTCCGCGCCACGTTCCTGATCGGCTGCGCCGCGTGCGTGGCCGCGCTGCTCATCGCGTGCTTCATCCCGGGCCGCGCGCGTCCGGCGGAGACGCTCCTGACCGGCGTGGTGCGCTCCGCGCGCGGCGTCCTGGAAGGCGCGGCGGTGACCCTGATCAGCAAGGACGGGCAGCAGACCGGCACCACCGCCACGGACGCGAACGGCCGGTACTCGCTGAACATCCCCGGCGGCGAGTACGTCCTGGTCTGCTCGGCCGCCGGCTACCAGCCGGAGGCGGCGCCGGTGAGCGGGCCGGGCGAAGCCGGCTTCACGCTGTCGGCGACCGGCCGCCTCACCGGCACCGTCGGCGTGGCCGGCGCGCTGCTGATCGCCGCCGACGAGCGCGGCGAGGTCGCGGGCAGCGTCACCTCCCGCGCGGACGGCTCGTTCGAGGTGACCGGCCTGCTGCCGGGCCGCTACGCGCTCGCCGTCGCCAAGCACGGCTACCGGACCGTCGCCGTCCCGGTGCGGGTCGGCGACGGTCCGGTGCGCTGCGAACTCGTCCTCGCGCCGGAGGACGTGACGATCACGAACTAGCCGGGAAGCCGTGCCTGCGGGCGCCGAGGACGACGACCAGCACGGGCACGAGCAGCACCAGCACGGTCCACGGGAACACACCGGGCCCGAACGCGTCGAGCAGGATCCCGCCGACCACGCCGCCCCCGGCCATGGCCGCGTTCCACAGCGTCACCAGCGCGGCCTGCGCCGTGTCGGCCGCCTCGCCGCCCGCGTTCCCGGCGGCGGTCTGCAGCAGCGTCGGCACGCCGCCCCAGCCCAGGCCCCACAGCGCGGCCGCGAGGTAGACGAGGAGCGCGCTGCCGGACAGCACGGCCAGCATCGCCGCGGCGACGGCGACCAGCACCGTCGCGACGATCGTCAGCTCCCGCAGCTGCCGGTCGATGCGCGCGCCGACGATCACGATGCTCAGCACCGACGCGATCCCGAACACGAGCAGCACCGCGTCGACGCGGACGCCGTGCAGGAACGTCGCGAGGTAGGTGTAGAGGACGTTGTGCGCCAGCACGAACACGAGCGTGACGACCAGGACCGAGGCCACACCCGGCACCGCGACCGCGCGCCGCACCGGGATCCGGGAGCCGTCGCGCTGCCCCGGCTGGTCGGGCACGGCCGCGAGGATCCAGGCGATCAGCACGACGGCGATCACCGACATCACGCCGAACGTCACCCGCCAGCCGACGGCCTCGCCGAGGAAGGTGCCGGCCGGCACGCCCAGCGACAGCGCCAGCGGGATCCCGGCCATCACGACCGCGATCGCCTTGCCCCGCAGGTGTTCCGGCGCCACCCGCCGCGCGTAGCCGGCGAGCAGCGCCCACACCACACCGGCGGCCACCCCGGCGGCGAACCGGCCGGCCATGGTCAGCGCGTAGACACCGGAGACAGCCGTGACGGTGTTGGCGACGGCGAACCCGGCCACCCCGGCGAGCAGCAGGCGCTTGCGGCTCCAGCCGGCCGTCGCGGCGGACAGCGGGATCGCGGCGAGCGCGGTGCCGATCGCGTAGATCGTGACGGCCTGCCCCATCGCGGACTCGCCGACGCGCAGGTCCGCGCTCATCGCCGGCAGGACGCCGGCGGGCAGGGCTTCGGTGAGGACGGTGATGAACGCCGCGGTCGTCAGCGCCAGCAGGGACCGCAGCGGGAGTCTGGTGGGAGTCAGGACATCGATCACGGCGTTATGCTGAAACCATCACACAGATGTGAAGGTCAAATCGCTGTGAGGGGAACCACATGCGCATCGGGGAGCTGTCGCAACGCACCGAAACGCCCCGCCGCCTGCTGCGGTACTACGAGGAGCAGGGGCTCATCGTGTCCCGGCGATTGCCGAACGGCTACCGCGACTACGACGAATACAACGTCGACCGGGTGCTGCAGATCCGCGGCCTGCTCGACGCCGGGCTGCCCACGCGCATCATCAAGCAGATCCTGCCGTGCCTGGACAAGCCACGCACCATCTACTTCCCGGACGCCACCCCGGAGATGCTGGCGACGCTGGAACGCGAGCGCGACCGGATGACCCGCCGCATCGACTGCCTCACCCGCAACCGGGACGCCATCAGCGAGTACCTGGACATCGTCCGTCGGGGGCTTCAGCCCGACGTGGCCTGAGCCGCCCGCAGCAGGCGCAGCTGCCCGATCTCGGCGACGTTCTTCATCAGCTCGGCGTTGACCCACGCGGCCTGGTGCGCCACGGTCAGCCCGGCCTCGGGAGGCCACGGGAAGGCCGCCGGAGCGTCCATTTCGGACAGCCGGTCGAGGACACCGCCCCAGTCGGCGGCCAGCTCACGCAGCCAGGCCACGGCGTTCTCGTCGCCGGGCCAGCCGACCGCCTCGCGCTCGCGGGGCGGGCGGCCGTGCGCGTGGTCCAGGGCCACGCTCCACCACCAGCCGACGTGCCAGGTGATCCAGGCGATGGTGGGCACCGGCACGGGGTCGGGTTCGGTGTCGGCCCAGTCGATCGTCCACCCGTCCGCGGCGGGGCGGACGTGCCAGGTCAGCGGGCCGGGCTCCCAGCGGAAGTCCGCCGGGGTGAGCGCGCTCAGGTGCAGGTCCGCGAGGGACCAGGTCAGGTCGAACTGCCAGCGCAGGAGGGACACGGCCGGATGATCGCAGCGCCCGCGCGCGGCGGCCAACCGGATTTCCCGCACGTACACTCGTGGGGTGCGGACGCGACCGACCCTGAGCTGGACGCCGGCGGGCGAGCCGCTGCCCCGCACGACCAGCCTGGACGACGTGGTCCGCATCGCCGGCACGGGCGGTGCGGTCGTGCTGAGCGGCGCCGGGCTGTCCACCGAGTCGGGGATCCCGGACTACCGCGGCGAGACCGGCAGCCTGCGGCGGCACACGCCGATGACGTACCAGGAGTTCGTCGCGGCAGAGCACGCGCGGCGCCGGTACTGGGCGCGCAGCCACCTCGGCTGGCGCACGATCGCCCGGGCGCGGCCCAACGACGGTCACCGCGCGGTCGCGGCGCTGCGGGCCGCGGGCGTGGTCGGGGGTGTGATCACGCAGAACGTGGACGGTCTGCACCAGGCCGCCGGCACGCCGGACGTGGTCGAGCTGCACGGCAGCCTGGACCGGGTGGTGTGCCTGTCCTGCCGGTCGCGGACGCCGCGCGAGGAGCTGGACCGCCGCCTGCGCGCGGCGAACCCGGACTTCACGGCCACCGCGACGCGGGTCAACCCGGACGGCGACGCCGACCTGGCCGACGACGACGTGCGGGGCTTCCGGGTGGTGCCGTGCCGCGACTGCGCCGGGGTGCTGAAACCGGACGTGGTCTTCTTCGGCGAGAACGTCGAACCGTCGCGTGTGGACCGTTGCTACCGGCTGGTGGAGCAGGCGTCCGCACTGCTGGTGCTGGGCTCGTCCCTGACGGTCATGTCGGGCCTGCGGTTCGTGCGCCGCGCCGCCGAGGCCGGCAAGCCCGTGGCGATCATCAACCAGGGCCCCACGCGCGGCGACAAGTACGCGACCGTGCGGGTGGACCTGCCGCTGGGCCGGGCGCTGACGGAGCTGGTGGCACGGCTGACCGCCTGATCAGGGCGAAACGGCGACCCCGACCGACTGCGCGCCGAACGGCCGCGGTGCGCCCTGCTCGTAGAACACGTCGATCTCCCGGATCAGGAAACCGGCCCCGGTCAGCAGGTCTGCGACCGGGTTGGTGAGCCGGCAGCCGAACACCGCCCGCTGCACCGGGTCCAGCCGGCGCTGCCGGCGCCGGACGTCCGCGTCGGGCGCGAGGCCGTGTTCGGCGAAGTGCAGGGTGCCCCCGGGTTTGAGGACTCGCCGGACCTCGCGCAACGCGGCGCCGGCGTCCGGGATGGCGCACAACGTCCAGGTGGACAGCGTCGTGTCGCAACTGTCCGCGGGCACCGGCAGCGACTGCCCGTCCAGGCCGGCCCGCTCGACCGGCACGGTGGAACCGGCCAGCCGTCCGCTCGCGAGCCGCCAGGCGGCGTCCAGGGGCTCGATGGCGACGACCTCGGTCACCGCCGCCGGGTAGAAGGGCACGTTGCGGCCCGATCCGAAGCCGATTTCCAGCACCCGGCCTCGCAGCCCGGCGCAGGTGCGTTCCCGGTGCGGCCGCGCCGGCGCGGCGCCACAGGCCAGGTCGATGATGCGGGGCCGGATCCGGTTCGCGTAGAAGCCCATGGCGCCATTGTTGCTGATCGGTGGCCGCCCAGCCCTTCCTGCGCAGCTCGGCCGGTCTCGCCGCGGTCCGGCTGCCGGCGCGGACGGCGGGCGTGCTCGGCTCCGGCCGGCGCGCCCGCCCCACCACGACGCTAGAGGTACGGCCGCGTGATGATCTCGATCGCGTGCCCGGCGGGGTCCTTGAAGTAGACACCCCGCCCGCCGTGCTCGTGGTTGATCTGCCCGGGGCGGGTCGTCTGCGGATCCGCCCAGTGCTCGATCCCCCGCTCGACGAGCCGCGCGTAGGCGCGGTCGAACAGCTCGTCGTCGACGAGGAAGGCGTAGTGCTGCATCTGAATCTCCACCGGCGGTTCGGCGAACTGCAGCAACACACCCCCGTCGAGCATGACGTTGACGAACGGCCCCCACGACGGGGCTTCGGCGACTTCCAGCAGTTCACGGAAGAAGCGGGCCGACTCGTGGCGATCCTTGGCGGCGATGATCGTGTGGTTGAAGGTGACGGTCAAGGGAGTCCTTTCGATCGGTTGGGTGAACAGCGCGGAAGCGAATGCTCCCGGCGGTCCACGCGAGCCGATCAGACCGTCACCGGATCGCCTTCCCGTGTGTGGCGCGCGGCCGTTCCGGTGATCACGCCGTCAGTCTAGGAGGTGAGGTCCGGGTACGGCAACGAGGTATGCGCAAGGGCGCCGGGCCGCGGGATCAGCGAACCTGGTCCCAGGGGATGGCCTCGATGCGGTCGAGGTGTGCCTCGCCCCACTCCCCGAGCGGGGCGAGCGCGCTGTTGAGCGAACGGCCGAAGCCGGTGAGGGAGTACTCGACCTTCGGCGGAACCTGGTGGTAGACCTCGCGATGCAGCAGACCGGTCGCCTCCATCTCGCGGAGCTGCAGGATCAGCACCCGCTCACTGATCCCCGCCACGGCGCGTCGCAGCTCGCCGAACCGCAACGGCCCGTCCTGGAGCGCGAACAGGATCAGCCCCTTCCACTTCCCTCCCATGACGGCGATGGCGGCATCGAGCCCGCAGGTGAACGTCGGTGTCTTCATTCACGTCCTCACGTACACATTTGTCAGTACCCGCGAAAGATGTCGGTACTTGAGGAAATGTACGCGAGAACCCAGGATCGCGGTGCCACACCACGAGCACTGGAGGAAGCACATGACCGAGCACGCACGCACCCCCGTCACCGTCATCGGCCTGGGTTCGATGGGGACGGCGCTGGCCGGGGCGTTCGTCGCCGCGGGACACCCGACCACCGTGTGGAACAGGACCGCCGCCCGGGCGGCACCCCTGGTCGCGAAGGGCGCCGTGCACGCGGCGGCGATCGAGGACGCGATCGCCGCCAGTCCGTTGGTCATCGCCTGCCTGACCACCTACGACGACACCGTCGCGGCCCTGGCCCCGGCAGGCCCGGCGCTGCGGGGCCGGGCGCTGGTCACCCTGAACAGCGGTTCCCCGGCCGGCGCCCGCGAGATGGCCGCCTGGGCCGGCGGTCACGGCGCGCGGTTCCTCGACGGGGCGGTCAAGGACGTACCTCCGGCGGTCGGGAAACCGGGCACGCTCCTGTACTACGCCGGGGACAAGGCCGTCTTCGACGAACACCGGACGACGCTGGAGGTGCTGGGCGGCGACACCGTGCACCTGGGCGACGAACCCGACCTGGCCGCGCTGTACGAGATGGCGGTCGGTGGAACCCTGCTCCCGGCGCTCGTCGGTTTCTTCCAGGGTGCGGCCGCCGTGCAGGCGCGCGGACTCGACGCGAGCACGCTGGTGCGGTTCACGGTCAAGTGGTTCGAGATGATCGGTTCCGTTCTGCCGGTGTTCGCGCGGGAGATCGACAGCGGGGACTACACGAAGCCGATGTCGACCGTCGCGCTCTTCCTGGCGGGTGCGGCGCACGACGCGGAACTGGGCGCGGAGGCGAACATCGACGTGTCCTGGCAGGCGCCGTTCCACGAACTGCTGCGACGGGCCGTCGACGCCGGCCACGCGGACCACAGCATCGCGGCCCTGACCGAAGTGCTCAAAAAGCCTGCACCCGCGTCGTGACGATCCGCGCGCCCGGTTTTTGTCGGTGGGACCCGCTAGCCTGATCGCACCAACCGGGGGAAGGGATCCACCACCATGCGTCTGCCACGACTTTCGTTGCCTCGACGGCGTTTCGCACTGCTCGTCCATCGTGGACCATCTGCGCACGTTCGGCGTCTCCAGCGGCACCTCGCCGGAGCGGGCCGGGGCTGCTTGACCGAGGTCTCCGCCATGGTCGCCACAGCCCGCCGCGCGGCGCCCGGGCTGCGATCGGCTCGGGCGTGGTGCCTCCCCGCGGTCCGGGCACGAGGGTCCGGGCACGCACGGTCAGGGCAGGATGGATCAGGGCACGATCGAGTCCACGTAGCCGCCGTCCACTCGCACCGCCGCTCCCGTTGTCGCCGAGGCTTGCGGCGAGCTGAGGTACACCACCATGTTCGCGATCTCCTCGGGCTCGATCAGGCGCTGCAGCAACGACTGCGGCCGGTGCTTCCGCATGAACTCCTGCTGCGCCTGGTCCCACGGCAGGTCGCGGTCGACGAGTTCGTACACGAAGTCCTCGACGCCGGCGGTGTGCGTGGGTCCGGCGAGGACGGCGTTCACGGTCACCCCGGTTCCGGCGGCGGCCTTGGCGAAACCGCGGGAAACACCCAGCAGAGCCGTTTTCGACATGCCGTAGTGGATCATCTCGGCGGGGATCACGATCGCCGAGTCGCTCGCGATGTACTGGATGCGGCCCCAGCCCCGCTCGGTCATGCCCGGCAGGTAGGCGCGGGTGAGCCGCACCGCGGCGAGCACGTTCACCTCGAAGTACCGGCGCCACTCGTCGTCGCTGATCTCCAGCGGGTCGGCCGAGCCGAAGATGCCCAGGTTGTTGACCAGGATGTCGGTGCGCGGCAACTGCTCGGTGACCTCCCGCGCACCCCGCTCGCTCGCGATGTCGGCGACCACCGGCACCACCTGCGCGTCGGGCACCTCGGCGGTCAGCTGCTCGATCGCCTTCGTGACCTTGTCCGCGCTGCGGCCGTTGACGCCCACCCGGGCGCCGGCGCGGGCCAGTCCGAGCGCGATCGCCGCGCCGATCCCCTGCGTCGAACCGGTGATCAGGGCCGTCTTCCCACTCAGATCAAGGCGCATGCCGCGATCGTAGGGGCGGCCGGCCGCGCCCGCACGGCTGCACGCCGCGTGCAGGTCACCGCCACAGGCGGGGTCGCGGCAGCGCGCCTCGCCCCATCGGGCGTGCCCGCACCCGGCGCCGGCCTCCCGGCACGGGCTCGCCTTCCCCGGCGAGAATTCGCTCCGCTGGGGACGGTCAACGCGGTGACGGGCAAGCCGTACCCCGCGGGTACGCGCCGCGCACGATCAACCACCAGTTGACGGTGCTGCACGCGTTCTACGCCTTCGCGCTGGACATGGACCTGGGACCGTTGGTGAATCCGGTGCCGCAGCAACGCGGGCCGAGTGGTGGCCGGCTGCCGGCGCACCAGAGCCCGCTGGAGCCGGTGCGGCGGCAGCGGCGGGCGGCCTACCGGCAGAAGGTGCCCAAGACGTTGCCGCGCAGCCTGCCCGACGGCGCGGCGGAGGCGTTGTTCTCGGCGCTGCGGTGTCACCGGGACCGGGCGATGGTGGCGATGTGGTTGTCCAGCGGCGTGCGCGCCTCGGAGTTGCTGGGGCTGCGGCACGAGTGGATCGACTACGGCTGCAAGACGATCAAGGTGATCTCGAAGGGCTCGCGGAGCCTGGAGGAGGTGCCGGCGTCAGCGGACGCGTTCGTGTGGCTGGCACTGTATCTGGCTGAGAGCGGGCAGGACGGCCCGGTGACGGGGCCGGTGTGGTGGACGCTGCGGCAGCCGCGGCGGCCGTTGACCTTCACGCCACCAGGGCGGTGCTGGTGCGGGCGAACGCGCTGCTGGGCACGAACTACTCGCTGCACGACCTGCGCCACACCGCAGCGATCCGGATGGCCAACGATCCGAACTTCTCGCTGG
Organism: Amycolatopsis thermalba; assembly: GCF_003385215.1. Taxonomy (GTDB): domain Bacteria; phylum Actinomycetota; class Actinomycetes; order Mycobacteriales; family Pseudonocardiaceae; genus Amycolatopsis_E; species Amycolatopsis_E thermalba. Next base: position 10,937 of record NZ_PQHW01000114.1, on the reverse strand, counting down.
TGGAGGTGCAGACCATTCTGCGGCACGCCTCGGTGACCAGCACCCAGATCTACCTGCAACCCCGACTGCAGGACCTGATCGCGAAGTTGGCCGACCTGCACGAGCGCCGCCGGGCGGCCGCGGCGCAGCCGCTGGCCGTGCCGGCGGGCTACGACGAGACCGAGCTGGCCGAGTTACTGGGGCTGGACCAGTGACCGGACCGGCGACGACCGTGTCCGCGGCGCCGCCGACCGTGCCGCCGCTGGCCGCCGACGAGCGGTTCGCGGTCAACGGCAGCGTTCACCCGCTGCCCGCCTACGATGCCGGACGCACCCCGCCGCCGCGGCCGCCTGGTTCTCCCGGGGCGGACCTGCTCACGGCCGAGCCCGAGGTGGTGGTCGAGGTGCTGCGGCAGCGGTTGGGACCGGTTCTGCCGCAGCCGGCCACGGTGGTCCCACAGGCCACCGCGACGCGTCGGCTGCTCGGTGGCTGGCGCAGTTTCCCGGCCAGGACTGGGAGCAGCGGTGGCTGGCCAGCGGCGCGGACGAGGCGCCGCGGTCCTGGCTGGACCACGCGGTCGCCGCGGGGGTTGGCGCGAACCGGTATCGGGTAGCGGCGGGGCGGTTGTGGCTGCTGCTGGGCCGGGTACTGCGGCCGTCGTATTCGTTCCTGCTCAACTCCCATTTCAGCACGTTGTTCGCAAGTTCCCGGTGCTGCACGACGCAGGCGAGTTCGCCGTGGTGCGGGTGATGCCGGCAACTGTCCGGTGAGGACCTGCTGACCTACGCCGATCTGGTGCGCACCTCCGGGCGGCACCGGCGCGAGCACCTGGCGTGGGAGCTGCTCGTCGCGCTCGGCCCGCTGGCCGGGGAACCCCCGACGCTGCGCGCGGTGTGGACGGCCAAGGGCAACAGCCGCCAGCACGACCCGGCCGGGATCCTGGCCCGCTACGGGCTGCCGCCCAGCCCGGTGCGGGACGTGCTGATCGACTACCTCACCGAGGTCCGGCCGGGTCTGGACTACGGCAGCTGGCTGCGCTACGCCCACACCCTCGGCCGGGCGTTCTGGTGGGAGATCCTGCAGACCAACCCCGACCAGCAGGATCTGCGCCTGGCCCCCGAGGTGGTCACCGAGTGGCGACGCCGCATCAAGCTGACCGCGACCGGGCAGCCCCGCCGCGACGTGCACAGCCTGCTGTTCCGGGTCCGCGGGTTCTACCGGGACCTACAGCGACGGGCCCTGGACGAGCCGGCCCGCTGGGTTGTGTGGGCCGCCCCGTCCCCAGTGCGGGACACCGACGTGCGGGCGCTGCGTAAGGCCAAACGTCACCAGCAGGCCCGTACCCAGCAACGCACCGCGTGCTCACCCCGCTGCTGCCGAAGCTGGTCGCCACCGCAACGGCACGGCGGGACTGGTCGGTGCGGCTGCTGGCCGCCGCCGGAGGCACCGGCCACGACGAACAGGTCGTGGTCGACGGCGTCACCTACGTCCGCCACGACCCGCCGCCGCTGTACCTGCGCCAACGGCGTTCCCGCATCTGGCTGCGCGGACCGGACGGCACACACCTGGACGTCACCGCTCTGGAAGCGGACTGCTTCTGGGCCTGGGCGCTGATCGAGACGCTGCGGCTGACCGGCTGCCGGATCGAGGAGGCGATGGAGCTGACCCAGCTCTCGCTGCGCCACTACACCCCGCCGACCACCGGCACCGTGGTGCCGCTGCTGCACATCGTGCCCTCCAAACTCGACATCGAGCGGCTCATCCCGATGGCCCCGGAACTGGTCACGGTGCTGCTCACCATCGTGCGCCGGGTCCGCGGCACCGACGGGCGGATCCCGCTGTCCATCCGCTACGACACCCAGGACCGCGTCCACGGCGCGCCCCTACCGCACCTGTTCTCCCGCCCGGTCGGTGCCCGCCAGGAGGTGCTCTCCGGCAGCTGCATCCGCACCATCCTCAACGTCACGGCCGAGGCCGCCGGGCTGGAGGACAACGGCGAACCGGTCCGGTTCACCCCGCACGACTTCCGTCGCCTGTTCACCACCGAACTCGTCGGCGCCGGCCTGCCCCTGCACATCGCCGCCACCCTGCTCGGTCACCTGGACCTGGACACCACCCGCGGCTACACCGCCGTCTTCCCCGCCGACGTCTCACCGCCCACCGGAAGATGATCGACCCCCGCCGCAGCCTGCGGGACTCCGCCGAATACCGCGAGGTCACCCCCGACGAGTGGGCCGAATTCGAGGCGCACTTCCAGCTTCGCCGGGTCGCGCTCGGCGGCTGCTTCCGCCCCTACGGCACCCCCTGCGTGCACGAACACGCCTGCATCCGCTGCCCGTTCCTGCGCCTGGACCCGGCCCAGACCCCCGCCGCTGGACAGCATCGAAGCCAACACCCGCGGCCGGCTCACCGAAGCCCGCGGCCGACAGTGGCTCGGCGAGGTCGCCGCCCTCGAGGAAAGCCTGCGCCACATCAGGGACAAGCGCCGCCAGCTCGCCGGTACCGACCGGCATGGTCAGCCCGATGGCCCACTACCCGTGCGCAAGTGGCAGTAACGTTCCCACTTTGAGCATGAGGTAGAAGCTGCAGCTCACCATCAGACACGTCGGCGTCACCGTCGCCGTGGTGACGGTGACCGGGGCACTCACCCCGGTCACCGCACCGTCCCTGCTCACCGAGGGCGTCGCGCTGATCGACACCGGCCGTCGCAACCTCGTGCTCGACCTCACCGAGGTCCCGTCCTGCGACTCCACGGGCACCGGCGTGTTCCAGGACCTGCACCACCTGGCCGGCAACGTCAGCGGGAAGGTGGTGCTGACCGCGATCCGCGGACCGGTGCAGCGCCAGCTCGAACGGGCCGGGCTCATCGGCCTGGTCCCCACGACCATCACCCCGGGCGACGCGCTGCGCGCCGTCGGAGCCGAGCCCGACACCACGGACGGCAGAGCACACCCCGCCGCTGGCTGACGGGCCAGTCTTAGGTTGACCCGATCGTGGGAAGTGGCCGTGCACTGCGGCTCGTAGCGGCTGAGGATGCTGTCATGCCGCTGCCCGCGCTGGTCGCCCCGATGCTGGCCACCGACCGCCAGCCACCGGAGGGTCCCCGGTGGGCCTTCGAGTGGAAGTGGGACGGCATCCCCGCGGTCGTGGCCGCCTACCCCGAACTGCAGACTCTGCCCGGCCTGGTCACGGAGCCGGTGCTGCTCGACGGCGAACTGGTCACCTCGACACCCACGGGCGACCGGACTTCGGCCGGCTCCAGGCACGGATGAACCTCGACGGCCGTCGCTGACCTGACGTACATTACTCGGGCTCCGGCCGTACGGCACAGGGTCGTCGTCGGGTGCACGCGGAAGTAGCTGAAGAACACCTGCGTGGTCAGGAAACCGAAGTAGTACAGCAGGCCGGTCAGCAGCGTCGCGTTCGCGGCCAGGGTGCGACCACCCGCAGCGCCCTGGCCGGCCCGGACTGCGGCGGCGTCCGGGAGCGGGGTGGTGACAGCCGGGTCCTAGCCACCGGAGTCAGTTGTGTCCGAAGTGGACTCTTCCGTGGTCGTCTCGTCCGTGGCCTCGCACGGGGCGGCCGTGATGGTGATCGTCCCGCCCGGGTACACCGGATCCGGCGAGATGTCCGTCGCGCAGTCGCCGGAACCGACGATCCGCACCCGCACACCACACCGGTCCGGCCCGCAGAACTGCGCGAGCTGGCGCAGGATCGCACCCTGCGCGCTGGTCGGCCCTGCCGCGCGGACCGTGCTGTCGTAGTCGATCGGGCTGCCCGGAACCCCCGGCGGTTCCCTCTTCGACGTGCGGGTCGTCGTCGGGTCCACGGCCGTGCCGGTCGTCTCTGCCGTGGTGGTGATTTCGGCCGGGCTGTCCGCCGGCTGTTCGCCGGGAATCGGCGACCCACCCGCGCACCCCGCGAGGGCCGCGCCGATCAGCAGCGCACCGTGATACCTCCGCATGGCTCACCTCCCGGAGGAAGTTTCTGCTTATCAGTACGCATCCGGAGCGCGACTTGATACAGCAGCCAGCTCCTCCCTTCGGGTGAATCAGCGGCTTCGTCCTCTTGATCTCGTTTCGCGAACCGTAGCTGCTCCGTACCGGTTTCGTTCAACTCCGTGACCTGGGTCTTCTCCGTGAGCGGCTCGGGCGGCGCGTCAGCGGATCGTCGACGTCGGGGGATAGGAATGTGGTGCACTGACGTACGCGATGAAAGGAACACGATGATTTCCGGCAGAAGGGCTGCTCTGCTCGCCATGACGACGGCTGCGCTGGCAGCACCGGTGGTGCTGGCTACGCCTGCCTCGGCGGCCACCTGGGACCACAGCATGAGCACGAATGACAGTGACCCCGGCGGCCGGGTGCAGTTCCGGGTGGACGGCGACCGGTTCAGGCTCTGCGACATCGAGGCCGACGGGTGGAAGGTGAACCTGAGGATCTGGGACGAGTACGACGCCGTGGTCGACGAGTCGTCGGTCGGCACGAACGGCAACTGCGTCGAGCGCGTCGCAACCGAGTTCGGGGTGAGGAGTCTCCGGGACGGGCGCTACTACACCTTCGAAATCTGGTTGTCGAAATCCGGTACCTCCTACGCCTACGCGGACGAGGCGACCTGGAAAGCCTGATGTCGAGAGGGGCCGGCTTCTCCTGGCGGGAAGCCGGCCCGCCCGGCCAGAAGGACCGCGACGCCGCGCAGGGAGCGACCCTCACGCACGTCCGCGTAGTCGCAGTGGGGGCTTCCCCGCCAGGGCCCGACATGGCGCGTCCGCGGCAGGCGGCATTCGCCGCCTGGGTCGGCAGCGCTCTGGAGTACTACGCCTTCTTCATCTACGGCACGGCGGCCGCGCTGGTGTTCGGCAAGATCTTCTTCCCGGTCTCGGACCCGGCGACCGGCACGTTGCTGGCCCTGTCCACGTTCGGCGTGGGCTACGTGTCGCGGCCGTTGGGCGCGATCCTGCTCGGCCACCTCGGCGACCGGTTCGGGCGCAAGCGGGTGCTCGTGCTCACCCTGCTCCTGATGGGCGTGTCGACGGTGCTGGTCGGCTGCCTGCCCGGCTACCAGACCGCCGGGGTCGCCGCGCCGGTCATGCTCGTCGCGCTGCGGCTGCTGCAGGGGCTGTCCGCGGGCGGCGAGCAGGCGAGCGCGAACTCGATGCCGCTGGAACACGCGCCGGAGAACCAGCGCGCCTACTACACCAGCTTCACCCTCAGCGGCACCCAGGCCGGGCAGATCGTCGCCACCGCCGTGTTCCTCCCGGTCGCCGCGCTGCCGCAGGACGTCCTGCTGTCCTGGGGGTGGCGCGTGCCGTTCTGGGGCAGCGCCCTGATGGTTCTCGTCGGCTACCTGGTGCGCCGCACGGTCGAGGAGACCCCGGTGTTCGAGCAGGAGGTCCGCACCGGCGAGGTCACCAAGCTGCCGATGGTCGTGCTGCTGCGCGAGCACTGGGCCGACGTGCCGCGGGTGATCGTCGCCGCGCTGAGCGCCTCCGTCAGCACCATCTTCACCGTCTACGCGCTGTCCTATGCGGTCAACACCGTCGGCCTGAGCAAGACGCCGATGCTGTGGGCCGGGGTCCTCACCGCCACCAAGGGGCATGGTGGGGCGCCTGGGGTCGTGATGCGTGGTCCGACTGGACGTCGCACCGCTGCCGTTGGACACGTGACTCGGCTGGTTGAGGCGACCACCTCAGTCCAGCCCGCCTTACAGCATCATGGACACTGACCCCCGGCGAGGGCCGCCGTACCGGTACCCTCGGAGCTTTGCTGTTCGGCGTGCACGACGACCGAGGCCGTCTGCTCTACGCCGGACACGTCGGCCCTGGCGCGGCCTGCGCCCCGACCGCGACCCGGCCAAAGTCATCCATATCCCGTCCCGAGGGGATGTCGCGTCAACGGCCGGTGAGAGCGTCGTCGCCAGGCAATCTTTTTGGCAGCGAGCGAAGTACGCGCTCGTCGAGCACGGCAAGCGTGGTGGCTTCCTCACCAGTTCGAGTAGCTTGAGCGCCATGCTGAGCCCGACTCATGTCTTGGCGATCCTCAAGGGTGCCGCGCGTGCCGGAAGCGGGTGACAAAGTCCCGCCCTCTTCGGTGAGCACAACGGCAGGCACGCCTCGTGCGTCGAGTCGCCCGGTAGCTCAGACACCAACCCGAGTCGTTGAGCGGCCGCGAGGTGCGTCCTGAACCCGAGCACGCTCCCGAAGTGTTTCTCCACGTCGCCGTCCGCGCCGGTGGGATGGGCTGCCTGCTCGGTGAACGGCACGTGCCTCGGGCGGGCGAACTCCGCGCGCGCGTCAAGTTCGCGGACAGCTGCGGTTAGCGGGCGCCGACACTGTCCACTCGCGAGATCTCATCCAGGGCCTCTCTCGCGTCGCAGTGTCTCACTTCGACTGGCGACCTCTTGAGGGGCCGCGCGTTTGCGACGTGCCCCACCTGCAGGTAGCTGCGAGATTGGACCGGTTCCGAACTGGCGCGGATCGGCGGCACGCCGCGCGAGCATCAGCAACGCGTCCGCGACACGACGGGCAGCCGCAGCTTGGTGCGTGCGGCCCTGCGACTGCTGCCACGCGGCGATTTCAGCGATCAGACCGGCTAGGGCGACAAGCAGTGCAAGCCCGGCGAACTTCTCCCTGCCACGTCCGGACGGCGCACCCACGGCTGCCAACGTCGCGACGCCTGCCGCAGGTCTCGTGCGACTGACCCGATGCGCTGAGGCAGGACCCGGTGTGGTGTGCGTGCTGCACGGTCGTACCGCTCAGTGATTGCTGCAAGGGCTCCGGCATCATGGCCCTCTCTACCACGGGCTAGCGTCGCGAGTACCTCGCTCGTCGCGTGGATGACCCCCTCGACATCCTTGCTGCCGCGGCGGACTGCGGAGTTTGCCCGTTCGACGGCGTCAGTAGCCACCTCGACCGCTCGATGGCGGTCCGCGCGCGTGGCGCGGCCGTCGTCGGTGTAGACGATCGGGTGGTCGACCGGAGGTGCGGTTGACCAGCGGGCGATTAGCTTCGGCCACGTCAGGTCGGCGGCAAGTTTCCGAACCCGAGAACGCGACTGGACGGCCGTCGGCTGTGACGTCACCTGGAAGAGACACCGTGTAACCGCGGATCTCGCCGTCGCCGCCGACCGTCGTTCGCGGGTTGAGGCCCTCGCGGCGGAGCTCGCGCAGAAACTCATCACCGCTGCTTGCGCTCGCGGCACACTGAGAGACCGCTCGCCGAAGCTGCTGCCGAGCAGTCAACTCCCAGCCCTTCCGGTCGGCCTTGCCCCGCTCGCGACGAGACAGCGCCTGTGTAGCCGTCTTGTCTGAAGTCGCTGTGCTCCGCAGTCCAAGTTCATGCTCGAGCGTCCGACACTCCGCGCGCAGCCTTGGATAGTCCCGGTATGGGTAGATACGTTTGCCAGTCTGCTCGGAGACCAGGATCGCCATCAAGTGAATGTGGTCGTCAGCGTGCCGCACGGCGATCCATCGAGCCCGGCCTGGTGAATCCCGGTTGCCTTCATCAGTCGCTCGGCGACGTGTTCCCACTGCTTGTCAGTCAGAGTCGGGTCGTCGGGGTGAAGACGGACGGGACAGTGCCAGAAACAACCCGGTCTGAGGATGAAGGCATCCTTCTTCGCGTCAAACCGGTAGTGCTTGACCCACGGCGGCGCATCCCTTGGTAGCCGCCGTCCCCCGCGCAGCGCCTCGGCCCAATGATGCGGGAGCTTGCGCGAATTGCTGAGTGGAAGTCCCGCGGCGGCGGCAAGCTCCTGCATGGTCTCGGTCAGTGGTCCCAGGTCGAGCTCAAGCCGGTCGGCGTCGACGAACCGCAGGTACGCGACGGTCCGTTCCATGTTCTGCCGGTAGCGGGAGCCGAGCAGCCGGACGCGGCCCAGCTCGAGCGGCCGCGGCCGGGCCGGTTCCGCGGCGGCGGCCGCCGTGGCGGCCAGCGCCGCGACCAGCCCCGCTGCCGCGGCCAGCCCGAACACGCCCCGGCGGGTCAGGCCGGTCATCGGATCTCCTCCTGGCGGTACGGCACGAGGCGGGCAGGTCCGACCAGGCCGTACGCCTGCCGGGTGGCGATGCCGAAGACGGCGGGGTTGCTCACCCGCAGCCGGTTGAGGAGCGTGGTGGCGACCTCGACCTCGAGGGTGTTGCGGCCCGGGCGCAGCCACGGCCCGACGTCGACCACCGGGTCGAGCACGTCGGCGGGCGGCAGGGCGCGGCCGTTGACCGTGACGCGGTAGGTGTCGAACACCTCGCCGAGTTCGAGGTAGGCGCCGAGACCGGGACGCCACGAGCCGAGGTCGACCGTGGTGCGGTAGCGGCCGACGCCGGAGACGTCCCGCAGCTCGGGGATCGCCGGCCAGGCGGCCAGGGCGGTCAGGCTGAGCCGGTGGGTGGTCTTCACCGTCTCGGTGGGGGTCGCGCCGGGCTGCCAGTCCTCGACCTCGAGGTCCCACGCGGTGAGCGGCACCGGCGCGGGCACAGCGTCCACGGTGGTGCGCACGACGCGACCGGTGGACAGCGTGGTCGAGTAGGTGCCGGCCGCGGTGGCACGCAGCACCAGCTTGCCGTCGTCGAACCGGACGTCCGCGTCGGAGGCGGTGGCGTGCGGTGTGCGGGCGCCCGGGCCGAAGCCGATCAGCATCGACTGGCCGGGGTTGAGGGCGACCCGCACCCGCACCTTGTCGCCGGCGCGCTCGTAGGTGCCGATCCGTTCCATTCGGCCGGTCCACGCGTCGAACAGGTACGGCTCGGCGGAGCGGTCGCGGGAGGTGAGCCAGACGTCCTGGTCCACCGCGGTGATGCGGCGGTTCTCGGCGTGCCGGGCGTTGGCGAGGTAGTAGTAGTCGACGCCGTCATCGACCCGGTGCACGGTCATGATCGTGGAGCGGGCGTATTCGACGTCGCGGGTCACGCCGAGGTCGGCGAGCGCGCCGGGGATGCCGTTGGCGTCGGCGGCCACCCGCACCCGCGGCAGGGCGACGAGCTGGGCGAGCAGCGTCCGGAGCTGGTCGTTCTCGCCGGGCTGGGCGATGCCGACCGAGTGCACGTCGGTCCAGCTGCCGACCACCACGACGGCCAGCCCGGCGCGGGCCAGGTCGAGCAGCCGGCGCGCGGCGTGCACGGACAGGGTGTGTTCCCGGTTGCGGAAGATGTCGCCGTCGAGGATCAGCGCCTTGTAGGCCGGGCCGTCCGGGGCGAGGCGGCCGTCGCGCACGACCGCGCTGGGCAGGTCCAGCATCGGCTCGCTGAGGAAGCCGTGCGTCCAGCCGACCGGGATGCCGTCGTTGGTCGCCCACGGCGCGCCGATGCCGGTGGAGGTCCAGCCCTTCTGCCGGAAGAACGCGAGGTCGGTCTTCTGGACACCGGCGCGCAGCACGAGCTGCGTGCGGGCGAACCAGCCGGCGATGTCCGGGACGTGGCCCCAGGTCGGCTGGCGCGGGCCCCACGCCTCGGCGTAGCCGATGCCGGTGCCGTTGTAGGGCGAGAACGCCGCGAAGCCCGGCCACGCCGCGCCGGGCGCCGACGCGTAGGAGAAACCGTGCAGGACGGCCTGGTTGACGCCGCCGGCGAAGACGCTGCCCATGGTCTGCAGCACCTTGTCCCACGTGGTGCTGTAGGCGCCGTTGGCGTAGGCGGCGGACTCGCACGACAGCAGCCGCCGTCCGCCCATGTCGCGTCCGGAGGCGAGCACGCGGTAGTCGTCGAGGTTCTTGAAGCCCAGCGACTCGCTTTCCGGCACGTCGAGCAGCGCGGCGCTGCGGATGGCGTCGGTGGGCAGGCCGTAGGGCTGCACGCGCAGGGTCATGCCCAGGCTGTGCGCGAATTCCTGGAGCGGGAGCAGGTGGTTTTCGTGGTAGAGGTCGGAAAGGACCTGGTTGTGGTCGTCGCGGACGTGGTTGGTGGTCTCGCTGTCGAAGGTGAACGGGTACTTCTCGTTGCGCTGCACGATCACCGGCAAGTACGGCAGCAGGTCGTAGCCGGCGCGGCGGCGGAACTCGGCGAGGTGGTCCGGCGTCCAGGGAGTCGCCTCGGTCTCGATCTCCAGCGAGTCCTCGAACAGGTCGCCGCCGGTCTCGCGCAGCAGGCGGCGGATCGCCGGGGTGAGGATCGTGCAGTGCCACACGTCGATCACCGCCTGGGCGCCGGCGCGGCTGAAGTGGTCGACGACGTAGGCCGGCGGCTCGGTGTGCGGCCCGGCTTCCGGTTGCTGCGCGGAGCCTCGCAGCCAGTAGGCGATGATCGCCCAGGTGCCCTCGGGAGCGGTCCAGGTCTCGCCCGAGCCGAGGGTGCGGACGGTCGCCGGGTCGAGGGTGACGGTGGCGGCCGTGGTGGCGCCGATGACCTTGGCGACCTGCACGGCCACGAGGTCCTGCCGGTGCACGCCCTCCTCGGGCGGCTCGACGGCGGCGGGCGGCGGTCCGGAGTAGACGGTGCCGCCCTGGACGAACGTCACGCCGTGCGCGAGTTCCTTGCAGGCGGCCGGGTGGTCCGGGGTGATGGTGGGCACGGCGGTCGGCCAGCACGGCCCGAGCGCGAGGTCGACGCGCAGCTTGCGGTCCCTGGCGCGGCGCAGGGCGGTCTCCACGGCGGCGAGCCAGGCCGGGGTGCCCCAGCCGTGGCCGGCCGGGTCGAGGTCGGCGCGGACGCTGTGGTGCACGTCCTGGATCTCGACGCCGCCGAACCCGGCGTCGGCGATCTGGTCGACCTCGCGGGCGATCTCGCCGAGGTCGACCAATCCGTGCGGCCACCACCAGCGGAACTTCGCGGCGGTGTCGGGGCCCGGGGCGGCGAACCGCTGCGCGAACGGCCTGCCGGGTGCGGCCAGGGCGGGCGGCGCGGACGGCAACGCGGCGGCCAGGCCGAGGGCGGCGCTGGCGCCGAGGAAGGTGCGCCGGGTGAGTCTGGTCATGGGGAAACTCCGGGGACTGGGGAGGGGGATGGGGAAAACGAGCGGCACGGTGCTGCCC
>NZ_PQHW01000113.1 GCF_003385215.1 Amycolatopsis thermalba | reverse complement strand
CACCAGCAACGAGGCACGAGCAGCAGCACTTGCAGCCTGGATCGAGCACTACAACACTGAACGCCGCCACAGCGCACTCGGAGGACGACCGCCCATCAGCCGGCTACCAACCTAACGGCCGGATACAGCTAGCGGTCAGGGCGGGCAGGTCTGCGAGCGGCGGGGGCCGGGATCGCCGAGGCGGTGCGGCGCGCGCCGAACGGGCACGCGACCTCGACCCAGCAGGTGGGCAGGTGCGGAGTTTGGTGCGTAGGTCCGTGAGCGGCCCCCCGAAGGCCCGGCGCCTCAGCCGGGAGCGCCCGCCTGCCGCACCTCCGTGAGGCGGCCCCTCAGGAACGCCCGTTCGGCTTCGTTCCCGGTCGCGGTCAGCGCCTCCTCGTAACACGCCGCCGCCTCCGCCCACCGGCCGAGGCGGCGCAGGAAATCAGCCTTGATCGCGGGGAGGTACCGGTACCCGGACAGCCGCCGGTCGCCCTCCAGCGCCGTCACCTCCGCCAGCGCCCGCGCCGGGCCGTCCACCATCGCCACCGCCACCGTCCGGTTCAGCGCCACCACCGGCGACGGCCACACCTTCACCAGCTCGTCGTACAGCACCAGGATCTGCGGCCAGTCCGTCTCCGCGAACGACGGCGCGCTCGCGTGCAGCATCGCGATCGCCGCCTGCAGCGTGAACCGTCCGGGTGCGCCGCCGCGCAGGGCCGACACCACCAGCTCGTCCGCCTCCGCGAGCGCGGCCGCGTCCCAGCGGGAACGGTCCTGCTCGGACAGCAGCAGGAGCCGTCCCGCCTCGTCCGTGCGGGTGGCCCGGCGCGCGTGCCCCGCCAGCAGCAACGCCAGCAACCCCCGCACCTCCCGCGAGTCCGGCATCAGCTCCCGCAGCAGCCGCGCCAGCTCCAGCGCCCGCTCGGCGCACGACACCCGCATCAGCGACGCGCCGGACGGCGCGGTGTGCCCGGTCGTGAACAGCAGGTGGATCGTGGTCAGCACCGCGTCCAGCCGGTCCGGCAGCTCAGCCCGCGACGGCATCCGGAACGGGATCCGCGCCGCCGCGATCTTCTTCTTCGCCCGCGTGATCCGGGCCGCCATCGTCGCCACCGGCACCAGGAACGCGGCGGCGACGTCCGGCGTCGGCACCCCGCACACCAGCCGCAACGTCAGCGCGACCTGCGCCTCGCCCGCCAGCGCGGGGTGGCAGCACAGGAACACCAGCCGCAGCGGATCGCCAGCAGGCGGGGGATCGGGCGCGGGCTCGACCAGCAATGGCAGCTTCGCGCGCAGGGTCGCCGCGCGGCGCAGGGCGTCCAGCGCGTTGTGCCGCGCCGCGGTCGTCAGCCACGCGGCCGGCCGGTCCGGCACGCCGTCACGCGCCCACGCGTCCAGCGCGGCGGCGTAGGCGTCCTGGACGCACTCCTCCGCCAGGTCGAGATCGCGCGTGACCCGCACCGTCGCGGCGAGCACCCGGGCCCACTCGCGGCGGTGCGCGTCGGCGACGGCGCGCCGGGCCTCGGTCACACCTCGAGCACCGGCCGCACCTCGACCGCCCCGTCCATGATCGGCAGCAGCTTCCCGATGGTCACCGCCTGGTCGAGGTCGGCGGCCTCGACCACGAAGAACCCGGCGATGACCTCCTTGCTCTCCAGGAACGGGCCGTCGGTCACCGCGCCGCCCCGGTGGATCGTGCGGGCCCGCGCCGCGGGCTGCAGCGCCTGCTCGTGCACCACCCGGGCGCCCATCTCCTCGATCTTGGGCCCGGCGGCGAGGTTGGCCGCCATGACCTCCGGCGGGATGTCGGCGACCCCGCCGGGCAGTTCCTTCTCGTAGATCAGAATCGCGTACTGCGGCATCGCCTCGAACCCCCGCTCACCAGTTGCCCGTCTCCGGGCCCATCGCACCGTAGCGGAGCTCGCCCCCGCGCGAATAGCGGTTGAGCAGGCCACCGCGCGGCAGCGGCTCGCTGTGGGTGAGCTCCAGCGCGGCCGGCCCGGCGCCGGGACCGAACAGCCGTTTCCCGGTCCCGAGCACCACCGGGAACACCAGCAGCTGGAACTCGTCGACCAGGTCGTGGGCGAGCAGCGTCTGCACCAGGTCGCTGCTGCCGTGGACCTGGATGTCCCCGCCCGCGCCGCGCTTGAGCCCGGCCACCGCCTCGGCGGCGTCCCCGCGCAGCAGCGTGGAGTTCCGCCAGGTCACCTCGGTCAGCGTCCGGGAGGCCACGAACTTGGGCAGGCCGTTCATCACCTCGCCGAGCGGGTCGTCGGCCGGCGGCCAGGTCGCGGCGAACTCCTCGTAGGTCTTCCGGCCGAGCAGCAGCGCGCCCGCCCCGGCGGTGAACGCGCTCATCACTTCGAGCACCCGCTCGCCGATGAACGGCACCGCCCAGCCGCCGTGGGCGAACCCGCCGTCGCGGTCCTCGTCCGGTCCGCCCGGCGCCTGCATCACACCGTCGGCCGACACGAACGCCGTGACCACCAGTTTCCGCATGTCGATCCCTTCCTCACCGGGCGTCCGGATGACGCCCGCGCCCCTACGGCGAACGAGGAGCCGCGGAATCGACAACCGGCGGGAATCAATCCGGGCGGGCCACCCCGCGGACGAGGACCATGATGCCCTCGCGCACCTCGGCGCGGGACCGGTGCGGCTGGAACACCTGCCAGTCCAGCGCGACGACCAGCAGCGTGCCGAACAGCCCGGCCGCCGCGGTCGGCACCTCGATGCCCGGCGGCAGCCGCCCGGCGTCGGCCACCCGCTGCAGCTGCTCCTTGACGATCGACACGATGTCCTCGCGCAGCAGCGACAGCGTCTCCTGCCACTGGCCCGGCGTCCGCCACAGCTCGCTGACCAGGATCTGCGAGAACCCGCGGTGCCCGGCGATGAACTCCAGCCCGGTGTCCACCAGCGCCTCCAGCGCGGCCACCGGGTCCGTGCCACCCGTTTGCGCCCGCAGCCGTGAGGCGAGCTGGCCCACGCCGTAACGCAGCAACGCGTCGATGAGCCCGTCCTTGCTGCCGAAGTTGTAGTACACGGTGCCCTTCGCGACCCCGGCCGCCGCCGCGATCTCGTCCACCGTCAGCCCGGCCAGCCCCTTCTCGGTCGCCAGCCGCAGCGTCGCCTCGAACAGCTTCTGCTTGGTGTGCTCACCGCGCGGGCTCACAGGGACAGCTCCGGCTGGAGCTTCGACACCGTCCACACCCGCTGCCTGCGCGCGGCCAGCGCCGACACCGCGAGCGCGCCGACCAGGTAGGCGACCAGCACCCCGATGTCCACCAGGTTCCGCAGCGACGCCCCGGTGTACATCAGGTGCCGCAGCCCGTCGACCACGTACCCCATGGGCAGCACGACGTGCAGCGGGTACAGCGCGTCCGGCAGGGTCTGCCAGGGGAACGTGCCGCCCGCGCTGACCAGCTGCAGCACCAGCAGCACCAGCCCGAGGAACTTGCCGACGGCGCCGAAGAACGCGTTGAGCGCGTGCACGATCGCGGTGAAGGTCAGCGACGCGAGGATCGCGAACGCCAGCGCGCCCACCGGGTGCGCGATGTGGATGCCGACGAACCAGGTGACCGCGGCGAACAGCACGACGACCTGCGCGATGCCGAGCAGCGCCGAGGGCAGCCACCCGCCGAGCGCGACCCGCAGCGGCGCGGTGCCGGCCGCGATCGCCCGCGCCGACAGCGGCCGGATCAGCAGGAACAGCACGAACGCGCCGATCCAGGTGGCCAGGGCGAGGAAGAACGGGGCCAGCCCGGCGCCGTAGGTGCCGGCGGAGGCGACGCCCACCGAGTTGACGGTGACCGGGTCGGCGATCGTGTCGGCCGTCGCCGTCCGGGTGGGGTCGCTGGGGTTGGGGATCTGGCCCAGCCCGTTGGTCAGCCCGTCCCGCAACCGGCCCGCGCCGGCCGCCAGCTCCTGGGTGCCGGACAGCGCGGTCTTCTCGCCGTCGTTGAGCTGGGCGGCCCCGGCCGACAGCGTGTTCGCGCCGTCGGCGGCCTGTGCGATCCCACCGGACAGCGCCGGCGCCGAGTTCGCCAGGGTGGCCGCGCCGCCCGCGACCTGCCGCGCGCCGTCGGCGAGCTGGTTCAGCTGGGCGGACGTCTGCTGGATCCGGGCGTTGGCCTGGTCGACCGGGGCCCGCAGATCACCGAGCACGCCCTGCACGCGCTGGATGTCGGTCTCGGACAGCCCGGCGGCGCGCAGGCGGTCGGTGAGCTGGTTGTCCACGTTGTCGAGGTCGCTGACGAGCTGGGCCGACCCGCTGGCGACGGTGGCCCCGGCCGCCGCGACCTGGCTGTTGCCGTCGGCGACCCGCTGCGCGCCGTCGGCCAGCTGCCGGGTGCTCTGCGGCAGGGTCGCGGTGCTCGACCGCAACGTGGACAGCCCGGACGACAGCTCGGCGCTGCCGGTGGCCAGCCGCTGGGCGCCGTCGGCGAGCTGCTGCTGACCGGTCAGCAGCCGGTTCGCCCCGTCCGCGAGCTGGGTCGCGCCGGTCGCGGCCTGCTGGGTCTGCCCGAAGATCGTCGAGAAGCCCATCAGGAACCGGTTCGCGGCCTCGCTGCCCACCTTCTCCGCGATCGTGCCGCGGATCTGCTCGGCCACCTGGTTGGCGATCGTGTGCGACAGGTAGTTGTTCGCGTCGTTCGTGGTCAGCTGGATCGTGGCCCGCTGGGGGGTGAAGTTCCCGCTGGAGGTCAGCGCGGCGGAGAAGTCGCGCGGGATGGTGATCGCGAACGAGTAGCGGTCGTCGCGCACCCCGGCGTCGGCCTCGGCGGCGGAGACCTCGTGCCACTGGAAGGTGCCGGAGCCGACGACCGAGGAGGTGACCTCGTCGCCGATGTTGCGGTCGGCGCTGCCGGTGTCCTCGTTGACGATCGCCGCGGGCAGGTTGCCCAGGCGGCCGTAGGGGTCGAAGTTGGCGTAGAGGTAGAACGACGCGTAGAGCAGGGGGACGAGCACCAGGGCGGCCACGGCGAGCTTGGGCAGCTTGCCGGAGGTCAGGCGGCGCAGTTCCCCGGCGGCGAGACGGAGGCCGGTCACTGCGGATCTCCTTGCACGAGTTCGGGTTCGGGCTGCTCGGTCCGGCCGAGCCGGGCCGGGGGAGCGGGCAGCGCCTCGGGTGGGGTGGTGGCGGTCAGCACGACGACGGCGAACCCGCGCGCGGCGTGCTCGCGGGCCAGGTCCGCCCAGCTCGCGACATCGCTGGTGTGCCGGTCGGGCGTGTCGAGCACGAGCAGCCGCACGCCGGGCCGCGCGGCGGCCAGCGCGGTGAGCAGCCGGGTGCGTTCGGCGGGGGACAGGTGCTCGAACCGGACGCCCGCGCGCCCGGCGAGGTCGTGCTCGGACAGCCACCGCGCGACGGCGTCCTTGCCCGACGGCAGCTTCCCGATCGACAGCTCCTCGGCGACCACCATCCGGACCGGCAGCGAGCCCTCCGGCGCGGTGATCTCCGGCGCGTCCACCACCGCGCCGGCACGGCGCAGCTTGGCTGCGTCCGCCGTGCCGTCGAGCGTCACGAGCCCGGTCGACGGCCGCATCCGCCCGGTCAGGGCGAGGCCGAACGCGGTGACCCCGGCGCCCGGTTCGCCGTGCACGAAGACGAGTTCGCCCTCGGTGACGGTGAGCGAGGTCGGCGGCAGCAGCGTGCCGTGCGGACCTTCGACGGTGACCCGGTCGGCGTGCACCCGCACAGGATCCCCCTCTTTTGAACTGACTGGTCAGTTCAAAAGATACGACCGTCCGCCGGAGCCGGCAACTCGGGGGTCACCGCAGGGCGGAGGCCGGCCGCACCTCCCAGTACGACCACAGCGGCCGGTACCCCTGGCGCGGCCAGAACACCGAGGACAGCGGGTTGGCCGGGTTGTAGTAGAGGTAGGTCGCGCGGGCGCCGCGGCCGGCGAACTCGCGGTGCACCCGGGCCAACAGCGCCCGGCCGATGCCCTCGCCGCGCACGTGCTCGCTGGTGGCGACGTTGTTGACGTAACCCCACCGGCCGGTGGGCAGCAACTCGGCCGCCCACGACCCGGGTGCCGACTCGACCCAGCCGCAGTCGGCCAGCGCCACGGCGACGCCGTCCCGTTCGGCGAGCCAGATCGGCGCCTCCGCCGCGAGGTTGCGCTCCAGGCGCGGGGCGATCAGCTCCCCGGTGCCCGGCCGCCACGGCCCGGCGACCAGGCCGGAGTAGCGGAACGTGGCCAGCGACAGGGCCACGACCTCCTCCAGGTCCTCCGGCCGCGCGCGGCGGATCGTGACCCCGGGCGGGGCCGGGTGGTCCTGCGGCGGGCCGGTGCGCACCGCGAGCACCGACAGCGGGACCAGGCCGTGGTCGAGGAACGCGCGCGCCGCCTCGGCGTCCCGGCTCGGCCAGGTCACCGTGCACGACGAATCCGCGCCCGGTGACTCGCGGTCCATCCGGTGCCGCCACGCGCGCAGCAGCGCGTCCATGCCTGCGGTCCCGGTGTCCCCGATGCAGGGGAACAGGTGCCACACCCGCGCCGCGGACCACAGCAGGTCGAACGCGCCCGGCTCGTGCCGGTGGACCTGGAGCACCACGGTGACCCGGGTGCCGCCGGCCGTGGCCGCGTCCAGCACCTCGCCCTCCGGCAGCGGCGCGGCGGCCGGCAGCAGCGGGTCCAGCGCGGCGAACCGGGCCCGCTGCGCGGACAGCAGCGCGGTGTTCACCGCGTCCCTGCGCGGGCCCGGAAGATCGCGGTGCCCGGGAACAGCCTGCCGCGCAACGGGCTCCACTGCCCCCACACGCGCGTGTGCCCGGCCGGCCACTCCGGCTCCAGCAGGTCCTCCAGCACGAACCCGGTGGCCGCCAGCGCCCGCACGTAGTCGCCCACCGTGCGGTGGTACTCGACGTAGGTGGCCCGGCTGCCGGCGTCGACCTCGACGTAGGGGGTGCGGTCGAAGTACGGCTGGCTCGCGGTCAGCCCGGCCGGGCCGGGATCGTCCGGAAAGATCCACCGGATCGGGTGAGTCACCGCGAACACCCACGGCCCGCCCGGCCGCAGCACCCGGCGCACCTCGGCGAACACGGTCTCGATCGAGGCCACGAACGGCAGCGCGCCGAACGCCGAGCAGGCTGCGTCCATGCTCCCGTCCGCCAGCGGCAGCCGCTCGGCCGTGGCCTGGATCAGCGGGACGCCGATGCCGGTGCGCGCGGCGGCCGCCCGGGCGTGCCGGAGCATCCCGGCGGACAGGTCGAGCCCGACCGGGTGCGCCCCGGCGGTGGCGAGCCAGCGCGAGCACGCGGCCTGGCCGCACCCGATCTCGGCCACGCGGCGGCCGCGCACGTCGCCGAGCAGGCGGGCGTCGGCCTCGCGCACACCCTCCGGGCACCACACGAAGTCCGCGTCGCCGAGGAACTCGCCGTGGGCCGCCTGGTAGTCGTCGGCGTCGGCGTCCCACCAGGCCAGGTTCGCCGCCGTCGCCTCGTGCGCGGCCACCTCCCGGTGCGCCACGCCGACCGTGCCGAGCCGCTGTTCGGCCCGCGCGTGCCGGTCCGGGTCCAGGTCTTCGCCGTGGTGCTCGCCCGCCGTCGTCACACCGGTATTCTCACCGGCCGGCCGGTGCGCGTCCGTGCGGGCGACCCTGTTTGTGCGCTTCGCAGGCGGCCGCGTACGATATCTCTAGCGCAGTGGGTTCGCGCTACCTTCCACTCGGCAGAGCTGAGCCGGGTTCCGGGTCGCGCACCGTCGGCGGTGATGCTCCGCGGCCGTTCCGTTGTGAACGTTTGCTCATGGTTGCCGTCGTACGCTCGCCGCGCACGCAAACTGCAAACCTACTCGAGCCGTAAACCAACCGGAGCAACCCACCTAATGACCACCGACACCACCACCGCCCCGACGTCCGGCGCCGCCCAGGTCGCCGTCAACGACATCGGGTCGGAGGAAGACTTCCTCGCCGCGATCGACAAGACGATCAAGTACTTCAACGACGGCGATATCGTTGAGGGCACCATCGTCAAGGTCGACCGCGACGAGGTGCTGCTCGACATCGGTTACAAGACCGAGGGCGTCATCCCCTCGCGTGAGCTGTCCATCAAGCACGATGTCGATCCCGGCGAGGTCGTCAGCGTCGGTGACGAGGTCGAGGCCCTCGTCCTCCAGAAGGAGGACAAGGAAGGCCGGCTGATCCTGTCCAAGAAGCGCGCCCAGTACGAGCGCGCCTGGGGCACGATCGAGGAGCTCAAGGAGAAGGACGAGCCCGTCAAGGGCACCGTCATCGAGGTCGTCAAGGGCGGCCTGATCCTGGACATCGGCCTGCGGGGCTTCCTGCCCGCCTCCCTGGTGGAGATGCGCCGCGTGCGGGACCTGCAGCCCTACGTCGGCCGCGAGCTCGAGGCGAAGATCATCGAGCTGGACAAGAACCGCAACAACGTGGTCCTGTCCCGCCGCGCCTACCTCGAGCAGACCCAGTCCGAGGTCCGCAGCGAGTTCCTCAACGCGCTGGCCAAGGGCCAGGTCCGCAAGGGCGTCGTGTCCTCGATCGTCAACTTCGGCGCGTTCGTCGACCTCGGCGGCGTCGACGGTCTGGTGCACGTCTCGGAGCTGTCCTGGAAGCACATCGACCACCCGTCCGAGGTCGTCGAGGTCGGCCAGGAGGTCACCGTCGAGGTGCTGGACGTCGACATGGACCGCGAGCGCGTGTCCCTGTCGCTGAAGGCGACCCAGGAAGACCCGTGGCGCCAGTTCGCCCGCACCCACGCGATCGGCCAGATCGTGCCGGGCAAGGTCACCAAGCTCGTCCCGTTCGGCGCGTTCGTCCGCGTCGAGGAGGGCATCGAGGGCCTGGTGCACATCTCCGAGCTGGCCGAGCGCCACGTGGAGATCCCGGAGCAGGTCGTGCAGGTCGGCACCGAGGTCATGGTCAAGGTCATCGACATCGACCTGGAGCGCCGCCGGATCTCGCTGTCGCTGAAGCAGGCGAACGAGGGCTTCACCACCGACACCGAGTTCGACCCGACCCAGTACGGCATGGCCGCCGAGTACGACGACCAGGGCAACTACATCTACCCCGAGGGCTTCGACCCCGACACGCAGGAGTGGCAGGAAGGCTACGACAAGCAGCGTGAGGAGTGGGAGCGCCAGTACGCCGAGGCGCACGCCCGCTACGAGGCCCACATGCGGCAGATCGCCAAGGCTGCCGAGGCCAGCGCCCAGGCGGCGGCCGAGGAGGCCACCGGCGGCCCGGTCGGCGGCGGCGAGCAGAACTACAGCTCGACCGGTGGCGGCGCGGAGCAGCGCAGCGGCGGCACCCTCGCCAGCGACGAGCAGCTCGCGGCCCTGCGCGAGAAGCTGTCGGGCGGCGCGTGAGCGCGTAGCTCAGGCTGACTGATCGATTCGTGGCCCCCGGTTCTCTGCGGAGACCGGGGGCCACGGTCGTCTCACCCGCCCGCGAGTCCCACGCTCCGGCGGGCGAGTTCCACATTCCGGCGGGCGAGTCCCACGTTGTGGCGGGCGAGTTCTGCGTTCGGGCGGGCGAGTTCCACGCTCCGGTGGGGGAGTTCGGCGTCCGGTGCGCGCGAGTTCCACGCTCCGGCGGGCGAGTTCCACGTTGCGGCGGGCGAGTTCTGCGTTCGGGCGGGCGAGTTCCACGCTCCCGTGGGGGAGTTCGGCGTCCCGTGCGCGCGAGTCCGTGTGCCCGGGTAGGTGCGGGGCGTGGGCCGTGAGCGGGCGCGGATCAGCCGAGGTCGAGGTCCAGTCCGTTGAGCATCGCGCGGATGCCGGCGCCGAAGATGTCGTCGTAGGCGGTGTCCGTCGTCGCGATGAACCACTTCGGCGGCGGGTTGCGCGCGCGGTGCGTCAGCTCGACGCTCACCAGCCCGTGCATCGTCGTCCAGATCAGGTAGCCGGTGACGTTCGGATCGCGGCCGGGCGGTGTCGCCGGCGCCACGCGGTCCACGAGCAGGTCGAAGGTGCCGCGCTGGGCGAACGACCGCAGATCCGGGTCCGGGTCGAACCCGGGCACCGACTGCTCGAACATGAACGAGTACCGCGCCGGGCTGTCCAGCGCGAACCGGCGGTAGGCCCGGGCCAGCGCGAGGATCCCCGCGGCCGGGTCGCCGGGAACCCGCGGCACGGCCACGAACTTCTCGTGCAGCATCTCGAAAGTGCGCTCGTACAAGGCGTCCAGCACCCCGTTGCGGCCGCCGAAGCGCGTGTAGACCCCGATCGTCGACGTGCCGGCCGCCTCGGCGACGCTGCGCACCGTCAGCCCGGACACGCCATGCTCGAGGAGAACCGTCAGCGCGGCCTGCAGGAACCGTTCCCTGCTGTGGCTGTCCGCCGGGCCCGCCGGGCCGTGCCGGGTGGCCATCCGCGCACCCCCTTCGCTCTTCTGGAAGCAACTTAGGGCATAACGCGCGTTATCGCGCCCCCGCCACGGCAGGCATGATGAACTCGTGGCAGTCGACTTGGTCTTCCGCGGGCGGCGCGTCGTCTCCGACCGCGCGCTCGTGATGGCGATCGTGAACCGCACCCCCGATTCGTTCTACGACCGGGGCGCGTCCTTCGCCGATCCGGACGCACTCGCGGCCGTCGACCGGGCCGTCGCCGAGGGTGCCGACATCGTGGACATCGGCGGGGTCAAGGCCGGCCCGGGCAGCGACGTCGGCGTCGCCGAGGAGACCCGCCGGGTGGTGCCGTTCGTGGCCGAGATCCGGCGCCGGCACCCGGACCTGGTGATCAGCGTGGACACCTGGCGGCACGAGGTGGGGCGCCTGGCCTGCGAGGCCGGGGCGGACCTGCTCAACGACACCTGGGCCGGCGCCGACCCCCGGCTGGCGGAGGTCGCGGCCGAGTTCGGCGCCGGGTACGTGTGCTCGCACACCGGGGGAGCGGTGCCGCGGACGCGCCCGTTCCGCGTGCGTTACGAGGACGTGGTGGGGCAGGTGATCGAGGAGCTCACCCGCCGCGCCGAGGAGGTCGTGGCGCTCGGCGTGCCCCGCGGCGGCGTCCTGATCGACCCGACGCACGACTTCGGCAAGAACACCTGGCACAGCCTGGCGCTGCTCCGGCACGCGCGCGACCTGACGGCGACCGGCTGGCCGGTCCTCATGGCACTGTCCAACAAGGACTTCGTGGGGGAGACCCTGGGCGCGGGCATCACGGAGCGCCTGGACGGCACCCTGGCCGCGACGGCGCGCGCCGCGCGGGACGGGGCGCAGGTGTTCCGCGTCCACGAGGTCCAGCAGACGCGCCGGGTCCTGGAAATGGTGGCGACGATCGCCGGGGAGCGCCCGCCGGCGCAGGCGCTGCGCGGACTCGCCTGACCCGCGCGGCGGCGGCACCGGCCGCGGTGGTCCCGCGCGACCGGCGCCGCGCACCGCTCCCGGAAAGCGCTGTCCGGCCCGCCCGCGGAAAGCGTTATCGCGCGGAACCGTTGAGTCCGTGCAGCACGCGCTGCAGGATCTGCGAGTCCAGGAAGTCGGGCTCCGGCAGCGGCTCCTCGGCCGGGTACTCGGTCGCGGGGCTGGGCAGGCGGTGCGGGGAACGCGTCGGGAGGGCTCCGGTCACCCCGGCGGGCAGCGGCAGCTCGCACCACGCGGTGCGGTGCCCGCCGGGCAGGGCGACCGTGTTGATGGTCCAGCCGGGCAGTTCGGGGGGTTCGCCGGGGCGGTCGTCGTCGAGTTCGACGACCACCACGTCGCGGTGCAGGCGCAGCCGGACGGTCAGGAAGCGGGGCGATCGCCGGTCCGCCCCGTCCACCGAGGACCGGACCAGGTGCCGGATGACGGTCGCCGCGTCGTCGGCCAGCGGGCGTAGTTTCCACTCCAGGAGGGCGAAACGGACGAACATCTCGGCGCAGCTGACGGCGGTCGGCGCCGCCACGAGCCGAAGGTCGTCTACCTGGGTGGTCGCGGTGGTCACGCCAATCCTCCCTAACATCCCCGTGGCCCGGCGAGCGCCACGAGACCTACGTGTCGATCTTCCCCGCTGGTGCGCGAGACCCTACGGCAAGGCCCGCGACAAAGCGAGAGCCGCCGTGCGCACCGCTGGAGAGACGCGCTCGACCCGGACCCGGTTGCTCCAGCCCGAGATCGAAATCGCGGCCCGTGCCCGACCGGTCGCGTCGAGCACTGGACTGGCTGCACAGGTTACGCCCACCCCGGATTCCTCCCGCTCGTAGGCGACCCCCTCGTCGCGGATCCGGGTCAGCTGCCGCCGCAGCAGCCCCGGCGCGGTGATCGTGCGCGGGCCCACCCTGGTCAGCCCCGCCGCCAGCACGGTGTCCAGCACGGACGCGGGGGAGTGCGCCAGGATCGCCTTGCCCACCGCCGTGGCGTGCGCGGGGAACCGGCCGCCGATGCGGGACGGCAGGGCCGGCGCGTCCGGCCCCCGCACGATGTCGAGGTACACCACCTCGGTGCCCTCCAGCACCGCCAGGTGCACCGTGTTGCGCGTCGCCTCACGCAGATCGGCCAGGTAGGGGCGGGCGGCGTCGACGAGCCCGCGCTCCCGCCCGGCCAGCTGTCCGATCTCGAACAGCCGCAGCCCGAGCCGCACCGCGGTGCCGTCGCGCTCCAGCAGGCCCTGCGTCACCAGGTGCCCGGTCAGGCGGTGCACCGACGACTTCGGCAGGCCGGTGCGGCGCGCCAGCTCGGACGCCCCCAGCGCCCGGTCGCCGGGCCGGAACGCGCCGAGCAGCGCGGCGATCCGCGCCGCGGTCATCCCGTCGTCCCGCTCAGCGGCACACATGCGTTGAGTGTGCCGCAGTCCGGCGCGCACCGTGGAGCCGACCCCGGAAGGAGGGCGCATGAGCACCCGGAAGGCACGGGCCGCGATCGTCGGCCCCGGCAACATCGGCACCGATCTGCTCGTCAAGCTGCGGCGCAGCGAGCACATCGAGGTCGCGTACATGGTCGGGGTGGACCCGGCCTCCGACGGCCTGAAGCGGGCGGCCGCGCTGGGCGTGGACACCTCGGCCGAGGGCGTGGACTGGCTGCTGTCCCGCGACGAGCTGCCGGACATCGTCTTCGAGGCCACCTCCGCCAAGGCGCACCTCGCCAACGCCCCGCGCTACGCCGAGGCCGGCATCCAGGCCGTCGACCTGACCCCGGCCGCGGTCGGCCCGTTCACCTGCCCCGCGGTGGACCTGCCGGACCAGCTGGGCGCCGCGAACTTCAACATGATCACCTGCGGCGGGCAGGCCACGATCCCGATCGTGCACGCCGTCTCGCGCGTCACCGAGGTGCCCTACGCCGAGATCGTGGCGTCGGTGTCCTCGCGGTCGGCCGGACCGGGCACGCGCGCCAACATCGACGAGTTCACCGAGACCACCGCCCGCGGCCTGGAGATCGTCGGCGGCGCCGCGAAGGGCAAGGCGATCATCATCATCAACCCGGTCGAACCGCCGCTCATCATGCGCGACACCGTGTTCTGCGCGATCTCGCCGGACGCCGACCGGGACGCGATCACCGCGTCGATCGAGCGGATGGTCGCCGACGTGCAGGAGTACGTCCCCGGCTACACGCTCAAGGCGGCGCCGCAGTTCGACGACCCGCGGCCGGACTGGCGGGGCCGGGCCCGGGTCGCGGTGTTCCTCGAGGTCGCCGGCAACGGCGACTACCTGCCGCCCTACGCCGGGAACCTGGACATCATGACCGCCGCCGCGGCCCGCGTGGGTGAGCTGCTGGCCGCCAACCGCGCGCAGGAGGTGCCGGCATGACCGAGCGGGAGGTGCGGCTCGTCGACACGAGCCTGCGCGACGGCAGCCACGCCATGGCCCACCAGTTCACCGAGGCCAACGTGCGGGACACCGTGCGCGCGCTGGACACCGCCGGGATCTCGCTGATCGAGGTGACCCACGGCGACGGCCTCGGCGGATCGACCTTCAACTACGGCTTCTCCCTGGTCGACGAGCGCAAGCTGATCGCCGCCGCCGTCGACGAGGCCGAGCGGGCCACGATCGCCGTGCTGCTGCTGCCCGGCCTGGGCACGGTCAGCGACCTGAAGGCCGCCGCCGACCTGGGCGCGGGCGCGGTGCGGATCGCCACGCACTGCACCGAAGCTGACGTGTCGATCCAGCACTTCACCGAGGCGCGCAAGCTGGGGCTGGAAACCGTCGGATTCCTGATGCTGTCGCACATGGCCACGCCGGAGACCCTCGCGAAGCAGGGCCGGATCATGGTCGATGCCGGATGCCAGTGCGTGTACGTGGTGGACTCCGCCGGCGCGCTGATCCTGGAGGAAGCCGCCGACCGGGTGGCCGCGCTGGCCGCCGAGTTCGGCGACGCGGCGCAGGTGGGCTACCACGGCCACCAGAACCTCAGCTTCGGCGTCGCGAACTCCGTGCTTGCTTACCGGGCGGGCGCGAAGCAGATCGACGGCTCGCTGGTCGCGCTCGGCGCCGGGGCCGGCAACTCGCCGACCGAGGTGCTCGCCGCGGTGTTCGAGCGGCTGGGCGTCGAAACCGGCGTGGACAAGGACGTGCTGATGGACGCCGCGGAGAACGTGGTCAAGCCGTTCATCACGCGGCTGCCGGTGATGGACCGGTCGTCGATCGTGCAGGGGTTCGCCGGGGTGTACTCCAGCTTCCTGCTGCACGCCGAGCGCGCCGCCGAGCGGTACGGGGTGCCCGCCCACGAAATCCTGTACCGGGTGGGGGAGCGGCGCTACGTCGGCGGTCAGGAGGACATGATCATCGGCATCGCCCTCGAACTCGCGGGGGAGAAATCCGGGTAGGGCGTGAGTCGCGGTGCGGGTGGTGGCCCCTCCCGCCAGCCCACCACCACCCTCAACGGACGCGCTCCGCGCGGCTGGGCCGACTCAGCCCCCTCGCTGTGGGATCGCCTCCTCATGAATTCCCGCCCGCCGGCCCGACCACCACCCCTGGTGGACGCGCTTCGCGCGACAGTGCCAACCACCACGTCGGCGCTGTCCTCGCGAGGGGGCTCCTGAGAACCCGCGGCGGTGCCGGTGGCTCGAGCGTGCCGGGCAGAGAGGTCCGCTCAGGACGATCGCACCAGCAGGCGGACGCAGTGCTCCACGAGGCGCTCCCGGGACATCTCCGGCGTGCCGGACAGGTAGGCGGTGAACAGGTGGGTCAGCGCGCCGACGAGGCCGATCGCGGTCAGCTGCTTCTCCAGCGCGTCCATCCGCTCGGGCAGCTGCTCCCGCACCAGCCCGGCGAAGGCCGGCAGCAGCGCCACGCCGCGGGCGGACAGGGCCGGGTCGGTGATCGGCGCCAGCAGCAGGACCCGGCCCTTGCGCGGATCGTCGAGCATCAGCCCGACGAACGCGGTGACCGCCGCCTCGGCGCGCTCGGCCGGGTCCCGCCGGCTGTCCGGCACCGCGTCGGCGAGGGCGCGGTGGGCCTCGGCGGCGACCTGCTCGTAGACCGCGACCACCAGCTCCTCGCGGTCGGCGAAGTTCTCGTAGAAGTAGCGCTCGGTGAGCCTGGCCTGCCGGCACACCGCGCGCACGGTCACCGCGGCGCTGCCCGCGGTGCCGAGCAGGTCGAGTCCCGCGTCGAGCAGCTGGGCGCGCCGAGCCGCCCGGCGGTCGCTCAGCGTGGTGCCCGCCCAGGTCTTCTCCGCCATCCGCCCTCACAATTGACTACAGGTGTTGTCAATTGTAGCGTTCGGATCATGGCAGCGCAGCCCCTGGGCCCCGGGTCCCTGACGTGGAAGTACTTCGGCGACTGGCGGACCCTGCTCATGGCACTGTGGGCGGGCTCGTTGCAGAACATGCACCCCGAACTCGGCGCCGGGGTGGAGCAGCACTCGCGGTTCTTCGCCGAACGCTGGCAGCGGCTGTTCCGCTCGCTGTACCCGATCGGCGGCGTGGTCTACGACGGCCCGCGCGCGGCCGGGACCGCGCGGGCGGTGCGCGGCTACCACGAGACGATCCAGGGCGTGGACTCCCGCGGCCGCCGCTACCACGCGCTGAACCCGGGCACGTTCTACTGGGCGCACTCGACGTTCTTCATGCTCACCGTGGTCGCCGCGGAGCGGATGATGGGCGGGCTCAGCGAGGCGGACAAGCGGCGGCTGTTCGACGAGCACATCCAGTGGTACCGGCTCTACGGGCTGAGTATGCGGCCGGTGCCGGCCACCTGGGAGGAGTTCCAGTCCTACTGGGACCACATGTGCACCGAGGTCCTGGAGGACAACAAGGCCACGCGGGACGTGCTCGACCTCCGCGGGATCGCCAAGCCACCGTTCGTGTCTTGGATGCCGGAGCCGGTGTGGCGGGTGCTGCGCGCCGGGATCGCCAAGTCGTTCGTGTGGTGGACCGTCGGCCTGTACCACCCGGCGGTGCGGGCACGGCTGGGCTACTCGTGGTCGCGCCGCAGCGAGGTGCTGCACCGGCTCACCGGCCGCGCGATCGGGCTGGCGTTCCGGTTCGTGCCGCGCGACCGCCGCTACCACCCGCGCGCCCGGGCGGGGGGGGGCCGGGTGCGCGGGGAGGTCCCGGCGGACGCCCCGCTGGTGGAGACCCCCGCGCGCAACCTGCCACCACTGTCCGAACGGGACAGTCCCATCCACTACGTTCCCCGGGAGGCGTCGTGAAGCTCGGCTATCACATCGGTTACTGGTCCTCCGGTCCGCCGGAGGGCGCGCTCGAGGCGATCCGCGCCGCGGAGGAGCTGGGGTTCGACTCGGTGTGGACCGCCGAGGGGTACGGCTCGGACGCGCTGACCCCGCTGGCCTGGTGGGGCGCGGCGACCTCGCGGGTCAAGCTGGGCACCAACATCGTCCAGATGTCGGCCCGCACCCCGACCGCGACCGCGATGGCCGCGATGACCCTGGACCACCTCTCCGGCGGCCGGTTCATCCTCGGCCTCGGCGCGTCCGGCCCGCAGGTGGTGGAGGGCTGGTACGGGCAGCCGTACCCGCGGCCGCTGGCCCGGACACGGGAGTACGTGGAGATCGTGCGCCGGGTGGTGGCGCGCCGCGAGCCGGTGACCTTCGACGGCGAGCAGTACCAGCTGCCGCTGCGGGACGGGACCGGGCTGGGCAAGCCGCTGAAGTCCACCGTGCACCCGCTGCGCCCGGAGATCCCCGTCTACCTGGCCGCGGAGGGGCCGAAGAACGTGGCGCTGGCGGCCGAGATCTGCGACGGCTGGCTGCCGCTGTTCTTCTCCCCGAAGAGCGACGCGTTCTACCGCGAGGCGCTCGCCGAGGGCTTCGCGCGCCCCGGCGCCCGGCACACCCAGGCCGATTTCGAGGTGGCCGCGTCGGTGCCGGTCATCGTGCACGACGACGTCGAGACCGCGGCCGGGTTCATCAAGCCGTCGCTGGCGCTCTACATCGGCGGCATGGGGGCCAGGCAGGTGAACTTCCACAAGGACGTGTTCGCCCGGCTCGGGTATGCGGACGTCGCGGAGAAGGTGCAGGAGCTCTACCTCGCCGGGCGGAAGGAGGAGGCCGCCGCGGCGATCCCCACGTCGCTGGTGGAGGACACCTCGCTGATCGGCCCGCCGGAGAAGATCCGGGCGGAGCTGGCCGCGTGGGAGGAGACGGTGGTGACGACCTTGCTGCTGCGCGGGGATGCGCAGACCTTGCGGCGGATCGCTGAGGTGATCGGGTAGCGAATCCACCCGGACGAGGGTTGGCAGCGCCGGGTGGCCTCCTCTAGTCTCCGTCAAACCTGAAAGGGCTTCACGTCTGGAAGGAGTGTGCCGATGCCGGTGAGCCGCAGGACCGTCTTGGCCGGGGCGGCCGCGGCGCCGCTGGCCGCGGGAGTGCTCGCCATCCCGCAGGCGACCGCACAGCAGGGTTACCTCGTCGGCGCCGGGATCTCCGACGTCACCGGGCCCGCGGCCGAGTGCGGCATGATGGGCTACTCGATGCCGCAGCAGCAGACCGCCGGCATCCACCAGCGCACCCGTGCCCGCGCCTACGTCGTCGCCGAGCCGGGTGGGCGGCGGATCGTGTTCGTCACCGCCGACGTGGGCGCGCTGTTCCAGTCCGTGCACCAGGGGGTGCTCGCCCGGCTCGCGCAGCGCTACGGCGACCTCTACACCGAGCAGAACGTGCTGCTCAACGCCACCCACACGCACGCCGGCTGCGGCGGATCGTCCTGGTACGCCGCCTACAACCTGTCGATCCTGGGCTTCCAGCGGCAGACCTACGACGCGCAGGTCGACGGCATCGTCGAAGCGATCCAGCAGGCGCACGACGACCTCGCCCCCGGCACGATCACCCTCGGCCGGACCGAGCTGACCGACGCCAGCGTCAACCGCTCCCGCACCGCGTTCGAGCTGAACCCCCAGGCGGACAAGGACCACTTCCCGCTCGCCATCGACCCGGCCGTCACCGTGCTGCGGTTCCGCCAGGGCGGCCGCGACATCGGCGCCATCGCCTGGTTCGCCACCCACGGCACGTCGATGACCAACGCGAACAAGCTGATCAGCGGCGACAACAAGGGCTACGCCGCCTACGCCTGGGAACACGGCCGCGGCACCCGCTCCCTCGACGGCGCCCCGGAGTTCGTCGCCTGCTTCCCGCAGACCAACTCCGGCGACATGTCCCCGAACCTCAACCTGAAACCGGGATCCGGCCCGACCGAGGACGAGTTCACCAACACCCGCATCATCGGCGAACGCCAGTTCACCGCCGCCAAAACCGCCTTCGACAGCGCGCGCACGCCCATCGCCGGGCCGCTGGACTTCCGCTTCTGCTACGTGGACATGTCGAAGGTGACCGTCGACGGCCGCTACACGCCGGACGGACGGCAGCACACCACCGCGACCGCCGCGATCGGCGTGTCGATGCTGGCCGGCAGCACCGAGGACGGCCCCGGCCTGCCGCTGCCGGAGGGCGTGCGCAACCCCTTCGTCGACGCGCTCGGCGGGATGGACGCCCCGATCCCGCAGGCGCTCGCCGACGCGCACGCGCCCAAGGTGATCGCGGTGCCCTTCGGCGCGATGAAGCCCTACCCGTGGGCGCCGGAGGT
This sequence comes from Amycolatopsis thermalba, assembly GCF_003385215.1. Taxonomy (GTDB): domain Bacteria; phylum Actinomycetota; class Actinomycetes; order Mycobacteriales; family Pseudonocardiaceae; genus Amycolatopsis_E; species Amycolatopsis_E thermalba. Next base: position 3,662 of record NZ_PQHW01000113.1, on the reverse strand, counting down.
GCTGCCGCTGCAGATCCTGCGGCTCGGGCAGCTCTACCTCGTCGGCGGGCCCGCCGAGTACACGATCGTCGCCGGGCTGCGCATCCGCCGCACCGTCGCCGCCGAGCTCGGCGTGCCACTGGAGAACGTGATCATGCAGGGCTACGCCAACGCCTACAGCCAATACGTGACCACGCCCGAGGAGTACGACTCGCAACAGTACGAGGGCGCGTCCACGCTCTTCGGCCGCTACACGCTGCCCGCCTACCAGCAGGAGTTCGCGCGCCTGGCCGCGGCGATGCGGACCGGCGCGACCGTGCCGCACGGCCCGGTGCCACGCGACCTGTCCGGTGCGCAGCTCAACTTCCAGCCCGGCGTGGTGGTCGACTCGCCGCCGCTGCTCAAGCGGTTCGGCGACGTGCTCACCGAGGCGCGCGGCAGCTACCGGCGGGGCGAGCAGGTGGTGGTCGAGTTCGTCACCGGCCACCCGAAGAACGACCTGCACCGGAACGGCACGTTCGCCGAGATCCAGCGCCTGGACGGCGGCGCCTGGGTGCGGCACGCCGACGACGGCGACTGGGCCACCAAGTACCGCTGGACGCGCACCTTCCTGGCCGAGTCGAAGGCGACGATCACCTGGGACATCCCGCCGGACACCCCGGTCGGCAAGTACCGCGTCGTCCACTTCGGCGACGCGAAGGCACTCGACGGCACGATCACCCCCTTCACCGGCACCTCACGCGCGTTCGTCGTCTCGTGACGAATTCGCGCCCCGGGCTCACCCGGGCGCGTGATCGGTGACACGATGCGGGCGATCATCGGGGTGTCGATCGGAGGACCATGGTCGCCCTACCGGCCAAGACCAGGCTCGGCTACTCCGCCGGGTCGTTCGTCACCGGCGCGTTCGGCACGGTGCCCGGCCTGCTGCTGCTGCCCTACCTCACCGACACGATGGCGGTGCCGGGCGCGATCGCCGGGGCGATCGTGCTGGTGCCCAAGGCGTGGGACGTCCTGTTCAACCCGGTCGCCGGGCGGCTGTCCGACGCGAGCCTGAACCGGCGGGGCAGCAGGCGCCCGTTCCTGCTGTTCGGCGGGCTCGGCGTCGCGGTGCTGTTCGCGGCGATCTTCGCCCACCCGGGCTTCGGCAGCACCACGCTGGACGCCGGGTACGTGGTGCTCGCGTTCTTCCTGTGCGCCACCGCGTTCGCGTTCTTCCAGGTGCCCTACAACGCGCTGCCCGCCGAGCTGACCGGGAACTACCACGAGCGCACCCGCCTGACCAGCTGGCGCATCGGCCTGCTGGCGATCGCGATCCTGGTCTCCGGCGGCGGCGCGCCCGAGATCACCAACCAGGTCGGCGGCGTCACCGGCTACCGCGTCATGGGCGTCGTGATGGGCGTGATCATGATCCTCGGCACCATCGCGGTGTACGTGGGCACCCGGACCGCGCCGGTGGGCAACCTGCGCCCGCCGACGCCGGGCTGGCGCGACCTGCTCGCGACGATGCGGCAGTGGCGCGCCTTCCGGTGGCTGCTGGGTGTCTACTTCGTCCAGTCGCTCGGCCTGGCCACGCTGCTCGCCGGGGTCAACTACGCCTCCCGGTACGTGTTCGGCGACGCGGACCTGCAGACGTTCCTGTTCGTCGGGTTCGTGCTGCCCGCGCTGGTGACCATGCCGCTGTGGCCGCGCATCGGCGCGCGCTGGGGCAAGCTGGCCGGCTTCCGGTTCGCCTGCATCGCCTTCGGCGTCGCGTGCGCGGGCCTGTGCGCCGCGCTGGTGGTGCCGGTCGGCGTGTCGTTCGTGTTCGTGGCCCTGGCCGGGGTCGGCTACGCCGGGATCCAGGTGTTCCCGCTGGCGATCCTGCCGGACCTGATCAGCGCCGAGGAGGAACGCACCGGCGCCACCCGGGCCGGCGTCACCGCCGGGGTGTGGACCGCGTCGGAGACCCTCGGCCTCGCGCTGGGGCCGGGCCTGTTCGGGCTGGTGCTGTCCGCGGGCGGGTACGTGTCCAGTGTGGACGCTTCGGCGGCGCAACCGGGCAGCGCGGTCACCGCGATCCTGCTCGGGTTCGCCCTGCTGCCCGGAATCCTCGTGGTGGCGGGCCTGCCGCTGCTGCGCCGGTCGATCCTGGAGCCGCGATGAAACCCGCCCGCGAGGTCCTGGCCCGGCTGCGCGAGCTGCGCGCGGCAGACCTGCCCACCCACGGCGGCCGCACCCTGGCCTACGTCTACGACAGCGGGCTGTCCGGTGTGGACGAGCTGGCCGCGCAGGCCCACGCGCTCGCCGCCGCCGCCAACGGTCTCGACCCGACGGCGTTCCCCAGCCTGCGGCGCCTGGAGAACGACCTCGTCGCCGCGACCGCCCGCCTGGTGGGCGGCACGCCGTCCACGGTCGGCGCGGTGACCTCCGGCGGCACCGAGTCGTGCCTGCTCGCGGTGCTCGCCGCGCGCGAGGGCCGCCCGGACGTCGCCGCGCCGAGCATGGTGCTGCCCTCGACCGCGCACGCCGCGTTCCACAAGGCCGCGCACCTGTTCCGGGTGCGGCCGGTCGTGGTGCCCGTCGACCCGGTCACCTTCCGCGCTGATCCGGACGCGATGGCGGCCGCCATCGACGACACGACGGTGCTCGTGGTCGCCAGTGCCCCGTCCTACGCCCACGGCGTGATCGACCCGGTCGCGCCGATCGCCGCCGCGGCCGCCGCGCGCGGGGTGCGGATGCACGTGGACGCCTGCATCGGCGGCTGGATCCTGCCCTACTTCGGCCGGCTCGGCCGCCCGGTGCCGGAGTTCGGGTTCGCCGTCGAGGGCGTCACCAGCGTCTCGGTGGACCTGCACAAGTACGCCTACGTCCCGAAGGGCGTGTCGGTGCTGCTGCACGCCGACGCGGATCTGCGGCGCGGGCACTTCTTCGCCAGCGCGGACTGGCCCGGCTACACGATGCTCAACAGCACCGTCCAGTCCACCCGCTCCGGCGGCCCGCTCGCCGCCGCGTGGGCCGTGCTGGAGCACCTCGGCGACGACGGCTACCTCGAACTCGCCCGGCAGACGCTGGCCGCGGTGACGACCCTGGCCGAGGGCATCAGGAGCGTCGACGGCCTGCGGCTGCTCGCCGAACCGGACTCGACGCTGATCGCGCTCACCGCCGGCGACGCGGGCTTCGACCTGTTCACCGTCGCCGACGAGATGCGGGCCCGCGGCTGGTACGTGCAACCGCAGTTCGCCCACGAGTCCTCGCCGGTGAACCTGCACCTCACCGTCACGGCCGCGAACCGGGGTGGCGAGGCCGGGTTCCTGGCCGACCTCGCCGCGTCGGTCGCCGCCGCCCGGGACGCCGGACCGGTCACCGTGGACGAGAACGTGGCGGCGTTCGTCGCCGCCCTCGACCCGGACACGCTGACCGGCGAGCAGTTCGAGGGCCTGCTCACCGCGGCCGGCCTGGGCGGCGGGGCCGGGCTGCCGGACCGGATGGCCGGAATCAACGCCCTGCTCGGCACCGCCCACCCGGCGCTGAGGGAACGCCTGCTGCGCGAGTTCCTCGGGATGCTGTACCGGCCGGACTAGTGTCCTGAGTTATTAATTCGCGTGCAGTAGCGTGCGATGGAGTCAAGGATCTGGTCGGCGGTCTTGGTCCAGACGTAGGGCCGTGGTTCGTTGTTCCAGGTCTCGATCCATGCGCGGATGTCG
>NZ_PQHW01000112.1 GCF_003385215.1 Amycolatopsis thermalba | reverse complement strand
TGCCTGATTGTGTTTCAGTCGCCGAGCAGGCGTGTCAAGGCGGGAAAGAGTACCTTGACACGCCTGATCGGCGACCAAAGACCGGCTGTGGATCGGGGGCGGGGGAGGTCTGGTTGGGGTAGTCGGTCCACTTGCGTTGCCGGGCGGCGGTTTGTTGGGCTGCCGCGGGGTCAGCCGAGTGCCGGGCCGCTTGCGTTGCCGGCCGCCGGTTGCAGGGCGGCCGCACGGCCCGCCGCTGCCGCCCCACTCGCCTTGCCGACCGCCGCCTCCCCGCCTAACCCTTCCCCTCATCCAGCAGCTCCGCTGGGTGCACCCCCATCGCCTCGGCGAGGCGGAACAGTGTGTCCAGCGTGATGTTGCGTGTGGGCCGTGGCGCGCCTTGTGCGAGTCGTGATCGTTCCAGTTCGGCGACCACCGAGCGGGACACCCCGGCCCGGTCCGCCAGGTCGGCCTGGCTCAGGTCCCGGTCCCGCCGTAGCCGCCGCACGCGGGTTGCCAGGGCGCGCAGCCGGGCGTCCAGGACCTCCTCCATCGTCACAACTGCGCAGCCTACCAATGGTCGCTCGTGCCCTACTTTTTGTCTTTTCTATGCTACCTTGGAGGGGTGAGCAGAGAACTTCCCGCCACCGGTCCCGCCTACCTCTACGACCTCGTCGCCGACGATCTCGCCCGGCGCATCGAGTCGGGTGAGCTCGCGGTCAACACGCCGCTTCCCGCGGAGCAGACGCTGGCCCGGCAGTACGGCGTCTCGCTGGGCACGTGCCGCCACGCCACGAAAGTCCTCCGCGACCGTGGGCTGGTGCGGACCATCCCCTCGAAGGGGACGTTCGTCGCCGGGCGGCCCGATCGCGTGGCGATCTACTGCCTCGAACCGTTCCTGGACGTGGCCTGACTAGACGACCTGCGCGCGCACCTTCCGCAGCAGCCGCACGTCCACGCGCGCGGCCTCCGCGGCCAGCCAGTCGCCGATCACCTGCACGAACTGGTCCGGCGTCATCGGCGGGGCGGGCACGTCGAAGTCCTCGTCGGTGGTGATCTCGCCCGTGCGGCTCGGGTACACGATCAGCGCGCCGCGGATCTCCGCCCCGGGCAGCAGCGCGCGGAAGGCCTCGATCGCCTCCGGCAGCTGCGTCGCGCCGCCGCGGAAACGACGTTCGTCCCGCCACAGCTCGCCGTGCTCGTCCGCCGCGTAGTGCCCGGGCAGCCACGTCTTCGACTCGATCAGCACCAGCCGCCGCCCGGCGAGCACCGCGTGGTCGATGTCGGCGAACACCGAACCCGGCCACGCCAGCCCGTGGAAGATCCGCGCCCCCGGCAGACGCGTCAGGTACCGCTCCAGCAACTCGGCCGTCAGCCGCTCGCCCCACTGGTCCGGCTCCGAGCCCGGCGAGCCGAACACGACCGTGCCACCGAACTCGTCGTCCACCGCGCGCTCGGCCCGCGCCACCTCCAGATGCTGCCGCACCAGCCAGATCGCCACCGCCGACGCCAGGACCAGCCACACCGCGACCGCCAGCGCACCCGCCATGATCGGCAGCACCACCAGCAGCAACCACGCCAGCAGCAACACCGCCGGAGCGTGCCCGGGCGCGGCCCGGTCCACCGCGCGCGCCTTCTCCCGCGCCGCGTCCCACCACTCCAGCGCGTCCGGGTCCAGCACCGGTAACTCGGCCGTGAAACTCGGGTCCTCACCCAGCTTCCGCCCCGGCCGCCGCGCCCGGACCGGGGTGGCGGTCGCCGCCGCGCGGTCCAGCGCTCGGTCGTACGCCGCGCGCTGCAACGGGTCGACCAGCACCTCGTAGGCCTGCCGCAACGCCTGGAACTCGTCGGGGGAACCACCGGCGTCCGGGTGCACGGTCCGCGCCTTCTGGCGGTAGGCGGACTTGATCTCCGCCGTCGAGGCATGCCGGTCCACCCCGAGCAGGTCGTAGTAGCCCTCGCCGCGCACGCGGTTACTTTATGTGGTCTCCGTTTTCGCGCCACATGTGGCTAGAGTCAGCCGATGGTCCTCGACATCACGGACAGGCTGGGCATCCGCACCGGCCGCTACGTCGCGCCCGCCGGGCTCGCGGCGATCGTCCTCGGGGCCGCCCTCTTCGTCCTCCCACCGCACAGCACCCTCGCCGCGATCGCGCTCGGACTCGCGGGCGGGGCGGCCTTCGCACTGGGCACCGCCCGCCGCGCGCACGGCCGCTGGTGGGCGCTCGTCGCCGGGCTCATCAGCGCGGCCCTGCTCTTCGCGGCGCTCACGGTCGCCGGCCGCGGCCTCGCGCTGCACGCCTTCGGCCACACCGAGACCTGCACGGTCACCGACCGGGTCATGATCGAGACCGGCGCCCGCTACCACCACTACGGCTTCGTGCACACCCTCGCCTGCGGCGGCGAAACCCTCACCATCCGCACCGACCCGGGCGATCGCGTGCCGGTCGGGACCGCGGTGACGATCCTGACCAGCGACGTCCTCGAACCGGACTTCGCCGACCGGCACCCGCTCCTGTTCGAGGTGCCCGCCGTGCTCGGGTCGATCGCCCTGACCGCCGTGCTCGTGCGGCGCTCGGTCAGGTCAGCGAGCTAGGGTCCGCGGGCACGTCCACCGCGTGCCGCTGCAGGGCCTCCAACGGGACGACGTCCAGCGCCCGCTCGTGCGTCGAGGCCAGCACCACCGGCGCGGCCACACCCGCCTCGTAGGCCTGCAGCCACCGGGCGGCCACGACGCACCAGCGGTCGCCGGGCCGCAACCCGGGGAAGCCGTACTCGGGGCGGGGCGTGGACAGGTCGTTGCCGACCCCGCGCTGGTACTCCAGGAACTCCTTGGTCACCACGGTGCACACGGTGTGGCTGCCGAGGTCGTCGTCACCGGTGGTGCAGCACCCGTCCCGGTAGTACCCGGTCATCGGATCGGTGCCGCAGGGCTCGAGTTCGCCGCCCAGAACATTGCGATCGGTCGTCATGGCAGTCCGTGCTGTCGTTTCCAATCGTCCTCGCACAGAGCGTACTCGACGTCACCGTGTTCGGCGCCGATGCCTCGACCCGCTCGACGCTGTCAGGGGTGGTTCGGGCTGGTCGAGTCCGCGCCGTTGGAGGCGACTTGCAACTAGGCTCCTGGCTCCGCCGGTGCTCTGGCATCACGGCCACCCGACCGAAGCTGTGCGTCGCCGCACCGCTCGCTCGGCCGCTGAACGCACACACCCCGGCCGGTGGTGGGGATGGCCAGGTAGAAGATGATCAGCGCGGCGAACACGTACCCGGCGGCGAGCACCAGCATCGACACGTGCGGGCCCGCCGCGGCGACCGCCACCAGCACCACCGACTGCAGCACCCCGCCGGTCTGCCCGAGCCCGCCCGCGAACCACCGCTCGCGCGGGCGAGCCGCTGTCGGTCTCCGTGGGCCTGGCGCCGGACAACAGCGCGGTTACCGTCGTGCTGTTGCGCACCGTCGAGCACGTCGACAACCGGCACACCCACGACCACGAGCAGGTGCTGTGGGACCTGGCCGACACGATGTCCCGCACCGGCGCGCTGATCTTCCGCGAAGCCTCCTACGGCCCGGAGCACGCCCAGCTGCTGGCGAAGAACGGGATGTCCAAACAGGACGTCCAGCGATCGGTGTCGGGCGTGGTCCTGTCGGTCGACGGAGGCGGCCCGCACCGCGCCGGTTTCCCGAGCCGCTCCGCCGAAGCCGCGAAGTCCTAGGCGGTCGCCCCGCCCGCGGAGGTCATCGGCACCCGGCCGCCGTCCAGGTCCTTGCGGCCCAGGTCGGCGGTCGGGACCCGGTAGTTGTCCCGGCCGGTGAGCACCGCGATCACGTTGACCAGGCACAGGCCCGCGGTGAAGATCGCGACGCCGACCCAGTTCGCGCTCTTGTCACCGGCGATCGCGGCGGCGATGCTCGGCGTGAACCCGGCGATCGCGAACCCGATCTGCGTGCCGATCGCCATGCCGGACAGCCGCACCCGCGCGGGGAACATCTCGCCGTAGAACGCCGGCCACACCGCGTTGGTCGCGCTGTAGACGACACCGAACATCAGGATTCCCACGACGAACACGAGCACGTAGTTGCCAGCCGAGATCGCGCCCAGGTAGGCGAAGATCAACAGGGCGCAGCCCAGCGACCCGCCGATGAACACCGGCTTGCGCCCGACCCGGTCCGCCAGCATCGCCCACAGCGGGATGGCGCCCAGCGCGACGATGTTGGCGAGCACGCCGACCCACAGCATCGGAGTGCGCGCGAGCCCGGCGGAGTTGACCGCGTAGGACAGCGCGTACACCGTGAAGATCGTGCTGACCGCGGCGATCACGGCCGCGAACACGACCCGCAGCACGTCGGCCCAGTGGTCCCGGAACAGCACCGCGACCGGCAGCTTCGCCTGCTCCTGGCCGGCGACCTCGCGCTCGAACACCGGGGTCTCGTCCAGCTTGCGCCGGATGACGAACGCGGCGACGACGACCAGCGCGCTGGCCCAGAACGGCATCCGCCAGCCCCAGCTCTGCAGCGCGGCCGTCGGCATCGCCGCGACCGGCAGGAACACCGCGGTCGCCAGGATCTGCCCGGCCTGCGTGCCGGACAGCGTCCAGCTCGTGTAGTACGAGCGGCGGTGCTCCGGCGCGTGCTCCAGCGACATCGAGTTGGCGCCGGCCTGCTCACCGGCCGCGGACAGGCCCTGCAGCAGGCGCAGGATCACCAGCAGCACCGGGGCGAGCACGCCGACCTGCTCGTAGGTCGGCAGGCAGCCGACCAGGAACGTCGAGACACCCATCAGCAGCACGGTGAAGACCAGGACCTTCTTGCGGCCGAACCGGTCACCGACGTGGCCCAGGATGAACGCGCCGATCGGGCGGGCGACGTAGCCGACGCCGAACGTGGCCAGCGCCAGCAGCGTGCCCGCCGCCGGGTCCGAGCTGGGGAAGAAGATCTTGCCGAAGACGAGTGCCGCGGCGGTGCCATAGATGAAGAAGTCGTAGTACTCCAGTGCGCTGCCCACCCAGGCAGCCACCGCGGCCTTCCGGGGCTTTCCGTGCTCGACCACGTCCACGCTCCTGTCGCTCCGTTGCGGGCCGGATTAATGTACCGTTTGGTTACGTACCAGATGGTGAGTTAGTGGTCCACGGCTTGTCAACCCGGAGAAGGGGACGAAACGCTCAGTGCGCGGTCAGGTACTCGACCAGCAGGTCGCCGAGCATCGTGCGGTAGTGCTCGCGCCGGCCGGGGTCGAGCATGTCGCGCTTGAAGATGGCGTTGAACGTGTGCCGGTTGGCGGTGCGGAAGACGCAGAACGCGCTGATCATCATGTGCACGTCCAGCGCGTCCACGTCCGCGCGGAACGTCCCGGCGGCCCGGCCGCGCTGGAGGATGCGGGTCAGCACGTCCAGCGCGGGGTTCGCGAGCGTCGACAGCACCTCGGAGCGGCCGATGTGCTCGGCGTTGTGGATGTTCTCGATGCTGACCAGCCGGATGAAGTCCGGGTGGGACTCGTGGTGGTCGAAGGTCAGCTCGGCCAGCTGCCGCAGGGCCTCGACCGGGTCGAGGTGGTCGACGTCGAGTTCCTGCTCGCGGGCGCGGATGCCGGCGTAGGCGCGTTCGAGCACCGCGACGTAGAGGCCTTCCTTGCTGCCGAAGTAGTAGTAGAGCATCCGCTTGGTGGTGCGGGTCTTCGCGGCGATCTCGTTGACGCGCGCCCCGGCGTAGCCCTGGTCGGCGAACTCGCGGGTCGCCACGTCGAGGATTTCGGCGCGGGTGCGCTCGGCGTCGCGCAGGCGTTCGGCGCTTTCGGTCGGCATATGCGCACCGTAGGACTCACCGACTGGTTCAACCAACACCGGCCCGTGCGAGAGGAGTCCCGGCCATGAGGCGAGGGATCGCGACCGTGTGCCTGTCCGGCACGCTGGAGGACAAGCTGACCGCGGCGGCCGCCGCCGGCTTCGACGGGGTCGAGATCTTCGAGAACGACCTGATCGTCTCGCCGCTGTCGCCGGCCGAGGTGCGGCGCCGCTGCGACGACCTCGGGCTGTCGGTGGACCTGTACCAGCCGTTCCGGGATTTCGAGGCGGTGCCGCCGCCCGTGTTCGAGGCGAACCTGCACCGCGCCGAGCGCAAGTTCGACGTGATGGAGCAGCTCGGCGCCGACACCATGCTGGTGTGCTCGTCGGTGTCGCCGGACGCCGTGGACGACGACGACCTGGCCGCCGAACAATTGCATACACTCGGTGTACGAGCAGCTCGGCGCGGTATGCGCATCGCATACGAGGCGCTGGCGTGGGGCCGGTTCGTCGACACCTACGACCACTCGTGGCGCATCGTGCGGCGGGCCGATCACCCGGCGGTGGGGCTGTGCCTGGACAGCTTCCACGTGCTCTCCCGCGGCAGCGACCTCGCGCTGATCCGGACGATCCCGGGCGAGAAGATCTTCTTCCTCCAGCTGGCCGACGCGCCCCGGCTGCACATGGACGTCCTGCAGTGGAGCCGGCACCACCGGCTGTTCCCCGGGCAGGGCGCGTTCGACCTGACCGCGTTCGTCGGGCACGTGCTGGTCACCGGCTACTCCGGGCCGCTGTCGCTGGAGGTCTTCAACGACGTGTTCCGGCAGGCCGATCCGCGCCGCGCGGCAGTCGACGCGATGCGGTCGCTGCTCGGGCTGGAGGAGTCGCTGGGCGAGCCCGCGATCGCCGCGCCGGAGCTGACCGGGCACGCGTTCACCGAACTGGCCGTGGACGAGGCCACCGGGTCGCGGCTGGCCGCGGCGCTGAGCGCGATGGGGTTCGCGCACACCGGGCAGCACCGGTCGAAGCCGGTGCAGCTGTGGACCCAGGGCGAGGCGCGGGTCCTGCTGAACGCGACCGGCGGGCCGGCCGAGATCAGCGCACTGGCCGTGGCGAGCGCGGACCCGGCGCGCTCGGCGCGGCGGGCGGAATCCTTCCACGCGCCGGTGCTGCCGCGCGAGCACCGCGCCGGCGAGGCCGACCTGTCGGCGGTGGCCGCCCCGGACGGCACGGCGGTGTTCTTCTGCCGCGACGGCTGGCTGTCGGACTTCACGCCGACCGGCGACACCGCCGCGGGCGCCGGGTTGCTGGGCACCGACCACGTCTCGCTGAGCCAGCCGTTCGACAACTTCGACGAGGCCGCGCTGTTCTACCGCACGGTGCTCGGGCTGCACCCGGAGATGCCGACCGAGTTCGCCGCGCCGTTCGGCCTGATCCGCAGCCGCGCCGTGACCAACCCCTCGAACACCGTGCGGATCGCGCTGAACGTCGCGCTGCTGCGCCGCGGCGAGTGGGCGCCCGGCGTGCCCGACCCGCAGCACATCGCCTTCACCAGCGACGACGTGCTGGCCACCGCCAAGGCGATGCGCGCGGCCGGCGCGCCCCTGTTGGCGATCCCGGACAACTACTACGACGACCTGGACGCCCGGCTGGCCCCGCCGCCGGACCTGCTCGCCGCCCTGCGCGAGTATTCGGTGCTCTACGACCGCGACGAGCACGGCGAGTTCCTGCACTTCTACACCGAGGTGCTGGGGGCGCGGGTGTTCTTCGAGGTGGTCCAGCGGATCGGCGGCTACCGCGGCTACGGCGCGGCGAACGCGCCGGTGCGCATGGCCGCCCACCGCCGGTTGCGGCTCGCGCGTCAATCCGGCTGAGCGAAGACCTCGGGGTAGGCGGTGAACACCGGGTTCGCCGCCACCCAGTCCCACAGCTCGCCGGTGATGTCGCCGTAGATCTCGGCTTCCACCATGTCCGCGCACTCGCCGCCCCGTGCGAGCAGGGCCGCCCCGCGGTCGTTGTGCGCGAAGGCGGCGTCCACGTCGGTGTACTCCTCGATGACGACGTAGCTGCCCGGCTCCCCGGAGAACCACCGGTAGGTGAGCGTGCCCGGTTCGGTCGCGGCCTGGTCGCGCAGCGCGCGGGCGACCTCCTCGAACTCCTGCTGGTCGTGGACGTCGAAGCGGGCGCGCACGTAGAAGCTCATGACCGCATCCAACCAGTGATCCGACCCATCCGGTCCCGCGTTCGCTCCGAACACGATCTGTCGGCGTGAGGGAGGATGACGGGATGGACGACTCGGTCCGGGCGATACGCCCGGCCGCCCAGGGCCCCGCGGGCCCGTCTGCCGAGGATCTGATGGCCCAGGTCGTGCGGGGGAGTGAGGCCGCGTTCGAGCAGCTCTACGAGGTGGTCGCCGGCCCGATCTTCGGCGTGGTGCGGCGCGTGGTGCGCGACGTCGCCCAGTCCGAGGAGGTCGCGCAGGAGGTCCTGGTCGAGTTGTGGCGGACCGCGGCGCGCTACGACAGCGTGCAGGGCAGCGTGCTGAACTGGGCGCTGACCCTCGCGCACCGCCGCGCGGTCGACCGGGTGCGGTCGGCCCAGGCACGCACCGACCGCGAGCAGCGGGCCGGGGCGACCGCGCCGGGACGCGAGTTCGACGAGGTGCTGGAGGCGGTCACCGCCCGCCTGGAGCGGGAGCAGGTGCGCCGCTGCCTGGACGGCCTCACCGAGCTGCAGCGCGAGTCGATCATGCTCGCCTACTACGGCGGCCACACCTACCCCGAGGTCGCGGACCTGCTGCAGAGTCCACTGGGGACGATCAAGACGAGGATGCGGGACGGCCTGATCCGCCTGCGCGACTGCCTGGGGGTGACGCGGTGAACCCGGACGTCCACATGCTGACCGGCGCCTACGCCCTCGACGCGCTCGACGAGCTGGAGCGACGCCGGTTCGAGGAGCACCTAACCGAGTGCCCGGACTGCGAGCGCGAGGTGGCCGAGCTGCGCGCGACGACGGCGCGGCTGGGTGCCGCGGTGTCCGAGACACCGCCCCCGGCGCTGCGGGATCGCGTGCTGAAGCAGGTGCGCCAGGTCCGGCAGGAACCACCGGCCCGCCGGACGGCGACGCGTTCCCGGAACTGGACGACACGCCTGCTCGCCGCGGCCGCCGTGATCGCGATCGCGGTCGCCGCGGTCAGCGGAGTCCTCGCGGTGCGGGCCGAGCGGCAGCTCGACACCGCCCAGGCGCAGTACGCGGCGCTGACGGAGCTGCTGTCGGCGCCGGACGTGCGGACGGTGTCCGGCACGGACGCGGGCATCGCCGGCGAGGCGCGGCTGGTCGTGTCGCCCAGCCGGGACCGGGCGATGCTGACCATGTCCGGCATGCCGGACCAGCCGGCGGACGTGACCTACCAGGCGTGGACGATCGACGCGTCGGGTCCGCGCTCGGCCGGTGTGATGGGGCACGCCGGGACCACCGGGGCGCCGCTGATGTTCACCGGCCTGGCGGGGGTGCGCACGGTCGCGGTGACCGTCGAACCGGCCGGCGGCGTCGAGCGGCCGACGTCGGCGCCGGTGGTGGTCTTCACGGTGCCGGCGTAACGGGTTCCCGGTGGCCGGGGTGCTCCGGCCACCGGGATCACCGCTGGAACCGCCGCCGGCCGGTGAGCGGGCCGAGCCCGGAGCGCCACCAGGCGAGCCACGCGCCGGGACTCGCGGCGACGGCCCGCGCGACGGGCATCGAGTCGAAGAAGGAGTCCCGCCGGGTCACCCAGCCGTCGGCGTTCAGCCACAGCTCGTCGACGGCGCGGAAGGCCAGCGGCTTGCCGCGCAGCGTGCCGCTCAGCCGCAGCTCGATGAACAGCCGGTCCTCCCGGCCCGCCCAGGACAGCACCTCGCCGCGCAGGTCCGGCAGGAAGCCCAGCAGCCGCTCGGCCTCCCGTCCCCACGCCCGCCTGCCTCGCGTCGGCGGCACCATCGGCTGGTTCAGCTCGACGTCCTCGGCGAGCAGGGCGTCCCACGCGCGGGGATGCGGCCGCGCCCAGCCCGCGGCGAACGCCGCGACGACCTTCTCGTGGGCGGCGGTCCAGTCGGTCATCGTCGACCTCCTTCTTGCAACGACTGCAAAAAGTCTACCGCGCCTTGATCTTTGACTTGAGTCAAAGAAAGATCGGCGGCATGGTCTCCGACGTCGCGGCCTTCCGCCGGTTCAACCGCTCGTTCACACGACGGATCGGGCTGCTCTCCGACACCTACCTCGGCCAGGACCGCCCGCTCGGCGAAGCCCGGCTGCTGTACGAGATCGGCTCCGGCGCCTCCCTGCGCGACCTGCGCACCCGCCTCGGGCTGGACGCCGGTTACCTCAGCCGCCTGGTCCGTTCCCTCGCCGACGCCGGGTTGGTGCGCGTTCGCACCGGCGACCGCGACAGCAGGCTGCGGATCGTGGAACCCACCGCCGCGGGCGAAGCCGAGCTGGCCGAACAGCACCGCCGCGCGGACGCGCTCGTCACCGGCCTGCTCGACGGCCTCACCGGCGACCAGCGCCGGCGCCTGATCGACGCGATGGGCACCGCCGAACGCCTGCTCCGCCTGGCCGCGATCACGATCGGCCCGGCCGATCCGGAGTCCGCGGACGGCCGGCGCTGCCTGCACGCCTACGCGGCCGAACTCGACGCCCGGTTCCCGGAGGGGTTCGACACCGCGGATCTGGTTGCGCCCGGCGAGATCCGCGGCGACCGGGGAGTCCTGCTCCTCGCCCGCGAGGACGGCCGCGCCGTGGGGTGCGGCGCGCTGCGTACGTTCGAACCGGGGATCGGCGAGATCCGGCACGTCTGGCTCGACCGCGACGTCCGCGGTCTCGGCCTCGGCCGCCGCCTGCTCGCCGAACTCGAGGGCGCGGCGCTGGCCCGCGGGATGTCCGCGGTCCGGCTCGGCACGCACCCCGAGCTGTCCGAGGCCATCCAGATGTACCGCACGAGCGGTTACTCCGAAATTCCCCACTACGGCGACGATCCGCACAGCGGTCTGTGGTTCGAAAAACGGCTCGGATGACCTACCCTCGAATTCGTGCCGGTCGACGTGCGCACCGAAATCGTCATCGCGCGCCCGCGGGAAACGGTGGCTGCCTACGCGGGCGATCCGTCGAACGCGCCCGAGTGGTACGCCAACATCCTGGACATCGAATGGGAGACCCGGCCGCCGCTGCACGAGGGCTCCCGGATCGGTTTCGTGGCGCGGTTTCTCGGCCGCACCCTGCGGTACACCTACGAGGTGGTCGAACTCGTGCCCGGCGAACGGCTCGTGATGCGCACCGCGCAGGGCCCGTTCCCGATGGAAACCACCTACACCTGGGAATCCGTGGACGAGGACCACACGCGCATGGTCCTGCGCAACCGCGGTGAGCCGAGCGGGTTCGCGAAAGCCGGCGCCCGCGTGCTGCGCGCGGCGATGGCACGCGCGAACCGCCACGATCTGCGCCGGTTGAAGGACCTGCTCGAAACGGGTCGCCCCTAGTGCGCCGCCATCCGGTTTCCTCGAGCGCGCTCGCGTCGGTCGGGTACGACGCGGCGCGGCGCATTCTCGAGGTGGAATTCCTGCACCACGGCATTTACCGGTACCTGGGCGTGGAAAGCGCTATCTACCGCGCGTTGCTGGCGGCGGAGAGCAAGGGCCGCTACTTCCAGGCGTGCATCCGTGACCGCTACCCGCACGAGCGGCTCGCCTGAACCGTTCGCCCTCCGTTCGCCTGGGTGTCGTCCGCGGGCCCCGCCGGGGTCGGAATCGGCGGTTTTGATCCTTGGCACGGTTCCCACCACAGGAGGTCGGCATGGCTTCACTTTCCCGGCGTGATCTGCTGCGCACCGGCGCGGCGAGCGGTCTGGGCATCATCGTCGCGGGCAGCGTCGACGCGATCGCGGCGCCTGCCGCGGCCGCGCAGGTCACCCGCGGCGCCGGCTACGGCCCGCTCGTCGACGATCCGGCCGGCCTGCTGGCGCTGCCGAAGGGCTTCCGGTACCAGGTGATCGCCCAGTCCGGCGTGACCAAGCTGGAAACCGGCCAGTTCACCCCGAGCGATCCCGACGGCATGGCGTGCTTCCGCCGCGGCCGGGACTTCGTGCTGATCAACAACCACGAGATCGGCGGCAGCGAGCCGCACCGCACACCCGCGCTGCCCGGCCTCACCTACGACCCCGGCGCAGGCGGCGGCACCACGACCATCGTCGTGGACCACAAGGGCAACCGGAAGAGCGAGTACGTCAGCCTGGCCGGCACGCACAACAACTGCGCCGGCGGCGAGACCCCCTGGGGAACCTGGCTGACCTGCGAGGAGACCGAGCAGCGCGCCGGTGGCGTGTTCCAGAAGGACCACGGTTACGTGTTCGAGGTGGACGCCTTCGACCGCGACGCGAACCTCGAACCGGTCCCGCTGAAGTTCCTCGGCCGCTACTCGCACGAGGCCGTCGCCGTCGACCCGAAGACCAGCGAGATCTACCTGACCGAGGACGCGAGCGGCCCGAACGGCCTGTACTTCCGGTGGCTGCCGCCGAAGGGCTTCCGCGGCGGCAAGGGCGCGCTGCGGGCGCTGGCGCTGTCCGCGGGCGGCGACACGGCGGGCAAGCTGCAGGCGATGAGCGCGTTCAAGGGCAGCAGGCACATCGGCGACCTGTCCGAGGCGACCACGCCGGGCACCCGGTACAAGGTGCGGTGGGTCGACGTGCCCGATCGCGACGCCCGGACCGTGTCGGTGCGCAAGCAGTTCGCGCCCGGCCAGGTGACGCACAGCCGCAAGCTGGAGGGCGCCTACTGGGGCGACGGCGGGGCGTACTTCGTCGCCAGCTACGCGCGGATCAGCGACGGCAGCGTCAACGAGCACGACGGCCAGGTGTGGTTCTACGACCCGCGCTCCGAGACGATCGAGCTGAAGACGATCTACGGCGTGAACCCCGACCCGGAGGCCGACACGAACTACGACGGGCCGGACAACATCACCGTGTCCCCGCACGGTGGCCTGATCCTCGCCGAGGACGGCGAGGGGCTGAGCCACCTGGTGGGTGTCACGAAGGACGGCAAGTCGTACCCGATGGCGCGCAACGACCTCAACGACAGCGAGTTCACCGGCCCGGTGTTCAGCCAGGACGGGCGGATCCTCTTCGCCTGCATCCAGAGCCCCGGCCACGTGTTCGCGATCACCGGGCCCTGGGACCGGTCGTTGACCTTCACACCGGTGTGAAGGCCTAACGTGCGGTGCATGAGCACTTTCGTCGTTCATCGCAACGGGCGAGCGGCGACCAGCGAGGACCTGGCGCCGCTCGCCTTCGCCGGATACGCGCACTTCACCGCGATGCAGGTGCGGGGCGGCCGGATCCGCGGCCTCGACCTGCACCTGGCCCGGCTGCGCAACGCTTCAGTCGAGATGTTCGGCACCGCACTGCCCGACGAGACGGTGACCGCCTACCTACGGGCGGCGTTGAAGGAGGGGCCGGCGGACGTCTCCCTGGTCGCCACGGTGTACTCGCCGGAGTTCTCGACGGCCGACGCCGAGCCCGGGGTGCTGGTCCGCACCGGACCGGCCACCGACGGCCCCGCGGGCCCGCTGAGCCTGGCGACGTTCGAGTACGAGCGGGTCCTGCCGGCGATCAAGCACGTCGGCGAGGTGGCCAAGACGTACTACCCGAAGCAGGCCACCAAGCGCGGCTTCGACGACGCGGCGTTCGTCGACCGCCACGGCCGGCTCACCGAGGCGTCGATCTGGAACCTGGCGTTCTGGGACGGGGAAGCGGTGGTGTGGCCGGAGGGGCCGATGTTGGGCGGCGTCACGATGGGAATCCTGCGACGCCAGCTGGACCGGCTCGGCGTGGCGCAGCGCTCGCAGGTCGTGACAGTTCCTGATTTGTCGTCGCTGCGGGGAGCGGTGGTGATGAACTCGTGGACACCGGGCGTGGCGGTGAGCCGCATCGAGGACGTGGAGCTGGGCACGCCGGAGTCCTTTGTGGAGCTACTGCACCGCGCTTACGCGGCGGAGCCGCTCGTCGCGCCGTAGAACGAGTCCGACCCCGGACGGCGGCGCGCGGCCGTTGCCGCGCTCCGGGCCCCGACGCCCACGAACAGTTCGTCGCCGGGGGCGGGTTCGTCTTCGTCCACGCCCGGAACGCGGTGGCCCACCACGACGCCGTCACGTTCACCACGCACATGGTGCCGCGGACGGCGGTGATCCGGTCTGGTCTTCCTCGTTCTGGGCGAGGACGGCGGCATCCGGCGGGACTACCAGTTCACCGGTGGCGACGCGGGCACCCGTGCGGCGGTGGCGGAGTTCCAGGTCCTCGTCGAGGGGCGGGACGCGGTCGTGCTGGGCGAGATCCAGCAGACCGTGCGGGCCACGGACCAGCCCTACACCGCGCGGTGCGCCGTGCACCTCACGGTGGAGGACGGGCTGATCACCCGGTACCACGTCTACGAGGACAGCCTCAGCGTCGCGCAAGCCCTCGCCGGGGACGAGTGACCTGCGCGATGGTGCCGGTGAGTGGGCCCGGAGAGACTCGAACTCTCACTGGCATGGACCTAAACCATGTGCCTCTGCCAATTGGGCTACGGGCCCCGACGCCCCCAGCCTAGCGCCCGGGCCCGGTACGGCGTGGCCGGTGCCGCCCGCCGGGGGCGGTGATCTACGGTTGTGCCCTGCGAAGGTGAGGAGGACCTGTGGCTCGCGACCCGGACACCATCGAGCGGGAGATCGTGAAGGCCCGCGAAGCGCTCGCGTCGACGCTGGACCAGCTGGGCGAGAAGGCCAGCCCCAAGCGGCTGGCCGACAACGCCAAGACGACCCTGCGCGCCAAGCTCGACGACCCCAAGGTCAAGTTTCCGCTGATCGGGGCCGGCGTGCTCGTTGCGGCGCTGCTGGTGCGCAAGCTGTTCCGCTGAGGGCTCAGGCCCGGGCGACCGGCCGCGGTCACCTTGTTCGACGAGGTGGCCGCGGCTCCGGCACCGCGCGACGACCCGGTGAGCGAAGGTCAGGGTCAAGTTTCCGCTGATCGCGGCCGGTGTGCTTGTCGCGGCCACGGTCACGCCGAGGGGCCGCGGCGCCGTAAGACGACCCTGCGCGCCGAGCTCGACGACCCCAAGGTCAAGTTTCCGCTGATCGCGGCTGGCGTGCTCCTCGCGGCGCGTTGGTGCGCAAGCTGTTCCGCTGAGGGCTCAGGCCCGCGCGGCCGGTGTGCTCGCGGCCGCGGTCACCTTGTTCGACGAGGTGGCCGCGGCTCCGGCACCGCGCGACGACCCGGTGAGCGAAGGTCAGGGTCAAGTTTCCACTGATCGCGGCCGGTGTGCTTGTCGCGGCCACGGTCACGCCGAGGGGCCGCGGCGCCGTAAGACGACCCTGCGCGCCGAGCTCGACGACCCCAAGGTCAAGTTTACGTTGATCGCGGCCGGCGTGCTCCTCGCGGCGCGTTGGTGCGCGAGCTCTTCCGCTGAGGGCTCAGGCCCGCGCGGCCGGTGTGCTCGCGGCCGCGGTCACCTTGATCGCCGAGGCGGCCGCGGGCTGCGGCGCCGCCGGCTTCGCGGTCGTCAGCGCGTCCCCGATGTTCGCCGTCAGCTTCGCCTTCGGCTTCTTGTCCGGCTTGGGCGCCGGCTGCTCTGGTACTTCAGCCGGTGCCTCCGCCGTCGCCGCCCCCTCCGCTGGCGCGGCCGGCTCCGGGACCTCGATCGGCGCCGGCTCCGGCCGGGACAGCCGCGCGGTCATGTACGCCGCCGTGAACTCCAGCGCACTCCCGTTGAGCAGGTGGACGACGGTGGCCCCCTTCGCCTCCGCGCCCAGCTCCTCGACGAACTGGTCGACCCGGTCCCGCGCCGCGATGATCCCGGGCGCCCGCGCCGTCAGGCTCTTGCCCTGACCGGTCACGGTCACCGCCCAGTCGTCGTCCTCCGGCACGTAGATCGCCGTGATCGGTACCGCCATGAGTCTCACACCCCTGCCGCTCTCGGCTGCAACTCCACACTGAGGGAGCAATCCGAAGCCTCTTCATGACGCCGATCGCATTCATCCGATCGGGCGTGCTTCTGCCGCCATTTGCTTAACGCTCTGTCAGCTTCTATCGATACATCAACAGAACTCTGCGTGACAAGTTCTGGGCGGAAATGTGCGATGCGTGACGGCCATATGGAGCAACGAGCTGCGAGTACGTCCGATCACTGAGCGCGAAGGCCCAGTCCGGCCCACAGCACCTCCATGGCGAGGTCGGTAGCCATATCGGGTGTCACCTCATCGTGCTGCTCGCACCAGATGGCCAGCCGCTCGCTCGCCCCGACCACGAGCTCCGCCGTCGCCTCGAGCAGCAGGTGCCCCGTCTCGCCCGCGTCGAAGTACTGCGCCATGAGCTTGGCGATGAGGTCGGTCTGCTGCCGCCGCGTGTCCTCCAGTGCGTCGGAGGCCGACGTGCCGATCAGGGCCAGCTCGTGGCGCAGCAGCGACCAGCCCTGCCGGCGTTCCCGGGCGAACACGAAGAACGCCCGCAGTCCGCTGCGCAGCGCCTCGCGGGCGTCCGTTTCGCCGGCCACCGCGCGTTCGGTCACCTCGCGCAGCTCGGCTCTGGCCTGCGCGACGCACGCCAGCAGCAGGCCTTCCTTGGAGTTGAAGTACTCGTAGAGCATCGGCTTGGACACGCCGACGCGCTCGGCGATCTCGTCCATCGACGCCGCGGCGAACCCGCGCTCGGCGAACACCGCCTCCGCGACCTCGAGCATCTGCCGTTCGCGCTGGGCTCTCGGCATGCGTTTGCGGCGGGTCGGCCCGGTCATGAAACTGACTCTACCGGAGGTAACCTACTCCGAGTAAGATGGACTCGCGGTAACACCTAATGCTCAGTGTGGAGGAAGGTACATGGCAGAGCACACGCGAACGGGCGTGATCATCGTCGGCACCGGGTTCTCCGGCCTGGGCATGGCGATCCAGCTGCGCAAGGAGGGCCGCGAGGACTTCGTCATCCTGGAGAAGGCGGACGACGTCGGCGGCACCTGGCGCGACAACACCTACCCGGGCTGCGCGTGCGACATCCAGTCGCACATGTACTCGTTCTCCTTCGAGCAGAACCCGAACTGGAGCCGCTCGTTCTCGCCGCAGCCGGAGATCTGGGACTACCTGCGCGGCGTGGCCCGCAAGTACGACCTCTACGCCCGCACCCGGTTCGGCCAGGAGATGACCGGCGCCCGCTGGGACCCCGACGAGAACCGATGGCACGTCACGACGAAGAACGGTGACACGTTCAGCGGCCAGTTCCTGGTCAACGGCGTCGGCGCGCTGCACCTGCCGCAGATCCCCGACCTCAAGGGCATCGAGCGGTTCCGGGGCAGGACCTTCCACTCGGCGCAGTGGGACCACGACTACGACCTGCGCGGCAAGCGCGTCGCGGTCGTCGGCACGGGTGCCAGCGCGATCCAGTTCATCCCGGCCATCGCGCCCGAGGTCGAGCGGCTGCACGTCTTCCAGCGCACGCCGGCCTGGGTCATGCCGAAGCCGGACCACGCGATGCCGGACTGGGCCAAGGCGGTGTTCGCGAAGATCCCCGGCACGCAGCGCGCCTACCGCAACCTCCTGTACTGGATGCTGGAGGCCCGCGCGATCGGGTTCAACGGGCACCAGGGCCTGATGAAAGTCGCGCAGAAGCTCGCGAAGTCCAACATCGACCGGCACATCGACGACCCGGCGCTGCGCGCGAAGCTGACGCCGGACTACGTGATGGGCTGCAAGCGGGTCCTGATCTCCAACGACTACTACCCGGCGCTGAACCGGGACAACGTCGACGTGATCACCGACGGCGTCGCCGAGGTCACCGAGACCGGGGTGATCGACACGGCCGGCGTGGAGCACGAGGTCGACGCGATCATCTTCGGCACCGGCTTCCACGTCACCGACGCGTTCGACAACCTCGACATCATCGGGGTGGAGGGCCGCAAGCTCAACAAGGAGTGGGCGAGCGAGGGCATGCGGACGCACCTGGGGATCACGGTGAACGGGTTCCCGAACATGTTCTTCCTGCTCGGGCCGAACACCGGGCTGGGGCACAACTCGGTCGTGTTCATGATCGAGTCGCAGATCCGGTACGTCGCCGAGGCGATCCGGCTGGTCGAGCGGACCGGGGCCGGTGCGCTGGAGCCGCGGGCGGAGGTGCAGGAGCGGTTCAACGCCGAGATCCAGCACAAGCTGGCCAAGGGCGTGTGGACGCAGGGCGGCTGCAAGAGCTGGTACCTCGACGCGAAGGGCGTGAACCGGACCATCTGGCCCGGCTTCACGTGGCGGTACTGGCTGAACACGCGCAAGCTCCGCCCGTCCGACTTCGAGCTGGTCGGACACCACTGATTCGTGGCGAGGCGCGGCGTGCCGATGGGCGCCGCGCCTCGTCGCGTTTGGCCACGGTTCGCCGCGTGTGGCCGCGCTTCGCGACGCTTGGCCGCGCCGGAGGCGGGAGGCCACCGGCTGCGCCGGTGACGGTTCATCGCCACCGGATCGCCCGGCGACGCGCCGCCCCGGCGACTCGCCGCCCCGGCGGTTGGCTGGCCGGCGGGTTGCCGGTCCGGCGGCTTGTCACCCCGGCGGCGTTGCCGCCCCGGCGGGAGCGGCCATCTCCTCCGGGGCGCTTGCCCGGGATCTCCGTCGTAGCAACCACTCCCGGTCCGTGGCTTCCGCTCGCCGGCGAGGTGGCATCGTGTGCCGCTCCTTCGTGGTCAGTCGTCCTCCACGCCGGAGATTGCGCGCAGGCGGTCCAGCAGCTCGGGGACCGTCAGGCCGCACAGCTGCGCCATCCACGACATCGCCGACCGGTCGAGGCGCACCTCGCCCGGGGCGCCGGGCTGGCGCAGTCGGTCTTCCGCCCACCGGCGCAGCGGCAGCAGCTCGGCCCGCTCGTCGGCGACGATGCGCGTCAGGTCCAGCCGCACCTTGCCCGGCTCGTCGGCGAACACGCGGCGGTGCACGCGGGCGAGCAGGTCCTGCGGCAGCTCGTCCATCGCGATGCACAGCTCCACGAGCCGCACCACCGAGCACTGCCGCGTGCCCAGTTCGTAGGTCGCCAGCGTCTGCAGCGAGATGTCGCTCTGCAGGTGCTGGTTCAGTTCCTTGCGCGTCCAGCCCCGTCGCCGACGCAGCTTGCGAAGTTCCTCCCCCAGGATTCGCTGGTAGAGGTCATTGTCGATGCGCACTCCCCGTCCCCTGCCTTGACCACGCGTCGTGCCGCACCCCTGCTCTGGCACGTCCGGTCGAACTCCAGCGGTGTTCACGGGTATGTAAGTCGCTGAGTGCGGGTTCCTTACGCGACTTTGCCCAGACCGTTTCGTTTGACCGCCGTTATTAGGCCGATCGGGCTAACCCGGGGTGGGCTGGACGGTGTGGTCAGTTGACGCAGGTGACGCCGTCGGCGGTGATCGGCTCGTCGCTGCCCGGCGCCGGGGCCTGGGTCGTGGGCTGCGCCGCGGCCGCCTGCTGGACGACCCGTGACGGGGTGGTCGAGTAGTCGCTGCCGATCAGCACGACGACGTGCCCGCTGGTGACCGTCGGGTCCGGTTCGATCGTCGCGCCCGAGCCGAGTGCGTCGGCGACCTGCTGGGCCGCCTCCTGGCCGCCTGCCGGGTAGCGGACCACGGTGGACTTGCGCGAGGTGGTGTTCGACGTCTGGCCGCCGGTGAAGCCCTTGCCGGTCAGGCTCTGCAGGACCGTCGAGGCGAGCCCCGCGCGGCCGGTTCCGTTTCGGACGTCCACAGTGATCGCCGACTTCGCCGCCCCGGTCTCGGCGGGCTGGGTGGACCCGGCCGGCGCGGTGAGGCCCTGGACGAACTCGCGGATCTCGTCCGGGTCGACCTGGATCGCCTGCCCGTCCTCCGGGGTGCTGTAGTCCATGTTGACCACCGGAATGGTGCGGAACTCCAGCTGCCCGCCGGTGAGGCCCTTCATCTGCTGGGCGAAGCCGATGATGTCCCAGCCCTGGTTGAGCACGACGGACTTCTTGATCGCCTCGGTGAGGCCGTTCAGCTTGCCCGGGTCGGCGAGGGTGCCCGCGGAGAGCACCTTGCGCGCCATGCCGGCCATGAACACCTGCTGGCGGACGACCCGGTCCAGGTCGCCGCGCGGCAGGCCGTGCCGCTGGCGGACGAACTCCAGCGCCTCGACACCGGAGATCGTGTGCTGGCCCTTGGTGAACTTCGCGCCCGAGTACGGGTCGTTGACGTTCTCCTTGAGGCACACGTCCACGCCGCCGATCGCCTGCGTGATCTCGGAGAAGCCGAGCAGGTTGACCGAGGCGTAGTTGTCGATCGTCGAGCCGGTCAGCTGCTCGACGGTCTTGATGAGGGTCTTCGCCCCGGCCTGGTTGCTCTGCACCTCGATGGACTTGGCGTCGGTCTCGCCCTCGTCCTGCAGCTTCTTGCGCTCCGCGGCCTTCGCCCTGGCGTAGGCGGAGTTGATCTTGTGCTTGCCGAAGCCGGGGATGGTGACGTAGGAGTCGCGCGGCAGCGAGATCGCGACCGCTTTGCTGCCGTCGTTGGGGATGTGGACCATGATCAGCGTGTCGGTGTTCTCCTCACCGTCCGCGACCCCGGCGCGGAGCTGGGCGAGGAGGTCCTCCGGCAGCGGGTTGCCCTGCGCGTCGGTCCGGCTGTCCATGCCGACCAGGAGGATGTCGCGGGCGCCGTCGGCCGGCTGGTTCGCGTCGATCACGTCCGTGGTGGTGAGCCCGTTGACCAGGCCCTGCATGGCCGCCCACGCGTAGCCGGTGAGGCTCATGACCAGCAGGGACACCAGCCCGACCGCGACCTTCGCGCCCCGGTGCGACTGGTGGCGGCGCGGCGGCGGTGGCGGCGGGCGGCGGCGGACCTGGGCCGGCGCGGCGCGGTCGCGGGCGGCGGGCGGCCGTGCGGCCCGGCCTGCCGGCGGGCGCCCCGCCGAAGGCCGGTCGCCGACCGGTTTCCCAGCGCGGTCCACTGGCGGGCGGCCGGCGGAGGTGCGGCCGGCTCGGTCGGCGGGTGTGCGCCGGACCGGGCCTTCGTGACGAGCGTCGATCTGGCGCGGCTGTCGCGGCCGTGCGGGCCGGCCGGTCCCACGATCGTTCCGCGGGTCGTCCACGCCAGGTGCTCCTTTCGCCACAGTCGTTCACCTACTCGGCCGTAGCGTCGCATACGGCCAACCGGAAGTGGTTTACAACACTCGATTACGTGTTGTGCACCACCGCCTTGGTGGATACGAGCGTGCTGGCCACCGCCGCCAGCGCGATCAGGGCTGTCACGCCGTGCACCGCCATCGTCACCGGCTCGGCCGCCGACAGCAGTGCCGGGACGCACGCCAGGCCCGTCACGACCCACGTGCTGCGTGCTTCGCTGAGCCCCGTCCGCACCGTGTGCAGGAGGAATACCCCGATCAGCAGCTGGATAAGGTTCTGGATCGGGTCGACCGCCAGTCCCATGATCGTGCCGTCGCCGCCACCGAACCGGGTCAGCGCGAACCCGAACAGCCCGACCACGGCGAACCCGATCCCGAGCATGGTCGCCGCGTGCGCGAGCCAGCCGCCGGAGCCGGGCTGGTTCGCGACCGGGACGGCGGTCTCGCGCGGGTGGCGCTCGAACCACCAGAAGACCATCAGCGCGGGCACCGCGAGCAGCGCCAGCGCGAACCAGGTGCGCGGGTCGCCCAGCCACGTGAAGATCGCCGCCGGGTGGTCCGGCAGGTAGACCAGGGCCACGACCAGCAGCATCGCGGCGAGGAAGCCCAGGTACAGGCTCATCGGGGCGCGCATCGCCAATCGGGCCACTCCGGCGGAACGGGTGGTCAGCCGGGCGAGTGGCTTCGCGGCCAGCCCGAGCAGACCGATCTGGGCGGCGCCGAGCAGCAGGACCGGCACGGTGGGCCCGGACAGCGCGGGCGGCGCGCCCGGCGCCCCGAGCAGGTCCCTGCTGAGCCCGCCGACGGTCGTGAGCAGGGCGAGGCCGGTGATGCCCACGGCGGTGACGGCGGCCAGGAGCAGGCGGTTGGAGGCGCGGATGCGCCCGAACGCGACCTGCTGGGCGAGCAGGGCCAGGCCGAACGCCGCCAGGTAGCGCGGGACCGGCGAGCCGAGGGCACGCGCGGCCATCTCGGCCAGGACGACCAAAGCGAGCAGGCCGGCGACCGAGGCCGCCGCGGCGCGCCGGTGCAGCGCGAGCATCAGCGGGGTGGCGACCACGGTGAGCAGGTAGAGGCCCAGCAGCCACAGCGGGTGCAGGGCGATCCGCATGATCGCGGCGTTGGTGCCCTCGGGGATGCCGAGCAGTTCGAGCGCGAGCGGCACGAGCAGTGCCACCACGACGAAGATCAGGGCCGGGCGCAGCAGCCAGCTGGCCCGGTGGGCCAGGTACTGGCGGTACCCGCCGCCGCTGTCCCGGGTCGCGCGCCAGCCCGCGGCGTTGGCGCGGCCGCCGGCGAAGAAGAACACCGGGGCGAGTTGCGCCACCCACGTGAACGGCCACAGCCATTCGGCGCCCACGCCGGCCCAGCGGGCCAGCGCGATGGCCGATTCGCCGAGGATCAGCAGGACCAGGGCGCCCACGCCGAGCGTGACCCAGGGGGACAGCGGCGCGGACCGGGCCGGGGCCGCGGCCGGGGCGGGTGTGCTGACGCGGGCGTGCCGGTGCTGCAGCCAGCCGCGGAGGCGGAAGATCAGGAGGCACCCGATCACGGCGACCCCGGCCAGCAGCGGGCCGATCGGATCGCCGACCGGCGGGCCCCAGCGCTGGTGCCAGGAGTTCACGACGAGCCCGGCGGAGTAGAGGCTCGCGACGACGCGGCACGTGCGGGGCGAGTCCATCGGGTTGAGGTCGCAGGCGGCGTGCATGTCGTCGGACAGGCGCTGGTCCAGGGCCTCGCGGACGTCCGGACCGAGGGGGTGGCCGACCGCGGCGGCGTAGCGGAGGAGGTCGTAGCCCAGGTCGTGCGCCTTGCACGGGACCGCGTAGTCCCACTTCGTGTTGTCGTCGCCCCACGGCGTCGAGCAGCCGCCGTCGACGTGCACCGCGCGGACGGTGCCGTCGCGTGCCGCCATCTGCCCGGGGACGACGCCGGTGACCTGGGTGAAGTCCGTGGGCAGGAGGGCGAGGGCGTTCGGTTGCGGGCCGGGGTGGACGAGTGCCTCGATGGCCTGCTGGGCGGCGAGGGCGCCGCCGGTGGGCGGGCCGGCGTCCGGCGGGGCGGCCGGCCGCGAGGCGACGAACCCGAAGGTGAGGACGGCCAGCGACAGCACCAGCAGCCAGCCGGAGGTGGCCAGACGGCGGCGCACCCGGGGCACCGGTGGGGTGCTGGTCCCGGGTGGCGGGTGGTCGGTGAAGGTCGCTGGGGTGATCATCGCCTCCCAGAGTGGCAGGGGAGCGGCCTCGGCGGCCACCAGGGAATTCCCTGATCGTGGTTCTTCGAGGGCGCCACTCTAGTGGGTGACGGGTGGGAGGTTTGGGAGTCGGGGTGGCG
>NZ_PQHW01000111.1 GCF_003385215.1 Amycolatopsis thermalba | reverse complement strand
CTCGGCCTCCGCACGCGCCCGGCCGAAGTCCGACCCCCGTGCCCCGCGCGCGCAGGTGCCTACCCGAGCGTCCCGCCCGGCCGGAGGGGCACGGCCACCCACCCGCCGGGCGCGATTCCCGGCGGCGCTCGGCGGCCGGCCAGGACGGTCCCGCCGGTGGCTCGCGGCCCGTGGCGGTGCATTCCTCCGGCGAGCGGGGCAACATCCGGGAACGGCTCGCGGATCTCGTGCGGCACCAGCACGTCGGCGCCACCCGGGGCGACGAGCGGAGCCGCTTTCCCGGCCGTCATGGGGATCCTCCTGTTCCGCCCAAATCGGGCGCCGGTGCGGGGCGGCGAAAAAACGCTGCCACACAAGGGTTTTCGGGTTCCGGTGAACACCGGACGACTCCACGTTGCCCGAAGCGTCCGCCGGGTTCAAGCCCGCCCCGCAGCTTCATACGAACGGGGTTTTTGCTTCCCTTGCGCCGCAACGGGTTCATCATGACGCGGAGGTGTTCACCGTCCGCGACGAAAGCCTCCGATTCCTCGCTCACAAGGTCTGCCGCGGCTCCCGGAAGTGTGGTGCGGCGTTTTCGCCGTTTCACCCGGCAGCCGGAGTGCTACACCTCCGACCGCGTCTTTCCCCTTCCCCCCGAGGAGAATTCATGTCGACCCGCCTCGCCGATGTGTCCGCACCCCCGCGACCGCGTGCCCCGGCGGAACCGGACTTCGGCCGGGCGCGTGCGGAGGCCGAGAGCGCCCTCGGCGAGTTCCTCGACGCGCAGGCCCGCGATCCGGCCGACGACTGCCTGCCGCCGCTGGTCGACGTGCTGCGCGAGTTCGTCCGGGACGGCACCTGGTTGCGCCCGCTGTGCTGCCACTGCGGATGGCTCGCCGCGGGCGGTGACCCGGCAGGCGACGCGGTCGCGCGAGTCGGCGCGGCGCTGGAACTGTTCCACTCCTTCGCGCTCATCCACGCCGACGTCCTGGACGGCTCGGACCTGCACCGGCGGCTCGCCGGGCGCTACCACGGCCACGACGCCGAGGCGGCCGCCCGGTTCGGCGCGCACGCGGTGATCCTGCTCGGCGACCTGTGCCTGGTATGGGCCGACGAACTGCTGCTGACCGCCGGCCTGGGCGAGGACGACCTGCGGCGGGTCGCGCCGGTGCTGCACGCGATGCGCAGCGAGGTCCTGGCCGGCCAGTACCTCGACCTCGGCGGCGAGTGGACCGAGGACGTGCTCGACCGCAGCTGGCGCGCCCTGCGCCTGACGAGCGCCGGCTCCACCGTGGAACGGCCGTTGCAGATCGGGGCCGCGCTCGCCGGGGGCGGCCCCGATCTGCTGCGCTGGTGCACCGCCTACGGCCGTCCGCTGGGCGAGGCGTTCCAGCTGCGCGACGACCTGCTCGGCGTGTTCGGCGACCCCGGGACCACCGGCGAGTCCGTGCTCGACGACCTGCGCCGCGGCAAGCGGACCGTGCTGATGGCCCTGACCTGGCGGCGTGCGCGGCCCGGGCAGCGCGAGCTGATCCGCACGCTGCACGGCGATCCGGAGCTCGGCGAGGACGGTGCGGCGCGGCTGCGGGACGTCATCACCGAGACCGGTGCCGAGCATGCGGTTGGGGAGCTGATCGAGGCCAGGGCGCGTGAGGCGTTGGCCGCGCTGGAGGCGGCGGAGTTGCCCGCGCCGGCCCGTCGTGCCTGTGCGGAGTTGGTGCGGCTGGCCACCCGTCGCACGCCGTGATCCGCACGGCGTGTCCACTTCGGACCACCGGCCCGGTCATCCGCGCTCGGCGATCAGCTCCAGCTCCAGGTCGAGGTACCGGCCGGTCATGCCCTTCATCGCGGTGACCCCGAAGGCGTAGCGGTCCACCCGGCTGCGGGCCCGCGCCCGCAGCCGGGGCCCCTCCGCGATCACCGAATCGACGACCACGTCCAGCGGGCCGCTGGTGCCGCGCACCGTCAGCGTGCCGCGCAGCACCCACCCGGCGCCGTCGCGCTCCGCCGCTGCCGACGTGAACGTGATGTCCGGGTGCCGCGAGGTGTCCAGGTACTGGCCGGATCGCACCGTGCGGTCGCGCGCGGAGTTGCCGGTGTCGATGCTCGCCGCGTCGATGGTCGCCACCACCTCCGAGCCACCCACCGGGTCGGCCACCCGCACCTGCCCCTCGCGCAGGCGGAACGACCCGCGCACCGGGCCCAGGCCGAAGAAGTGCCGCGTGCGGAACGACAGGCGCGAGGCGGCCGCGTCGATGCGGTAGGCGCCCGCCGCCGGGACTTCGATCGTGCTGGAAGCCGTCATGGTGGCCAGTCTGGCACGCACCACCGGCCGCGCGTCGGCCGGAGGTGGCCGGCGATGTCGACTTTGGTCGCTGGTCGCCGCGGCCGAAGTGGCCGTAGGCTCGCCGACGTGCACGGCGAGCTGCTCTGCGAACGGGGGCGGACGGTCCTGACCGTCGCCGCCGCGATCGGGTTCGCGGCCACCGCGGCGGGGGAGGTCCTCTCCGGGGTGCGCGGCGCCCTGCTGGTCGCGGATCTCGTCCTCGGCGCCCTGGGTTGCGCGCTGGCGCTGCTGCTGTTCCGCCGGCCGGTGCCGGCCGCGGTCGCGCAGATGGTGCTGACCGCGCTGGTGCCGACCGCGACACCCCCGGCGAGCATCGGCGTCGTGCAGATCGCGCGGCGCGGGCCGCTGGCCGTGGCGGTGGGGGTCGCCACGGCCGGGGTCGCCGGGCACCTCGTCCGCGGGCTGTGGCGGCCCACCCCCGGCCTGCCCTACCAGTGGTGGGTCGTGCTGGTGGTGCTTGGGCACGCCGCGCTCGTCGGCGGCGGCGCGCTCGCCGAGGCCCGCCGCCAGCTGATCCTGTCGCTCACCGAACGCGCCCGCCGCGCCGAGGCCGAGCAGGGCCGCCGCATCGCCGAGGCGCGCGCGGCCGAGCGCACCCGCATCGCCCGCGAGATGCACGACGTGCTCGCGCACCGCCTGTCGCTGCTGGCCACCTACGCCGGGGCGCTGGAGTACCGGCCGGACAGCTCGCCGGACCGCATCGCACAGGCCGCCGGAGTCATCCGCGCCACCGTGCACCAGGCGCTGAACGAGCTGCGGGACGTGATCGCGCTGCTGCGGGACACCGACGAGGACCCCGAGGGCCCGCTCCCGACGCTGAGCGGGCTGTCCGACCTGGTCGAGGAGTCCCGCGCGGTCGGCACCCCGGTCGAGGTGCGCGACGGGCTCGCCGACCCGGCCGCGGTGCCCGGCACGACCGGCCGCACCGCCTACCGCGTCCTGCAGGAGGCGCTGACCAACGCCCGCAAGCACGCGCCCGGCAGCCCGGTGCGCATCGACCTCCGCGGCGCGCCCGGCGAGCGGCTGCGGATCGTGGTGTCCAACCCGGTGTCCGGTGGCGCGCCCGGGCCGGGCGGCGGGACGGGGCTGGTGGGCCTGACCGAGCGGGTGCGGCTGGCCGGCGGCCGGCTCGACCACCAGGCCGCGGCGGGGGAGTTCCGGTTGGCGGCGGAGCTGCCGTGGCCGGCGTGACGCGCGTGCTGATCGTGGACGACGACGCCCTGGTGCGCTCGGGCCTGACCATGATGCTCGACGGCGCGCCGGGCATCGCC
Organism: Amycolatopsis thermalba; assembly: GCF_003385215.1. Classification (GTDB taxonomy): domain Bacteria; phylum Actinomycetota; class Actinomycetes; order Mycobacteriales; family Pseudonocardiaceae; genus Amycolatopsis_E; species Amycolatopsis_E thermalba. The sequence continues at coordinate 19,691 of NZ_PQHW01000111.1, read as the reverse complement.
GTGGTGGGCCAGGCCGGCGACGGGGACGAGGTGGCCGCCGCGCTCGACGCGCACCCCGCCGACGTCGTGCTGATGGACATCCGGATGCCGCGCCTGAACGGGATCCTCGCCACCCACCGGACCCGGGCGCGGCCGAACCCGCCCGAGGTGGTCGTGCTGACCACGTTCGACACCGACGAGAACGTGCTGCGGGCACTGCGCGCCGGGGCGAGCGGGTTCCTGCTCAAGGACGCGCCGCCCGCGGACATCGCCGACGCCGTCCGCCGGGTCGCGGCCGGTGATCCGATCCTGTCCCCGCGCATCACGCGCAGGCTGATGGACCGCGCCGCCGTGGAGGCCGGGTCCTACGAGCGGGCGCGCGCCGCGTTCGCCACCCTCAGCCCGCGCGAGCGGGAAGTGGCCCTCGGCGTGGGCCGTGGCTCGACGAACGCCGAGATCGCCGCGGAGCTCCACCTCAGCGTGGCGACGGTGAAGGCGCACATCACCCGGATACTGTCCAAACTGGACGCCGGCAACCGCACCCAGATCGCGCTCATGGCGCACGACGCCGGTTTCTGTTGAGCCGTCAGCGTTTCACCACGCGGAACGTCTTCAGCTGCGGGTCGGCGGGATCCGGCAGGTACATGCCCGCGTCGAGGCCGCTCAGCAGGTAGTCCACCACGGCGCGGGTGATCACCTCGCCCGGCGCCACCGCGGGTACGCCCGGCGGGTACGGGCTGATCGTCTCCGCGGCCACGCGGCCGATCGCCTCCTCCGGCGGAACGTCCTCGATGGGGCCGAAGAACGCGTCGCGCGGCAGGATCGCCTGCTCCAGCTCCAGTTCACCGGGCTCGGGCAGGTCCACCGGCTTGGCGGGACGGATCTCGTCGATCCGGTCCACCAGGTCGCGGATCGCGGTGAGCAGCCGGCCGGTGGTCTCCTCGTCGTCGGCGATCGTGATCTGCGCGGCCATCCGGCGGTGGTCGGACAGTCCCATGTCGATCCGGTGGTGCTCGCGCAGCCATTCGCTCGCGTCGTAGCCGGATCGGTCCAGCTCCTGCAGATCCAGCACGATCTTCAGCGGGTCGTGGTCGTCGGCCAGCCGCGGCCCGACCAGGTCGTCCCGTTCCAGCACGCGGATTCCGGGAACGGCGGCCAGTTCCGCCCGCACGGACGCGGCCAGGTCGAGCGCGCGGCCGAGCAACTCCTCGCCGTGCTGCACCATCTGCCGCCGCCAGCCGTCGAGCCCGGCGAAGATCAGCGCGCTCGGGCTCGTGGTGCCCAGCCGGTCCGCCCGGGATGCCAGCACCTGCGGATCGACCCGCTCGCCGCGCAGGTGGAACACCGAGCCCTGCTCCAGGCCGCAGCCCATCTTGTGCACGCTGGTGACGCAGATGGCCGCGCCCGCGTCCATCGCCCACGACGGCAGCGCCGGGTGGAACGGGAAGTGCGCGCCCCACGCCTCGTCCACGATGAGCGGCACGTCGTGGTCGTGGCACACCCGCGCGGTCTCGCGGATCGCCGCGCACGCCCCGTAGTCGGTCGGCGTGATCAGCAACATCCCCTTGGCGTCCGGGTGTTTCGCGAACGCGTCCCGCACGTCCTCCGGTCCCGGCGGGTGCGCGAGGTGGAACCGCCCGTCCCACCGCGGTGCACCCACACCGGCTGCACGCCGCTGATGATCAGCCCGGCCACCACGGACTTGTGCGCGTTGCGGGACACCAGCAGCTTCTCGCCCGGCCCGGCGACGGCCAGCATCGCGCTCTTGACCGACAACGAGCTGCCGCACGTGGAGAAGTAGGCCTCCTCGGCGTCCACCGCGTCGGCCATCAGTTCCTCGGCGTTGGCCAGCACGCCCCGCGACATGCGGCGGTCGTCGAGGCCGTTCATCAGGATGATGTCGGAGGCGAACACGTCCCGGCCCACGACCTCGGCCAGCCGCGGTCGATGCCGCGTCCCTGTTTGTGGCCGGGCGGGATGAATCCCAGGTGACCGTGCTCGCGGTACCGCTGGATGGCTTCGATCACGGGTGCCTGCGCATGGTCCACGGCCGGGGCTTCCCCGTGCGCGCGGACGGCAAACTCCTCAGTGGACGCGGGGGCCCACCCCCGGAAAGGTGTCCCCCGTTCATGGGATTCCGCGTGGCGGTTGCCGCTGGTCGCGTGTTAATTTCCGACCTCGCGTGGCCGTACACGACGCTGGAGGGGAACGTATGTGTGCCGAGCCGGTTCCGGGTGCCCGATGAGCGACCGGACTCCCATCTTCGACGACGTGGTCGCCGCGGCCGGGCTCGACTGGGCCGAGCTGCAGGCCGGTGACGAGGTCCCGTCGGCCGCGGAGGGAGTCGCGGAGGAGGCCGTCTCGTGACCCGGCCGGGTTCCGATCGCGTGGAATCCGGCGTTGCGGTGGCGCAGGCACGCGGGAGCCGCCATCCTGCGAGCATGGCGGACGGGACAGAAGCCGGGCCGGGCGAGCTCTTCTGGCAGATCGTCGAAGTGCTGCACGTGCCGCGTTCGCTCGCCGAGCGGGAGCTCGCGCGCTCCCGCTCCGACGTCGCGAACGGCGTCATCCGGCCGGGTGATCCGGCCGAGCCCTACGCGCTGGCCTGGCGGCGCATCCGCACCCAGTGGGCGGGGCAGGAACTGGCCTGAGTGCGCGGCCCTGGCGGATCGGCGTGCCGGGCGGTGCGGTCGTGCGCGCGTGCCGCGACGCTGGGTGCGGCGCCCGCTCAGTCAATCGCGTCGGCGCCGGGTGCCTGGCGTGAGCGGCTCCCGCCGCTGCCGAACCAGCCTGAGCGCGCGGCGCGGCGTCTGCGTCGCCGAGGCGCAGGTGCTGCTCGGCGCGCGTGCGGACTGGATGCCGGGCCTGAGACGTTCGCCCCGGGGCCTTCCCCGCACCGCCGATCTCCCTTAACGTGCGCTAAGCAAGGTTCCGGCCGTCGCGGCCGGGACGGGCTAACGGGAAGGGGTGTTGCGACATGGAGGTCGGCAACGCGGTCGCGCTGGTGACCGGTGGTGCGTCGGGGCTCGGGCTGGCGACGGTCAGGGAGCTGCACGGGCGCGGCGCGAAGGTCGTCATCGTGGACCTGCCCTCGTCGCAGGGCGAGGCCGTGGCCAAGGAACTGGGCGACGGGGTGGTGTTCGCCGCGGCCGACGTGACCGACGAAGCCCAGGTGAGCGCGGCGCTGGACGCCGCGGAGCAGCTGGGCACGCTGCGGGTGGCGGTGAACTGCGCCGGCATCGGCAACGCGCACAAGACCGTGGGCAAGCAGGGCGCCTTCCCGCTGGAGGCCTTCACCAAGGTCATCAACGTCAACCTGGTCGGCACGTTCAACGTGATCCGCCTGGCCGCCGAGCGCATCGCCAAGTCCGAGCCGGTGGGCGAGGAGCGCGGCGTGATCGTCAACACCGCCTCGGTGGCGGCGTTCGACGGGCAGATCGGGCAGGCCGCGTACTCGGCCTCGAAGGGCGGCATCGTGGGCATGACCCTGCCCATCGCCCGTGACCTGGCGAGCCTGAAGATCCGGGTGGTCACGATCGCGCCGGGCCTGTTCCACACGCCGCTGTTCGCGACCCTGCCCGAGGAGGCCATCGCGTCGCTGGGCGCGCAGGTGCCGCACCCCTCGCGCCTGGGCGACCCTGCCGAGTTCGCGGCGCTGGCCCGGCACATCGTGGAGAACCCGATGCTCAACGGCGAGACCATCCGCCTCGACGGCGCCATCCGCATGGCACCCCGCTGACCCGGTGGCGCGGCAGCGGCGCCCCGGCCCGCTGCCGCGCCCCGTTATCGTTCCCCCGTGACCTCTTCGATGGGCAGGACATGACACGACCCGAGGGAGCGTGGCGGGAGTACGGACCGCTCGAGCTGACCCCGATCCTGGCGGCCGCGCTGGAAGCCTTCTACGAGCAGGGCTTCCACGGCACCCCGGTGCGGGACATCGCGCGACGCGTGGGCCAGACGGTGCCCGCGCTGTACTACCACCACGAGAACAAGGAGGGCGTGTTCACCGCGCTGGTCGAGGAGGCCACGAGCGACCTCGACTGGCGGGTGCGGCAGGCCGCCGAGGAGGCCGGTGACCGGCCGGACCGGCGGCTGGTCAACGTCGTCGAGGCGATCGTGCTGCACATGGCCCACCGGACCCGGCTCGCCGCGCTGGACTTCGAGCTGCGGCACCTGTCCCCGGCCAACCGCAAGCGGTACGCGGCGCGGCGCAAGGAGATCGAGGTCCTGGTCACCCGGATCGTCTCCGACGGCGTGGCCGAGGGGCTGTTCGTCGCCACGCGGCCGGCCGAGACCGCGCGGGCGCTGCTGGGCATGCTCCAGTCGATCGGCCGCTGGTACCACCCCGACGGCGGCCCGCTGTCGCCGGACGAACTGGCCGAGCGCTACGTCGACATCGCGCTGATGACCGTCGGGGCCCGCAAGCGGCCGGCGGCGCGCCGCACCCGGGCCCGCTCGGCATGATCACCGCGCTCGCCGGCGGCGCCGCGCACGACCCGCTCCTGGACGACGCCGGCCAGGTCCGGCGCCCGCTCGTCGTGGTCGATCTCGACGAGCCGGTGCCCGCCGACGTCGTCGAAGCCGCCGCGCGGGCGGCGCGCTCGTGCGAGCGCATCCTGGTCGGCGTGGCCACCCACCCGGTCGACGACGAGCGCTGGGCCCTGGCCGACGCCCTCGACCTGACCTTCGCCGCCGATGGCTGCGGCAGTGGTCCCCAGTTCGCGGCGAGCGACGACCCGGCGGGCGACGCGGACGTGGTGTGCCGGGCGGCCGAGGCGAACCCGCAGGCCGCGCTGGTCCTGGTCCAGGTGCTGCGGGCGAGCGGGCGCCTGGACGTGGCCGCGGCGCTGGACGTCGAGTCGTTCGCCTACTCGACCCTGCTCGGCGGGCCGGAGTTCGTGCGGTGGCTCCGCGGCCGCGGGGACCGCCCGCTGCCACCGCCCGCCGCCGAACCGCCGGTGCTGCTGACTCGCGACGGCGAGGTCCTGCGCGTGACGCTCAACCGGCCGCGGCGGCGCAACGCCTACGGCCGCGAGATGCGCGACGCGCTCGTCGGTGCCCTGCGGGCCGCGGCGGCGGAGGAGTGCCGGGTCGTGCTCGACGGCGCGGGCCCGGTGTTCTGCTCCGGCGGCGATCTCGACGAGTTCGGCACGGCCCCGGACCTGGTCACCGCGCACTTCGTCCGCACCAGGGCCGGAGCCGCGCGGGCGCTGCACGCGATCGCCGGGCGGGCGGAGGTGCGCGTGCACGGGGCGTGCGTGGGAGCCGGGCTCGAACTGGCGGCGTTCGCGGGCCGGGTGGTGGCCCGGCCGGGCACCGTGTTCCGGCTGCCGGAGGTCGCGATGGGCCTGATCCCGGGCGCGGGCGGAACGGTGAGCGTGCCGCGCCGGATCGGCCGGTGGCGCACGCTGTGGCCGGCGCTGTCCGGACGGCCGCTGAGCGCGGACACCGCGCTGGACTGGGGCTTGATCGACGCCATTGCGGACGGTTCCTGACCGCTTCCCGGCCTGGCGTCCGGGTCAGGAGCGAGCGCGTCCACGGCGCCGACGATCCGGTCGGTCTGCTCGCCGTCGAACCGTTCACCACGCTGAGCGCTGCGCACCGCCGCGAGCCGGACGGCCGGGTGTCCCGGCTGGGGGAGATCCTCGGCCTCGCGCCGCGGCCGACCGTCGGCCCGGTCACCGTGGGCGCACACGCCTGACCTCAGCGGCGCGGGTGGACGTGGATCTTCGGCGCGCCGCCGCCCGGCCGGTCACGGACCCGCACCGCGGCCACCGCGTCCAGGCCCACCGTCGCGGCGACCAGCGGCACCGGATCGACCGCGCCGGTGGCGTACTGCTCGATCGTCCCGGCCAGACCGGGGGAGGCCGACAGCACGCCGACCGCGGTGACGTCCTTCAGCGCCAGGCGACGCGTGTCGAGCAGGCTCGGGCGCCCGGCCAGGCCGATGCAGACGACCCGCCCGCCCGGCTCGACCAGCTCCACCGCCCGGGCCGGCGACTCCGCCGCCCCGGAGGCGTCGATCACCGCGTCGAACGGCAGCGCCGGCACCTCGCCGGCCGCCCAGGCATTGCCGAACCCGAGGGAGCGGGCGAACCCCAGCGACGCGGCGGTGGCGCCGAGCAGGTGCACCTCCGCGCCCGCCGCGCGGGCGAACATCGCGCACAGCAGGCCGATCGTGCCGGGCCCGAGGACCAGCACGCGGTCGCCCGGGCGCGGGTCCGCGCCGCGCACCGCCCGCAGCGCGTTGCCGCCCGGCTCGACCATCGCGCCCGCGGCCGCGCCGACCGTGTCCGGCAACGCGTGCAGCGCGGTCACCGGCACGGCCAGCCGCTCGGCCAGCGCCCCCGGCCGCCCGCCGCGGATGCCGATCTCGGTGCGGGTTTCGCACAGGTGCTGGCGTCCGCTCCGGCACCGGCGGCAGGCGCGGCAGCCGAGCATCGTGTCCCCGGTGACCCGCCGTCCCACCCAGCCCGGGTCGGTGCCCTCGCCGGTCTCCACGACGGTCCCGCACCACTCGTGCCCCAGCCGCACCGGGTAGCGGGCGTGCCCGTCGTGCAGGTACGGCATGCTGCCGTCGAAGAACTCCGCGTCCGTGCCGCAGATCCCGGCCCGCTCCACGGCGACGACCACCTCGCCCGCCGCCGCGACCGGCGGCTCGACCTCGGTCACGCCGCCCTCGCCGGGAGCGGTCACCACGAACGCCCGCACGCACCCAGCGTAGCCGGAAAGATCCACTGTGGACGGCAATGGCACAAAGTCCTCATTTTGAGGACTTCCGCCTTGCCCCGGACGGCCCCTCGCGGCGCATACTGGTGGAGCACGTGCGGGTGCTCGGGGCACCGCACGGCGGGGAAAGCGGGTTCCGTCGGGGGATGGCGCCCGCGGGAGGTCGATGCCCGGCCGGTCGGGGCCAGAAGGGCAGGCGGTCTCCGACGGCGGGCCGGCTTGGGGAAGCCGGCCCGCCGTTCTGCTGTCCGCCGGTGTCCCACGGCGCCGCGTCCACATCGCGGAACGGCTTTGGTGCCGCCGCGGGCCGTCCAGTACTGTGTTCGCCAGGCCGAGAGGCGCTGCAACGGACCCTGGTCCGCCACGCTCGGCCCCCGGAAACCGCAACAAGGGCGCCTCCCGACAGTGGGGAGGGCGCCGGTGGACACGACGAAGGCTCTGCGGGAGATCCTGAGCGACCGGGTGGCCGTCCTCGACGGCGCCTGGGGCACCATGCTGCAGGGCGCGGGGCTCACCCCGGCCGACTACCGCGGCGACGTGATCGGCGACCACCCGCAGGACGTGACGGGCGACCCCGACCTGCTCAACCTCACGCGGCCGGACCTGATCCTCGACGTGCACCGGCGCTACCTCGCCGCGGGCGCCGACATCACCACGACCAACACGTTCACCGCGACCAGCATCGGCCAGGCCGACTACGGCCTGCAGCACCTGGTGCGCGAGATGAACGTGCGCGGCGCCCGGCTGGCGCGCCAGGCCGCCGACGAGGCCGGCGGCAAGTTCGTGGCCGGGTCGATCGGGCCGCTCAACGTCACCCTGTCCCTGTCGCCGAAGGTCGACGAGCCCGCCTACCGCGCGGTCACCTTCGACGAGGTCCGCGACGCCTACGCCGAGCAGATCGCCGCGCTCGCCGAGGGCGGCGTGGACCTGCTGCTCATCGAAACGATCTTCGACACCCTCAACGCGAAGGCCGCCATCGCGGCGGCCCGCGACGTGGCCCCGCACCTGCCGCTGTGGATCTCGGTGACGATCGTCGACCTGTCCGGGCGCACCCTGTCCGGCCAGACCGTCGAGGCGTTCTGGAGCGCGATCGAGCACGCCCGCCCGCTGGTCGTCGGCGTGAACTGCTCGCTGGGCGCCGAGGAGATGCGCCCGCACGTCGAGCAGCTGTCGCGGCTGGCCGGCACCTACGTGGCCTGCCACCCCAACGCCGGGCTGCCCAACGCGTTCGGCGGCTACGACCAGACGCCCGAGGAGACCGCCCGGATGCTCGGCGAGTTCGCCGGCAGCGGCATGGTCAACATCGTCGGCGGCTGCTGCGGCACCGGCCCGGAGCACATCGCCGAGATCGCGCGGGCGGTCTCCGGCGCGGCCCCGCGCGAGGTGCCGCCGCCGCGCACGCACACCCGGTTCAGCGGGCTGGAGCCGTTCGAGATCGGCGCCGACACCGGGTTCGTGATGATCGGCGAGCGCACCAACGTCACCGGCTCGGCGAAGTTCCGGCGGCTGATCGAGTCCGGCGACTACCAGGCCGCCGTCGACGTCGCACTGGACCAGGTCCGCGGCGGCGCCAACCTGCTCGACGTCAACATGGACGCCGACCTGCTCGACTCCGAGCACGCGATGACCACGTTCCTCAACCTGATCGCCACCGAGCCCGAGGTGGCCCGGATCCCGATCATGATCGACAGCTCGCGGTGGAGCGTGCTGGAGGCCGGGCTCAAGTGCGTGCAGGGCAAGGGTGTGGTCAACTCGATCAGCCTCAAGGAGGGCGAGGAGCAGTTCCTGAGCCAGGCCCGCCGCATCCGCGACTACGGCGCCGGTGTCGTCGTGATGGCCTTCGACGAGAAGGGCCAGGCCGACACCCGCGATCGCAAGGTGGAGATCTGCGGCCGCGCCTACGACCTGCTCACGAGTGAGGCCGGCTTCCCGCCCGAGGACATCGTCTTCGACCCCAACGTGCTCGCCGTCGCCACCGGCATCGCCGAGCACAACGGTTACGCCAAGGCGTTCATCGAGGCGCTGCCGCTGATCAAGCAGCGCTGCCCCGGCGCGCGTACCAGCGGCGGCATCTCGAACCTGTCGTTCTCCTTCCGCGGCAACGACGTCGTGCGCGAGGCGATGCACTCGGCGTTCCTGTTCCACGCGGTGCGCGCGGGGCTGGACATGGGCATCGTCAACGCCGGCCAGCTCGCCGTGTACGAGGACATCCCCGCCGACCTGCTCGAACTGGTCGAGGACGTGCTGTTCGACCGCCGCGAGGACGCCACCGACCGGCTGGTCGAGTTCGCCGAGACCGTCCGCGGCGAGGGCCGCAAGCGCGTCGTGGACCTGTCCTGGCGCGAGGCGCCGGTGGCGGAGCGGCTGCGGCACGCGCTGGTGCACGGCATCGTCGACTACATCGAGGACGACACCGAAGAGGCCCGGCAGAACTTCGCGCGGCCCCTGGAGGTCATCGAGGGCCCGCTGATGGACGGCATGAAGACCGTCGGCGACCTGTTCGGCTCGGGCAAGATGTTCCTGCCGCAGGTGGTCAAGAGCGCGCGCGTGATGAAGCGGTCGGTCGCCTACCTCGAGCCGTTCATGGAGGCGGAGAAGGAACAGGCGCGGCTGGCCGGGCGCGTGGAGACCGAGCGCGGCCACGGCAAGATCGTGCTGGCGACCGTGAAGGGCGACGTGCACGACATCGGCAAGAACATCGTCGGCGTCGTGCTGGGCTGCAACAACTACGAGGTGATCGACCTCGGCGTGATGGTGCCGGCGGCGAAGATCCTGGACACCGCGGTCGCCGAGAACGCCGACGCGATCGGCCTGTCCGGGCTGATCACCCCGTCGCTGGACGAGATGGTGTCGGTGGCGGCGGAGATGCAGCGGCGCGGGCTGAAGATCCCGCTGCTGATCGGGGGCGCGACCACGTCCCGGCAGCACACGGCGGTGCGGATCGCCCCGGCCTACGACCACACGACGGTGCACGTGCTGGACGCGTCGCGGGTCGTCGGGGTGGTGTCGGACCTGCTCGACGCGGAGCGCGGCGCGGCGCTGGACTCGGCGAACCGCGCGGAGCAGGAGCGGCTGCGGGAGCAGCACGCGCGCAAGCAGCGCCGCCCGATGCTCACGCTGGAGCAGGCCCGGGCCAACCCGGAGCGGGTGTCGTTCGACGACCTGCCGGTGCCGTCGTTCACCGGGGTGCGGGTGGTTTCGCCCGGCCTGCCGGCGCTGCGGGAGATGATCGACTGGCAGTTCCTGTTCCTGGCCTGGGAGCTGAAGGGCAAGTACCCGGCGATCCTGGACCAGCCGGTGGCGCGGGAGCTGTTCGACGACGCCAACGCGCTGCTGGACGAGATCGTCGCCGACGGTTCGCTGCGGGCGCGGGGCGCCTACGGGTTCTGGCCGGCGCACCGCGAGGGCGACGACATCGTGCTGGAGGGCGGTGTGCGGTTCCCGATGCTGCGCCAGCAGACGTCCAAACCGGACGGTCGCGCGAACCGGTGCCTGGCCGACTACGTGGCCCCGGCGGGCGATCACCTCGCCGGGTTCGCGGTGACGGTGCACGGGGCCGAGGAGCTGGCGCGCCACTACGAGTCCCGGAACGACGACTACCGGGCGATCATGGTGAAGGCGCTGGCCGACCGCTTGGCCGAGGCGTTCGCCGAGTACATCCACCTGGAAGCGCGGCGGGAGTGGTTCGAGCCGGACGCGTCGCCGTCGCTGGAGGACCTGCACGCCGAGCGGTTCCGCGGGATCCGCCCGGCGCTCGGCTACCCGGCGAGCCCGGACCACAGCCAGAAGCGGGAGCTGTTCGAGCTGCTGCGGGCGTCGGACCTGGGCCTCGGCCTGACGGAGTCGTTCGCGATGACCCCGGCGGCCAGTGTGAGCGGGCTGATCTTCGCCCACCCGGAGTCCCGGTACTTCACGGTGGGCCGCCTGGGTCTCGACCAGGTCACCGACTACGCCCGGCGCCGCGGCCTGCCCCAGGCGGAAATCGAGAAGTGGCTGCGCCCCAACCTGGACTACGATCCCGCGGAGTGATGATCTCCGAGGAGCTCCGCGACACCGACGTGGTCGCGGAGCTCCAGTTGTGGTTTCCCGCGCGCGATCTCGCCACCGCGGTGGAGGCGTGCCAGGGACTGATCGCCGGGCTGGGGGCGTGGCGGTTCTCCATCGGGCCGGGCAACACCGACCCGCCGGGTCCGTACGACGCCCGGCTGGTGATCCGGTCACGTTCGCGCGAAGGCGAGAGCGCGATCCAGGCGATCCGGCGGGTGGCGCTCGGGCACCTGGAGGTGATCGGGCTGGACCCGGCGCTGCTGGAGATCGTCGAGCTGCGCGGGCGCCCCTTCGGGCGGGTCTTCCGCGCGGAGCTGCCGGACGGCATCCGCGCGACGATGATCGTCGAGCGGGGCCGGGATCCGTTCGGCACCGAGCCGGAGGAGATCGAGACCGAGGAGCTCGAACCGCTCGGCCCCGAGGGCGGGTTCGACGAGGACGAGATCCGCGAGCTGATGGACCTGGTGCACGCGGCCACCAGCACGCGGATCGTGATCGTCGCCGAGATTTCGGGCGCGGACGGGATCGACGCGCGGGAGATGGTGCGCGAGCTCGCCGGCGACCTCCGGCGGCAGACGTTCCCCTCGGAGGAGGACATCGAGGTCAGCGAGCCGCGGCGGCGGCCCAGCGGCACGATCGAGGTCGCCGCGCTCGTGGGTGGCACCGAGCGGGAGGCGTTCGAGGCGGTGGAGGCCGCGGCCCGGGCACTGCGGACCTTCACCTGGCTCGAGCCCGCCCCGGTCGACGATCCGCGTCGCGAGGACTACTTCGCCGTCGAGGCGGTTCCGCAGGAGCAGTTCGTCCGGCTGGAGGTTCACGCGGCGACCGGACTCGGCGTGTTCGGCTGAGGGGTTTGGTCACCCGGTCAGGTGGTAGCCCCGCCCCAGGCGGACTACTCACTCAACGGGGCGTGAGATGCATCTGGAATACGAGCACGCGGCAGCCTCCGGGCTGCGCCGGTACGTCAGCGCGGTCGCCGAGGAACTGGGCTGCAGCGGCGAGGCCTACTACGCCCACCTGGACCCGCCGCCGGCCTACGCCTACCTCGCGCTGGACGACCGGCTGCCGGACCACCCCGGCCAGGACACGGCCCTGGTGTGGAACGAGCACGACGGCTGGGCGGTGGCGATCGAGACCACGGCCGGGCACGAGCTGAGCGTGGTGCGCTACCTGGGCGCCGAGCTGCTGCCGCCGCCGCCCGAGGTCGCCCGGTTCGTGGACGAGGTCTTCGCCGGACGCGCCCCCGACGCGGCGCCCGCGGGCACCACCGACGGCGCCAAGGTCCGCCAGCACCTGGCGACCTACGCGATCCCGTACCAGGAGAGGCCCACCGAGAGGCCCGGGCGGCCGGTGGAGCAGGCTCGCCGCCGGCCGGCGCGCTGACGGCTGGTTCCCGCAGGGGAGATTGGTGGCCTGGGCGGCAGGTTCGCCGCTGGCTGGCGCGCTGATGGCCGGTTCCCGCTGGGGAGATTGGTGGCCTGGGTGGCAGGTTCGCCGCGGGCCGGCGCGCTGACGGCCGGCTCCCGTTCGGGAGACCGCCGCGAGTTGTCGCAGGTGAGGGGCTGCTGCTGCGGTCTGCCTACGCGGCCCTGACCGGGTGCCGGTGAGATCGCCCCTGGCGGCGCTCGTGCCACTGACCGCCTCGGCGCTGTCGGCCGGGCGCCGTTGCGCCCGCCCCGGCCGCGCCCCGCGGTCGCCACCGCCGCCAGCACTGTCCGGCTCCGCGTGATCACCGGTGGCCACGGGAACCGTTGCGGCACTGGGCGATTTCGGGCAAACTGCCGCAATCGCACCACCTGGGGAGGAATCGTGGTTGCGCGCACCGGGGTCGTCGTCGTGGGGGCCGGGCCCGCCGGGCTCGCCCTCGCCAACGTGTTGCGGGACCGGGGAATCGGCTGCGTGCTGCTGGAGGAGCAGACCCGCGCGTTCATCGAGGCCCGCCCGCGCGCCGGGTTCATCGAGGAGTGGGCGGTCCGCGCGCTCGACGACCGCGGCCTGGCCGGCAACCTCCTGTCCACCGCCCCCAGCCAGGGCCGCTTCGAGTTCCGGTTCGAAAACCGCCGCCACCCCTTCTCCTACGAGCGGTGGGCCGGGCAGCGGCACTTCGTCTACCCGCAGCAGCTCCTCGTCACCGACCTCGTCGCCCAGTACGCCGGCAACGGTGGCGCTCTCGAGTTCGGGGTCCGGGACGTCGCCCTGCACGACGTCGACTCGTCGACCCCGTCGGTCACCTTCACCGACGCCGGCGGCACCGCCCGCCGCCTCGGCTGCGACTTCATCGCGGGCTGCGACGGCGCCCAGGGCGTCACGCGGCGTCACCTCGACGGTCACCTGCTGACCCACGACTACGGCATCGGCTGGCTGGCGCTGCTCGCCGAGGCGCCGCCCAGCGCCGACGGCGTCCTGTTCGGCATCCACCCGCGCGGGTTCGCCGCGCACATGGCGCGCACCGCCACCGTCACCCGCTTCTACCTGCAGTGCCCGCCCGGCGACTCGGCGGACAACTGGCCGCACGAGCGCGTCTGGTCCGAGCTGCACCAGCGGCTGGGGGTGCCGGACGGGCCGCTGACCGAGGGCGAGCTGATCGAAAAGCGCGTCCTCGACATGCACAACTACGTCATCGAGCCGATGTCCCGCGGCAGGCTGTTCCTGGCCGGCGAGTCGGCGCACCTGGTCGCGCCGATCGCGGCGAAGGGCCTCAACCTCGCCCTGCACGACGCCTTCCACCTGGCCGAGGCGATCGCCGCCCACTACGGCGGCGACGACGGCCCGCTGGAGCGCTACTCGGACACCTGCCTGGCCCGGGTGTGGCAGTACCAGGAGTTCTCGCAGTGGCTGTCGGACGTCTTCCACAGCTCGACGCTCGACCCGCCCGCCGACCCGTTCCGCGCCCGGCTGGGCCAGGCCCGCCTGCGGCGTCTGCTCGGGTCGCCGGCCGCGGCGGCCTCGTTCGCCGAGATCTACATCGGCAAGGCCGCGGATTTCTGATCATCGCTGTACGTGATCCAGCCGGCGTGGCAGGCTGCGCCGTAACGAAACTCGCGACTGCGGAGTCTCCCCGGGCAGAGGCGCCCGGGGTGACGAGGAGGACCATGGCGGGGGACACGGACGTCGACGCCGACCTGATCGAGGCGGTCCGCGCGGGCGACCTGCTCGCCTACGACCGCCTCTTCCGGCGGCACCTGCCGGCCGCGCGGCGGGTGGCGTCGATGATGTGGCGGGACCGGTCCGAGGTCGACGACCTGGTGGCCGAATCCTTCCTGCGGGTGCTCGTGGCGATCCGCGACGGCGCCGGCCCGGCCGAGCGGTTCCGGCCCTACCTGCTGGTGACGCTGCGGAACCTGGCGATGGACTGGGGCCGCCGCCGCGAGCGGTGCGACCCGTGGACCGCCACCCGTGACGAGGGCGCGCCCGGCGTCGAGGAGATCGTGATCGACCGGCTGACCGGCGAGGTCGCGCGGTCGGCGTTCGAGACGCTGCCCCCGCGGTGGCGGTACGTGCTCTGGCACACCGAGATGCTGGGTACCCGGCCCGCGACGCTGGCCGGTGAGCTGGGCATGACCGCCAACGGGGTGGCCGCGCTGGCGGTGCGGGCCCGTGAGGGGTTGCGGCAGGCGTTCCTGCAGGCCCACGTGCCCGCGGCGGGTGTCGAGGACTGCCGCACGGTGCGGCGGCGGCTGGGTGCGTGGACGCGCGGCAAGGTGACCGCGCGGCAGGGCCGGGCGGTGTCGGCGCACCTGGCGGACTGCCCGAAATGCCACCGGGTGGCCGACGTGCTGGAAACCGTCAACGGCGGGTTGCCCGTGCTGGCGCTGGTGCCGCTGTTCGGGCGGCTGCTGGGCGGCGGGGCGCCGACGGCGTCGGTGGCCGCCGGGGGCGGGGTGATCTCGAAGATGGCCGCGGCGGTGACGCTGGCCGCGGTCGCGGTCGCCGGGCCCGCGGTCGTTCCCGATCGGTCCGCTCCGCCGCAGGTCCTGGCGGCGCCGGCCGCGTCGCGCCCCGCCGAGCCGGTCCCGGACGGCGCCACGCCGGAAGCCCGGGAGGAGAACCGCACCGGCCCGGCGCAGGACACGGCCGCGAGGGGCAGCGCGGCGCCGGACAAGGGGGCGGCGAAGGGCAACAGCGGGGAGAAACGCACCGGCGCGGTGAAGGACGACGGCGCAGTGAAGGGCAACGGCGCGGCGCGGGACAACGGCGTGGCGAAGGGCAACAGTGCCGCGCAGGGCAACAGCGCGGCGAGGGGCAACAGTGCCGCGAAGAGCGCACCGGGCCGGGCCAAGGCCACCGCCCCCAAGTCACCGAAAGCCCGCAAGTCCCCCGAGCCCAAGCCGCCTCCCGAGAAGGCGCAGGGCCCGTCACCGAAGTGACAGCGCGCGTCCCTCGGCGGCGGATGGGCGGGGGCCCGGGCCGAGGGCCAGCCGCTGTCTCCGGGCATCCGGGATGGGCGCAGAGCGCGCTGCCGGCCGGCATCCCCGGGCATCCGGGGCGGCCCAGGCCGGAAAGCCAGCCGCTGTCGCCGGGCATCCCAGAGCGGGCACCGGGCCGGGAGCCCGCCGCCGGCCGCTGTCTCCCGGCAGGACCGACCCGGCAGGTTGGCTGGTGGTCAGCTGAGCCGGCCGGCCATGCCGGCAGGACCGGCCCGGCATTGACCAGGCGGCTCGGCCAGGGCCGGAGCCGGCGGTCAGGGCAGCCAGCGCGCCGGGTCGGCCAGGACCGCCGTCAGTTCGCGGTACGCGGCACCCGTCGCGCCGGGGGCGGGGGTGTTCTTCGCCGCGTGGATCGCCGGCGGGGTCCACCGCGCCGACAGCACCCGCTCCCGCAGGTGGCTCTCCAGCTCCGGCCGCAGCAGGTCCGCCACCTGCGCCAGATGCCCGCCGAGCACCACCGTCGGGATGTCCAGCACGTTGATCACTCCGGCCAGCGCCACCCCGGGCGCCCGCGCCGCCGCCGTCACCGCCTCCCGCGCCCGCCCGTCGCCGGAGGCGGCCAGTTCCGCGAGGTGCGCCGGGGTCGACGCGGGCGTCAGACCGGCGGCGGCGAGCAGCGCGTCCCGGCCCGCGTAGGTCTCCAGGCACCCCGTCGACCCGCACCGGCACGCCGGGCCGTCCGGGTCGGCGCACACGTGCCCGATCTCGCCGGCCCACCCGTGCCGCCCCGCCATCACCTCGCCGCCGACGACCGCCGCGCCGCCGATGCCGATCTCGCCCGACAGGTACACGAAATCCGGAAACGGCCCCGGCCGTCCGGGCGCGACCTCGGCGACCGTGCGGGCCGCGAGGCTGGCCTCGTTGCCCACCCGCAGCGGCAGCCCCGCCACCGCGGCCGGGTCCAGCAGCTCGGCCGGGCGCACGTCGGACCAGCCGAGGTTCGGCGCGCGCAGCAGCGTCCCGGTCGCGGCCGCGACGATGCCGGGCAGCGCCAGTCCCGCCCCGACCAGCCGCAACCCCTCGGGCAACCCGCTCAGCACCCGCGCCGACAACGCACCCAGCCGGTCCAGCGTCGCCGCCGGATCGCTTTCCACCAGGTCGGCGTACTCCAGCGACTCGGCGACGACCCGGCCCCGCAGGTCGACCACCCGCACCGCCAGGAACCCGGCGTTGACCTGCAGCCCGGCCGCGGCCAGCCGCGACCCGGGCACCAGGGGAGTGGCCGGACGGCCGCGCCTGCCGCCGCCGTCCGGCTCGATCTCGCCGAGGACCCCGCCCGCGACCAGCTCGTCGGCCAGCCGGGTCGCGGTGGTGCGGGTCATCGAGGTCGCCGCCGCCACGTCCGCCCGCGACAACGGCCGCGCCGACGCGCACACCGTGCGCGCCACCAGCGCCAGGTTGCTCGCCCGGAGGCTGGACTGGCGCGCGCTGGTTCGCTGATCGAGGGCGGTCACGCCGGCGATCCTAACCGGAGCGCCGAATTCGTCCAGCGGATGGACGAATTCACCCGATGAGGTGCTCGAGCGCGAGCTGCTGCAGCTGGACGAACCCGTAGTCGCGCTGGGCGGCCTTCTCCGGGTCGAAGCCGTCGTCGGCGGCCAGGAAGTCCGCCACCGACTCGCCCGCGCCCAGCGTCGGCTCGGACAGCTCGAGGATCCCGGCCCGGTCCCACGCCTCGCGTACCCGCGGGTCCTCGCGGAACGCCTTCGCCTTCTCCGCCAGCATCAGGTAGGTCGCCATGCACGCCCGCGCCGAGTCCCAGATCCCGTCCAGGTACTCGGTGCGCGAGGGCTTGTAGTCGAAGTGCCGCGGGCCGGTGTAGCGGGGCGCGCCCGAGGAGCCGGGGAAGCCGTTCTCCAGCAGGTCGACGGTGAAGAACGCGGAGATGAGGTCGCCGTGGCCGAACACCAGGTCCTGGTCGTACTTCAGGCCGCGCTGGCCGTTGAGGTCGATGTGGAACAGCTTGCCGCTCCACAGCGCCTGGCCCAGCGCGTGCGTGTAGTTGAGGCCGGCCATCTGCTCGTGCCCGGTCTCCGGGTTGAGACCGACGATGTCGCCGTGCTCCAGCTCGGCGATCAGCGCGAGCGCGTGACCGACGGTGGGCAGGAAGATGTCGCCGCGTGGCTCGTTCGGCTTGGGCTCCAGGCCGATCCGCAGGCCGTAGCCCTGCGACTTGATGTAGCCGGCGACGGTGTCCAGGCCCTCCTTGTAGCGCTCGAACGCCGCGTGCAGGTCCTTCGAACCGTCGTACTCGGAGCCCTCGCGGCCGCCCCACATGACGAACGTGCTCGCCCCCATCCCGGCGGCGATGTCGACCGCCTGCAGCACCTTGCGCAGGCCGAAGCGGCGCACGGCGCGGTCGTTGGAGGTCAGCCCGCCGTCCTTGAACACCGGGTGGCTGAAGGTGTTGG
This sequence comes from Amycolatopsis thermalba, assembly GCF_003385215.1. Taxonomy (GTDB): domain Bacteria; phylum Actinomycetota; class Actinomycetes; order Mycobacteriales; family Pseudonocardiaceae; genus Amycolatopsis_E; species Amycolatopsis_E thermalba. The sequence goes on along the minus strand of NZ_PQHW01000111.1, from coordinate 2,098 downwards.
TGGTGACCATCTCGATCACCAGGCCGGCCTTGTCCGCGGCGTCCTTGAGGCGGCCGGTGAGGCGCTGCTTGGTGGCCAGGTCGGCGTCGAACGGGAAGACGTCGTTGTCGTGGAAGCTGATGCCCCACGCGCCCAGCTCGGCGAGCTTGTCGGAGTACTCCCACGGGTCCAGCGCCGGGCGGCTCGGGCCGCCGAAGGGGTCCGTGCCGGTCCAGCCCACGGTCCACAGGCCGAACGAGAACTTGTCCTCAGGGGTCGGTTGGCGCACCATCGCAGCTCCTCCGGGTTTTGTTTTCCGGAGTAACTTATTTCCGGGTGCGTACGCAGTCAAGGGGCCGGGCGGCGGATGCCGCCCGGCCCCTCGTGGTGTCCGGTGTCAGTCGGCCGACGGCAGCCGCTCACCCGTCTCCGGGTGGAAGGCGTGCACCTCTTCGGCCTCGCCGACCGCGATCTGCACGGTCTCGCCCAGCTGCGGCGGGCGGCGGCCCTCGGCGCGCACCACGAACCGCTCGACGCGGTCGCCGATCTTCACGCCACCGTGGATGTAGGCGTCGGCGCCCAGCTCCTCGACCAGCTCGACGGTCAGCTTCGCCGCCTGCTCGCCCGCGCCGGCCAGCCGCAGCGATTCCGGCCGCAGGCCCAGCGTCACCGATTCCACGCCGGCCGACCGCGCGGCCGCCAGCGTCGCGCGGGGGAGCGGCACGGTCAGCCCGTCGAGCTGCGCGCCGTCCGGGGTGAGGGCGACGGTCTTGAGGTTCATCGCCGGCGAGCCGATGAATCCGGCCACGAACGCGTTGCGCGGGCGCTCGTAGAGGTTGCGCGGGGTGTCGCACTGCTGGAGCTTGCCGTCCTTGAGCACCGCGACCCGGTGGCCCATCGTCATGGCCTCGACCTGGTCGTGGGTCACGTAGATGGTCGTGGTGCCCAGGCGCTTCTGCAGCGCGGCGATGTTCGCGCGGGTCTCCACGCGCAGCTTGGCGTCCAGGTTGGACAGTGGCTCGTCCATCAGGAACACGGCCGGCTCGCGCACGATGGCGCGGCCCATGGCGACGCGCTGGCGCTGGCCGCCGGAAAGCGCTTTCGGCTTGCGGTCCAGGTACGGGGTCAGGTCGAGCAGGGCGGCGGCCTCGCGCACCCGCTCGGCGATCTTGGCCTTGGACACGCGCTTGAGCTTGAGCGCGAAGCCCATGTTCTCCGCGACCGTCATGTGCGGGTAGAGCGCGTAGGACTGGAACACCATCGCGATGTCGCGGTCCTTCGGCGGCACCGCGGTCACGTCCCTGCCGTCGATGTGGATGGCGCCCTCGTCGACGTCCTCCAGGCCGGCGAGCATGCGCAGTGCGGTCGACTTGCCCGAGCCCGACGGCCCCACCAGCACAAGGAACTCGCCGTCGGCGATGTCGAGATCGAGGCTGTCCACGGCCCGGACCGGCGGGTTGCCGGGGTAGAGCCGCGACGCCTGCCGGTAGCTGACCTCAGCCATGGGGACCGCCCTTTCGCGTCACGTCGTTGTCCCCGCCTGTCTATCCGGGCGCCGGGCCCGGTGGCCAGAGTTCGTCAATTCACTAAACTGACGAATGTGGAGGCGATGGGTGCGCAGGCGATGCGGCGGCACAACGTCGCCCTGGTCATGGAGCTGATCGCGCGGGACGCGCCGGTGTCGCGGGTCGAGCTGGCGCAGCGGACCGGGCTGACGAAGGCGACGGTGTCCAGCCTGGTCGCGGAGCTGACCGGGGCGGAGCTGGTGCGGGACCTGGGGCCGGAACCGGGCCGGGCGCCGGGGCGTCCGGCGGGGCGGCTGGTGCTGGATCCGTACGGGCCGGTGGCGCTGGGCCTGCAGTTCGCCTCCGGGCACATCGCGGGGGTGATCCTGGACCTGTCCGGGCGGCCGCTCGCGCGGCAGCTGCGGCGGTTCGACGTGGCCGGGGCGGAAGCGGCCGACGGGGTGCGCGCGTCGCGGCCGGTGCTGCGGCGGCTGTTCGACGAGGCCACGACGGCCGGGCGGCTGGTGGCGGGGGAGTTGCGGGCGCTGTACCTGCCTGGGCCCGTCTCTTATCCTCATCTGACGCTGCCGGCTATTCTACACGTGTGACTCTGC
>NZ_PQHW01000110.1 GCF_003385215.1 Amycolatopsis thermalba | reverse complement strand
GGGCGGGTCTGGTCTTGGACAGCGTGGCCAGTTCCGTGCTGGGGTGGCGCCATGAATGATCGACTGAGCAGGCGCGGAGTGTTCGGGGTCGGCCTGGGGGCCGCCGCCGTCCTCGCCGGCGCGGCGCCGGCGGCCGCCCGGGCCGCGACCGGTGGGGGACTCACGCTGCGCTGGTGGGGCAACAACAGCTGGGAGATCCGGATGCCCAGCGCCGACGGCACGGCCACGAAGACGGTCCTGATCGACCCGTGGCTGACCCGGTTCCGCACCGGGACCTACTCGCCGGAGGGGGCGGACCCGAAGACCCGGCTGACCGTGGACACGGGCCTCATCGACCGTTACGTGGACAGCGGCGAGCTGCGGGCCGACCACATCCTGGTGACGCACGGGCACTACGACCACCTGACCGATGTCCCATACCTGGCGCGGAAAACCGGCGCCACCGTGTACGGGACCGAGACGCACCTGAACCTGATGGCCGCGCTGGGGGCGCCGGAGGACCAGCTGGCGGTGGCGAGCGGTGGCGAGTTCCTCACCTTCGACGGGTACACGATCCGCATCCTGCGCTCGCTGCATTCGGCGTCCGGCGCACGCGCCGCGGTGCCGTTTCCGGGGACGCGGCCGGGTTTCGGGCTCGGACACCTGCCCAAACCGAAATGTATTCAGGATCTGGTCGAGGGTGGCACGCTCGCGTACCACGTGACCTCGGCGCGGGGCGGCAGCGTGATCGACTTCGGCGGCTCGAACTACGTCGAGTCGGAACTGGAGGGTTTACGTCCGGATGTCGTGCTGCTGCCCGCCGGTGGCGGCAAGATCGCCGACTACGTGGGCCGTTTGCTGCGCGTGCTCGGGCAGCCGCCGTACGTCGTCCCGACGCACTGGGACGACTTCGACCACCCGCTGACCGAACCGGCCCGCGACTGGGGCGGCCTGGCGGCGCTGCGGTGGATCGCGTCGGCGGCGTCCCCGGCGTCGCGGTTCGTCGTGGTCGACCACCTGGAGACCTTCACGCCCTGACCGGGTGACGGCGTGGGTGCCGCGGCGGGCACCCACGCCGTCCGCTCAGCCGCTCTTGCGCCGGAAGGTGCGCTTGCTGGCCGCGGGGCCGTGACCGTGCACGTGGCCGCCCTTGCCGCCGCCGCCGTCGTGGCGGCCGGAGGACTGGGCGTTGGCCTGCTTGCGTTCGAGAGCCTCGCGGAACCTGCGCTTGACGTCGTCTTCGGATTCGCCCGGTGAACTGTTCTCGGACATGCGACCTCCTGGATGTCACGCGCTTGCCCGTCCAGCCTCCCAGGACCGGTTCCCCTTGGCGAGCCGTTTTCATCACGATTGGCGGCGGTGTTGACTGGCGCGCCAACACGGGGGAGCTAGGGTTACGCCATGGCGAAGTCTGCTCCCGTGCCCGGCCGCCCGCGTTCCCGTGACGCGGCGGGGCTTCCCGCGGTCACCCCGGATCGCATCATCGACGCGGCGCTCGAGCTGACCGCGAGGCACGGGGTCGAGTCGTGGACGCTGCGCCAGCTCGCCGGCGCGGTGGACGCCTATCCGGCGGTGATCTACCACCACGTGGGTGACCGGGACACGGTGGTGACCGCGGTCGTCGACCGCGTCATCGCGATGTACGAGCTCCCGCCGGCCGAGCTGGAGTGGCGGCCCTGGTGGCGGCAGTTCCTCACCAACCTGCGGGTGGTGTTCATGCGCTACCCGGGCGTGGCGCGCCGGGTGGCGCTCAACGGCCCGTCGGTCAAGGCCGGTGGGCCCACTGTGGACCGTGCGATGAGGACACTCCTGCGCGCCGGGTTCGAGCAGGACGAGGCCGCCATGGTGTGCCGGCTGCTGGTCAGCCAGGCCTGCCTGTTCATCTCGCTGGAGGACGACCAGCGCAAGGCCGACGAGGCGAAGGCGCAGATCTCCGGTGGGTGGGGCGCGCCGCCGCCGGACCCGAACCTGTCCGGGCTGGCCACCCTCGCCGAGACGGTGCACGAGCGGCTGCACGACCCGGAGAAGAACCGCGACTACTTCGCCGAGCTGTTCGACTACGCGGTCGACCGCGTACTGGACGGCGTGCAGGTGCGGCTCGAGGAGATCAAGCGCGCGTCCTGACTTAGCGAAAAGGGGCCGCACCGGGAGTCGGTGCGGCCCTTTTTGTGGGACCGCATCGGCGCGAGGACGCAATTTCCTAGATAAGCCTCCTCGGCCCGCAGCGGCTCATTCGCACGGCAGCGGCCGCCGCGCAGGCGCACAACTGTTCCCCGGGAGCGGAACCGGAAACTCAGTCCGACTCCCGGGCCCGCACCGGGAGCCGGTGCGGCCCCTTCTTGTTGGACCGCACCGGGCGCGCTTTTCCTAGGTAAGCTACCTCGGCCGGCAGCGGCTCATCCGCCTGGCCGCAACCGCTGCGTGGCAGGACCCCAGGACCCCTCAGCCTCCGCGCAGGCACACAACTGCTCCCGGAAGATCGGAACCGGAAACCCAGTCCCGGGCCGCACCGGGAGACGGTGCGGCCCTTTCGCGCCCGTCAGGGGCAGACGATCTTCGGTTGCGGGTTGTAGTGCACCGTGCGGGTCTCGCGCTTCACCTCGCGGCCGGTCTTCGCGTCGCGCAGCACCCGGGTGTCGCTCGTGGTGAAGCCCTGCGCGCCGTTGGAGGCGTGGCAGTTCTCCGCTGGGCCGGGCTTCTCCTGCGGCGGGACGAAGTTCGTCTTCGGCCCCGGGATCGACTCCACCGTGTACCGCTTCGTGCCCCACAGCTTGACGGTGATCGACGAGGGCGTCCAGATGGTCTGGATGGCCACGCCGGTGTCGGAGTCGTTGGTGAACTTCAGATCGATGACGCTGGCGCCACCGGCGCTCTGGAACACCGTCGCCTCCCGTGCGGCGGGGTAGCGGCTGATGTAGTAGCTGTGCTCCTTGTGCCCGGCGTCCTTCAGCCCGGCGAAGTAGGCCGCGTTGTACAGCGTCGTGGCGAACTGCGAGATGCCGCCGCCGACCTCACGGGCCGGGGCGCCGTTCTCGATCACGCCGGCCTCGACGTACCCCTGGGCCTTGCCGCGCGGGCCGGTGAACCCGTTGAGGCTGAACGTCTCGCCCGGCTTGACGATCGCGCCGTTGACCTTCTGCGCCACGGTCCGGATGTTCACGCCCGAGTCGGCGGCGAACCCGCCGGTGGTGAACTCGCCGATGACCTCGGTGATGCCGAGCTGGTTGGCCTGCTCGGTGGTCACCTTCGCCGGGGTGGTGTGGTACTTGGCGACCAGCTCGTGCTTGCCCGGCGTCTTGAGCAGGTCGAACACCGGCTGCAGGGTCGGGTTCCAGTCGACGCCCTTGCCGTCCACCGACGGCTGCACCGTGGGACGGCCGCCCTCGAACACGATCTGGGCGTCCTTGCCCTCCTTCTCGGAGGGCTTGAGCTGCGGGCCGGCCGCCTCGATGAGCTTGTTGTGGTCGACCTTCGGCACCAGGGTGCCGGCGTCGCCGGGCTCGAACGACAGCGCGGCGGCCACGGCCTCCGGCGACAGGGTCGCGTCGGCGCCCTCGCCGCGGATGATCAGCGGCGTGGACACGGCGGGCTTGGCGAACCCCTCCAGCGTCGCCTGGACGGCCTCGGGGGAGACCTGCACCGGCGTGGTCGTCACCGGGAGGGTCAGCGTCTGACCGGTCGCCCAGTGCCGCAGCACCTCGTTCTTGGCGCCCGCGGCGTCCAGCTGCTGGCCGGGCTGCGGCTGCACCGCGACGGGCTGGGCCTCCTCGAACCGGATGGTGCCCTCGACGGGCAGCCGGTCGGTGCGGGCCCGCAGCTCCTCGATGGCCGCGGCCAGCTTGTCCTCGTCCGCGTGGGTCACCACGCCGACCTCGCGGTCGCTGAAGAACGACGCGATGCGGGTGAACGGGTTGAGCGGCTGGTCGCCGGCCTGGTCCAAAGTGGACGGCCAGTCGAGGGTGAGGCCGGCGGTGCCCGGGTCGATCGCGGCGGTGGTGTCACCGGCGCGGACCGGGATGGTCGCGGTCAGCCGCGGCTCGATCTCGTCGCGCAGCCTGTCCTCGGCCGCGGTGCGCTTGAGCCCGCCGACTTCGACACCGGCGACGGTGACCCCGCGCGGCACGGTGCCCTGGCTGATCAGCAGGTCGACGGCGTAGAGCGCGGCGAGCACGCCGAGCACCGATGCGGCGATGATCCCGGCGCGCCGGGCGGTCCGCTTCCGGCGCGGTGGCTCCTGCGTCACCTTCGGCAGCACGTCGGTGACCGGGGTCATGACCTCGGTCCGCTCGTCGTCGGTCGTGGGCCACGCGGGTTCCTGCGTCAAGGCTCACCCCTCCTGATCCGGACAACCCGGATGAAGGTTACGGGCGGGGGAATCGGTGCCCTGCTTCGGGTGGCCCAGCGTGATAGACCGGTGACCATGCGGCTCCTCATCATGTCCGACACGCACGTGCCCAAGCGGGCGCGTGATCTGCCGGAACAGCTGTGGCGGGAGGTGTCCCGGGCCGACGTGGTGGTGCACGCGGGGGACTGGGTGGAGGTCGCGCTGCTGGACGAGCTGGAGTCGCGCAGCCGGCGGCTGATCGGGGTGTACGGCAACAACGACGGGCCCGAGCTGCGCGCGCGGCTGCCGGAGGTGGCGCGGGCCGACCTGGCGGGCCTGCGCCTGGCCGTGGTGCACGAGACGGGCCCGGCGAAGGGCCGCGAGGCGCGGTGCGCGCGGGAGTACCCGGATGTGGACGTGCTGGTGTTCGGGCACAGCCACATCCCGTGGGACACCGTGGCGGAGTCCGGCCTGCGGCTGCTCAACCCCGGTTCGCCCACGGACCGGCGCCGCCAGCCGGAGCACACGTATCTGACGGCGCGGATCCACGCGGGGCGGTTGGACCAGGTGGAGCTGCACGCGCTGCCGCCCCGCTGACCGCCGCCCGGGGTTGGGCGGGGGTGGCGCTCGATGCCGGTGTGCGGGGTATCCGCCCGCGCTTCCGGCCCCGCTGATCGCCGCCCGGCCGGACTGCGCTCAGTCCCGGTGCGCCGAGGAATCCGCGCCGCCCGTCGGCGCGTGGGTCGCCGTTCGTGCTTCCGGCACGGTCACCTCCGCCGGCTGGGCGAGCAGCCGCACCACCGACGTGAACGACTCGACCCCGATGGCCGGGTCCACCGAGCGCAGCAGGCCCAGCCCGAGCGTGATGCTGAACAGCGCGTACGCCGCCTGCCGGGCGTCCATCGGCAGCCGCACGCCCAGCCGTCGCGCGTTGGTGTTCAGCAGCTCGGTCACCAGGTCGGCGATCTCGGCGTTGCTCTTCGCCAGCCGGGTCAGCAGGTCCGGGTCGCGGCGGCAGTTGAGCAGGTACTCCGCCTCCAGCCGGATCCACGCCTGGTCGCCCCCGGTCCCCGCGGCCCACACCGCGAAGGCCGCCAGCAGCTCCTCGAGGCTGTCCGTGCGGGACAGGGTCGCGTCCACCGACGCCGCCTTCTCCGCGCGCACCCCGTCCAGGACGGCCAGGCACAGCTCGTCCTTGTTGCGGAAGTTGGAGTAGACGGCGCCCTTGGAGAACCCGGCCTCCTCGGCCACCCGTTCCAGCGACGTCGCGGTGTAGCCGTCGCGGAGGAAGAGTTCGGTGGCGGTGACCAGGAGACGGCGGCGCGTGTGCGCCTGACTTTCCGCGCGCGTCAATCGAGCCATACGATCACTGTAAGGCCCGGCTTGAACTGTGTTTAAGCAGGTCGGGGTTCGTGTCGGCGCTATCCCCCGTCCGGGTGGTTCAGGACGGGAGGGTCCGGAACGTGAGCCCGGCGTTCTTCAGCCGCGTCAGCAGCGCGTCGCCCATCGCGGCGGCGGGGGAGAGCTGCCCGGCGCGGGCGGGCAGGTCGTCGTGCGCCAGGCACAGCGCGGACTCGGCGAGCATCTTCGCCGTCTCGTCGTAGCCGGGGTCGCCGCCGGAGACCTCGGTGACCACGCGCCTGCCGCCGCCGTCGGCGGTGAACCGCACGCTGAACCAGGACTTCGCGCGCCGCTGCTCGCTGGGGCCCTCACCGGGCTTGCGCAGGTTGCCCAGCGCCTTGCGGACCGGCGGGAGCTGCACGAGCGCGACCGCCGCGCCCAGCCCGGCGAGCCCGCCCGCCAGCACCGGCAGGTGCTTGACCGCCGCGTAGTGGCTGTAGGTGAAGTCCGGCCCGTACTCGGGCAGCTCGCGCGCCGAGCCGACGACGATCTGCGGGTCGATCGTCGGCAGCGGCACCAGCCAGTGGCCGGTCTCCCCGTCGCGGCGCGGGGTCCCGGTGACCGCCCGGACCCGGCGGTTTTCGGGGCGGTGCTGCACCTTCCGGCGCTCCCGGGCGGCCTGGAGCATCGGCAGCAGCCGGGACGCGGCGCCGAGCGCGGAGGCGTAGGTGCCGCCGGAGAACGTGGCGCCGACGCGCACCTGGCCGCGCACGCGGATCGGCACGTCGTCCGGCAGCTGCTGGACGGTGTAGTAGACGCCCAGGTCGTGCGGGATCGAGTCGAAGCCGCACGCGTGCACGATGCGGGCACCGGTCTCGGCGGCGCGGGCGTGGTGGCGGACGTACATCAGGTCGGCGAACTCGGGCTCGCCGCACAGGTCCACGTAGTCGGTGCCGGCCTCGGCGCACGCGGCCACCAGCGGCTCGCCGTACTGCACGTACGGGCCGACCGTGGTGATCACGACCTTCGCGGAGGAGGCCACCGCTTTCAGCGACGCGGGGTCGGTGACGTCGGCGTAGAGCAGCGGCAGCTGGGCGAACTTCGGCCCCAGCGCATCCCGCACACCTTCGAGCTTGGCGCGACTGCGGCCGGCGAGCGCCCAGCGGCAGTCGTCGGGGGCGTGGCGGGCCAGGTACTCCGCGGTGAGCCGGCCGGTGAAGCCGGTCGCGCCGAACAGGACCACGTCGTAAGCCATGCCGGCCACCCTAACCGGTTCCGACTGATATTCGCTTTACGCGGGCGCCAGCATGGACCCGTGTGGACGATCGACCCGGTCCCGGTGACCGACCCCGCCGCGCAGGCGATCCTGCGCGCCTACTTCGACGACGTCGCCAGCCGCTACTACGGCCGGCCCGCGAGCGAGGCCGAACTCGACGCCGCGATGGCCGACGACCCCAGTGACGACCTCGTCCCGCCCACCGGCCTCTTCCTGCTCGCCCGGTCCCACGATGTGGTGACCGGCTGCGTCGGCATCAGAGTGCTCGACGTCACGACCACCGAGCTGACCCGGATGTTCGTCCGTCCCGCCGCGCGCGGCCAGGGCGGTGGCGACCAACTGCTCCGCGCCGCCGAAATCGCAGCTCAGCGGCTGGGTTCCACCCGGATGCGACTGGACACGCGGCACGATCTGGTGGAGGCTCGCAGCCTCTACGCCAAACACGGCTACCGCGAGATCGCGGCCCCTGAGCAACGCTTGTACGCCGATCACTGGTTCGAGAAGCGGCTGGCGCTGGGCCGGCAGGTGTAGTGGCCGAAAAACCGGGGTAGTCCTGCGCGCAACTGAGATGGTCGCGGAGGTGAGGTCGAGATGGCGGACACGTCACGGCTCCCGGTGCCTGTTGCCGAAACGTGGGAGTGGCAGCGGCACGGCAACTGCCGGAACTTGGACAGTTCGGTGTTCTTCCACCCCGATGGCGAGCGGGGCTTCGCGCGGGCGGACCGGGTGGCGCGGGCCAAGCAGATCTGCATGTCCTGCCCGGTGATCGTCGAGTGCCGGCACCACGCGCTCACCGCCGAGGAGCCCTTCGGCGTCTGGGGCGGGCTCGACGAGACCGAGCGCCGGGCGATGATCACGCGACGCAAGCAGCTGCTGTCCAGCGCTGAGAAGGAGCAGGAGTGCGTTTCGGTTACACCCTGATGACCGAGCAGGCCGGGCCGAAGGAGCTGGTCCGGCACGCGGCGGCCGCCGAGGAGGCGGGGTTCGCGTTCGAGGTGTGCAGCGACCACTACTCGCCCTGGCTCGACGAACAGGGTCATGCCCCGTACGCGTGGAGCGTGCTGGGCGCGGTCACGCAGGTGACCGAACGCGTCGAGCTGCTCAGCTTCGTGACCTGTCCGCTCATGCGCTACCACCCGGCGGTGGTGGCGCAGAAGGCGGCGACCATCTCCCTGCTGTCGGACGACCGGTTCACGCTGGGGCTGGGTGCGGGCGAGAACCTGAACGAGCACGTCGTCGGCCGCGGGTGGCCGCCGGTGAACGTGCGGCACGAGATGCTGAGCGAGGCGCTGGCGATCATCGGCGACCTCTTCGACGGCGGGTACGTCAACTACTCGGGTCAGCACTACCGGGTCGACTCGGCGAAGCTGTGGGACCTGCCCGAGCGGCGCACCCCGATCGGGGTCGCCGTGTCCGGCAGGCAGTCGGTGTCGCGCTTCGCCCCGGTGGCCGACGCGCTGATCGCCACCGAGCCGAAGCCGGAGCTGCTGCACGCGTGGGACGAGGAGCGCGCGCAGCTGGGGCAGGACACCTCACGCAAGTACGCGCAGCTGCCGGTGTGCTGGGACCGCGACCCGGAGGCGGCCAAGCGGCGGGCGCACGAGCAGTTCCGCTGGTTCGGCGGCGGCTGGAAGGTCAACGCCGAGCTGCCCGGCACGTCCGGGTTCGCCGGCGCGACCCAGTTCGTCACGCCCGACGAGGTCGCGCAGTCCATCCCGTGCGGGCCGGACGTCGAGCCGATCGTGAAGAGCGCGCAGGCCTTCGCCGACGCCGGCTTCACCGATCTGGCGCTGGTCCAGATCGGCGGCGAGCACCAGGACGGGTTCTTCGAGTTCGCCTCGAACGAGCTGCTGCCCGCCCTGACCCAGGCCTACGGCGACTAGCCGAGCAGGTCGCCGTCGCGGGTGACCATCGCGCGCAGCTTGCCCAGCGCGCGGTGCTGCGTGACGCGGACGTTGCCGGCCGAGATGCCCAGCGCCTCGGCCGTCTCGTTCGCCGACAGCCCGACGGCGATCCGCAGCGTCAGGATCTCCTGCTGCAGCTGCGGAAGCGTGGCGAGCAGCCTGGTCAGCCGGTCGCCGAGGTCGACGTCGAGCGCGTGCTTCTCCGGCTCGTTGTCGGCCAGCGGGCGTTCCGGCAGCTCGGCGACCGGGTCCGACCGGTCCCGGGAGACCAGGCGGTAGGCGTCGGCGACCTTGTTCGACGCGATGGCGTGCACCAGGTAGAGGAAGGATCCGCCCCGGTCCTGGTACTGCGGCAGTGCGTGCAGGACGGCCAGGCAGACCTCCTGCGCCACGTCGTCCGCCGACAGGTAGGACAGGTCGCGGCCACCGAGCCGGGCGCGGCAGTAGCGGACGGCGACCGGGGTGATCATCTGGATCAGGCGGTCCACGGCTCCGCGCTCACCGGTGGCCGCCTCGCGGACGACCGGGTCGAGCTCTTCCTTCGTGAGCCGCTGTGAGGCCCGAGGAAAGGCCTGGGGTGTCAGCCCCGGCGCCTCGGGCGCGGATCTGAGGGCGGCAGTGCTGGGCGGGACACTCGTTCGCATGGTCGGCTCCCCAACGACAACAACGATGACCCGTCGACCGGTCGCCGTCGGGGGCCCGCGTTTCGAGTTACTCTCGGTGAACGGGTACTCCCTCTAGGTCCCTGCCGACCCGTCACCGACGCGACTGTGCGTAATCGTAAGTGGTGGTCGCCCGACAGTCCAGATTTCAACTAGACATACCCCATTTGCCGCAACACCCCGCTCGATCGCGTTCTCCAGACGCGCGAACCGAGCACCGGCGAACAGGCGAGCGCACAAGTGACACACCACTTGGCGGTGTGACAACACGCAGGTCACCGGTTCGGGAAGACCCACCAGCGCAGCAACGCGAACCGGACGATACCGCCCAGGCCGCTCGCCGCCGCCAGGGTCACCGCCTGCAGCGTGGCCGAGGGGCTCGGGGTGAACAGATGTAACGACAACAGCACGAGCGAGCCGTAGCCCGCGTAGAAGGCGAACGTCCCCACGGACTGCAGGTGCAGCCGAACGGGTGAGGCGGGACGGCCGGCGAACGTCACGCGCCGCTGGAACTCGGTGTTGGCGATCGTGGTCAGCGCGATGGCCAGCGTGTTCGCGACCACCGCGCCCAGCAGCGGGCGCGCGCCGAGGAAGAGCACTTCCTGCAGGCCGGTCGTCAGCACCCCGGCGACGACGTACCAGGCGACCGCGTGGTGCTCGGCCGGGCGGGGTGCGGCGGGCGCCGCCCGAGTCACCGGCCCGCTGATCCACGTCGCGGTCATGGTTCAGAACTTACCTATGCTCAGCAATTGTTTGTACTCTACAAGCACGTGAGCTTGATCTCGGGTTTGCCCGGCCTGCCGCTCGGGTATCGCCACCGCTGGAACCAGCAGGTGAGGAGGACCGATGAGTGAGGCTCATGGCCATCCCGTCCCCGACGCGGTGGAGAGCGACCCGGCCGCGCTGAACAGCGCGGAGGACCTCGACGAGGACCGGTTGCGCGTCGACCCGCTCGAGGAGGGCGTCGAGCCGCCGGAGCGGTACATGGCCTCCGACCGGTTCGGCACGACGCCGAACGAGGTGCGCGAGGGCGAGAGCCTCGACGGACGGCTGGCGCAGGAGCGCCCGGACGTCCAGCCGGAGGACGTGCCGGCGGACGAGACCGGTGTCCGCGCCGAGGCTCCCGACCCCGGCCAGAACCTCGGCGACGCGGTGGACCAGAAGGCGGACAACCCGCCGGGCTCGGTGCCCGACGCGATCCGGACACCGCCGGACGAAGATCCGGTGTGACGGCCGTCACATCGATGCTGACCTGGTGAAACCCACCGTGATCGGCGGTGACGGCGGGTGCTGGACAGCGTGCCCCGAAGCGTGCCCCTACGGTCGGAGGTACGAGTGCACGTGACGCGAAGGGACTGACACGATGCTCGCTTTGACCGATGCCGCCGCCGAGGCCATCAGCGCCCTGACGGCACAGGAGGGCCAGACCGACAGTGGTGGCCTGCGCTTCGCCGTGCAGGCCCAGCAGGACAGCGGCGCCCAGCTGGCGCTGTCCGTGGCACCGGCTCCGGAGGACGGGGACCAGGTCGTGGGCGCGGACGGGGGTGCGAAGGTGTTCCTGGAGCCGCAGGCCGCGATCTTCCTGGACGACAAGGTGCTCGACGTCCAGCAGGACGAGCAGGGACAGCTGAACTTCGCCGTCCTGCCCCAGGCTGAGGCGCCGACCGCCTGATCGCAGGACTTCCGCTGAGGGAGGATGCCGGAAACGGTGTCCTCCCTCAGCGCGTTCCGGGGCCGAACCACCTCGTGAGCGCTTCGTGCAGGCCGTCCTGGTCGTCGCCCGCCCAGGCGACGAAGCAGTCCGGCCGCAGCAGGAACGCGCAGTCCAGATCGGGCATCTCGACGACGTCGACGGACTTCCGCCACGGCGCGGCGTCGAGCAGCCCGGTCGGGTCGAGCAGCAGGGCCCGGCCGCTGTGGGTGAGGTCGCACTGGTCCACCAGGCCCGGCGCGAACTGCCCGACCAGTTCTCCGGTGGTGCCCATGTCGTAGCGGATGTCCGCGCCCGCCAGCAGGTCGGCGAGGTGCTGCCGGGTGCCGCGCAGGGCCAGCAGCTCCGCGAACAGTTCCCGGAACGCGGTCACCTCGCCGCCCGGCCGGAGCAGCAGCGACTGCGCCTGCGTGTGCATGGCGACGCGCTGGGCGACCGGGCGCCGCTCGGACTCGTAGGTGTCCAGCACGTCCACGTCGCCGCGCACCGCCGCCGCGAGCTTCCAGCCGAGGTTGACCGCGTCCTGCAGGCCGAGGTTGAGGCCGGGGCCGCCGATCGCGGAATGGACGTGCGCGGCGTCGCCGAGCAGGAAAACCCGGCGGTCCCGGTAGCGCTCGGCGATCCGGGTGTTCCCGCCGAACAGGCGCCGCATCAGGTGCGGCCCCTCACCCGTCGGCGGCCCGAGCGGCAGGTCCACGCCGAGCACGCGGGCCGCGCTGGCGCGCACTTCCGCCAGGGACGCCTCACCGTCCGCGGGCAGGCCCCACTCCATGGTGTTGAGCGTCGGGCTCCGGCCGGGGAACGGTGCCCAGGTGATCATTCCGCGCTCGGTGCGCAGGTGCTGGAACGGCGGCACGACGCCGAAACCGGGCACCACCAGTTCGCCGTCGGGGCCGAGGATCTCGGGCGGGACCGAGACGTCCGCAGAGTACGACACGGCTTCGTCGGAGGTCACGCCGGGGAATCCGATGCCGGCCAGCTTGCGCACCACGCTGTGCCCGCCGTCCGCACCGACGAGGAACCGCGCCCGCACCGGCTCGCGCCCGCCGACCTCGACGGTCACCGCGTCCTCGTCCTGGACCAGCCCGGTGACCTCGTGCCCACGACGGACGTCGACGCCGAGTTCGGCCGCGCGTTCGGTGAGCACCTCCTCGATGCGCCGCTGCGGCACCGGCAGCGTGTAGAGGTTGTGGTGGAGGTCGGCCAGTGGCAGCGGGAAGGCGCCGAACACGAACCCGCGGACGGGCTCCGGAGCGCCGGGGGTGCCGGTCAGCCGCTCGTACAGGCCGCGCCGGTCCATCATGCGCACGACCTCGCCGACCAGGCCGTTCGCCCGCCGCTCGATGCCGGGCTCGGCGAGGCGTTCCAGGACGACGGGGCGCGCGCCGGCCAGTGCGAGTTCGCAGGCGAGCATGAGGCCGGTGGGCCCGCCGCCCGCGATGACGACGTCGATCATGGGGAAGTCCTTCCGGGCAGGGGACAGCGGCCCGGGAGCACGCCCGGGCTGATCGTCCACAGTGGAGTTACAGGCCCGCGGAGAGCCGCGCGAGCGCTTCGGTGAGCAGGTCGGGCACCGGGCGCTCGGTGCGGAGGTGGTGGCCGATCGCGGTCTGCACGGCGGCCACGACCGCGGACGCCACCAGGTGCGGGTACAGGTCCCGCTCGACCGAGGTGCCGGTGCGGTCCGCGACCGCCGCGGCGATCTCGGCCTCCGCGAGCGCGCCGGCCTTGAGCAGATCGCCCTGCAGGGCGGGCTCGGCGAGCATCGCGCGCACGCCGGACGTCCAGGTCGCCGGATCGGCCACCGGGGCTTCGGCCGCGGCGGGGTCCGGGCCGAACTGGGCCGTGGCCGCGACGCTGATCGCGTCCCACAGCGGCTCGCCCGCCGGGCGGTCGCGCAGTGCCCCGGCGAAGTTGCGGATGCGGTCGGCGTGGCGGGCCACGATCGCCTCGCCCTTGCTGGAGAAGTAGTTGTTGAACGTGCGCGGGGAGACGCCGGCGGCGTCGGCGATGTCCTCGACCTTCACGTTGTCGAACCCGCGCTCGACGGTCAGCCGGATCGCCGCCCAGCTGATCGCCGAGCGCGTCTCGGCTTTCTTCCGCTCCCGCAGGCCCATGACTCCACGGTAGCAGAACTTGCGCGGCGCGCAAATATGCGTGCCGCGCAACTTAGAAGTGGTGCAGCAGCTCCGTGAACGTCCCGAGCCGCAGCACCCGCTCGTCGGCGTCGTCCAGTTCGTCGTGCTCCAGCACCCAGGTGTGCGCGTTCGGGATGAACACCGCGTTCATCCCCGCCGCGCGTGCCGGGCGGATGTCCGACTTCGGCGAGTTGCCGATCATCCACGTCGACTCCGGCGCGAGCATCCGCGCCGCCGCCAGGCCGCGGTACACCTCGACGTCCTTCTCCGGCACGATGTGCACCTCGCGGAAGTGGTGCGCCACCCCGGAGGCGTCGATCTTGCGCTGCTGCTCCTCCTGGTCGCCCTTGGTCAGCAGCATCAGCTCGTGCCGCGAGCCCAGTTCGTCGAGCGTCTCGGCGACACCGGGGATCAGCTCGATCTCGTGGTGGATCAGCGCCGCCGCCAGCTCCTCGATGCGGTCGCGCTCCGCGGACGTCGCGGGCCGGGAGTTCAGCTTCTCGAAGCACTCCGCCAGGCTGTGCAGGAACACCTTCGTCCCGTAGCCGTGCGTGACCGCGTTCGCCCGTTCGATGTCGTCCAGGATGCCGCGCACCGCGGCGCGGTCCAGGGTCGGATGCGCGATCCAGTCCAGGTAGTCGTCGATGACCCGCTCGAAGACCACGTTGTTCTCCCACAACGTGTCGTCGGCGTCGAGAATCAGGACCTGTCCGCTCAGTCGCACGCCGCGAAGACTAGGAGCGATCACCGTCCGGCCGCACCTCATTAACGGCCCCCTCGCCGGAGAGCACCGCCGCCACGTTGCGCGCCGCCAGCAGCGCCATCTCCGTGCGGGTCTCCACGGTCGCCGACCCCAGGTGCGGGGTGACGACCACGTTGTCCAGCTCCAGCAGTCGCGGCTCGACCTCCGGCTCCTTCTCGAACACGTCCAGCCCGGCGCCGGCGATCTCGCGCCGCAGCAGCGCGTCGGCCAGCGCGGCCTCGTCCACGACCGGCCCGCGCGTGGTGTTGATCAGGAACGCGCTGTGCTTCATCGCGCCCAGCGCTTCGGCGTCGATCAGGTGCCGCGTCTCCGTCGTCAACGGGCAGTGCAGCGACACCACGTCGGCGGTCCGGAGCAGTTCCAGGAACGACAGGTGCTCCGCGTGCAGCGCCGACTCCACCTCCGGCTTCGCCCGGGACCGTCTGCTGTAGACGATCCGCATGCCGAACGCCCTGGCGCGGCGCGCCATCGCCTGCCCGATCTGGCCGAGCCCGACGATGCCGAGCGTCTTGCCCTGCAGGCCGGAGCCGAGCATGAATCCCAGGTGGAACGACCACGGCGTGCGGGACCGCAGCAGGCGTTCGCCCTCGCCGATCCGCCGCGTCACTGCGAGCAGCAGTCCGAACGCGAGGTCCGCGGTCGCGTCGGTGAGCACGCCGGGCGTGTTCGTGACCGTCACGCCCCGCTCGGCCAGTGCGGGCACGTCGATGTTGTCGTGGCCGACCGCGACGTTGGCCACGACCTTCAGCTGCGGCCCGGCCGCGTCGGCCACCGCGCCGTCGACGCGGTCGTGCAGCATGCACACCACCGCGTCCGCGCCGCGCACCGCTTCGCGCAGCTCGTCGGGGCGCAGCGGCCGGTCCTCGCCGGACACCCAGACCTCGCCCGCCTCGCGGAGCACCACCATCGCCGCTTCCGGAACCCGCCGCGTCACCACGATTCGCATGGGCTCCAGCTTCGCAGGATCGGTGGCCGCGCGCGCTATTCGGGGTCCATGCCTCCGGGGCCGCCTTTGCCCTCCGGTTCGGCTTCGTCCGTGCCGACCTCGGGGTCCTGGTCGCGGTAGGTGGGTTCGGTGTGCTCGCCGCCGATGTCGGCGTCCTGCTGCTCGCTCTCGGCCGTCACCGGATCGATTTCGGGTCCACTCATGCGTCCACCCTTCCTTGCGCGGCTCCGGACCGCCCGCTATGTTCATATGTAGAACTTGTGTGCGTAATGCGAACGGAAGCAGCTCAATGGCCGAGATAACGTCGCTCCGTGACGCCGTCGCCCAGCTGGTGCACGACGGGGACACGGTCGCCCTCGAAGGATTCACCCATCTGATCCCGCACGCGGCGGGGCAGGAGATCATCCGCCAGCGGCGCAGGGACCTGACGCTGGTGCGGATGACGCCCGACATCGTCTACGACCAGCTCATCGGCGCCGGGTGCGCGAAGAAGCTGATCTTCTCCTGGGGCGGCAACCCGGGCGTGGGCTCGCTGCACCGCTTCCGCGACGCGGTGCAGAACTCCTGGCCGGTGCCGCTGGAGATCGAGGAGCACAGCCACGCGGGGATGGCCAACCGCTACGTCGCCGGCGCCTCCGGGCTGCCGTTCGCGGTGCTGCGCGGCTACCGCGGCACGGACCTGCCCAAGCACACCGACACGATCAAGACGATCACCTGCCCGTTCACCGGCGAGGAGCTGGCCGCGGTGCCGGCGATCAACCCGGACGTCTCGATCATCCACGCGCAGCGGGCCGACCGCGCCGGCAACGTGCAGATGTGGGGCCTGGTCGGCGTGCAGAAGGAGGCGGTGCTGGCCGCCAAGCGCAGCCTGGTCACCGTCGAGGAGATCGTCGACGAGCTGACCCCGATGCCCGGTCAGGTCATCCTGCCGACCTGGGCCGTCACGGCGGTCGCCGAGGTCCCGAACGGGGCGCATCCGTCCTACGCGGCCGGGTACTCGGAGCGCGACAACGAGTATTACGCGTATTGGGATTCCATTGGGCGGGAGAGGGACTCGTTCCAGCGCTGGCTGGACGAGAAGGTGTTCGGCACGGAGGCAGCCACGAGCGACCATGGCGAAGCCCCGCTCGTGGATGCCGACCGGGTGCGGGTGTCCCGCAAGACGCAGGAGGTGGCCCAGTGACAGCGACGGTCGAGCGGACGTACACGTCCGACGAGATGATGTCGATCGCCGCGGCCCGCGCCCTCACCGGTGGCCAGCGGGTGTTCGTCGGCATCGGCCTGCCCTCCACCGCGGCCAACCTCGCGCGCCGCACCCACGCCGAGGACCTGGTGCTCATCTACGAGTCGGGCACGCTCGGCTCGAAGCCGACCCGGCTGCCCGCGTCGATCGGGGACGGCATCCTCGCCGACACCGCCGACGCCGTGATCAGCGTGCCGGAGGTGTTCAACTACTGGCTGCAGCCCGGCCGCATCGACGTCGGCTTCCTCGGCGCGGCCCAGCTGGACAAGTTCGGCAACATCAACACCACCGTCATCGGCACCGACTACGCCGACCCGAAGGTCCGCCTGCCCGGTGCCGGTGGGGCCCCGGAGATCGCCGCGAGCTGCCACGAGGTCTACGTCGTGGTGCGGCAGAGCAAGCGCAGCTTCGTCGAGCAGGTCGACTTCATCACCTCCTTCGGCCACGGCCGCGGCAAGGGCGAGCGGGAGAAGCTGGGCCTGCCCGGCGCGGGCCCGACCCTGGTGATCACCGACCTGGGCGTGATGCGGCCCGACCCGGAGACCGCCGAGCTCGTGCTGACCCAGGTCCACGAGGGCGTCACGGTCGAGCAGGTCAAGGAGGCGACCGGCTGGGACCTGAAGGTGGCCCCGGAGCTGGAGACCACGCCCCCGCCCACCGAGGCCGAACTCCAGGCCCTGCGTGAACTGAAGGCGGCCAAGTGAGCGACGCATTCGTTCTCGACGCGATCCGGACCCCGTTCGGCCGCTACGGCGGCGCCCTGGCCGGGGTCCGCCCCGACGACCTGGCCGCGCACGTGCTGCGTGAGCTGGCCGCCCGCAACGACCTCGACCCGGGCACCGTCGACGAGGTCGTGCTGGGCGACGCCAACCAGGCCGGCGAGGACAACCGCAACGTGGCGCGCATGGCCGCGCTGCTCGCGGGCTGGCCGACCTCGGTGCCCGGCACCACGGTGAACCGGCTGTGCGGTTCCGGCCTGGACGCGGTGATGCAGGCCAGCCGCACCATCGCGACCGGCGACGCCTCGCTGGTCGTCGCGGGCGGTGTGGAGTCGATGACCCGCGCCCCGATGATCCTGCTCAAGCCGGAGAAGGCGTACTCCCCGGCGAACCAGACGCTGCATTCGAGCACCCTGGGCTGGCGCATGGTCAACCCGGAGATGCCCGAGCAGTGGACGATTTCGCTGGGCGAGAGCACCGAGCGGCTGGCCGAGAAGTACGGCATCACCCGCGAGGCGCAGGACGAGTTCGCGCTGCGCAGCCACCAGAACGCGGCGAAGGCGTGGGACGCCGGCTTCTACGACGACCACGTGGTGCCCGTCCCCGGCACCGACCTGACCCGCGACGAGGGCATCCGCGCCGACTCGACGCTGGAGAAGCTGGGCAAGCTCAAGCCCGCGTTCCGCCAGAACGGCACCATCACCGCCGGCAACGCCTCCCCGCTGAACGACGGCGCCTCCGCCGTCCTGCTGGGCGACCAGGCCGCGGCCGACCGGCTCGGCAAGACGCCACTGGCGCGCATCGCCGGGCGGGGCGCGGCGGGTGTGGACCCGGACGTGTTCGGCATCGGCCCGGTGCGGGCGGCGGAGATCGCGCTGGAGCGCGCCGGGATCGGCTGGGAGCAGCTGGCCGCGGTCGAGCTGAACGAGGCGTTCGCCGCGCAGTGCCTGTCCTGCTTCGCCGACTGGCCCAAGCTCGACCCGTCGATCGTGAACGTCAACGGCGGCGCGATCGCCATCGGCCACCCGCTGGGCGCCTCCGGCGGGCGCATTCTCGCGTCGCTGGCCTACGAGCTGCGCCGCCGCGGCGGTGGTTACGGCCTGGCGGCCATCTGCATCGGCGTGGGCCAGGGGCTCGCGGTCGTGCTGGAAGCGTGAGGAGAAAGGAAACCGTGCTATGGCAGCACCGACGAGTGACAAGCTGATCCTGCCGCGTTACCGGCGGGACCCGGAGGGCACGCACGCGCCGCTGAACTCGCCGGGCTATCGCTCGACGCAACTGCGGTACCCGAAGCAGCCGCTCGTTCTGCTGCCGCAGATGCTCACCGAGGTGACCGGCCCGCTGCTCGGCCCCGGCCGCCTCGGCGAGTTCGACAACGACCTGACCCGCCAGCACGCCGAGGAGCCGCAGGGCCAGCGCATCCTGGTGCACGGCCGCCTGCTCGACGGCGACGGCCGGGGCATCCCGAACTCGCTGATCGAGATCTGGCAGGCCAACGCGGGCGGCCGCTACCGGCACATCGGCGACAACTGGCCGGCCCCGCTGGACCCGAACTTCGACGGCGTCGGCCGCACGATCACCGACTCGGAAGGCCGCTACGAGTTCACCACCATCAAGCCCGGCGCCTACCCGTGGAAGAACCACGACAACGCCTGGCGGCCCGCGCACATCCACTTCTCGGTGTTCGGGCAGGCGTTCACGCAGCGCCTGGTGACGCAGATGTACTTCCCGGACGACCCGCTGTTCTTCCAGGACCCGATCTTCAACTCCATCCCGGACGAGAAGGCGCGGCAGCGGATGATCTCGCGGTTCGACTACAGCCGCACCACCGACCACTGGGCGCTGGCCTTCGAGTTCGACATCGTGGTGCGCGGGCGCGAGCAGTCGGTGTTCGAGAACGAGGAAGAGGAAGACGAATGACCACTCCGTCGCAGACCGTCGGCCCCTACCTCGCGATCGGCCTGCCCTGGGAAGACGGCCCGACGGTGGTGCCCGAGGGCACGCCCGGCGCGGTGTGGATCCGGGGCGTGGTCACCGACGGCGAGGGCAACCCGGTCCCGGACGCGATGATCGAGACCTGGCAGGCCGATCCGCAGGGCCGCTTCGACCACCCGGACGACCCGCGCGGCCGCGTGCCGGGGTTCCGCGGGTTCGGCCGTTGCCCGACGAAACCGGACGGCAGCTACGAGATCCTGACCCTGCTGCCGGGCGCGATCCCGGGCCAGGACGGTGACCTGCAGGCGCCGCACATCGACGTGTCGGTGTTCGCGCGCGGGCTGCTGCACCGGGTCGTCACGCGCATCTACTTCCCGGAGAACACCGAGGCCAACGCCGCCGACGCGGTGCTGAACTCGGTGTCGGCGGAGCGGCGCGGCACGCTGATCGCGGACAAGACCGACGACGGGTACCGCTTCGACGTGCGGCTGCAGGGTGAGGCTGAGACAGTGTTCTTCGATGTCTGACCTGTTCGACCCGATGCTGGCCGCCGGGCCGGTGCGCGCCGAGGTGTCCGACGCCGCCTGGCTGCGTGGCCTGCTCGACGCGGAGGCGGCGCTGGCCGGGGCGGAGGCGGACGCGGGTGTGATCCCGCGCGAGCACGCGGACCGGATCGCCGCGGTGGCCCGGGACGGCCGGTTCGACGCCGCCGCGATCGGTGCGCAGTCCGTCGGCGTGGGCAATCCGGCCGCGCCGCTCGTGCGGGAGCTGACCGCGCAGGTGGGCGGCGAGGCCGGCCGGGTCGTGCACCTCGGTGCCACCAGTCAGGACATTGTGGACACCGCCGCGATGCTGGTGTCCGCGCGGGCTGCGCAAGTACTGATCGCCGAGGCTGAGGCGTGCGCGGACCGGCTCGCGGAGCTGGCGCGTGCGCACGCCGGGACTGTCCAAGCGGGACGGACGTTGCTGCAGCAGGCGCTGCCGGTGACGTTCGGGTTCCAGGTCGCGGGCTGGCTGTCCGGGCTCGACGCGGCCGCGGACCGGTTGCGTGCGCAGCGGTTCGCCGTGCAGCTCGGCGGGGCGACCGGCACGCTGGCTTCACTGGGCGAACAGGGCCCGGAGGTGCTGGCCGCGTTCGCCCGTCGTCTCGGGCTCGGCGAACCCGTGGTGCCGTGGCACACCGAGCGCACCCGGATCGCCGAGCTGGCCGGTGCGCTCGGCGAGCTGTCCGGGGTGGTCGCCGGGATCTCCCGGTCGCTGGTGCTGCTGGCGCAGACCGAGGTCGGGGAGATCGCCGAGGTCGCCGAGGGCAGCGGCGGCTCGTCCACCATGCCGCACAAGCGGAACCCGGTCGCCGCGGTGGCGGCGAACGCGGCCGCGCAACAGGCGCCCGGGCTGGTCGCGACCCTGCTCGGCGCGATGGCGCAGGAGCACCAGCGCGCCGCCGGTTCGTGGCACGCCGAGTGGCGGCCGCTCACGGAACTGTTCCGCAGCACCGGGTCCGCGGTGCACTGGCTGCGCACGAGCCTGGACCGGCTCCAGGTCGACGCGGACCGGATGCGGGCCAACCTGGACATCACGCGCGGCGCGCTGCTGTCCGAACGGGTCACGACCGCACTGGCGGCCTCGACCGGCCGGCTCGAAGCGCACGACGCGGTCAGCGCGTGCACCCGCCGCGCGCTGGCCGGCGAGGGCGAGCTGGCCGACCTGCTGGCCGCGGACGAGCTGGTGGGCAAGCACCTGACCCGCGAGCGCATCGGCGAGCTGCTCGACCCGGCCGGCTACCTGGGGAGCGCGCGCGTCTTCGTCGAACGGGCGCTGGCCGCGCACGAGAAGCGAAAGGGAACTCCGTGAAGGTCCACTACGAGACCGCGGGCGATGGTGAGGTCGTCGTCCTGAGCAACTCCATCGGCAGCAACCTGCGTATGTGGGACCCGCAGGTGAAGCCGTTGACGGACAACGGGTTCCGCGTGGTCCGCTACGACACCCGCGGCCACGGGCGGTCGCCGGTGCCGCCCGGCCCCTACTCGATCGCCGACCTCGGGGGTGACGTCGTCGAGCTGCTGGACACGCTCGGCGTGGAGTCCGCGCACTTCGTCGGCCTGTCACTGGGCGGCATGACCGGCGCCTGGCTGGGGCAGCACGCGCCGGAGCGCATCCGGTCGCTGGCGTTGACGTTCACCTCGGTCAAACCGGGCAACGTCGACATGTGGACCGGGCGCGCGAAGCAGGTCCGGGCCGAGGGCATGGAGCAGATCGCCGCGGGCAGCATCGGCCGCTGGTTCACGCCGGACTGGATCGCCGCGCACCCCGAACTGGCCGCGGAGCTGCGGCAGATGACCGCGACGACCCCCGCCGAGGGGTACGCGGCCTGCTGCGAGGCGATCGCCGGGCTCGACCTGACCGCCGGGCTGGCCGCGATCAGCGCGCCGACGCTGGTGATCTCCGGAGCCGACGACGCCGCGCTGCCGCCGTCGCACGGCCAGGCCATGGCCGAGGCGATCCCGGGCGCGCGGTTCGAGGTCCTCGGCCACGCGGCCCACCTGGGCAGCTACGAGCAGGCGGGCAAGTTCACCGAGCTGGTCCTGGAGCACCTGAAGGGGGCGCGATGAGCGACGAGCTGTACGACGCGGGCATGCGGGTCCGGCGCGAGGTGCTGGGCGACGCGCACGTCGACCGCGCCACCGCGAACGCGACCGAGTTCACCCAGAAGTTCCAGGACTACATCACCCGCGCCGCGTGGGGGTCGATCTGGACGCGTGACGGGCTGGACCGCAAGACCCGCAGCTGCGTCACGCTGGCCGTGCTCACCGCGCTGCACTGCCACGGCGAGATCGCGATGCACGTCCGCGCCGCCGTCGGCAACGGCCTGACCGCCGACGAGATCGGCGAGGTCCTGCTGCACACCGGGGTGTACGCGGGGGTGCCGGCGGCGAACGAGGCGTTCGCGATCGCGCAGAAGACCCTGGCCGAGATGGGAGAGCCCACCGCCCAGCCGCGCACCACCGGCTAGGTTGACAGGTATGGCAGAACCAGCCGAGCGCGGCGCGCACCACGTCCAGTCGCTGGAACGCGGTCTGGCCGTGATCCGCGCGTTCGGCGCCGGAGCGCCCGAGCTGACGCTGTCCGATGTGGCGCGCTCGACCGGACTGACGCGGGCGGCGGCGCGGCGGTTCCTGCTGACGCTCGTCGACCTCGGGTACGTGCGCACGGACGGCAAGTACTTCTCGCTGACCGCGCGGGTGCTGGAGCTGGGGTACGCGTTCCTGTCCAGCATGACGCTGCCCGAGGTCGCGCAGCCGCACCTGGAACGGCTGTCGGCCGAGGTGCGCGAGTCGAGTTCGGTGTCGGTGCTCGACGGGGCCGACATCGTCTACGTGGCGCGGGTGGCGGTGTCGCGGATCATGACGGTGAGCATCAACGTGGGCACCCGGTTCCCGGCGTACGCCACGTCGATGGGGCACGTGCTGCTCGCCGGGCTGGACGACGAGGGTTTCGCCCGCTACCTGGAGCAGGCCGAGCTGCAGCGGCTGACTTCGCACACGCTGACCTCCCCGGCGGCGCTGCGGGCGGAGCTGGCCGCGGTGCGGCAGCAGGGGTGGGCGCTGGTCGACCAGGAGCTGGAGGAGGGGCTGCGATCGGTCGCGGCGCCGATCCGG
Organism: Amycolatopsis thermalba; assembly: GCF_003385215.1. Classification (GTDB taxonomy): domain Bacteria; phylum Actinomycetota; class Actinomycetes; order Mycobacteriales; family Pseudonocardiaceae; genus Amycolatopsis_E; species Amycolatopsis_E thermalba. The sequence goes on along the minus strand of NZ_PQHW01000110.1, from coordinate 846 downwards.
GACCGGCAGGGCCGGGTCGTGGCGGCGGTGAACGTGTCGACGCACGCGAGCCGGACGCCGAGGGAGACGGTGATCGAGGAGATGGTGCCACCGCTGCTGGCCGCCGCGAAGCGCATCGAGGGTGACCTGGCCGTGGCACCGGTTCAGGCACGCCGTGGCTGACTGCGCGGGCCTGTTGCTGGCGGCGGGTGCCGGGCGGCGGATGGGGCGCCCGAAGGCCCTGGTCGAGCTCGACGGGGAGCCCTTGCTGCACCGGGCTTTGCGCGCCCTCACCGACGGCGGCTGCGATCCGGTGCGCGTGGTGGTGGGCGCGCAGGCCGCGGAGGTGCGTGCGTTGTTGCCTGATCCGTCGCTGGCTGTGGAGGCGCCGGACTGGGCCAGCGGCATGGGCGCGTCACTGCGGGCCGGATTGCGCGCGTTGCCGGAAGCTCCGGCCGTCTTGGTGCACCTGGTCGACCTGCCCGGGGTGGACGCGCGGATCGTGGCGAGGCTGCGTGCGCTGGCCTCGCCCGACGTGGTGGCTCGCGCCGCCTTCGACGGCGTGCCCGGACATCCCGTGCTGTTCGGCCGCCGCTGGTGGCAGGAGATCGCCGAGAGCGCGACGGGCGACCGCGGAGCCCGCGACTGGCTCCGCGGCCGTGCCGACCTGCGGTTGGTGGAATGCGCCGACCTGGGCGGCGGCCAGGACGTCGACACCCCGGCGGACCTGAAGTCCTAGGTGTATCCGGTCAGGACGTTGGTAGCGGCGTGTCTGGCTGAGTAAAGGAGAACCTCCGGTTGGGATGTGGCTTGTCTAAGGCCCACTCCGATCCGGAGGTTCTCGTGTTCCACGGTAGTGCCCGGCTG
>NZ_PQHW01000011.1 GCF_003385215.1 Amycolatopsis thermalba | reverse complement strand
CAATTTGTGACGCTGATGATCGGTGAGGTTGTCCGGGTTCTTCCACAACGCCCATCGTGCGCGTTTCATGCCTTGAGCCGGACCGGCTGAGGCGGTGCGGCCACGCCGGTCTTTGTGGCTTCCGCCAGGCTGGCGGCGTGCGGTATTCCATACCTGGCGCCGAACCTGGTCTAGAGCATCGGTGGCCCATTTGACCACGTGGAACGGATCAGCGCAGCGGATCGCGTCCGGGCAGTACTGTTCGACGGTCCGCGCGATCCACGCGGCCGCGTCCGCCGAGACATGCGTGATCTGCGCGCATCGATCGGCTCCGAGCAACTCGAAGAACACGGCCAACGTCGGTTTGTCGTTGCCCGCCGCCGCCCATACCAGTCGGCCGGTGTCGTGATCGACAACAATGGTGAGATATCGATGGTTCTTCTTATAGCTGATCTCATCGACCCCGATTCTGCGCAGCCCGGCCAGGCGATCCACCCTCGCGTCGATATCGGCCCGGACCCGGGTGATGATCGAGCCGACCGTCGGCCAGGCGATCCGCATCAGCTGCGCGACCGTGGACCTCGACGTCGCGGTCGCCAGCCAGGCGACGGTGTCGTCGAACGCGCGGGTATGCCCAGCACCGTGCCGCGCCCAGGGCACCGCACTGACCACGACCCCGTGCTGGCGACACCGCACCCGGGATGCGTCCGCCTCGACGAACGCCTGAATAGTTCCCAGGTCCAGTGCACGCCATCGCCGCCGGCCCCGGCCGGCGTCATACCGCGGGCATCGCCGCGAGCACACCCCGCACCGGTCACGATCCCGGCTCCGGACCCGCACCGCGGCCACCAGCACCTGCGCGGCCCCATCGAACTCGACCGACTCCACGACCGCCGGATTCACACCCAGCAACCGACCCCATATCCTGGCAGCGGGCACGTCGTTCTCCGTCTATCCGGTTTCTGTTCCTCGACAGCTCAGAAACCTAGACCCAGCAACGACGTGCCCCTCCGCTACCTGGGCAGACCCACCCACACATCAGTACAAAGAGCCTTTTTTCTCAGGTGGTGCGGCCCGAGAGGCGGTCGCGGATCCGGTCGATCAATCCGGCCCCCGGGTCGAGGATCAGGTTCATCGGCGGGCGGTCCGGCGCGCTCGGGTGCGGGCGGGTCGGCGCCACCTTCTTCGCCTTCACCACCTTGTCGCCCAGGTCGCGCAGCTCGTCGGGGGAGCAGGCGGACTGGAGCTTCGGCAGCAGGTCCTGCTCCTCGTCCTCGATGTGGTGCCGGATGTCGTCCATCAGGCTGCGCATCAGCTCGTCGAACCGGGGGTCGGTCGCCGGCACGTCCTCCAGCTGCTTCATGACCTCCTCGGCCTCGGCGTGCTCCTCCAGCTCGTGGTCGACCAGCTCGTCACCGTTGTCCAGGTACTTCCGCGCCGCCGGGTACATGAACTGCTCCTCGGCGACCGAGTGGCGCACCAGCTCGGCGATCACGTGGTCGGCCAGGTCACGGCGGTGCTCCGGGGTGCCCGCGCCCGACTCCAGCTCGGTGAAGACGCGTTCGATGTGACGGTGATCGGAGAGGATCACGGCGATCAGGTCCGGTTTCTCTGCGGCAGTCATGCGTCTGGCGATACCCACCCGATCGGGGAGCTAATCTCACGGATGCCCGGTCAGGCGCAACGAGAAGTTGTCGAACGTGGCCGGCAGCGGGCGGCCCGGGCCCGGCTTGGGGGAGGAGTCCACTGTGTAGTCCCGGTCCCCGATCAGGGCGGCCAGCACGGTCGAGCCGGTGAACAGCACCAGGTTCTTCGCCGGGCACTCACCCGGCCCGGCGCTGAACGGCACCAGCGACGGCTCCTCCTGCGCCCGCCCGTCCAGCCAGATCTCCGGCGCGAAGCTGTGCGCGTAGGGCAACCGTGAATCGTCGCGGTGGAACAGCGGGGTGAACACCAGCAGGCCCGTCCCCGCCGGCACCCGGTGGCCGTGCCAGTCCAGCTCCTTCGTCGTGTCCCGCAGGATCGCCGGCGTCGTGGGCCACAACCGCACCGTGTCCAGCACGCACGCCCGCAGGTAGCCCAGATCGGTACCGGACGCGAGGTCCTGCCGGGCCTGCTGCCGCTGCGCGGGATGCGTGGCCAGCAGGGCCAGCGTGCGGAAGGTGACCATCCCGGCGGCGTCGAACGCGAACAGCCAGTGCCCGATCTGGCTGGCCACCTCGTCGTCCGCCGCGAGGCCGTCGGCGAGGCTGTCCTCCGGCGCCCGGGCCAGCAACGGCCGGACCCGGCCGAGGAACTCCGCCCGCAGCCGACCGCGCCGCGGCATCAGGTACGACCAGTTCGCCGCCAGCCGCAGCCGTTCCAGCAGGTCCGTCGTCGCCTGGTCGTCACGCGCGTGGTCGCCGAACACCACCCGGCGCACCATCCGCCACCACACCGGCGCGAACGTGTCCCAGTCGAGCGGCCCCGGCCCCAGCGCGGCGAACTCGTCGGCGACCTTCGCCCGCACCGACGGCGCCAGGTGGTGCGTCGGCCGGCTCGTCTCCAGCGCGCGCTCGGTCCACTCCCGGCGCCGGGCGCGCTCCGGCCCCGCGGAGATCAGCACCCCGTGCGGCTGGAACTGCGCCAACGCCTTCCGCTTCTCCAGGTTCGCCGGCGTGAACGGCTCCGGCGACTCCGCCAGCACCCGCCCGACGTCGTCGGGGGAGAGCACCACCGCGAACGACCGGCCGGGCACCGCCAGGCGCAACAGCCCGTCACCGTGGCGGGCGCGCAGCTTCTGCAGGGTCCGCACGGCGGAGGCGTCGGCCTGCATCTTCTCCAGCAGGGTCATCACCCGCGGCCGCCGCTTGATCACGCCACCGGCGAGGACCGGCCCGACGACGCCGGTCAGCACCTTCACCGTCTCCGGCACCGACGCCGTGGGCAGCCCGCTCACCGGGTCACCAGCTCCGCGATCCGGTCCAGCGCGTGCTTCGCCTCGGGGATGTTCGCGATGATCCACGCGTGGAACATCCCGCCGTACTCCCAGTACTCCAGTGGCACGCCCTGTACGGCCGCCTTGTGGTAGAGGTTGCGCGAGTCGGCCAGCAGCACGTCCCGGGTGCCGATGAAGCAGCTCAGGGCGCCCAGCCCACGCAGGTCGCCGTTGATGGGGCTGACCAGCTCGTTCGCCGGATCCAGGCCGCCCGCGTAGAGCCGCCCGGCCTCCCGCAGGCCGGTCACGCCCAGGTACGGGTCGTGCCGGTCGTACTCGGGCAGCGCCGGATCGGTCATCGTGATGTCCAGCCACGGCGAGAGCATCACGACTTCCTTGGGCTGCGGCCGCCCCTCGTCGCGCAATGCCTGCGCCAGCACCAGCGACAGCCCGCCGCCCGCCGAGTCGCCCATCAGGACCTGGTCGGCCGGGTCGGCGTCGCCCAGCACCTCCTTGTAGGTGGCGTGGATCATCGACAGCGTGTCGTCGTAGTGGCTGCCGGGCGCCAGCGGGTACAGCGGCGCGGTGACCGCGCAGCCGGTGCGGGCGATCAGCCGGGCGAAGAACTTCCAGTGGTCGCCCTGGATCTGGTGCACGTACGCGCCGCCGTGGAAGTACAGGACGTGCCGCCCGGTCGCGTTCGCCCGCGGCCGCAACGTGTACACGGGGTGACCATGCACCTCGGTGCGGTCGAGGTCGACCTGCTTGCGCACCGCTGGGGGCGGCAGCGCGTTCTCCCGCTGCTGCCGCGGCCCCATGCTCTCGTGCAGCGCGTCCACGTCGGCGAACGTGCGCTTGCGCCCGGTCAGGAGCATCTCGGCGATCAGCAGTCTGGCGTGCAGGCTCGTCTTTCCGACCACCGGGTGCGGTTACCCCTGCTCCTCCGGGGCGAAACTAGACCAGGTCGCGGGGGAACCGGCGGTGCCAGTTGCGGGAGAACACGCGGTGCGCGCCTTCGTAACCGTCCAGTGTGGCGTGCAGCACGAACTCCTCCGGCGTGCACGACAACACGGTGCGCGTTTCCGTGCGGGCTTCCCAGTCGCCGCGCGCGAACGTCATGCTCCACTTCGTCTCGCCGCACACCGAGGCGAAGTCGTCGGCCACCGAGCTGTAGCGCTCGTAGGCGCGCCGCGAGACCTCCAGGTCGATGTCGTCCAGCCGCACGGTGCCCGAGTCCTTCACGATCTCCAGCGCCGACCGGTACTCCACCAGGTCACGCGACACCGTCCAGCGCTGCTCGCCCGGCCGCAGCACGGTGGTGGTCCTCGGCGGCGAACCCTCCGGCTCACCGAACACCTGGCCGCTCACCTCGTCGGACTCGCGGATCGGCCGCACCGGCAGGGCCAGGGAGCTGCCCTTCGTGTGGACGGTCAGCCGTGCGGGCTCCGGTGCCGGCCACGCCAGCGGCCAGTACGAAGTGGACAGTGCGAGCCGGATCCGGTGGCCGGGCGGGAACGCCTGCGCGACACCGTTGAGCTCCAGCTCCACCTGGTAGCGCTTGCCCGGCTCCAGCGGGGCCGGTTCGTGGTTGCTGTCGCGGTGGGTCAGGTTCAGCAGCCCGTAGGTGACGCGGGTCGCGCGCCCGTCCGGGTGCACGTCGGACAGCCGCGCCGCGACCATCGCCACCGGCTTGTCCACCGACAGCTCCAGCCGCACCTTCGGCGCGCCGAGGACCTCGCACGTCTCGGTCAGCTCGTCACCGTCGAACACCAGCGACCCGCCGTCCTCCTCGCGCTGGTCGTAGGGCAGGTCCGGCGGCGCGTTGTAGGAGGCCCACTTGCCGGCGAACTGTCCCACCGACAGCGGCGACTCGACGTGCAGCGCGGTGTCCGGCACGTCCTCGTCCGGGCGCCCGATCCGGTGCCGCGCCAGGGGATACGTGCGCCAGTCGATGTGCGGCGACGGCCACTGCGGCTCACCGACCCACCGGCCGGGACGCTCCTCGTAGGACGTCGACGGCGGCACGCTGTCCTGCATCCAGGTCAGCAGCATCGGCCCGTCCATCACGCCGTTGTCGCGGTCCTTGAGCCAGTGGTCCCACCACTTCACGACCTCCTGCAGGTACCCGATCGCCGGGCCCGGCTCACCCAGGTGCGGGTACTTGTGCGACCACGGGCCGATCAGGCCCTTGCGCGGCACGGACAGGTTCGCCAGCAGGCGGGTCACCGCGTTGGAATAGCCGTCCGCCCAGCCGCTGGAGGCCAGCACCGGCACCTGCACGTCGCTGTAGTTCTCGCACACCGAGGCGTGGCACCAGTACTCGTCGCGGCGCTGGTGCTCCAGCCAGGTGTCCACCCACGGGCCGACGCCCTCGGCGCGTTCCAGCCACATGTCCCGCCAGCGTTCGCCGACCAGCGCCGGGTCCGGCGGCAGGGTGCTGTAGGCGAACATCGTCCCGGCCTCGCCGAGGTTGTCCGACAGCATGCAGCCGCCCATGTAGTGGAAGTCGTCGGAGTAGCGGTCGTCGGTGAACGACGAGATGACGATGGCGCGCAGGCTCGGCGGTTTCCGCGCGGCCACCTGGAGCGCGGCGAACCCGCCCCAGGAGATGCCCATCATGCCGGTGCGCCCGTCGCACCACGGCTGCTCGGCGATCCACGCCAGTACGTCCTCGGCGTCCTGCTGCTCCTGCTCGACGTACTCGTCGGTCAGGACTCCCTCCGACTCACCCGTGCCCCGCAGGTCCACGCGCACGCACGCGTACCCGTGCCCGGCGAGGTACGGGTGGTGGACGGAGTCCCGGACCGCGGTCAGGTCCCGCTTGCGGTACGGGATGTACTCGAGGATCCCGGGCACCGGTTCGTCGTCGGCGGACACCGGCCGCCAGATCTTCGCGGCCAGCCGGGTACCGTCCGACACCGGTATCCAGACGTGCTCTTCCTCGGTGATCTCGTACGGCAGGGAGCGGACCTCCCGCATATCCGATCAAACCTCCTCGAACTCGAACTCCAGCGAGTCGATCGTGCGCTGGTACTTGTCCTTCAGCTCGGCCTCGCTGTCCGCGCCGACGTAGACGAACGCCAGCTCGAAGCTGTAGCTGTCCTGGGCGTCCATATCGGACAGACGCTGGCCCTCGGCGGGCGCGATGTCCACCTCGACGCCGGGGATCTCCCGCTGCAGCCGCTGCATTTCCTCCTGGGTCGGGACGTGTTTGACGATACCGTCGGTGAAGCGGCGGTGGTACCACTTGGCCGCGATCTTGTACTCGCCCTCGTCGTGCGGCATCTCCGGGCGGCGGCCCAGTCCCAGCTCGATCATGTTGTAGTGGTCGGGCACACCGTCGACGTCCTCGAACATCTCGGCGTGCGACTGCGAGTGCCGCGGGTTGATCTCCAGCAGCTTCACCTCGCCGGTGTCGGGCCGGCAGAAGAACTCGATGGAGAACGTGGAGTTGTTCAGGCCGATCTGCTCGATGACCTTCTTGGAGACGTCGAGCATCTTCGCCACGATCGGCTCGGGCAGCTGCGAGGGGTACTGGTGGCGCAGGAACGACGAGCTGTCCGGGTAGTTCAGCGAGTCCAGCGCGCCGTAGACGACGACCTCGCCGTCGTGGACGTAACCCTCGGTGGCCGCCTGCTGGCCGGTCATCTCCTCCTCGGCGAGGGCGGCGAGCGCTCCCGCCTCGGCGATCTCCGGCGGGATGTCGACGCCGGTCACCTGGTCCAGGATGTACTGGAACGGCTTGCCCACGCGCCCGATCCCGGCGCGGATCTCCTCGACGGCCTTGACGAAGTCGTCCTCGTCCTTGACGTGGAAGGCCAGTTCGGAGGAGAACGACTTGACCGGCTTGAGCCACATGGGGAACGACAGTCCCGCCGGTGGTTTCGGGTCGCCGTCGAGGTCGACCAGCGCGAAGTTCGGGATCGCGTCGGTGGCTTTCCGCTGTTCCAGGCGGCTCCAGTACTTGTGCTCGCACTTGAGCACGCCTTCGAGGTTCGGGGTGGGCAGGCCGTAGCGGCGGCCCAGGATGGGCACCATGGTGGTGACCGGGAAGTCCCAGTAGCCCACGATGGCGCCGATCTCGCCGTCGAAGGCGTCCAGCTCGGCCACGGCTCTGTCGATGAGGTCGGCGATCGGGATCTCGCCCTCCTGCACGTCTGCCTGCGTGAGGAGCTGGTGGTAGCGGTAGTTCTCCGCTCCCGGCACGCGTCGCAGGGTGCGCAGGTTCGCGTCGTCGAGTCCCAGCACGAAGATGTCGGTTTCACTCACCACGAACTGATCCCCGTTGTCGGAGTTCGGTAAACACCGCCGGGTGAGGCGGGTAACCTCGGCCACGTGCCCGATCTCAGCGAGTACCGGCGCAAACGCGATCCGAAGCGGACGCCGGAACCGATGCCCGACCGGGTGGTGCCGCGGGGCGACGACGACGTGTTCGTCATCCAGGAGCACCACGCCCGCCGGCTGCACTGGGACGTGCGGTTCGAGCGGAACGGGGTGCTGGTGTCGTGGGCGGTGCCGAAGGGGTTGCCGCAACGCCCCGGACCGCCGCGACTGGCGGTGCACACCGAGGACCACCCGCTGGAGTACGCGGCCTTCGAAGGGGAGATCCCGAAGGGCGAGTACGGCGGCGGAAAGATGTTGATCTGGGACCGCGGCACGTACGAGGTGCTGCACTGGAACGACCACAAGGTCGAGGTGGACCTGCACGGGTCGCGGGTGCGGGGCCGGTTCGTGTTCGTGAACAGCCACAAGGGTTCCGAGTCGCGGGACTGGCTGGTGCGGCGGGTGGACCGGGGCAGCGGGGAGGAGCTGCCGGAGTTCGTGAAGCCGATGCAGGCGCGGTCCGGCGCGCTGCCGCCGGATGACGACGGATGGGCGTACGAGTTCCGCTGGCAGGGCGAGCGGGTGCAGGTCCGGGTGGAGGGCGGGCGGATCACGGTGCGTGATCGGACGGGCGAGGACGTCACCGTGCGGTACCCCGAGCTGCGCGCCCTGGGCGAGTCACTGGGGGCGACGGAGGTCCTGCTGGACGGGGAGCTGATCGTGCTGGAGGAGGGCCGCCCGAGCCGGACGGCGCTGAAGACGCGGGTGTCGGCGGAGCCACGATCGGTGAAGCGCTTGGCCGAGCGATCGCCGGTGCTGTTCCTGCCGTTCGACGTGCTGCACATTGATGGAAAGTCGCTGCTGGAAGTGCCGTACCGGAAACGCCGCGCGCGCCTGCGAAAGCTGAAGCTGGCGGGGGAGTATTGGCGAACGCCGGATTCGTACGAGGGCGGCGGAGCGGACGTACTGGCGGCGAGCCTGGCGAACGGCCTCGGCGGAGTGACCGCGAAGCGGCTGGATTCGGTTTATGAGCCGGGAAGAAGGAGTGAGGCCTGGCGGACCGTGACGAAGTAGGGTGGTGGGCCGGCACGGGGAGTGGGCCGGTACCCGGCTGACCGCGCGGCAGCCCTACGAACCGGAAGCCGGCAACGCAGGTGGCCCGGCAATCAACCTGACCGCGCGGCAGCCCTGCGAACCGGAAGGGTCGCGTCCCGTGGAGTGGTGTAACTCGGTGCGTGAGGCTCTGCTGGGTTAGATCATGCCGTCATCAACTCGTGTGTGGCTACCTCGTCCTGGGTGGTGGGGTTGGTGAGCAGGGCCATGGTGTTGTCGGAGAGGTAGCGGCGGTCGTTGGTTTGCCATTCGTCGTGGGCCTCGACGAGGACAGCGCCGGCGAGGCGGAGCAGGGCGGCGGGGTTGGGGAAGACGCCGACGACGTCGGTGCGGCGTTTGACTTCCTTGTTGAGTCGCTCGAGCGGGTTGGTGGACCAGATTTTCTTCCAGTGCGCGACGGGGAAATCGGCGAAGGCGAGCAGGTCGGGCGCGGCGTCGCGCAGCATGGTTTCGACCTTGGCGGATTGCCGTCCGAGCATGCCGGCGATCACGTGGAGCTGCTCGCGCACCATGTCGGCTTTGGGTTGGGCGAAGATGGTGCGGATCGCGGCGGCGACCATCTCGGAGCTGCCTTTGGGAACCTGGGCCAGCACGTTGCGCAGGAAGTGAACCCGGCAGCGTTGCCAGGCCGCGCCCAGCAGGACCGCGGAGATGGCCTGTGTCAGGCCGGTGTGGGCATCGGAGATGACCAGTTGCACCCCACCCAGCCCGCGGGCCTTGAGCGAGCGGAGGAAGGCGGTCCAGAAGGCGCCGTCCTCGGAATCGCCGACGGCGAAGCCCAACACTTCGCGCCATCCATCGGCGCGGACGCCGGTGGCGATCACCACGGCCTGGGACACGACGCGATGGTTGACTCTGGCCTTGCAGTAGGTGGCGTCGAGGAACACGTAGGGAAACGGCTGCTCGGCCAGTGACCGGTCGCGGAACGCGCCCACCTCGGTGTCCAGGTCGGCGCAGATCCTGCTCACCTCGGACTTGGAGATGCCGCTGTCCGCGCCGAGGGCTTTGACCAGATCATCGACCTTGCGAGTGGAGACGCCGTGCAAGTAGGCCTCCATCACCACCGCGAACAGGGCCTGGTCCACCCGACGGCGCCGCTCCAGCAGCGACGGGAAGAACGAGCCGGTGCGCAGCTTCGGTATCCGCAGCTCCAGATCCCCGGCCGTGGTCGACAGCGTGCGGGTGCGGTGCCCGTTGCGCTGAGCGGTGCGGTGCTCGGTGCGTTCGTGCAGGGCTGCGCCGATGGTCTCGGTGAGCTCGGCCTCGATCAACGCCTGATAGATCGTCTCCGCCGCCTGACGGACACGATCCCCAACATCGGCGACCTTGAGTGCATCCAGAACTTCGAGCAGGGCAGACTGGTCCAGGGCCATCGCGTGATACCTCTCTACGGGTTCCTTGGCGGGTTCCTGCAGAGACTCACGCGATGGCCCCCTCCACGCGGCCAGCCACGCCGAACAGACCCGAACTTCCACCACCACCGGGGACACGACCACCGGAAGCCGGCAACGCAAGCGGCCCGGCTACGCCCAGGGCCGAAGCCTTCTGCATGACCGGCGGCCGGCAACGCAAGTGGACCGACCACGCCCCAGACCTCCCCCGCCCCCGATCCACAGCCGGTCTTTGGTCGCCGAGCAGGCGTGTCAAGGTACTCTTTCCCGCCTTGACACGCCTGCTCGGCGACTGAAACACAATCAGGCATCGGGGGCGGGGGTGGTCGTAAGGTGACCTTTTGGCGCCGTAGGCGCCATCCGCCCGTAGGGCGGGCTCTTCGCCTGCCCAACGTCACCTCTAAAGATCAAAAGATGTCCTCGCCGGACGGGCAGGCTCCGGGATGACCAAGGGGTGCCTCGTCTCGCCTTGGCGAGGTGGTCGCTGTGTGGTCATCCCGTCGCCTTCCGGTTTGTGCATATCACTTTGAGCCAGGCCCGCAAGGTTGGCATGTTCGGCCGCCGGAGAGAGCCTGGGTTGCGGGCCTGGCTCAAAGTGATCGTCACGTGTCAGGCGACGGGATGACCACCCAGCTACCTTGGGTTCGAAGATCCGCGCTGCGCGCCCTCCGGTGCGTTTCGGTTTCGTTGCTCCGGGGCAATCTGGGCCGTGAGCATCGAGCTGCCTGAACCCCGTTCCCTCTGGGTGGAGACCGCTCCGGCGCCGGACCGGGGTGGGCGTGATCTGCCCGCCGAGGTGGACGTCGTCGTGATCGGGGCCGGCATCGCGGGTCTCACCACCGCCTACGGGCTCGCCCGCGCCGGACGGCAAGTCGTCGTCCTCGAGGCCGCCGAGGTGGCCTCCGGCGTCTCCGGCCACACCACCGCCAAGCTCTCCGCCCAGCACGCCCTCAAGTACGCCACCCTCACCTCCCGCAAGGGCAGGCAAGCCGCCACGCGGTACGGGCGCGCCCAGCTGGAGGCGATCGAGTGGGTGGCCCGCACGTCGTCCGAGCTGGGCATCGACTGCGGCTTCGTCCGGCGGGACAGCTTCGTCTACTCCACCGACCGCGCCCAGCTCGGCAAGCTCCAGCAGGAGGCCGAGGCCGCCGCCGAGGCCGGGTTGCCCGCGGACTTCGTCGAGCACGTCGACCTGCCGATCACCACCGTCGGCGCGGTCCGGTTCGTCGACCAGGCCCAGTTCCACCCCCGCCGCTGGCTGCTGGGCCTCGCCGACGCGATCGAGCAGCTCGGCGGCCGCATCGTCGAGCGGGTCCGCGCCCGCAAGCTGGACGAGCGGCCCACACCCACCGTGCACACCGACCGCGGCCAGGTGAAAGCCCGCGACGTCGTCGTGGCCACCCACTACCCGATCTTCGACCGCGGCCTCTACTGGGCCCGCCTGGACATCACCCGCGACCTCGTCGTCGCCGGGGACGGGCAGGCGCCGCCCGGGGTGTACCTCGACGCGGTCACCCACCGCTCCATCCGCGGCCACACCGAAGGCGACCGCCACTACGTCATCGTCGGCGGCGAGCACTACCGCACGGGTGAACCGGTCGACGTCGAGGCCCGCTACCGCCGCCTCGCCGAGGCCGCCGCGACCTTCGGCGTCACCAAGGCCACCCACCGCTGGTCCGCCCACGACATGACCACCCTCGACAACGTCCCCTACATCGGCCGCTACCACCCGGCCACCCGCAACGTGTGGGTGGCGACCGGCTTCGGCCAGTGGGGCATGACCGGCGGCACCTCCGCCGGGCTCGTCCTGACCCAGCTGATCACCGGTGGCGACCACCCCGCCGCGAGCCTCTACGACCCGAACCGCTTCGACCTGAAGTCCTCGGTCACCCTGGCCGAGGACGGCGTCAAGGTCGGCAAGCAGTACGTCACCGGATACTCCCGAGCCCTCACCGCCACCCCCGACGACCTCGCCCCGGGCACCGCCAAGGTGTCCCGCCGCGGCGCCGACGTCGTCGCCTCCTACCGCGGCGAGGACGGGCAGCTGCGGGAGGTCAGCGCCCGCTGCACCCACCTGGGCTGCGTGGTCGCGTTCAACAACGCCGAGAAGACCTGGGACTGCGCATGTCACGGATCGCGATTCGCCACGGACGGCTCGGTGATCCAGGGCCCGGCGACCCGGCCACTGCCGCCGGCCTGACCATCGGCGTCGAGGAGGAGTTCCTGCTGCTCGACCCCGCCACCGGCGCGACCCTGCCACGCGCGGCCGCGATCCTGGCCGCCGACCCGCCCCTGCCGCCCGGCGCGAAACTGCACCGCGAGCTGCGCGCCACCCAGGTGGAGACCGCGACCGGCGTGTGCACCGAGGCCGGCCGCCTGCGCGAACAGCTCGTGATGAACCGCACGGCCCTCACCGACGCGGCCCGCGTGCACGGCGCCGTCGTCGCCTCCTGCGGCACCCCGGTCCTGTCCGGACCGTCCACATCGGAGAACCAGGACGGCCGCTTCGGCGACATCGACCGGATCTACCGCGGCATGGTCGCCGACTACGAGGCGTGCGGCTGCCACGTCCACGTCGGCGTGCCCGGCCCGGAGGCAGCCGTCGCGGTCATGAACCACCTGCGCCCGTGGCTGCCCACGCTGCTCGCGCTGTCGGTGAACTCGCCGTTCGACCGCGGCCGCGACACCGGCTACGGCAGCTGGCGGATGGTGCAGCAGTCCCGCTTCCCCGGCGCGGGAATCCCGCCGCGCTTCCCCGATCACGCGGCCTACCGCGCCGAGGTGCGGCGGTTGGTGGACTGCGGCGCGCTGGTCGACGAGTCGATGTCGTTCTGGCTCGTCCGCCCGTCCTCGTCGTTCCCGACGCTGGAGTTCCGCGTCGCCGATGCCACGTCCACAGTGGACGAGGCGGTTCTGCAGGCCGTGCTGTCCCGCGCCCTGGTGCGCCGCGCGCTCGCCGAGGACACCGCGCCGCCGGAAATGTCCGAACAGGTCGCCGCGGCCGCGCTGTGGGCCGCGGCCCGGGACGGGATCGACGGCGAGGGAGTCCACCCGCTGCGCGCCACCCGGATGCCGGCCTGGCAGCTCGTCACCGAACTGGTCGACCACGTCGCACCCGCGCTCGACGAAACCGGTGACCGGGAGCTGGTGGCGATCACCCTGGAACGCCTGCGCCGCGAGGGCAGCGGCGCGCGACGGCAGCGCAAGGCCGCCGCGGCCGGCCTGCCCGCGCTGCTCGCCACCCTCACCCACCAGGGTTGACCAGCACCGGGCCGGGGTAACCGTCCGTCGTGACGACTGCCATGACGCTTTCGGCTGCCCTCCCGGCAGCCAGGGGACCGCTCTCCGCGGCCGTGATCGAGGCCCTCGGCCGCGGAGAGCGCGGGGACTTCCCGGAACTGCCCGAGACGGTGGCCGCCGACCCCTTCGGCGAGGACCTCCAGCTCGCCCTGCACGTCTGCTACGAACTGCACTACCAGGGGTTCACCGGGGTCGACCCGGACTGGGAGTGGGACCCCGACCTGCTGCGCCTGCGCGCCGCCATGGAGCGGGTGTTCCTGGCCGCCCTGCGCGCGCACACGCCCGGCGGCGACGACGTCGAGGAGGCGCTCGCGCCGCTGCTCGTCGAGCCGGTGAACGGCACCGGCCTGTCGCAGTTCCTCGCCGCCGAGGGCACCTGGGACCACCTCCGCGAGTACTTCGTGCTGCGCTCGATCTACCACCACAAGGAGGCCGATCCGCACGCGTGGGTGATCCCGCGGCTGCGCGGCAAGCCGAAGGCGGCATTGGTGGCCGTGGAGTTCGACGAGTACGGCGGCGGCCGCGCCGACCAGGTGCACGCCCAGCTCTACGCCGACCTGCTCGACGGCGCCGGGCTGAACTCCGACTACCTGCACTACCTGGAACACGCCCCGGCCTGCATGCTCGCGGTGGTCAACATGATGTCGCTGTTCGGCCTGCACCGCCGGTTCCGCGCCGCGCTGGCCGGGCACTTCGCCGCCGCCGAGATCACCACCGCGCCCAGTGCCCAGCGCATGGAGAAGGCGTTGCGGCGCCTGGACGCCGACGAACGGTGCCGGTACTTCTACACCGAGCACATCGAGGCCGACGCGGTGCACGAGCAGATCATGCGGCGTGACGTCCTCGGCGGCCTGCTGGCGACCGAGCCGGAACTGGCCGGCGACATCGTGTTCGGCATCCAGGCCACCGACCTGGTGGAGCAGCGCTTCGCCGACCACGTGCTGGGCGCCTGGCAGGAGGGCCGCAGCGCGTTGCGCGAGCCGTTGTAGACCTACCCGGTGCTCACCCGCCGCGCGCGGCGGGTGAGCACCAGCACCACGGTCAGGACGAGGAACCCGGCGGCTCCCGCCACTCCCGCCTCGAACGGTGGCCCGGGGATCGGCTCCACGACGGTCCCGCCGGCCGCCGTGCCGATCTCACAGCCCCGCGCGCTGATCGCGGCGCTGAAGTCCTGTCCCTCCAGGCAGCGCTTCGCCTCCAAAGCGGTCACCGCCGCCCAGGCCACCAGCCCGCCGCAGAGCGACATCGCGGTGAGCAGGACTGCGAGCGGCGGTTTCACGGCCGCATCCTACTGGGGGCGGGAAACCTCAGTTCCGCACGCGCTTGCGATGGCTCGTGTCGCAGAAGGGGTACCGCTTGCTGCGGCGGCACGCGCACAACGCCACCACGAACCGGTCCGAGCGCGCGACCGTCCCGTCGGGCATCTCCAGCTCCACCGGGCCCTCCACGAGCACGGGCCCGCCGTCGACGAGCGTCACCTTGCGGGGCTCAGCGTTCCGTCCGATCGGCACGGATCACCACCAGTTCCTCGTGTCGCTGCCCCGGCGCGATGAGCCCGGAGCGTTCCAGGAAGTCGACGCGGCCACGCAGCACCGGGCCGAACGGCTCGATCGCCCGCGCCACCACGGAGGTCTTCAACCCGTTGTCCCGCAGCATCTCCACCGTCTGGCGGGTACCGCACAGCGACGAATGGACCACCAGCATCGTCCCACCGGGGGTGAGCAGGTCGTAGGCCCGGTCGCACAGGCAGTCCAGGTGCTTGCGCCCGTCCACGCCGGCGTCCCAGGCCAGCGCCGCACCGTCGGGGTCCTCGCCCGACTCGCACGGCACGTACGGCGGGTTGGCCAGCACCACGTCGAACGGCGCGCCCTCGATGGTCCGCGAGAGGTCGCCGTGCCGCACCTCCACGGGGAGCCCGCGCACCCGCGCGTTGAACCGCGCGCTCAGCACCGCGGGCAGGTACCGGTCCACCGCGGTCACGCTCGCCGCTCCATTGCGGACCGCGGCGATCGCCAGCGCGCCGGTGCCCGTGCACACCTCGAGAACCCGCGCGCCGGCCGGCAGGCGCGCTTCCCGCATCGCGCGCATCAGCAGCCAGGTGTCCGCCTGTGGCCGGTACACCCCGGGAAGTCTGAGCAGTTTCACCTGTTGCAGGTACCACCAGGAGGAGAAGTCAAACGTTGTCCAGCAGGCGGACGACCGCGCGCTCCAGCACCTCCCGGTCCTCGTCGCCGCGGATGCCGGTGTGGCCGAGCCGGTGCACCGCCGAGGCGATGGTCCTGCCGCGCGCGTGCGCCTCCACGATCCGCGGGTCCACATAGGACTTCCGGCACACCGCGGGGGTGTTGCCCAGCTCCTCGGACACCTCGCGCATCACGGCGGCCTGCGTGCGTTTCAGCCCGCGCTGGGACTTCACCTCTTCGGCTGCCGCGAACGCGGTGGCGGCGAGCACGGTCGCGTTCCACGTCCGCAGGTCCTTCACGGTGAAGTCGTCCCCGACCATCTCCTTGAAGCGCTCGTTGATCTCGTCGGCGTGCACCTCGTGCCAGCCGTTGGGTGTGCGGTACACGAACAACCGGTCGCTTCCCGTCCGCGCGCGGCGCAACGCCTTCACCGCCGCGGCCAGCTCGGCGTCGCTCAGCGTGATGTTGCGTTCGATCCCGCCCTTGGCGGGGTAGCAGAAGGTCAGCTCGTCCCGCTTGACGGTGACGTGCTCGCGCAGCAGGGTCGCGGCCCCGTAGGTGCCGTTGTTCTCGGCGTACTCCTCGCTGCCGACCCGGAAGACGCCCCGGTCGATCATCCGCAGCGCCGCCGCCAGCACGCGCTCGCAGCCCAGACCCGGCTTGACCAGGTCCTCGGCGACCCGCCGGCGCCACTGCGGCAGCCGCTTCGCCAGCTCGACGACGCGCTCGTGCTTCTCCTCGTCCCGCTCCTGGCGCCAGCGGTCGTGGTAGCGGTACTGGCGGCGGCCGGCGTCGTCGGTGCCCACCGCCTGGATGTGACCGTTCGGATACGGGCAGATCCACACGTCGCGCCACGCCGGCGGCACCGCGAGGCTCTTGATCCGCTGCAGAGTCTCCTCGTCGCGCAGCGGCTCCCCCTCGGGGGTGAAATAGCGGAAGCCTCGGCCACTGCGCCGCCGCCGGATGCCGGGCTCGGAGAGCTTGCTCTTGCGCAGCCGCATGGCCATCAGGTGATTTCGCCGCAGGCGCTGGTCACGGCGTCGAGGTCGGGGTAGGTGGAGTCGGGGATCGCGCCCAGGTGCCCGAGCGTGCTGTCGTCCGCGCCGTGGGCCGTGGCCTGGCGGATCAGCTCGGCCCGATCGCACGGGAAGTCCACATCGGACAGCAGTGCGCGGAGTCGTTCCGGGTCGGGCGTGGTCATGGCCGCCGGATACCCCACGTCCACTGCGGCAAACGGGTGCTCGGGCAGACCGGTCTGTCCGGCCGGTTCCGCACCCGGTCCGGCGGGGCTATCATCGGCGCGCCATGACCACCACGCTGCCCGCCGGTGCCCGTGAGCGGATCCTGACGACCGCTTACGAGCTGTTCTCGCGCCGCGGCATCCGCGCCGTCGGCGTGGACGAGGTGATCGCGCGGTCCCAGGTGGCCAAGGCGACCCTGTACCGGCACTTCCCGTCCAAGGACGACCTCGTGCTGGCCTTCCTCGACCGGCGCGAGCAGCTGTGGACCGTCGGCCTGATCGAACGGCAGGCCCGCGCCCGCGGCGAGACGCCGGAGGGCCGGCTGCTGGCGATCTTCGACGTGCTCGACGACTGGTTCCGCTCGCCCGAGGACTTCGACGCGTGCGCGTTCGTCAACGTCCTGCTCGAGATGGGTGCCGACCACCCGCTCGGCCGGGCCTGCATCCGGCACCTGGACACCATCCGGGACATCGTGGCCGGGCTGGCGCGTGAGGCCGGGCTGGCCGAGCCCGAGGACCTCGCCCGCTCCTGGCACCTGCTGATGAAGGGCGCGATCGTCTCCGCCGCGGAGGGTGACACCGATGCCGCCCTCCGGGCCCGCGACATGGCGCGCGACCTGCTGGCCCGGCACCGGAAATAAGCCCGCGACCGGCGTGGTTGCGACCGGTATGACAACCGATGGTCGTGGCCGGGTCCGGACCGAGCCGGGCACCAAGCGCGTACGGGCGGTCTTCGGCGGGCAGGTCGTCGCCGACACGTTGCGCCCGCTCATGGTGTGGGAGGTTCCGTACTACCCGGCCTACTACGTCCCGCGGGCGGACGTGCGCGGCGATTACCTGGTCGCCACCGGCGAGACGGCGCATTCGCCGAGCCGGGGCGACGCCGATGTGTTCACCGTGCGGGTGGGCGGCCGCGAGGCGGCAGGCGCGGCGCTGGAGTACCAGGACTCGCCGCTGGAGGCGCTGAAGGGGCACGTGCGGCTCGACTTCGCGGCGATGGACGCCTGGTTCGAGGAGGACGAGGAGATCTTCGTGCACCCGCGCGACCCGCGGACGCGCGTCGACATCCTCGCCAGCTCACGGCACGTGCGCATCGAGATCGACGGCGTGACCGTGGCCGAATCCCGCAGCCCGCGGCTGCTGTTCGAGACCGGCCTGCCGACCCGCTACTACCTGCCCAAGACCGACGTGCGGCTGGACCTGCTCGAACCCAGCGACACCATCACCCGCTGCCCGTACAAGGGCGAGGCGGAGTACTACTCGGTGCGCGTCGGGGACGCTTTGCACGAGGACGTGGTCTGGTACTACCGGACGCCGCTGCCGGAGAGCCAGAAGGTGCAGGGGCTGGTCGCGTTCTACGACGAAAAGGTCGACGTCTACCTGGACGGCGTGAAGCAGGAGCGCCCGAAGACCAAGTTCGCCTGACGGCCTACCCTGCGGAGCATGAGCGACCGCTTGTACTTCCGCCAGCTGCTGTCCGGCCGCGACTTCGCGGTGGGCGATCCGGTGGCCACCCAGATGGTCAACTTCGCCTACCTGATCGGCGACCGGGAGACCCGGGAGGCGGTGGTCGTGGACCCCGCGTACGCCGTGGGGGACCTGCTGGACGTGCTGGCGGCCGACGACATGCGCCTCACCGGGGTGCTGGCCACGCACCACCACCCCGACCACGTCGGCGGCAGCATGATGGGGTTCACGCTGGCCGGGCTGCCCGAGCTGCTGGCGCGGGAGAGCGTGCCGGTGCACGTCAACCGCGACGAGACGGAGTGGGTCCAGCGGGTCACCGGCGTGTCGGCGACCGACCTGACCGGGCACGACCACGACGACGTCGTGGAGGTCGGCGCCATCCCGATCCGGCTGCTGCACACGCCCGGCCACACGCCCGGCAGCCAGTGCTTCCTGGTCGACGGCCGTCTCGTCGCGGGGGACACCCTGTTCCTGGAGGGCTGCGGCCGGACGGACTTCCCGGGCGGCGACGCCGAGGCGATGTACCACAGCCTGCGGTGGCTGGCGGAGCTGCCGGGCGACCCGGTGGTCTACCCCGGGCACCAGTACTCGGCCGCGCCGTCGGCGTCGTTGTCCTCGGTGAAGGAGAACAACTTCGTCTACCGCCCCCGCAACCTGGACGAGTGGCACACGCTGTTCGGCGGCTAGAGGTGCTCCCGCGCCACCCGCGCGGCGAGGCGCTCCAGCAGCGGCGCCGGCTCGGCGAGGCAGCGCCGCACGTCCGGCTCGATGTCGGTCAGTCCGTAGGCGGCGGTGAAGCCCGCCGACCGGAGGGCCTCCGGCGACAGCGTGTTGCGCCCGGCCAGCGCCACCACCGGGATGCCGCGCTCGGCGGCCGCCGCCGCGATGCCCGCCGGGCCCTTGCCGCGCAGCGTCTGCTCGTCCAGTGAGCCCTCGCCGGTGATCAGCAGGTCCGCGCCCGGCAGCTTCTCCGTCAGCCCGGTCAGCTCCAGCACCACGTCGATCCCCGGCCGGAACGACGCCCCGAGCAGCGCCAGCGCGTACCCGGTGCCGCCGGCCGCGCCCGCCCCCGGCACGTTCGCCACGTCGAGCCCCGACGCCCGCACGACCTCCGCCAGGTGCCGCAGCGCCGACTCCAGCAGCTCGACGTCCTCCGGCGACGCGCCCTTCTGCGGCCCGTACACCGCGGCCGCGCCGTGCTCACCCAGCAGCGGGTTGTCCACGTCGCTGGCCACCAGCAGCTCGACGTCCCGCAGCCGCGGGTCCAGCCCGTCCAGGTCCACCCGTGCCAGACGCCGCAACGCTGCCCCGCCGGGCGGCAGCTCCGCGCCCGCGGAATCCAGCAGCCGCGCACCGAGCGCCTGCAGCAACCCGGCCCCGCCGTCGGTGCTCGCACTGCCGCCCAGCCCCAGCACCAGCCGGGACGCGCCGGCGTCCAGCGCGGCCCGCATCAGCTCCCCGACCCCGAGCGTCGTCGCGGTCAGCGGCGCGAGCTCGTCCAGCAGAGCCAGCCCGGACACCGCCGCCAGCTCGATCACCGCCGTGCCGTCCCGGCGCGCGTAACCCGTCGAGACCGGCTCACCGACCGGCCCGCTCGCCCGCACGGGCACGAACTCGAAGCCCGCGGCCACCGCGGCGGCCACCGTCCCGTCGCCGCCGTCGGCGATCGGGCACTCCAGCACCTCGGCCCCGGGACGCCCGCGCCGCAGCCCGGCCGCGATCGCGGCGGCCACCGCTTCGGCGGGCAGGGAGCCCTTGAACTTGTCCGGAGCGACGACGACCCGCGTCACACCTGCGCCCCGTCGCCGTCCGGCGGGCCCTGCTTGACCCGCAGCAGCAGCAACGCGATCGCGGTCGCCAGCGCCAGGATCCCGAGCGGGGTCGCGACGGTGGTGCTCACGCCGACCACCCCGGGCACGATCAGCAACAGCAGCCCGGCGACGAAGAACAGCAGCACGACGAAAGCGCCCTTGCCCGGCCGCGGCAACGGCGGCGGCTCCGGCGGCACGTAGTGCTCGTCGTCCCCGGCCGGGTCGTCGCCCAGCACGGTGTCCTCCCACGGGGTGCCGCCACCGCGCCAGCCCGCGTCGGCGACCGGTTTCTCCGGCTCCGCGGGTTTCTCCGGCTCGGCCGCTTCGGGCCGCGCGGGCGTCCGCTCGGCCTCGTCGTCGATCAGGCCGACCCCCTCGGCCCGCAGGTCCGCGACGATCGCCGCGAAGGTGGCGTCGACGTCCTCGGGATCGGGAACGCGTGAGTTCATCGGGCCCCCACCTGCCCCGGGTCACGGACCGCTTCCACGAACTCGACACTACGCCGGAAGATGAGCGGCGCGTCGTGGTCCAGGGTCGCGACGTGGAAACTCTTCTCCAGCACCACTTCCGTCACGTCCCGGCTGCGCACGCCGGACAGCACGATGCGCGCGTTCTCGGGTTCCACGACGTGGTCAACGAGCGAGTGCAGCAGGAGGAGCGGCTGCGTCACCCGGGGCAGGTCGGCCCGCACGAGCTTCCACAGCCGGGCCAGGCTCGCCGCCGCCCGCACCGGAACCCGGTCGTAGGCCAGCTCGGTGACGCCCGGCTTGGCGATGTCGTTGGCGACGCCGCGCGACCACGGCACCACCCGCGACAGCACGGGCAGCAGCTTGGTGTCCCAGCTCAGCCGCGTGACGGACGGGTTGACCAGCACCAGCCCGGCGACCGCGTCCCCGTGCTGCTGGGCCAGCCGCAGCGCGAGCGTCCCGCCCATCGACTGACCGAACACGAACACCGACCGGCAGCGCTCCCGCAGGTCGAGGAACTCGCGCTCGACCGCGCCGTACCACTCGGGCCAGCCGGTCTTGTTCATCTCCTGCCACGTCGTGCCGTGGCCGGGCAGGCGCGGCAGCCGCACGGTGAACTCCCGCGCGGCCAGGTGCTCGGCCCAGCCCCGCAGGCTCTGCGGCGTGCCGGTGAAGCCGTGGCACAGCAGCACCCCGACCTCGGCCGAACCGGTGTGCGCGAACGGTTCCGCACCGGCGAGCACAGGCATGGCATCCGCCCCTCTCCTCCGAACGCGGCCCCATCGTCGCATGCCCCGGCCCGCTCCGGGACCGCCCGTCGCGCGCCGTCCCCCGGCTGTGACCTCCCGCCCACTGCGGGTGCGGCCGTTGTGCGGTTGGACGCCGTTTCCTACCCTGGACGCGGCAGGCTGTTCGGGCAGGTAGGAGGGCACGTCGCGTGCTGTACCGGTTGCTGAAGTACGTGCTGCTCGGGCCGGTGCTCCGGCTCCTGTGGCCCACGAAGGTGACCGGGGTGGAGAACGTCCCCGACACCGGGGGCGCCATCCTCGCGAGCAACCACCTCGCGGTCGCCGACTCGTTCTTCATGCCGCTGCGCGTCAAGCGCCGCGTCACCTTCCCGGCGAAGCAGGAGTACTTCACCGAGAAGGGCGTCAAGGGCACCCTCAAGAAGTGGTTCTTCACCGGCGCGGGCCAGATCCCGATCGACCGCTCCGGCGGCTCGGCCGCGCAGGCGGCGCTGGACACCGCGATCCGGCTGCTGCGTGAGGGCAACCTGCTCGGCATCTACCCGGAGGGCACCCGCTCGCCGGACGGCCGCCTCTACAAGGGCAAGACCGGTGTCGCCCGCGTCGCGCTGGAGGCCGGTGTCCCGGTCATCCCGGTCGCCATGATCGGCACCGACAAGGTCAACCCGATCGGTTCCAAGATGTGGATCCCGCGCCGGCTGGAGATCCGGTTCGGCAAGCCGCTGGACTTCTCGCGGTACGCGGGCCTGTCCGGGGACCGGTTCGTCGAGCGGTCCATCACCGACGAGATCATGTACGCGTTGATGGAGCTGTCCGGCCAGGAGTACGTCGACATCTACGCGGCCAGGGCCAAGGAACTGATGGCCGCCGAGGCCGCCGGGGTGCGCGCGGTGGTGCCGGCGCAGAGTGGCGTGCCCGACGTCGACCGGGTACCGCAGACCAAGGCCGGCTAGGCGCCTGTCTAAGGTGCTCCGGTGCGGTTTTTCTACGACACCGAATTCATCGAGGACGGCGTGACGATCGACCTGGTGTCGATCGGTGTCGTGGATGAGCGGGGACGCGAGTTCTACGCCGTCTCCACCGACTTCGACCCCGCCAAGGCCGGCCCGTGGGTGCGCGAGAACGTCCTGCCGAAGCTGCCCTCGCCGGCGGACCAGGCGTGGCGCAGCCGGGCCCGGATCCGGGAAGACCTGCTGGAGTTCTTCGGGCGCCCGCCCGGCGGGATCGAGCTGTGGGCCTGGTACGCGGCTTACGATCACGTCGCGCTGGCCCAGCTGTGGGGCACGATGCCCGAGCTGCCGCGCCAGCTGCCCCGGTTCACGCGCGACCTGAGGCAGCGGTGGGAGGACGTGGGCAAGCCCAAGCTGCCCCTACCCCCGCAAAACGCGCACGACGCCCTGGCCGACGCCCGCTTCAACCTGGAGCGCTGGCGCATCATCGACGAGGTACGACGCCGCAAGGGCTACCCCGCCTGACCAACCCCACCACCCGACCGCCACCCGGCAACGCAAAGCACCAACCGCCCGAGCCACCCCTCTCCCGCAACCCGATCCCCAGCCAAATCGGTTGCCGAGCAGTCGGGTCAAGGCATGCTTTCCCGCCTTGACGCGACTTCTCGGCAACCGAACACTGAAAGATCGGGTTCGGGAGGGCACCAATCGGGGCGTAGCGAAGCGAAGCCGGCGATTGAGAAACCCGCGTAGCGCCCTACCGCCGCGCAGCCACAGCGGAAGCCAGCCGGTCCAGCAGCTCCCCAGTGCTCCGCCAATCCAGGCAAGCATCGGTGATCGACTGCCCGTACGCCAGCTCCCCGGCCCGCCCCAGCACGAGATCCTGCCGCCCGGCCTCGAGGAAGCTCTCCAGCATGATCCCGGCGATCCCGCGCTCCCCGGCGGCGATCCGGTCCGCGATCTCCCCGGCCACCACGCCCTGCCGCACGTGGTCCTTGCCGCTGTTGCCGTGGCTCGCGTCGATGATCACCCGCTCCGGCAGCCCCGCCTTCGCCTGCCGCGCGAGGGTGTCGGCCACCGTCGCCGCGTCGTAGTTCGGCCCGGCGGAGCCGCCGCGCAGGATGACGTGGCAGTCCGGGTTGCCGGCCGTGGTGAACAGCGCCGCCAGGCCGTCGTTGTTGATCCCGGCGAACACGTGGCTCGCCGCGGCCGCGCGGGTCGCGTCCACCGCCACCTGCACGTCGCCCTCGGTGGAGTTCTTGATCCCGACCGGCATGGACAGCGCGCTGCACAGCTGGCGGTGCACCTGGCTGGCCGCGGTCCGGGCGCCGATCGACCCCCAGCTCACGGTGTCGGCGATGAACTGCGGCGTGATCGGGTCCAGGAACTCGCACCCGACCGGCAGGCCCAGCGCCGAGATGTCCAGCAGCAGCTTGCGCGCCATCCGCAGGCCCTTGTTGACGGCGTAGCTGCCGTCCAGGTCCGGGTCGTTGATCAGGCCCTTCCAGCCCAGCGTGGTGCGCGGCTTCTCGAAGTACACCCGCATGATCACGTGCAGCTCGTCGCGCAGGCCGGCAGCGTGCTCGGCCAGGCGGTGGGCGTAGTCGAGGGCGGCCGCGGGGTCGTGCACCGAGCACGGGCCGACGACCACGATCAGCCGGTCGTCGTCGCCGTTCAGGATGTCGACGGCGGCGGCCCGGCCCTGCGCGACGGTCTTGGCGATCGCCGCGTCCACCGGCAGCTCCTGCCGCAGCAGGGCGGGCGAGATCAACGGGCTGACGCCGAGGGTGCGCTGGTTGTCGAGGCCTTCGGTGACGTCCGCGGGGCCTGCGCTGAGAGACATGTACGGGGGTTTCCTTTCGGTGACCGGCCCGCACGAGTCCCTGACGAGCCGGTCGATCTCCGGCTCCAGGGTGGAAGGTCAGCGCGCAGCGAGGCCGCCGGCTGGCCCACCCAGGGCCGGCCCGCTAAACCAGAAATAGCGCTGCACGTCCGACACCCTAGCACCCGCTCCCGCCGCTTTACCGATCAAGGGTGACTACCGCTACTCTGGCGATCGCCAGGTGTGACCAGCACAACTTTTCGGAGGTCTGATCAGATGCGTGTCGGCGTGCTGACCGGTGGCGGCGACTGCCCCGGGCTCAACGCGGTGATCCGCGCGGTGGTCCGCAAGGGCATCGAGACGCACGGGTGGGAGGTCGTCGGCTTCCGCTCCGGCTGGCGCGGCCCGCTGACCGGCGACAGCCGGCCGCTCGGCCTCGCCGACGTCGAGGAGATCCTCAACCGCGGCGGCACCATCCTCGGCTCCTCGCGCACCAACCCGTACAAGGAGGAGGACGGCGTGCAGCGGATCAAGTCCGTCCTCGCCGAGCAGGGCGTGGACGCGCTCATCGCGATCGGCGGCGAGGACACCCTCGGGGTCGCCAAGAAGCTGACCGACGACGGCGTCGGCGTGGTCGGCGTGCCCAAGACGATCGACAACGACCTCGCCGCCACCGACTACACGTTCGGCTTCGACACCGCGGTGCACATCGCCACCGAGTCGATCGACCGGCTGCGCACCACCGCCGAATCGCATTACCGCGCGATGGTCGTCGAGGTCATGGGCCGCCACGCGGGCTGGATCGCGCTGCACGCCGGCCTGGCCGGTGGCGCCAACGTCATCCTGGTGCCGGAGCGGCCGTTCTCCGTCGAGCAGGTCGTGGAGTGGGTCGAGCGCCGCTTCGAGAAGATGTACGCGCCGATCATCGTGGTGGCCGAGGGCGCGGTGCCGGAGGGCGGCGCCGAGGTGCTCAAGACCGGGGAGAAGGACGCGTTCGGGCACGTTCAGCTCGGCGGCGTGGGCACCTGGCTGGCCGACGAGATCGCGGCGCGCACCGGCAAGGAGTCGCGCGCGGTGGTGCTCGGGCACACCCAGCGCGGCGGCACGCCGACGGCCTACGACCGGGTGCTGGCGACCCGCTTCGGCCTGCACGCCGTGGACGCGGTCGCCGACGGCGACTTCGGCACGATGGTCGCCCTGCGCGGCACCGACATCGTCCGGGTCAAGCTCGCCGAGGCGACCGCCGAGCTGAAGACCGTGCCGCCGGAGCGCTACGAGGAGGCCGAGGTCTTCTTCGGCTGATCGCGCGGGGCGCGGCGGACGACCGCCGCGCCCCTACTTTCGTCGTGTTCAGTGGTCTGAACCATTGTCGGATTGGTTCAGACCTCCTACCGTCGCAGGTGTCCCCTCCGGCCCTCAGGGAGGCATCATGCGCAGACTCGGCCTCGCACTCGGCGGACTGTTCGCCGCGGTCCTGATGACGATCACCGCCGCACCGCCCGCCGCGACCGCGGCGCCCGTGGGCAAGCTGCTCGGCTACTTCGCCGAGTGGGGCGTCTACGACCGGGCGTACTACGTCAAGAACATCCACACCAGCGGGTCGGCGGCCAAGCTGACCCACATCAACTACTCGTTCGGCAACGTCACCAACGGCCAGTGCGCCGTGGGCGACGGCTACGCCGCCTACGACATGGCCTACTCGGCCGCCACCAGCGTCGACGGTGTGGCCGACACGTGGGACGCCGGCGCGCTGCGCGGCAACTTCGGGCAGCTGCGCAAGCTCAAGCAGATGTACCCGAACCTGAAGGTGCTGTGGTCCTTCGGCGGCTGGAACTGGTCCGGCGGGTTCGGCCAGGCCGCGCGGAACCCGGCCGCGTTCGCCGAGTCCTGCTACCGCCTGGTCAACGACCCGCGCTGGGCGGGCGTGTTCGACGGCATCGACATCGACTGGGAGTACCCGAACGCCTGCGGCGCCACCTGCGACACCAGCGGCGCGGGCGCGTTCCCGGCCCTGATGTCCGCGCTGCGATCGCGCTTCGGCGGCCAGCTGGTGACAGCCGCGATCACCGCGGACGGGTCGTCCGGCGGCAAGATCGACGCGGCGGACTACGGCGGCGCGGCGCGCTACGTCGACTGGTACAACGTGATGACCTACGACTACTTCGGCGGCTTCACCCCGGCCGGCCCGACCGCGCCGCATTCGCCGCTGACCTCCTACGACGGCATCCCGGTCGCCGGCTTCCACTCGGACGCGGCGATCCAGAAGCTGAGGTCGAAGGGGGTGCCGGCGAGCAAGCTGCTGCTGGGCATCGGGTTCTACGGCCGCGGCTGGACCGGCGTCACCCAGGCGGCCCCGGGCGGCAGCGCGACCGGCCCGGCGCCGGGCAAGTACGAGCAGGGCGTCGAGGACTACAAGATCCTCAAGGCGCGCTGCCCGTCCACCGGGACGATCGCCGGAACCGCCTACGCCAAGTGCGGCTCGGAGTGGTGGAGCTACGACACCCCGGCGACCATCGCCGGGAAGATGAGCTACGCCAAGAGCCAGGGCCTGGGCGGCGCGTTCTTCTGGGAGCTGTCCGGCGACACCGCCGACGGCGAGCTCATCACCGCGATGAACTCCTGAGCCCGCCCGGCCGGGTCCGTCCCCGTGGCGGACCCGGCCGGGGGTGCCGGTGCCGGGGATTATCGTGGCGCGGTGACGAAGTTCGCCGGATTCGGAGAGCACGCGGTCGAGTTCTACGACGGCCTGAGCGCCGACAACTCCAAGCCGTACTGGGAGGACCACGTCGAGATCTACCGGTCCGACGTGCGCGGCCCGATGGAGGCGCTGCTCGCCGAGCTCACCCCGGAGTTCGGCCCGGGCTTCGGCGAGGGCAAGGTCTTCCGCCCCTACCGCGACGTGCGCTTCTCGAACGACAAGACCCCGTACAAGACGCACTGCGGCGGCGTCATCGAGCAGGGCCGCGGCGGCGGCGCCTACTACGTGGAGGTCTCGTCGGCGGGGATGCGCGTCGGCGGCGGCTGCTTCCACCTCCAGTCCGACCAGCTGGCCCGCTTCCGGCAGGCGGTCGACACCGACATCCACGGCAAGGCGCTGGAGGACATCCTGGCGAAGCTGCGCCGCGCCGGCTGGACCGTCACCGGCGACGCGATGAAGACCAAGCCCCGCGGCTACCCCGACGACCACCCGCGGCTGGAGCTGCTCAAGCACCGCTCCCTGTACGCCGTGAAGTCCTGGGACCCGGACGACACCCTGCACGAGCGCGCGTGCCTGGACCGGGTCCGCAAGGCCTGGCGGCAGGTCCGCCCGTTCAACGAGTGGGCACGCGACCACGTCGGCGTCAGCGAGAAGCCCCGCCGCTGACCTCCCCGGTTCGGGTGAACTCGGCTCCGATCCCGTTGTCCGGCCTCTGAGCAGCCGTGACGCGGCTCACTGGTGAACGTTTCCTGAACCGTTCGAGAGATCGGTACAGACGTGCGCGGGGTAAGCGACTACGCTATTGGGACGTGAGCCGACGCGCGAAGATCGTTTGTACTATGGGCCCCGCGACCGCCACCGCGGACAAGGTGAGAGCCCTTGTCGACGCCGGGATGGACGTGGCGCGGCTGAACTTCAGCCACGGCAGCCACGGCGACCACAAGCAGGTGTACGACCTGATCCGGGAGGCCGCCGCCGAAACCGGGCGCGCGGTCGGCATCCTCGCCGACCTGCAGGGCCCGAAGATCCGGCTCGGCACCTTCGCGGGCGGCCCGGTCGAATGGCGCACCGGTGACGTCGTGTGCATCACCGTGGAGGACGTCGCCGGCACCCACGACCGGGTCTCGACCACCTACAAGGGCCTGGCCAAGGACGCCAAGCCGGGCGACCGCCTGCTCGTCGACGACGGCAAGGTCGGCCTGGTCGTGAAGGGCGTCGAGGGCCCGGACGTGGTGTGCGAGGTCACCGAGGGCGGCCCGGTCAGCAACAACAAGGGCGTCTCGCTGCCCGGCATGGACGTCTCCGTGCCGGCGCTGTCGGACAAGGACGTCGAGGACCTGGAGTTCGCGCTCGAACTGGGTGCCGACTTCATCGCGCTGTCCTTCGTCCGCTCGCCCGCCGACATCGACCTGGTCCACCAGGTGATGGACCGCGTGGGCAAGGGCCGCCGCCCGGTCATCGCGAAGCTGGAGAAGCCCGAGGCGGTCTACAACCTCGAGGCGATCGTGCTGGCCTTCGACGGCGTCATGGTCGCCCGTGGTGACCTGGGCGTCGAGCTGCCGCTGGAGCAGGTGCCGCTGGTGCAGAAGCGGGCGATCCAGATCGCCCGGGAGAACGCCAAGCCGGTCATCGTCGCCACGCAGATGCTCGACTCGATGATCAACAACTCGCGCCCGACCCGCGCCGAGGCCTCCGACGTGGCCAACGCGGTGCTCGACGGCGCGGACGCGGTCATGCTCTCCGGTGAGACGAGCGTGGGCCGCTACCCGATCGAGACCGTGCAGACCATGTCGCGGATCGTGGAGGCCGTCGAGGCCGACACCCCGGCCGTGCCGCCGCTGTCGCACGTGCCGCGGACGAAGCGGGGCGTCATCTCCTACGCGGCGAAGGACATCGGCGAGCGGCTCAACGCCAAGGCGCTGGTCGCGTTCACCCAGTCGGGTGACACGGTCCGCCGTCTGGCCCGGCTGCACACGCGGCTGCCGCTGCTGGCGTTCACGCCGGAGGAGAGCGTGCGCAGCCAGCTGGCGCTGACCTGGGGCACCCACACCGAGCTGGTGCCGTCGGTGGACTCGACCGACCGCATGATCAAGCAGGTCGACCGCGCGATGCTGGAGACCGGGCGCTACCAGGACGGCGACCTGGTGGTGATCGTGGCCGGTTCCCCGCCGGGGACCGTCGGGTCGACCAACCTGATCCGCGTGCACAAGCTCGGTGAGGACGACCACGCCTGAGGGGTGCCCCGTAGGCTTCTCCGCATGACTGAGCTGGCTCGGGACGCTGCCGCGGGACTGGACGTCCAGGAAGGCGCCGGCGGGCAGGCCGTCCTCGACAACCTCGTCGCGCTGCTCGACCTGGAGCGCATCGAGGAGGACATCTTCCGCGGGGTCAGCCCGCCGCACTCGCCGGTTCGGGTGTTCGGCGGGCAGGTGGCCGGGCAGGCGCTGGTCGCCGCCGGGCGGACCGTGCCGCCGGAGCGGAGGGTGCACTCGCTGCACGCGTATTTCATCCGCGGGGGTGACCCGCGGGTGCCGATCGTGTACGAGGTCGACCGCATCCGCGACGGACGGTCGTTCACCACGCGCCGCGTGGTGGCGGTGCAGCACGGCAAGGCGATCTTCGCGTTGTCCGCGTCGTTCCAGAAGGTGGAGCCGGGGCTGGAGCACGCGGACGCGATGCCGGACGTCCCGGAGCCGGAGACGCTGCCGACGTACGCCGAACGGCTCGCCGAGTTCCCGCAGGCGCTGCCGGACGTGCGCAAACGTCCCCGGCCGATCGACATCCGGTACGTCAACGACCCGCCGTGGGTGACCCGGCAGACCGGCGAGCGGCCGGGCCGCAACCAGGTGTGGATGCGCGCGGACGGCGTGCTGCCGGACGACCAGCTGCTGCACGTGTGCGTCCTGACCTACGCGTCGGACATGACCCTGCTCGACTCGCCCCTGGCGAGGCACGGCGTGTACTGGGACCTGGACCGCGTGCTGGGCGCCAGCCTGGACCACGCGCTGTGGTTCCACCGCCCCTTCCGAGCCGACGAGTGGTTCCTGTACGACACGGAGTCCCCGTCGGCCTCGGGCGGCCGCGGGCTGGCCACGGGCCGCTTCTTCAGCCGGGAGGGCCACCTCATCGCGACGGTCGTGCAGGAGGGTTTGCTGAGGGTCGTGCCGCCCGACGGCCAATCCTCGCAGCGAGACTGAGGCTGGCACCGCAGGCGTGTGAGGCCCCACCGAGCGCGCACCGAGCCGCCGCGAAGGGGCCGGACCAGGCTGGCGCACCCGGCCATCGCCGGAGGTGCCCCGGCTGCGCTGAGCTGGTGCGCGCTGAAAGTGATCCTTCCCGCGTCGGCCGGTCAGCGGGGCCGCCTCGATCCCACCTCCGACGGCCGCGCGCCCCTCAGCCCAGTGGGCTCAGCGAAGCTGCCCGCCGGCGCCGGAGGTGCTTCGTCCGTGGCCGCACCACGTCCTCGATCCCCGGGCCCAGGCTGAGCTGCGCCGCGAGGTAGGCGCGGCACGGCGTCCGCCCGCGGCGGCGGAAGAACAGCCGCGACACGCGGCCGCGGCAGACCGGGCAGTGGCCGCGCGCGTCCGGGGCGTGCGTGGCCAGCGTGGCACGCAACGCTTCCACCAGCAGCGGGATCTCCCGGGCGGCGAGGTCGACCTCGTGGGCGGAGCCGGCGAGATCCACCGATCGGCTGAGATCGTCCAGCCGGCGCTGCACGGACGTCTGCAGTGGACCGACGATGGTGTCGCGGTCGAGCACGCCGCCTCCTGGGGAAGTTCAGTTCGCGCGGGCAAGATTACCGCGGCATTATGCAATTTGCAGACCGCTAACCGCCGAAGATACCTCAACGGGGTGAGCTGCCCCGGCTGGGTTTTCGGATTCTGCTGGTTAGATGGAACGGGTTGTCCACGAGCCGCCGGGGGGAATGCGCGGGCCGGAGTGGAGGAGCGGACATGAGTCGGGGTCAGGGTCCTACGATTCGCCGGCGGCGGCTGGCGAGTGAACTGCGCCGGTTGCGTGAGGCCGCGGACCTCACGATCGACGAGGTCGCCGAGAAGCTCGAGTGTTCCGCGTCGAAGATCAGCCGCATCGAGACCGGCCACGTCGGCGTCACGCCACGCGACGCGCGCGACATGCTGGAGCTGTACGGCATGACCGGTGACGAGCGGGAAGCGCTCGTCCAGCTCGCCCGCGAGGCCCGCAAACCGGGCTGGTGGCAGGCCTACAAGGAGGTCTTCACCGGCACCTTCGTCGGGCTGGAGGCCGACGCCAGCTCGCTGCGGGCGTTCCAGGCGCTGCTCGTGCCCGGCCTGCTGCAGACCGAGCCGTACGCGCGCGCGGTCATCCGCGCCATGCGGCCGGACGCCGGGGAGTCCGACATCCAGCGCCGGGTCGCCGCCCGCACCGCCCGCCAGCAGCTGCTGACCGACCCGAACCCGCCCGAGTACTGGGCCGTCATCGACGAGGCGGTGCTGCACCGCGTCGTCGGCGGGCCGGAGGTGATGGCGCACCAGGCCGAACGGCTGCTGGCTGTCGCGCAGCTGCCGCACGTCACCATCCAGGTGGTCCCGTTCGGGGCGGGCGCCCACCCGGGGATGGAGGGACCGTTCCTGATCCTCGGATTCCCGGAGCAGGCCGACCCCGATGTGGTGTACGTGGACAGCACTTCGGGTGGTTTTTTCCTCGAGCTGCCCCCCGATGTGCGCCGCTATATCCTCATGTTCGATCATTTGCGTGCGACGGCTCTGAAACCGGACGACTCGGTCGAGGTGATCGCCGCGGCCGCCGAACGTTTTTCCGGATAACGGTTGCCGGTGAGCCGTACCCAACGTGTGCCTGGGAAGTGAGGAGCGGGGAGAAATGTCCCATGTGGAGCGATTTGCCCCGGTGTGGCGCAAGAGCAGCCACAGCGGTGGCGGGAACGACTGCGTCGAGGTCGCGATGATCACCGGAGGTGTCGGCGTCCGCGATTCCAAGAATCCCGGCGCGGGCGAGCTGCACGTGTCCGCCGACAGCTGGCGCGGCCTGCTCCGCGCCGTCGGCGCGCTCGACCGCGCCTGAGGTAAGCCGAACGGACGACCCCTTACGCCGCCGAGCAGGGGATGAGGCGGGGTAAGGGGTCGTTTCGCGTCCGGGACGAGGTGATCGTCCGATGCCGGGAGGCGGCCCTCAGGACGACTCTGAGGTTCACACGAGGAACTGAGAGAGCCGGAAGAGGGAACTCCCGATGCGCAACGAGTTGATGTTCGACGCAGTCATGGCCGAGGTGGCCTACCGCCGGGAGCAGCTGGAGAAGGCGAGCCGGCCCGGCCCCCGCTGGTTCGGGCGGGCCAGGAACAAGGCCGGGGTCCGCGTGCCGGAGCAGCGCCGTCCGAGCGCGGCCGAGCTGGTACAGGCCCGGTAGGGGGCGGGTGTGGGTCCGCCCACGGTGAAAAGTGTGCCGGTTTTGTCGGTGGAGTGCGACAGAATGATGGTCGTGCCCCGCCTAGGTTCCGGAATCCCACTGGTCGCCCGTGCCGACGAGATGCGACGGCTGCGTGCCGCCTTCGCCGCCGCCGAGCGGGGTGAGGCGGGCGCGGTCCTCGTATCGGGTGACGCCGGGGTGGGCAAGACCCGGCTGCTCACCGAGCTGGCCGAGCACGCCGCGTCCCGCGGTGCGCTCGTGCTCAGCGGGCGCTGCCTGGACGTGCGGGAAGGCGGCCTGCCCTACCTGCCGTTCGCCGAGGCGTTGTCGCCGCTGAGCCTGGACGACGATCCCGAGGTCGCCGAGGCCGTCCGGGTCCGGCCGGCGCTCGCGCGGCTGCTGCCACAGGGGGCCACGCCGCCGTTGGTGAGCGGTGACCACCTGGTGCCGGACACCTCCGGTGAGCGGGACGTGCCGTACCGGGTGCGCCCGGAGCAGGACCTCGGGCAGCTGCAGCTGTTCGACGCGGTGCTGGGCGTCCTGACGCAGGTCGCCGCGCACCGGCCGGTGCTGCTCGTGCTGGAGGACCTGCACTGGGCCGATTCGTCCAGCCGGAACCTGCTGTCGTTCCTGCTCAACCGGCTGCGGGGGCAGCGGTTGCTGGTGGTCGGCAGCTACCGGGAGGAGGACGTGTACCGGCGGCACCCGCTGCGGGCGATGCTGGTGGAGCTGGTCCGCCTGCCCGCGGTCGAGCAGATCGAGCTGCGGCCGTTCGGCACGGCGGAAGCACGGGCGTTCGTCGAGGCGCTGGCCGACGGGCCGGTGTCGCCCGAGATCGTCGGATGGGTCGCGGAGCGGTCGGAGGGCAACCCGTTCTTCGCCGAGGAGCTGATGGCCGCGGGGGTGGACTGCGAGGACCTGCCTGCGGGGCTGGCCGAGGTGCTGCTGTCCCGGCTGGAACGGCTCTCGCCCGAGGCCCGGCGGGTGGTCCGGACGATCTCGGCGGCCGGTGACTCGGTGGCGCACGCGGCGCTGGCCGAGGTCACCGGGCTGGGTGAGCTGGAGCTGGACGAGGCGCTGCGTGAAGCGGTGCACCACCACGTGCTGGTCATCGAGCGGGGCGCCTACACGTTCCGGCACGCGTTGCTGCAGGAAGCGGTGTACGGGGACCTGCTGCCCGGGGAGCGGGTCCGGATGCACGCGGCCTACGCCGAACGCATCCGCCGCATCCCGCAGGGCCGCGGCCACGACGCGAAGCTCGCGTACCACAGCCTGCGCAGCCGGGACCTGAAGACGGCGCTGGCCGCGTTGCTGCAGGCCGCCGACGAGGCCGAGCGGCTGGGCGCGCCCGGTGCGGCGCTGCGGCACACCGAGCAGGCGCTGGAGATCTGGGACGCGGTGCCGAAGGAGGACCGGCCTGCCGACATCAGCGAGCTGCGGCTGCTGCAGGAGGCGTCCTACTTCGCGGGCACCTCGGGGGAGCCGGAGCGCGCGATCGCCTACGCCCGGTCGTCGGTGCAGAACCTGTACGGGGTGCCACGGGAGAAGGCGGCCAAGGCGTGGCGACGGCTCGCCGAGGCGCTGCTCAACGCCGAGGGGACGCTGCACGAGGCACTGAACGCCATCAACCGGGCGTGGGAGCTGGTCGCGGAGGGCGAGCCGAGCAAGACGCGGGCGTGGGTGCTGGCCACCCGGGCCGCGATCCTGCGCAGCGCCGGCACGCACGAGGACTCGCAGTGGAACGCGCACGCCGCGGTCGCCGACGCGCAGGCTGTCGGCGCCACGGGTGCGGAGGCCGCGGCCCTGGTGACGCTGGGCGCGCTGGCCGACGGCGCGGGCAAGCCGGGCGAGGCGCGCGAGCGTCTTCGCGAGGCCGAGAACAAGGCCCGCGACTCCGGCGCGCTGAACGTCGAGCTGCGCGCCCTCTGCTTCCTCGCGTTCAGCTACGAGGACCTGGGCGAGTACGGCCCGGCGATGGACATCTACCAGCGCGGCATCGAGCGGGCCGAGCAGACCGGGCTGACGTGGAGCATCTACGGGCTGGAGATGCGCGCGCGGCACCTGACGCTGCGGTATCTCACCGGCGATTGGCCGGCGATGGCGAGCACGAACGCGCCGGCCCGGGGTGTGTCGAGTGTGCTGGCGGCGCGGATGACGTCGTCCTGGCTGCCGTTCGCGGTCGCGCGGGGCCGGGTGGACACCGCGCGGAAGTACCTGGGGGAGTTGCGTCCGCACTGGCGGGCCGAGCCGCTGACGGCGGTCGTGAGCGGCGCGACGGGCGCCGAACTGGCGTTGTGGGAAGGCGAGTACGAGCAGGCGATCGCGTGGGTGCGGAAGGTCACCGAGTTCCTGCTGTCGTTCGACGAGGGGTACCTGCTCGGCACCGTCCGCCTCGGCGCACTGGGGGTCGAGGCGGCCACGGCGTGGGCGGTGAGCGCCCGGAAGCGTGGTGACCACGGCGTGGCCGAGCAGGCGGTCATCGCGGGCCGGAAGCTCATCGAGCACGTCCGGTACGCCGGCGAGAACGGCAAGCCGCGGGCCCAGACGCTCGGCCCGGAGGCGCGAGCGTGGCTGGCGCGAGCC
Organism: Amycolatopsis thermalba; assembly: GCF_003385215.1. Lineage (GTDB taxonomy): Bacteria > Actinomycetota > Actinomycetes > Mycobacteriales > Pseudonocardiaceae > Amycolatopsis_E > Amycolatopsis_E thermalba. The sequence goes on along the minus strand of NZ_PQHW01000011.1, from coordinate 65,003 downwards.
GAAGCCGCCGCGAGCGGACTGGAGGGCCCGGCCGACCCGGCGCTGTGGGCCGCGGCGGTGGCCGCGTTCGACTACGGGGCGGTGTACGAACAGGCGATCTGCCGCTGGCACCACGCGGAAGCGCTGTTGGCCGCCCAGGGCGACGCGGGCCTGGCCGCGAAGGAACTGCTGGCCGCCCACGACGTCGCCGACCGCCTGCGAGCCGAACCCCTCCGCGACGCGGTGCGGGAGGTCGCGCGGCGAGCCCGCATCGAGATCCCGGGCGTGGAGCCGAAACCGGCCACCCGTCCCACGATCGACCCGCTGACCGAACGCGAACGAGCCGTCCTGGAACGAGTGGCGCTGGGCCGAACGAACCGACAGGTCGGCGAAGAGCTGTACATCAGCGAGAAAACGGTGAGCGTTCACCTGTCCCGCGTGATGGCGAAACTGGGAGCCAGCCGGAGAGCCGAAGCGGTAGCCATCGCCTACGACAGGGGCCTGCTGACTTGACGCGCCGGCGGTGACCCCAGCGACCACCCACCCGAGGTGAGCCGACAACAGTCCCCGCCCCGCGGGTGGAAGCGCCTCACGTCGGCCGAACGCTTCTGCACAAGGAGAATCAGCGGCCCGGCAGCTTGCCCAGCAACCGAAGCCCCACCGTCATCCCCCGGGCCCAGACCTTCCCCGGCACCACCCGCGGCGGCCGCAGCCGGATGCCGCGCTGCACGGCGATCGACTGCGCCTCCGTGTACTTCAGCAGCCCTTCCTTGCCATTGCGCCGCCCGAAGCCGCTTTCCTTCATGCCTCCCATGGGCAGCCCGACGGTCCCGAAAGTGGCGGCGTAGCCCTCGTTCACGTTGACCGTCCCGGCCTTCAACCGGGACGCCACCGCCCATCCCGCCGCCGCGCTGCCGGACCACACGCTCGCGTTCAGGCCGTACTCGGTGTCGTTCGCGCGCTCGATCGCCTCGTCCAGGTCCGTGTAGCCGTAGATCGACACCACCGGGCCGAACGTCTCCTCCCGGAACAGCGCCACGTCCTCGGTCACGTCCGTCAGCACCGTCGGCTCGTAGAACAGCGGCCCCAGATCGGGGCGGGCCCGGCCGCCGGTGAGGATCGTCGCCCCCTTGGCGCGCGCGTCCTCCACGTGGGCGCTCACCTCCGCCAGCTGGGCGGCGCTCGTCAGCGAACCCATGTCCGCGCCGAACCCGAGCTCGGCGCCCAGCTTCAACGCCTTCGTCCGCGCCACGAACGCTTGGGTGAACTCCGCGCGGATGTTCTCGTGCACGTAGATCCGCTCCACCGACACGCACAACTGCCCCGCCGAGGAGAAGCACGCCGAGACGGCGCCCGCCGCGGCCTTGGCGACGTTCGCGTCCGGCAGGACGATCATCGGGTTCTTGCCGCCCAGCTCCAGCGAGTAGCCGGTGAGCCGCTTCGCGACCTTCTCCGCCAGCGCCTTGCCCGTCGGCGTCGACCCGGTGAAGCACAGGTAGTCCGACTCCTCGACGAGCGCGTCGCCGATGCGCGAGCCCCGCCCCAGCACGATCCGCCACACGCCCGACGGCAGCCCGGCCTCCTCGGCCAGCTCGTGCAGCCACAGCGCGGACAACGCGGTCTGGTTGTCCGGCTTCTGCACGACCGCGTTCCCGGCGGCGAGCGCGGGCAGCACGTCCATGGCGGTCAGCGCGAGCGGGTAGTTCCACGGCGAGATGACCCCGACGACGCCCTTGGGGTGCCGGATCTCGCCCGCCTTCGTCGCGACCGGGATGACCCCGGCGGCGCGCCGGGCGGCGAGGAACTTCGCGCTGTGCTTGCCGTAGTAGCCCGCGACCAGCGCCGTCGCGCTGACCTCGTCGAACGCGTCGATGCGTGCCTTGCCCGCCTCCAGCTGCACCAGGTTCAGGATCTCCGCCTGGCGGCCGAGGATCAGGTCCCCGAGCCGCTTCAGCACGCGCTGCCGCTCGGTCGCCGGACGGGCGGCCCAGGCGCGCTGCGCCTTGCGGGCCTCGGCGAACACCGCACGCACGTCGGCGTCGGTGGCCTGCGGCAGGGTCGCGGTCGGCAGCCCGGTGAACGGGGCGGTGATCTCGACCGGGGCGGAGTCCTGACCGCCTTCGGCGCGGCGGGCGAGCTGGGCGGCCCGGGCGGCGGTGGGCGCACCGACGATGCCGCCGACGGTGTTCGGCCCCGTCGAAGCCTCGCCCGTGCTCGCGGTGGTGCTGGTCATCGGCCCTCCTGGCACTGGTCGGCAACGTTACCGGCGAGTACAGCATACCGCCGGTATGGCGGCACACCCTTTCCGTTCGCGAACGTCACATTCGGAGATCCACACGTCTCAAGAGTGAGCGGCCGGCCCGGGCGAGGGCCGGGCCGGCCACTCACTCCCCGGCGCCCACCCCTGATCGCGGTGCAGGGCCGGTACGCGGGACCCGTTCCGCCGGGGGCGGGCATGTGGCCGGCGCCGCCCCCGCGGGGGCGGCAGGCGCTTGCTGCGCCCGCGGCCTGTTTCGCCTGGTGCCGGCAGGCTGCCCATCTCGGAGGTCCGTTCCGTGGAGATTCGGCGTCGCCCGGCGCGACCGCTCGCCTTCAGTCAGCCTCCGTGTCGCCCCGGTAGGCGGCCACCGCGAGTCGCTTCCACTCCTCCAGTAGTTGCTTTCGCCGTGCGGGTGCGCCGCCCAGTTCGGCGTCCAGCGCCAGTCCTCGCGTGAAGTTCACCGTCAGCCAGAACAGCGTTTCCACGCGTTCCCGGGGCAGGTCCGGCGCGAGGTTCCGGATCTGCGTCAGCGTCTCCCGGCCCAGCGCCCGGTCGACCGGCCGGATCGCCGCCCGCAGGACGGGGTCCGTGCGCGCCGCGATCCACAGTTCCGTCGCCGCCGCGGCGAGCGTGCCCGAGTAACCCGCCCACAGCAGGTCGATCGCCGCCGGGATGGCCTCCTCGCCGCTCGGCAGGTCCGCGAACGACTCCGACAGCGCCTCCGTCCGCCGGGCCGTGAGATGCGCCACAGCGGCCGCCATCAGCTCGGCCTTGTCCGCGAAATGGTGCTGCGCTGCGCCTTTCGAGACCCCCGCCCTGGCGCAGATCTCCTGCACCGACGTGCGCGCATACCCCAGCTCGACCAGGCACTCGATGGTCGCGTCGAGCAGGGCCGTCCGGGTCTGCTCCCGGCGCTGCGCCTGTGTGCGGTGCCCCCGCGCGGTCACGTCGCCTCCTTTACCGGCGCTCCCGCCGGATGTACATTCCACCTGGAACTTACATTCCGTCCGTAATGTTTTCCACTGCTGGAGGTCACCGATGCCGTTGCCCGCACCGAAGAGTTCCTGGGCGCAGGACCTGGGCGAGTTCCGCGAACTGGCCCGCTCGTTCTGCCAGAAGGAGCTCGTGCCGCACCAGGAGCGGTGGAACCAGCAGAAGTCCGTCGACCGCGAGCTGTGGACGAAGGCCGGCGAGGTCGGGCTGCTCGCCATCTCGATCCCCGAGGAGTACGGCGGCGGTGGCGGCACCTTCGCGCACGAAGCCGTGCTCTACGAGGAGCAGGCCCGCAGCGGGGACGGCTCGTGGGGCGTGTCCGTGCACAACGGCATCGTGGCGCACTACCTGCTCAACTACGCCACCGAAGAGAAGAAGAAGGAGTGGCTGCCCAAGCTCGCCAGCGGCGAGTGGGTCGGCGCGATCGGGATGACCGAGCCGGGCACCGGCTCCGACCTGCAGGGCATCAAGACCCGCGCGGTGCGCGAGGGCGACGAGTACGTCATCAACGGCGCCAAGACCTTCATCAGCAACGGCGGCATGGCCGACGTGGTCGTGCTGGCCTGCAAGACCGATCCGGACGCCGGCGCGGCCGGGGTGTCGCTGATCGTCGTCGAGACCGACCGGCCGGGCTTCCGCCGCGGCCGCGTGCTGGACAAGGTCGGCCTCAAGGGCCAGGACACCGCCGAGCTGTTCTTCGACGACGTGCGCGTGCCCGCGGCGAACCTGCTCGGCGAGGAGGGCCAGGGCTTCATCCAGATGATGCAGCAGCTCCCGCAGGAGCGGCTGATCATCGCGGTCACGGCGGTGGCAGGCATGGAGGCCGCGATCGACCTCACCATCGAGTACACCAAGGGCCGCACCGCGTTCGGCCGCCCGGTCTACAACTTCCAGAACAGCAAGTTCAAGCTCGCCGACGCGGCCACCGAGGCGGTCGTCGCGCGCGCGTTCCTCGACCAGTGCGTCGAACGGCACCTCAAGGGCGAGCTGGACGTCCAGGGCGCGGCGATGGTCAAGCTGTGGACCACCGAGCGCGCCAACAAGGTCGTCGACGACTGCGTCCAGCTGCACGGCGGCTACGGCTACATGACCGAGTACCCGATCGCCCGCGCGTGGACGGATCTGCGCATCTCCCGCATCTTCGGCGGGACCAGCGAGATCATGCGCGAAGTCATCTCGCGGACGCTGTGATGGCGGGACCACTCGCCGGGCTGAAGGTCGTCGAACTCGCCGGCCTGGCCCCGGCGCCGTTCGCGGGCACGCTGCTGGCCGACCTCGGTGCCGACGTGGTGCGGGTCGACCGGGCCAAGCCGGGCGCGGACGTCCTCGGCGTGCCCGGCGACCCGCTCACGCGCGGGCGCCGGACCATCGGCGTGGACACCAAGACCCCCGACGGCGTCGAGGTCGTGCTGCGGCTCGCGGAGCGGGCCGACGTGTTCATCGAGGGCTTCCGCCCGGGCGTGGCCGAGCGCATGGGTCTGGGGCCCGAGCACGTGCAGGGGCGCAACCCGCGGATCGTCTACGGCCGGGTGACCGGGTGGGGCCAGGACGGGCCGCTGGCGTCGGCGGCCGGGCACGACATCAACTACCTCAGCGTCGCGGGCGCGCTCGAACCGATCGGGCGCGCGGGGGAGCGGCCGGTGCCGCCGCTCAACCTCGTGGGTGACTTCGCCGGCGGCGGGATGCTGCTGGCGTTCGGCATCCTCGCCGCGCTGCACGAGCGGACCACCTCGGGGCGCGGGCAGGTCGTGGACGCGGCGATGGTCGACGGCGCGGCGTTGCTGATGACGCAGCTGTTCGGGATGCGGTCGGCCGGGATGTGGCCGAACGAGCGGGGTGGCAACGTCCTCGACGGGGGCGCGCCGTTCTACGACACGTACGAGACCGCGGACGGCAAGTACGTCGCGGTCGGGGCGATCGAGATGCGGTTCTGGGGCGATCTGGTGCAGGTGCTCGAACTGGACCCGGCGGAGCTGCCGGTGCACCTGGACTGGAACCAGTGGCCGCGGCTGCGCGAGATCCTGGCGGCGGCGATCGGCAAGTACACCCGCGACGAGCTGGTGGCGCGGGCGGAGGGCACGGACGCCTGCCTGACGCCGGTGCTCAGCCCGTGGGAGGCGGCCGCGCACCCGCACAACGCGGCGCGCGGCACGTTCGTCGAGATCGGTGGCGTGGTGCAGCCCGCCCCGGCGCCGCGGTTCGACCGCACCCCGCCCGCCACCCCGGAACCACCGCACGAAAAGGGGGCGGACACCGAGGATGTCCTGGCCGAACTCGGGTATGACACCGACGGTGTCGCGGCGCTGCGGCAGGCGGGGGTGATCGCCTCCTGACGCGCGTGCGACAGATCGTTTAGAGTGGTCACACGTCCCGGCTGGGCACGCAGCGTCACAACGCCCAGCCATCCGTGTGAAGGGGTGTCGAAAACGTCCCGGTGACGGCAGGATTGCCGTTGATCGGGGGGAACCAGGCCCGCGGGTCCAGTGCAGCGAGGGGAACACGGCCATGTCGGCGAACACCAAGAAGATCGTCATCGTGGCCGTCGTCGCGCTCGTGTTGTTCTTCCTGATCACCCGTCCCACCGAGTCCGCCGAGGTGGTGCGCAGCGCGCTGGGCTGGCTCCGGGACGGTGCCGAAGCCATCGTGACCTTCGTCCGCAGCCTCTTCTCCTGACCCCATCCGGCCACGGCCGGCACCGCCTCGCCGCGGTGCCGGCCGTGGCCGTGCGCGTTCCGCGGACAACTACGCAAAGTCATCAATCCTGGCATCAGAGGGGCACTGTTCGACCATCCGGGTGGATTGCCGTGATTAACGCGCTGGTCGCCGAATTCCTTGCCCGGAACCTCTGGCGCGACGGCCCGAATTCCCCCTACGGTGCTCACATTGCGTGACCGGCCGGTTCTCACCGGCGAAACGGTCGATCGCTTCGATCATCGCCGTTCGATGGTGGCTTTCAGTTGGGGCACAAGGAGGCAGGGATGACCGGAGATCCCGGGGTGGATGCGGTGATTGCCCAGTGGGCGTCCGAGCTTGAGCGCACGCCCGAGGAGATGGAGGCCGACCGGATCGCCTCCGCCTGGCTCGCCGAACTGCCGCAGCAACCACCAGGGATCCCCGGCCAGCGCGCCCGCACCGGCACCCGCACGTGGAAGCCGGTCGAGTCGGCCGACCCGGACTACCTGGACGCGATGCAGGAACGGCTGCCCGATGTGCCGGTCGACCTGCTCGTCGCGGCCGCCGGCTGGTGGCAGATGGTCGGCGACATCGAGGAGGCCAAGGCCTGGTGGGACGCCGGCATCAGCCCGCTCGACCAGCGCGCCCTGGACTACCGGTCCGCCGGCCTCACCCCGTCCGACCTGTCCCGTCGTCTCGGCCCGATGACGGTCCTGCAGCACCTGCGCCGCGGCAGCGCCCCGGCCTGGTGCGTCGCCCGGCTCGCCCGCCAGCGCGCCAGCTGACCGTCGTGGCCGCGTAACGTCAGGAAACGCGGCCTCGTTGGTCAGGTGAGGCTTTAGCGCTCGCTTGACACCGGCGCACCTATCGTCGGCGCGCGAAGCGTGCGGGCGACAGGTGGGAGGCAAGGTTCTTGGACACGGAGCAGATCGAGCACGACCCTGCGGACGTGTCCACCGGTGACGATCCCGCGGCCCGGCCCGCCCGGGCCGCGCCCGCGATGCTCGGCAGGCTCGCGGTCGTGGTGCTGGTGCTGGCCGCGGCCGTCGGCGGGATCTGGACGACCAGCGCGGTCACCCGTCCCGGCCGCACCGAGACCACCACCGAGATCCCCGACCTGGCCAACGCCGCGGCGCAGGTCGAACCCGGTTCGGCCGCCCCGGTGAGCGTGACCGTCGAGGGCACGCCCGCCGCGCAGACCCAGCCGCAGCAACAACCCCAGCAGCAACAGCAGTCCGGCGGCGGGGACCTGCTCTCGCGGTGGGCGGCCCAGGTCGCCGACGTCACCGGCATCCCGGCCCGCGCGCTCGTCGCCTACGGCAACGCCGAGCTGGAGATGCGGGCCACGCAGCCGAAGTGCCGGCTGTCCTGGGCCACGCTCGCCGGCATCGGCCGGGTCGAGTCCAACCACGGCCAGTACGGCGGCGCGGTGCTGCAGGCCAACGGGCTGCCGTCGAAGGCGATCGTCGGCGTCCCGCTGGACGGCTCGCCCGGCATCAAGGCGATCGGCGACAGCGACGGCGGCCGGTTCGACGGCGATCCGGTGTACGACCGGGCGGTCGGGCCGATGCAGTTCCTGCCCAGCACGTGGGCCCGCTACGGCGGCGGCTACAACCCGCAGCAGATCGACGCCGCCGCGCTCGCCGCCGCCAAGTACCTGTGCGTCGGCAGCCGCGACATGGCCAGCGCGAACGGCTGGTGGTCGGGGATCCTGTCGTACAACAACTCGGTCGACTACGCGCAGAAGGTGTTCGGCCTGGCCGACGCCTACGCCAAGGCCGCCCAGGTCGTCAAGGTCTCCTGACCCGCGGGTGCTAGCGTCGTGGTGTGCCCACGGGTCTGTTCACGCCGCGCCGGATCGCGATCGGCGTCCTGTGCGTCGCCGCGTTCGCGGTGTGCTGCGGGCTGGCCTGGTGGCAGTGGAACCGGTTCGAATCGGCGAGCGGCTCGTTCCAGAACCTCGGTTACGTGCTGCAGTGGCCGCTGTTCGGGGTGTTCCCGGCGTTCCTGGTGTGGCGGATCTGGAAGCTGCGCCGCGAGGCGGCCGACGAGGACGCCCGGCCGGAGGAGTCGCGTGCCGAGTGGGGCCACCAGCCGGTGCGCGAGGTGCCGGCGCCCCGGGTGCGGCGGCAGCTCCCGGCCGAGGACGAGGACCCCGAGCTCGCCGCCTACAACCGCTACCTGGCCGAGCTGCACGCCCGCGACCAGCGCGAGAGTTAGAAAGGCAGACCTGATGGTGGACACGGACGAACGCGAAGGCGCCCCGGCCGCGAAGGCCGCGCCGGCCCTGCGGGGACCGCTGCTGCGCTACCGCGTGCTGGCCTACGCCACCGGTATCGCGCTGCTGCTGCTCACGGCGGCTTTCATCCTCAAGTACGCGTTCGACTCGCCGGGGATGATGAGCTGGGCCGGTGTCAGCCACGGCATCTTCTACATGGTCTACCTGGTGTTCGCGGTCGACCTGGCGCTCAAGGCGCGGTGGTCGATCAAGGGCACGATCCTGGTGCTGCTCGCGGGCACCATCCCGTTCCTGTCGTTCGTCGCGGAGCGGTCGGTCACGCACCGCGTCCAGGCGGGGCGCAAGCTCTGAGCGAGTAGGGCACCACGGTCGACCCGCGCAGGGTGTCCGCGTCCAGCGTCGCCGGGGTGAAGCCGTCCAGGTGGGCGATCATCGTCCCCACCGGGTCGGCCACCTCGTCCACGCGGCCGGACAGGAACGCCCACTCGTGCTCGTCGCTGCCGTAGTACACCGGCGTGGCGAACACCTCGGTGAACCGGGCCCAGGCGATCCGCAGCGTCTCGTTGCGCCACAGCGTCGGGCAGCCGCCCTGGCAGCAGACCACCCCGCCGGGCGCGAGCAACCCGGCGCACCGCCGCAGGAAGTCCGCGCCGTAGAGCCGGTTGTGCTGGGCCCGCGGATCGGTGTTCTCGTCCGGCAGGTCGATCACCACCAGGTCGTACCCGCCCGGCGACGACTCCACGAACGAGAACCCGTCGGCGTAGTGCACCCGCACCGGCCCCTCGCCGCGCTCGGCGGCCTCCAGCTCCTCGGCCGTGTAGCCGTAGGGGAGCAGCGAAGCGCACGTACGCACGGCCACCCGGTCGATGTCGACGTGGTCGACCTGCGACGCGCCGAACGCCACCGCCAGCTGGCTCGCCACGCCCTCGCTCGACCCGATGATCAGCACCCTGCGCAACCGCTCGGCCAGCAGCATCGCCGGCACCATCAGCGCCTCGTGGTAGACGAGCTGGCTCGCCTCGGTGCTCTGCCGCTCGTCGTCGCAGAACAGCGACACGCCCTGGGCCGTCCGGCCGATCAGCAGCCGCTGGAACCCGGTGTGCTCGTCGAACAGCACCTCCGGCACGTCCCACACCCGCGACAACCCGGCTCCCAGGGGCTCAACGATCTGCCGCGACATGCTTCTCCCCGCGCTCGACGACCGACATCTCCACCTCGGCGGTGCCCAAAGCGGCGGCCAGCAGGCGCACCGCGAGCACCGGATCCGCCTGGTCCCCGCACGTGAACACGTCCGCGAACACCGCCCCGATCTCCGGGTAGGTGTGCACCGAAGCGTGCGACTCGGCCAGCAGCGCCAGCACCGTCACGCCCTGCGGCTCGAACCGGTGGCCGACCACCTCGCGGACCGTCGCCCCGGCTTCGGTCACCGCGGTCCGCAGCGCGTCGCGCAGGAACGCCGGATCGTCCAGCAGGCCCGGGTCGATGCCGCGCAGCTCGGCCAGGACGTGCCGTCCGGCGAACGCGCCGATCTCACGTGCCATCGGCGAGGGTGCCTCCTTCCAGGCAGTAGGTGCGCAGGGGCGGGATCCCGTTGAACGCCACCGACGAGTAGCTCGCCGTGTAGGCGCCGGCGTCGAGGATGTCGAGCCGGTCCCCGGCGCGCAGCGACAGCGGCAGCTCGTAGGGAGTCCGTTGGTACAGCACGTCGTCACCGTCGCACGTCGGCCCGGCCAGCACGACGGGACCCCGCTCACCGTGCGAGTCCAGCGGCTCCAGCCGGTAGGGGATGGCCTCGTTCTCGGTCTCGGCCAGGCCGTTGTACCGGCCGATGTCGAGGTAGACCCACCGCCGCCCGAACCGGGTGGACACCAGCACGACTTCGGTGCGGATCAGCCCGGCCTCGGCGACCACGGCCCGGCCCGGTTCGAGCAGCAGCTCCGGCTCGTCGGGGAAGTACGCCGCCACCGCGGCCCGGATCGTGCGGGCGTAGGCGGCGAGCGACGGCACGGCCTGCCGGTAGGTGATGCCGAAACCGCCACCGAGGTTCAGGCGCCGCAGCCGCACCCCGCGCGCGGCGCAGTCGGCGAAGATCTTCGCGGCCGCGGCGATCCCGGCCTCCCACGCCTGCGGTTCCGGCTGCTGCGAGCCGACGTGGAAGGCGATCCCGGCCGCGTCCAGGCCCAGCCGGTCCGCCTCCACCAGCAGGTCGGCCGCGCGGCCCGGCTCGCAGCCGAACTTCTGCCCGAACGGCGTCGCCGACGCCGGGCCGTCCACCAGGATCCGCACCGACACCGACGCGCCCGGTGCGTGCGCGGCCAAGGCGGCCAGGTCGCCCTCGGCGTCGGTGGTGAAGTCCCGCACCCCGCGCGACCAGGCGAACGCGATGTCGGCCGGCTTCTTGATCGTGTTCCCGTAGGACAGGGCCGCGGGCTCGGCGCCGGCCGCTAGGCACGCCTCGATCTCGGCCGGGCTCGCCACGTCGAACCCGCCGCCCGCGCCCAGCACGGCCCGCAGCACCGCCGGCTCCGGGTTCGCCTTCACCGCATAACACAGACGGGCGTGCGGGAACTCGCCGAGGAGCTCCCGCACGCGCGTGGCGACCGCGTCGGTGTCCACGACCAGGCACGGCGTCGGCACGTCGTGCGCGGCCAGGAAGCGCCGGATCCGGCCGAGGCTTCGGGGTGTCACCCCCGAAGCGTCTCAGGAGCCGATGCCGGTCAGCGAACGGACCTCCATCTCGGCGTGCTTGCGCGGGTCGGCCTTGTCCTTGGCGAGGATCGTGCCGAGGAAGCCGCACAGGAACGAGAACGGGATCGACACCAGCCCCGGGTTCTTCAGCGGGAACCAGTGGAAGTCCACGCCCTTGATGATCGAGTCCGGCGAACCGGACACCACCGGCGAGAAGATCACCAGCACCAGGCAGGCGCCCAGGCCGCCGTAGATGGCCCACAGCGTGCCCGTGGTGTTGAACCGCTTCCAGAACAGCGAGTACAGCAGCGTCGACAGGTTCGCCGAGGCCGCGACCGCGAACGCCAGCGCGACCAGGAACGCGATGTTCTGCCCGTTGGCGAGGATGCCGCCGAGGATCGCCAGCACCCCGATCACGATCGCGGTGAGCCGCGCCACCCGCACCTCGTCGACCGGGTCGGCGTGGCCGCGCTTGAAGATGTTGGCGTACACGTCGTGGGCGAAGGATGCCGACGCGGTCAGCGTCAGGCCGGCCACGACCGCCAGGATCGTCGCGAACGCCACCGCGGCGATGATGCCCAGCAGCAGGGTGCCGCCGATGTGCAGGGCCAGCAGCGGCGCCGCGGAGTTCTCGCCGCCGGGCGCGGCCTTGATCGCGTCGGTGCCGACCAGCGCGGCCGCGCCGAAGCCGATGACCAGGGTGCACAGGTAGAACACGAACATGCAGGCGGTGGCCCACACGACCGAGCGGCGCGCCTCCTGCGAGTTCGGCACGGTGTAGAAGCGCATCAGCACGTGCGGCAGGGCGGCCGCGCCCAGGATCAGCGCGATGGCCAGCGACACGAAGTCCAGCTTCGTGGTGCCGTTCGCGCCGTACTGGCCGCCCGGCTCGAGCAGCTTGTCGCCCATCGGGCTGTGGTAGGCGGCCTGGGAGAGCAGGTTCGACAGGCTGAAGCCGAACTTGCCGAACAGGAACACGGTCATCAGCACCGCGGACAGGATCAGGATGCCGGCCTTGATGATCTGGACGTAGGTGGTGCCCTTCATGCCGCCGACCAGCACGTACAGCACCATGACGATGCCCACCACGCCGATGATCAGGGCCTGGCCGAAGCCGCCGTGGATGTCCAGCAGCAGCGCGATCAGGCCACCGGCGCCGGCCATCTGGGCCAGCATGTAGAACAGCGAGATCACCAGGGTCGACGTCGCGGCGGCGGCGCGCACCGGGCGCTGCTTCATCCGGAAGCTCAGCACGTCGCCCATGGTGAAGCGGCCGGTGTTGCGCAGCAGCTCCGCGATGAGCAGCAGGTCCACCAGCCAGGCGACCAGGAAGCCGATCGAGTAGAGGAACCCGTCGTAGCCGTGCACGGCGATCGCGCCGGCGATGCCGAGGAACGACGCGGCCGACAGGAAGTCGCCGGAGAGCGCGATGCCGTTCTGCCGCCCGGTGAACGCGCTGCCCGCGGCGTAGTAGTCGGAGCGGGAGGAGTTCCGGCTGCTCACGCGGTACACCACGAACAGCGTGATGGCGACGAACAACGCGAAGACGGCGATGTTGAGGACCGGGTTGCTGGCCGCGGTCGCGGTGCCCGCGGCGAGAAGGTGGGTCATCGGGTTACTGCACTCCTGCCTGCTGGCGGACCTCGTCCACGGCGGGGTCGATGCGGCGCCGGGCGAACCGCAGGTACGCGGCCGTGATCAGGGCGGTCGAGACGAACTGCAGGATCCCCAGCACGATCGCGACGTTGACCTCGCCGAAGACCTTGATGCTCATGAAGTCGTGCGCGTACGCGGCGAGCAGCACGTAGACCAGGTACCAGAGCACGAACGCCAGGCTCATCGGGAACACGAACCGCCGGAACCGCCCCCGCAGCTCGCCGAACTCGGGGCTGCGCTGGATCGCGACGAAGTCGGGACCGGCCGGACGCCGCGGCGCGGGCGGCGGTTGCTCGCTGGGGTTGCCGAACAGCGGCCGCATCTGCCCCGTGTCTTCCCCGGGGCGCGTCGCGGCGGTGGGGGCGACGTTCTGCATCTCTGCCTCCCGGCAAGCGAGCGAAGTCGGTGAAACTCTTTCAGTGGGCGCACATGCTAACTACGCCGACCTGGGCCTCCGACATCGGAGGACCTCTTCAGAGTGAAGCGGGCCTGGGCCACCCGGACGGGTTAATCCGCTGATCGGGCGAAAGGCGGGCGGGATTCCGCCGAAGCACGTAACCGGCAGTGAGGTGACGCGGGGTGCCGTCCCTGGAAGGGGTGAGGCGCGCGATACCGCGTAACACCGCGGCGGTGGTGAAAAAGCGCTGGCCAGACGTGGTGACCGGGCAGAAATCCACATCACAGCGAAAGCCACAAGATCGGGGGGTATTCGGCTCGCCGGACACGGGGCGTCCGCACGGTCGGTGTGGATTTTCCGCTTCGTCCCAGTCAGCTCTGGGCTAAGTGGGTGACAGGTCCACGGTGTGGGTGTGCCCTGCGGTAACCGGAAACCGCGCTTCTGGCGCCCTGACAAGGCATTTCGCGTAAACCCCTGGTCACCAGCGGTATTTCCGCAGGTCAGCACCGCCAGGTTCGGCGGGCTTCGGTGGGGCCCGTTTGGTGTACGCTTCCTGGGCCACGCTGACTCGCTGTGACCGAGCGTAAACCGGTGTTGTGCGCCGCATCGTGCACACCGCATGATGCACCGGCAACGGCGCCGGGCCGGTCCGGCGGGACGGCGGGCGGCCGGGACAGCGCCGTCGGCTGGGGCTGCAAGAGAAGCGACGAGTTCCACCCGTGATGAGGAGAGCCATGCGGTTGAGGTCACGCGGTGCCGCCGCCGTGCGCTCCGGCACGGGTCCGGCCCACCACGCACAGCAGACGCCGGACAGGGAGTCACCTTCGTGACCGTTGCAGGACAGGGCCAAGTGCCTGTGGGACAGCTCCTCGGCCAGCAACCGGAGGAGCCGTCGAAGTGGGCCACGCTCACGCGCTGGCGGGACTGGCGGCTGTCCGCCAAGCTCGCCGCCGTGTCCCTGGTGCCCATCGTGGTCGCCCTGGTGCTGGGCGGGATCACCATCGGCAACCAGGTCGAGCGCTCCGGCAACTACGAGCGGATGAACCGGCTGGTCGAGCTGAACGGCGCGGTCCGCACGCTGGTCGACGCCCTGCAACAGGAGCGCACCGAGACCGCGGCGCTGCTCACCCAGGGCACCGTCGGCAGTTCCCCGCGGCTGGACGCCGCCCGGCAGCTGGTGGACAGCGCGACCGGCCCGCTCGCCGGCGCCACCGGGCACGCCGCGGACGCCGACGACGGCATCCGCGCGCCCGGCGAGGCCGCCGCGGCCGCCGTCGGCCGTCTGCCCGAGGTGCGCCGCCAGGTCGCCGAGGGCCGCCTCGACGCGGTGCCGGCGCTGGCCGCCTACAGCGAGATGACCGAGTCGCTGATCGGCCTGGACACCTCGCTGGTCGCCGGCATCGGCGACGACGCCATCGGCGGCACGCCGAGCGCGCTGCACGACGTGCTGGTGGTGAAGGAAGAGGCGTCCATCGCCCAGTCGCTGCTCGGCTACGGCATCGCGCGCGGCAACCTCACCCCGAGCCAGCTCAACGACCTGCGCACGGCCGAGCTGCGGCTGACCGACCGGCTCGTCGACTTCCGCGCCGCGGCCGGCTCCGCGCAGGAGGCGTTGTTCGACCGCACGGTGATGGGCCAGGACTTCAACACCCGCAGCCGCCTGGTCAACGGCGTGCTCGCGGCCGAGGGCGCCTCCGTGCCGAGCGCATTGCGCGGCATCTCGGCCCAGCAGTGGACCGCGGTGTCGGCGTCGGTGATCGCCGCGTTGAACACCGTCAGCGACAGCCTGGGCGACGAGCTCACCGCGACCTCCGCGGACCTCGCGGACAGCGCGGGCACCGACGCCGGCCTGCTCGCGGTGCTGCTGTTCCTCGCGCTCGTGGTCACCGCCGCGGTCGTCATCCTCATCACCCGCCAGCTGCTGCACTCGCTGCGCGTGCTGCGGGCCGGCGCCCTGGACGTCGCCGACCGGCAGCTGCCTGCCGCGGTGCGCAACATCCAGGAGGGCCGCGAGCAGACCACCGATGTGCAGCCGGTGCCGGTCGGCACGAAGGACGAGATCGGCGAGGTGGCCAAGGCGTTCGACGCGGTGCACAGCCAGGCGCTGCGGCTCGCGGTCGAGCAGGCCAACATGCGCACCGGCTACAGCAGCGTGTTCGTCAACCTCTCGCGCCGCAGCCAGAGCCTCGTGCAGCGGCAGCTGCAGCTGATCGAGCGGCTGGAGCGGGACGAGGAGGACGCCGACCAGCTCGCGACGCTGTTCCAGCTGGACCACCTGGCGACCCGCATGCGGCGCAACAACGAGAACCTGATGGTGCTCTCCGGCGCCGAGCCGGGCCGCCGCTCCGGCCAGCCGGTCACCACCTCCGACGTGCTGCGCGCCGCGGTGTCGGAGATCGAGCAGTACCAGCGGGTCGTGGTGCAGACCCCGCCGGACGCGCGCATCGTCGGGTTCGCCGCGAGCGACCTGATGCGCCTGGTCGCCGAGCTGCTGGACAACGCGACCGCGTTCTCCGCGCCGGAGACCCACGTGACGGTCACGACCCGCGCGAACGACCAGGGCGGCCTGGTCATCGACATCATCGACCAGGGCATCGGGATGAACGAGGCCGAGGTCGCCGAGGCCAACGCCCGGCTGACCGAGGCGGGCACGGTCGACCTCGCGACCTCGCGCCGGATGGGCCTGTTCGTGGTCGGCCGCCTCGCCGGGCGGCACAACATCGGGGTGGTCCTGCACGGGGGCAAGGACATCGCCGGGGTGCGGGCGACCGTCACCGTGCCCGCGGACCTGGTCATGGACCTGCCCGCGCCGGCCCCGGCCCAGCCGGACCCGTCGGCCGCGCCGCCGCGGCGGCGCACGGTCAACGGTGCGGGGCGGCCGGAGGCGCTGGCGAGTTTCGGTCAGGCGCCGACGCCCGGGGATGGTGCGAACGCCCCGTCGTGGGCGCAGAACGGGCACTCCGGGGTGCTGCCGCCGCGGCCGCCGTCGGACCTGGAGATCTCCGGGACCGCGTTGTTCACGCCGATCCCCGCGGAGGGTGCGGAGCCGTCGCCCGCGCCCGAGGCGCCTGCCGAGCCGGAGCCGACGCCGGCCTCGGATGAGCTGCCCAGCGGGAAGGCGTTGTTCGCGGCGAACAGCAGCCCGTTGTCGGAGTGGTGGAGCTCGGCGGCGAACGAGCCGAAGCCGGCCACGCCGCCGCCGTCGCGCCGCGAGACGACGCCGATCTTCGACGAGACCCTGTCGGCGTGGTTCCGCAGCGACGATCCGCCGGCGGCTGCGAAGGTGGCCTCGACGGCGGGTGAGTCCACTTCGGACGAGCCGGAGAGCGCCAAGGCGGCCAGCGGCTGGGACTTCGCGGTCGACGAGAACTGGCGCGCGGTCCAGGCGGCGTCCCAGGTGGAGCCGAAGACCTTCACCGACGCGGGCCTGCCGAAGCGCCGCCGCGGGGAGCAGCTGCTGCCCGGCAGTGCCGCCGCGGAGACCCCGGAGCCGAACCCGCAGCGGGAGATGCCGGTCCGCGACCCGGCCGACGTGCGGGGCCGGCTGAGCAGCTTCCAGCACGGCGTGAACCGCGCCCGCCACGCGAAGCGGGACCAGTCCGCGGAAGCCGCTGCGGGGCGGGAAAGCGCTACCAGCGCGGACGGAGACACTGCGACTACGCAGGGCAGCGCGGGTGCGGGCAGTGCCGCGCCGGGAGCTGCTGCTGCGGCGGGGACTGCTGCTGTGCCGGGATCCGCTGGGCAGGGGAGTGCCCCCGTGCCGGGCAGCGCCGCCGCGCAGGGGACTGGCGCAGTGCAGGAGGGTGCTGCCGCGCAGGAAGCTGCTGCGCAGGGGGATGCTGCTGCGAAGGCGAGCGCCGCGACGCAAGGGGTTAGCGCTGCGCAGGCGGGTGCCGCTGCGAAGGCGAGCGCCGCGGCGCAGGAAGGTGCCGCGGCGCAGCGGGAAAGCGCTGCCACTTCGGCGGAGGGCACCGCCGCCGGGACGGCGCAGCCGGAGACCGGCCTGCCGCGCCGCAAGCCGCGCCCGGGCGCGGAGGCGCCGCAGCTGGACAGCGGCCTCCCGCAGCGCGAGCCGAAGAGCACCGAGGCGACGGAGAGCGGACTACCCCGCCGCAAGCCGAAGGCCGGCGCGCAGGCGAAGGAAGCCGAAGGCGCCGAGGCCGCTCTCCCGAAGGCGAAGGATGCGGAAGGCTCGTCGAAGCCCACCGCCACGGACAGCGGCCTGCCACGCCGCCAACCGAAACCCGAGCCAAAGCCCGAGCCCACCGCCACGAACAAGGGCCCCGAGCTACCCCAGCGCGAACCGAAGCCGTCCGCGGAGCCTCAGCCGGAGCCCGGCCTGCCGCAGCGTCAGGCGAAGCCTGCGGCGGGCGCGGACGCTCAGCCGGAGCCCGATTTGCCGCAGCGCCAGCCGAAGTCTGCCGAGAGCGGCCTGGCGCAGCGCCCGTCGGCCGAGACGGCTGCTGCTGCCGGGGCGGAGCCCGGCTTGCCGCAGCGGCAGCCGAAGTCTGCCGAGAGCGGCCTGCCGCAGCGCAAGGCGAAGCCTGCCGAGAGCGGCCTGGCGCAGCGCCCGCCGGCCGAGACGGCTGCTGCTGCCGGGGCGGAGCCCGGCCTGCCGCAGCGGCAGCCGAAGTCTGCCGAGAGCGGCCTGCCGCAGCGCAAGGCGAAGTCTGCCGAGAGCGGCCTGGCGCAGCGCCCGTCGGCCGAAACTGCCGCGGCCGCCGGGGCGGAGCCCGGCTTGCCTCAGCGCAAGGCGCAGCCTGCCGAGGGTGCCGAGGCTCAGCCGGAGTACGGCCTGCCCCAGCGGCAGCCGGCCTCGGGGCAGGCCGAGAACGGCCTGCCCCGGCGCCAGCCGCGGCCGGTGGAGGGCACCGGGCTGTTCCAGCGTCCGGGCACCGGCGAGGGCACCGGCCTCTTCCAGCGGCCCGAACGCGCCGGTGCCCAGCAGCCCGGACCCGCCGGCGACCTACAGCCCGGACCCGGCGGCGGCCAGCAGCCCGAACCCGCCCGCGCCCAGCAGTCCGGACCCGGCGGCGGCCAGCAGTCCGGATCCACCCCGGACCGCCAGCCGGCCGGAGCGGAGGGTGTCCCGGGTGGCGCCTGGTCGTTCGCCTCGGACGAGAGTTGGGCGGCGGTTCAGACCGTCTCCTCGTCGTCGCCGTCGAACTTCACCGCGGCGGGGCTGCCCAAGCGGCGCCGCGGTGAGCAGTTGCTGCCCGGCAGCGCCCTGTCCCCGGGGGCGCCCGCCCCGGCACCGCGGACACGCCGTGACCCGCAGGATGTGCGTGGCAGGCTGAGCAGTTTCCAGCAAGGTGTTCAGCGTGGAAGGCACCGGACCGCTCAGTCCGCCGACCCCGAACAAGGAACCATGGAGGGTGAATGACCACGCCGCAGCCACAGAACCAGTTCGGATGGCTGGTCAATGATTTCGCCGAGCGTGTGCCTGGCGTAGCGCACGCGGTGGTCGTTTCGGCCGACGGCCTGCTGCTGACCGCTTCGAACCGGTTGCCGCTCGACCGCGCCGACCAGCTCGCCGCGGTGGCCTCCGGGCTCGTCAGCCTGACCCAGGGCGCGGCGCGGTGCTTCGAAGCCGGTGCGGTCAACGAAACCGTCGTGGAGATGGAACTCGGGATCATGATCCTGATGTCCATCAGCGACGGCTCGTGCCTGGCGGTCCTGGCCGCCCCGAACTGCGACATCGGCCAGGTCGCCTACGAGATGACCATGCTGGTCGACCGGGTGGGCCAGATCCTCACCCCCGAACTGCGGGCTCAGCTGCAGGGAGCCGGTGGCCCCCTGATCGGTGAACCGGTGGGATGATGCCGACATGACCACGGGATCCGAGAGTGGCTCCCCATCCGTCGGCGAACCGGAGCCGACGTTCGCCGACGTGATGAACAGCTTCAGCCTGGACTCCGGGCGTGGCCGCTGGAAGCGCAAGAAGCAGCGCGACCAGCAGCCCGGGACCGAAACGGCCGAGGCCCCCGAAGCACCGCAGGCCGAGCAGGCGCCGCCGGTGCCCCAGCCGTCACCGCAACCGGCACCCGCGCCGCGACCGGAGCCGGAGCACCCGGCCCGGTCGGCGAGCCTCTTCGACTCCTCGCCGGGCAGCGGGTTCTTCGACCCGGTGCAGCCCCCGCAGCCGGCCCCGCGCGTGCCGTCGCGCCGCGAGGAGCCGGAGCTCCACCCCGCCGAGGAGACCGCGGTGGTGCGCCCCTACGCGCTCACCGGCGGCCGCACCAAGGCCCGGGTCGCCCTGGAACTGGAGACGCTGATCTCCGTCCAGGACGCCGTCCTCGCCCGGCTCGACGCCGGCGCGCTGACGGTGCAGTTCGAGCACCGCTCGATCATGGAAGAATGTCGTACACCGCGGTCGGTCGCGGAGGTCGCAGCGCTGCTGCGGGTCCCGATCGGCGTGGCCAGAGTCCTCATCAGCGACGCCGCCGATGCTGGTCTGGTCACCGTGCACCGCACGGTGTCGACCAACGACGACGCCGAGGCGCATCTCATGTTGATGGAAAGGGTGTTGAGTGGACTCCGTCGGCTTTAAGGCACCGCGGCAGGCCGCGCCGCAGACCATGACCTCGGCGAAGATCGTGGTCGCCGGTGGTTTCGGTGCCGGCAAGACCACCTTCGTCGGCTCGGTCTCGGAGATCGTGCCGCTCACCACCGAGGCGATGATGACCGACGCGAGCCGCGGCATCGACAACCTCGACCAGACACCCAACAAGGCCACCACCACCGTGGCCATGGACTTCGGCCGGGTGTCGCTGGACAAGGACCTGATCCTGTACCTGTTCGGCACGCCCGGTCAGCAGCGGTTCTGGTTCATGTGGGACGACCTGGTCCGCGGCGCGATCGGTGCCGTGGTGCTCGCGGACACGCGGCGGCTGGCGGACTCGTTCGCGCCGGTCGACTTCTTCGAGGACCGCAGGCTGCCCTACATCATCGGCGTCAACACGTTCGACGGGCAGCTGCACCACGAGCTGAGCGACGTGCGCGAGGCGCTGGCGATCGACGAGAGCATTCCGATCGTGCGCTGCGACGCCCGCGACCGCGAGTCGACCAAGCAGACGCTGATCACGCTGGTCGAGTACGCGATGCGGCAGTGGATCGCGATGCGCACGGCCGGCGCGCGCTGACGCCGGCGAGGTAGCTGGGGAAGTGCCGGGCGGGGGCCCGGCACCCGTCCGGACGACGCCGTCGTCGTGCTGTCCGCCTTCTGAATCGTTACGGTCCCGCGCTGGATGTCGCCGCGGTCACGCTTGGGTTTGCGATAGTAGGAAGTCCAAGTATTTTTGAGGCATGAACGCCTCACTTCACCGGCTCGTGCACCCGGTGCGGTTCGTCACCGCCTCGAGTCTGTTCGACGGGCACGACGCTTCGATCAACATCATGCGGCGCATCCTGCAGTCGCAGGGTGCGGAGGTCGTCCACCTCGGGCACAACCGGTCGGTGGACGAGGTCGTCACGGCCGCGATCAGCGAGGACGCCCACGGCATCGCGATCAGCGCTTACCAGGGCGGCCACGTGGAGTACTTCAGCTACCTCGTCGAGCTGCTGAACGAGCGCGGCGCCGGGCACATCAAGGTGTACGGCGGCGGGGGCGGCGTCATCGTCCGCGAGGAGATTGAGCTGCTGCACTCCCGCGGCGTCGCCCGCATCTTCTCCCCGGACGACGGCCTCCAGCTGGGCCTGCCGGGCATGGTCAACCTGATGATCAAGGAGTGCGACTACGACCTGGCCGAGGTGCCGGCCGGGTCGGACGACGACCTGCTGGCCGGGGACGTCCCGTCGCTCGCGCGGTTCATCACCCAGCTGCAGGCCGGCAGCGTGACCGAGGACCGGCTCGCCCGCATCACCGAGGCGGCGCGGGCCCGCACGGTCCCGGTCCTGGGCATCACCGGCACCGGCGGCTCGGGCAAGTCGTCGCTGACCGACGAGCTGCTCCGGCGCTTCCGGCTGGACCAGGAGGACAAGCTGCGCATCGCGGTGCTGGCGGTCGACCCGACCCGGCGCCGCGGCGGTGGTGCGCTGCTCGGCGACCGGATCCGGATGAACGGCCTGGACGGGGCGCAGGTCTACTTCCGCTCGATGGCCACCCGCCAGGCCGGCGGTGAGGTACCCGACGGCCTGGACGAGGCCGTGCTGGCGTGCAAGGCCGCGGGCTACGACCTGGTGGTCGTCGAGACGCCGGGCATCGGGCAGGGCGACGCGGGCATCGTGGACCACGTCGACTACTCGCTGTACGTGATGACGCCGGAGTTCGGCGCCGCGTCGCAGCTGGAGAAGATCGACATGCTCGACTTCGCCGACGTGGTGGCGATCAACAAGTTCGAGCGCCGCGGCGCCGAGGACGCGCGCCGCGACGTGGCGCGCCAGCTGGTGCGCAACCGCGAGGCGTTCGGGGCCTTGCCCGAGGACATGCCGGTGTTCGGCACCAGCGCCGCGCGCTTCAACGACGACGGTGTGACCGCGCTGTACCAGTACCTGCGCGACGCGCTCGCCGAGCGCGGCCTGTCGGTGTCGGCGGGCCAGCTGCCGAAGGTGGAGGCCAAGGTGTCCACCGGGGCGACGGTGATCATCCCGCCGTCGAAGGAGCGCTACCTCGCCGACATCGCCGCCACCGTGCGCGGCTACCACGAGAAGACGCGGGACCAGGTCGCGGCCGTGCGCAAGGTCGACCAGCTGCGCGCCGCGAAGGGGGCGCTGGCCGCGGACGGCGCGGACACCGGCCCGATCGAGGCGCTGCTGGCGAAAGCGGAGTCCGAGGTGGACCCGTCGGTGGCCGGGCTGCTGGAGCGGTGGGACGAGCTGGCCGAGTCCTACCGGCAGGAGGAGCTGGTCGTCCGCATCCGGGACAAGGAGCTGCGCACCCAGCTGTGGCGGGACACCCTGTCCGGCAACCGGATCCCGCGCGTGGCGCTGCCGCGCTACACCGACCGCGGCGAGCTGCTGTCGTTCCTGCGCCGTGAGCACCTGCCCGGCTACTTCCCCTACACGGCCGGCGTCTTCCCGTTCAAGCGGGAGGGTGAGGACCCGGCGCGCATGTTCGCCGGCGAAGGCGACGCGTTCCGCACCAACCGCCGGTTCAAGTACCTCTCGGCCGACTCCGAGGCGAAGCGCCTGTCGACGGCGTTCGACTCGGTGACGCTGTACGGGCACGACCCGGACACGCGACCGGACATCTACGGCAAGATCGGCACCTCCGGCGTGTCCATCGCGACGCTGGACGACATGAAGGCGCTCTACGACGGGTTCGACCTGACCGCGCCGAACACGTCGGTGTCGATGACGATCAACGGCCCCGCGCCGACGATCCTGGCGTTCTTCCTCAACACCGCGATCGACCAGCGGATGGACGCGTTCCGGGCCGAGCACGGGCGCGAGCCCACGCCGTCGGAGGCCGAGGACCTGCGCGAATGGACGCTGCGCCAGGTGCGCGGCACGGTGCAGGCCGACATCCTCAAGGAGGACCAGGGGCAGAACACCTGCATCTTCTCCACCGAGTTCAGCCTGCGCATGATGGCCGACATCCAGGAGTGGTTCATCGAGCACGGGGTGCGCAACTTCTACTCGGTGTCGATCTCCGGCTACCACATCGCCGAGGCGGGCGCGAACCCGATCTCGCAGCTGGCGTTCACGCTGGCCAACGGGTTCACCTACGTCGAGTCCTACCTCGCCCGGGGCATGCACATCGACGACTTCGCGCCGAACCTGTCGTTCTTCTTCTCCAACGGCATGGACGCCGAGTACTCGGTGCTCGGCCGGGTCGCGCGGCGCATCTGGGCGGTCGCGATGAAGGAGCGCTACGGCGCCAACGAGCGGTCGCAGAAGCTGAAGTACCACGTGCAGACCTCCGGCCGGTCGCTGCACGCGCAGGAGATGAGCTTCAACGACATCCGCACCACGCTGCAGGCGCTGTGCGCGCTGTACGACAACGCGAACTCGCTGCACACCAACGCCTACGACGAGGCGATCACCACGCCCACGGAGAACTCGGTGCGGCGCGCGATGGCCATCCAGATGATCATCAACAAGGAGTGGGGCCTGTCGAAGAACGAGAACCCGCTGCAGGGCTCGTTCATCATCGACGAGCTGACCGACCTGGTCGAGGAGGCCGTGCTCACCGAGTTCGACCGGATCGCCGAGCGCGGCGGCGTGCTGGGCGCGATGGAAACCGGGTACCAGCGCGGCAAGATCCAGGACGAGTCGATGCTGTACGAGCGGCTCAAGCACGAGGGCACGCTGCCGATCATCGGCGTGAACACGTTCCGCAACCCGCACCCGGAGGACGACGAGGTCGAGGTCGAACTGGCGCGCGCGACGGAGGAGGAGAAGCAGTCGCAGCTGACGCGGCTGGCCGACTTCCAGCAGCGGCACAGCCACGACGCCGAGCAGGCGCTCCAGGCGCTGCGCGAAGCCGCCACCCGGGGCGACAACCTGTTCGGGGTGCTGATGGACGCCGCGCGGGTGTGCTCGCTCGGCCAGATCACGGAGGCGTTCTTCGAGGTCGGCGGCCAGTACCGGCGCAACATCTGACGCGGACCGGGGAACCGGGCCGCAGCCGGTGTGATCCCGCTCCGGACGTCCGGATCGTCCGGAGCGGGAATAGCGCGCCCGGGTGCGGAAGTTGGGTCGGAGCATGAAGTTCGGGATCTCGACGTTCGTCACCGACGAAGGCATCCGTCCGGGCGCGCTCGGCCGCGCGCTCGAGGAGCGCGGGTTCGACTCGCTGCTGCTCGCCGAGCATTCGCACATCCCGGTCAGCCGGGAAAGCCCCTACCCGGGCGGCGGTGAGCTGCCGCGCGTCTACTACCGCACCCTCGACCCGTTCGTGGCGCTGACCGCGGTCGCCGCCGAGACCCGTGACCTGCTGCTCTTCACCGGCGTCGCCCTGCTGGTCCAGCGGGACGTCATCCACACCGCCAAGGAGGTGGCCAGCCTCGACCTGCTCTCCGGCGGTCGGGTGGCCTTCGGCGTCGGCGTGGGCTGGAACCGCGAGGAGATGCGCAACCACGGCACCGACCCGCGCACCCGCGGCGCCCTGATCGACGAGCAGATCCAGGCGCTCAAGGCGATCTGGACCCAGGACGAGGCCGAGTTCCACGGCGAGCACGTCGACTTCGACCCCATCTGGCAGTGGCCCAAGCCGGTGCAGCGCCCGCACCCGCCGATCTACGTCGGCGGCGAGAGCGAGGCCGCGCTCACCCGGCTCGCCAAGCACGCCGACGGCTGGATGCCCCGCGCCCACACCCCGCCGGAGGAGATCAAGCGGGTCCGCGCCTGGCTGGCCGAGCAGGGCCGCACCGACGTCCCGTTCACCGTCTTCGGCGCGGGTCGCAGCGAGGAGGCGCTGGCGGGGTACGCCGAGGCCGGCGTGGAGCGCGTGACGTTCCTGCTCGGCACCCGTCCCGAGCCGGAGACGCTGACCAAGCTGGACGAGCTCGCCGCACTCGCGGAGGGCTACCGGTGAAACTGGGCATTTCGACGTTCGTCACCGACGAGAGCGCGCGGCCGGACGTGCTGGCCAAGGCGGTCGAGGACCGCGGGTTCGACGCCCTGTTCGTCGCCGAGCACTCGCACATCCCGGTCAGCCGGGACACCCCGTACCCGGCGGGCGGTGACATGGCGCGCGCCTACTACCGCGCGCTCGACCCGTTCGTCGCGCTGACCGCGGCCGCCGCCGCGACCACGACGCTGAAGCTGGGCGCCGGCATCACCCTGCTGATCCAGCGGGACGTCCTGCACACCGCGAAGTCCGTCGCGAGCCTGGACCTGTTGTCCGGCGGGCGGTTCCTGTTCGGGGTGGGCGTGGGCTGGAACCGCGAGGAGATGCGCAACCACGGCACCGACCCGCGCACGCGCGGGGCGCTGCTGGACGAGCAGATCCAGGCACTCCGGACAGTGTGGACGAACGACGAGGCCGAGTTCCACGGTGTGCACGTGAACTTCGACCCGGTGTTCCAGTGGCCCAAGCCCGAGCGGGACGTGCCGGTCTACATCGGAGGCAACAGCGCCGCGGCCCTGGAACGTGCGAAGCGGCTGGGAGCCGGCTGGCTGCCCAACGCCCTGCGCGACCCGGAAGCGGCGGCCGAGCAGGTGGCGCAGGCCGGATCGGTGCCGGTGACCGCGACGTCCGCCCCGCCGGACCCGGCGCTGCTGGACGCCTACGCCGAGGCCGGTGCCGAGCGCGTCACGCTGGGCCTGCCGGCCGCCTCCGAGGGTGACACCCTGCGCCGGCTCGACGCGCTGGCCGCGCTGGTGCCGCGGTTCAGCTGAGCGGGCTGCGGGGCGGGCGGTAGTGGTGGCGCTCTGCGCCGGTGCGGGTGCTCGTGCCGCATCACCTGGGCGAGGGTTGCGGGGCTGCGGTGCCGTGGCCGGCATGTGGCAGTGGTGCAGGCATTCTGCGCCGGTGCGGGGTGCTCGTGCCGCGCGTCAGTCGACCAGTGATCCCAGGGCTCGGGTGCCGGCGGTGAGCGCCGCGGGCAGCGTGCGGTAGTAGCGGGACGGCGCGCTGCTCAGGACGACCACCACGTACCGGGCGTCCTCGCCGAGCAGGCCCGTCGTGTTGTATACAGCCTGCGTACCGCTGGTGCCCCAGCCCTGCTTGATCGCCCACGTCGTGCCCGGCAGCGCGTCCGGGATGCCGAAGAACTGGTTCGTCCCGTCCGAACCGGCCTGGGACGCGTGGTACATCGCGTTGTAGAGCAGGTCGCGGCCCGCTTGCGGCAGGGTGTCCTCGATGTAGTTGTAGACCTTGACCACGTCCGCGGCGGTGATCTTCGTCGAACCCCACTGGCCCGGCGAGGACGGCGGTTCGGTGCCGGTCAGCTGCATCAGCTCCGCCATGCGGGTCACGATCGCGGTGCCGCCCTGCTGCACCCACAGGCTGCTGGCGATGGTGTCGTCGCTGGCGGTGATCATCCGGGTCAGCCGGCTCTGGGTGGCGGAGTCCGGCAGCTCCCATTCGTTGTCCCGCAACACATCGAGCGCGATCAGCAGCTTGACCAGGGACATCGAGCAGAACTGCCGGTCGGCATCGAGCTGGGTCAGCACGACGCCGGTCTCCCGGTCGTACACCTCGATCCCGGCCTCGGCGCTCGCCACCTTCTCGCGCATCAGCGCCAGGGCCCGCGCGGCGATGTCGTCGTTCTCGGCAGGCGCCGGCGACGGGGAGGCGCTGGCGGTCGGCGTCGGATCGGGCTGCGCGCTCTGCGTCGCCGGCGCCGCCGATGCGCTCACCTGCACGACCGAACTCGCCGAGGAAACCCGCGGCTGGTGCTGGATCGTGAAGATCAGCATCGTGACGGCGCCGAACACGGCGGCCGGGAGCACGACCTTGCCGGCCGTCCTTCTTCTCATGCCCACACAAACGCGGGCTTGATCAGCGCCTGTTGCAGGCGGACCCCGGTTTTCCGTGATCTACAGGGAACTCACAGCCGCTCGCCAGACGGTTCCCAGTAACCGTGACGGTAAGCGACGAAACGGTGTCAGCGCGTGTTGTCCAGCAGCAGGTGCACCGACAGCTCCAACCGGTTCGCCACGTCGGCGGCGGAGGCGCGCCGGGTGACCCACGCGACCAGGTTCGCCATCCACACGTCGGCGATGAGGTGGAAGACCGCGCGGTCGTGCTCGGTCGGCTCCGCGATGCCCATGGCGCGCGCGAACATGCTCTCCAGCAGCCGCCCGACCTGCTCGACCTCGGCGGCGGCCGTGGTGTCGGCGAACATGAACGCCCGGACCATCGCCTCGGTCAGGTGCGGATCGCGCTGCATCAGCCGGGTGTTGCGGCTGAGCACGAAGATGAGCCGCTCGCTCGGCGTGTCGCCCGGGATGCTCGACCGCTGCAGCTTCTCGTGCGCGCGCTCGAACTCCCGCGCCAGACCCGACACCAGCAGGTGGATCTTCGACGGGAAGTAGCGGTAGAGGGTGCCCAGCGCGACGTCGGCCTTCTCGGCCACCGCCCGCATCTGGACGGCGTCGTACCCGCCCTTGGACGCCAGCGCCAGGGTCGCGTCGATGATGCGCCGTCGCCGGTCCCGCTGCGCGGCGGACCCGAGCTCGTCGCTGGACAACGCGCTCATCCCGTTCTTGGGTGGGGTGGACGTCTTCGCTTTCGCGGCCATCGGCACCTGCTCCGGAACTTGTTTCAGTTTCACCCGACAGCTTACCGGTCCGCCTGCTGATCTCGCGCATCGAGTGGATCTGGCCACAAAACTGAAACACGTTCTATAGTGAGCCGCATGTCAGTCCTCACCGCGGAGCAGCGCGCGCTCGCCGGGACGATCCGCTCCGGCGGCCGGAGCAGGGACGACCTGGCGGCCATCGGCGTGTTCGGCATCGGGGTGCCGGAGGAGCTGGGCGGCGCGGGCGGAACGGTCGCCGACGCCGTGGTGGCGGTCGAGGAGGCCGCGGCCGCGCTGGTGCCGGGGCCGGTGTTCGGGACGGTGCTGGCGGCGCTGGTGCTCGCGCGTCACGGCGAATCGCCGGTGGCGAAGGAGCTGCTCCCGGCGTTCGCGGACGGTTCGGCGAGCGCGGGGGTGGCGTTGTCGCCGGATGGGCCGGTGCTCGACGCGGACGCCACGCACGTCCTGGTGGCCGACGGTGACACCTGGAGCGTCCGCGAGTCCGGCGCGGAGGGGATCGAGTCGTTCGACCTGTCCCGCTCGTTCGGCCGGCTCCGCGACGGTGACGGGACGGTGTTCGAGGGCGGCGACCCGCGGATCTTCGCGGCGACGCTGGCCGCGGCCGAGGCGGCCGGGATCGCGCGGTGGTGCGTGGCGACGGCGGCGGAGTACGCGAAGGTGCGAGAGCAGTTCGGCCGGCCGATCGGGTCGTTCCAGGCGGTCAAGCACCTGTGCGCGGAGATGCTGTGCCGGGCCGAGCTGGCCGGGGCGCTGGCGTGGGACGCGGCCCGGGCGGCGGACGAGTCGCCGGAGCAGCACGAGTTCGCCGCGGCGGTCGCGGCTGCCGGGGCGCTGGACGCGGCGGTGGACACCGCGAAGGACTGCATCCAGGTGCTCGGCGGGATCGGCTTCACCTGGGAGCACGACGCGCACCGGTACCTGCGCCGCGCGGTGGCGCTGCGGCAGTGGCTGGGCGGTTCGGCGGCCTGGCGTCGCTCGGCAGCGTCGCTGGCGCTCGCGGGGGTGCGGCGGGACCTGGCGGTCGACCTGTCGGAGCACTTCGACCCGGCCGTGCGGGCCACCGTCGAGGAGATCGCCGCGCTGCCCGAGGGGGACCGGCGCGAGCGGCTGGCGTCCACCGGGTACCTGGTGCCGCACTGGCCCGCGCCCTACGGTCTGGACGCGACACCGGCGCAGCAGCTGGTGATCGACGCCGAACTGGCGCGGGCCGGGGTGCGGCGGCCCGATCTGGTGATCGGCGCCTGGGCCGTGCCGACCCTGCTGGAGCACGGCACGGACGAGCAGCGGCAGCGGTTCGTGCTGCCGACCCTGCGTGGCGAGCTGACCTGGTGCCAGCTGTTCAGCGAACCCGGCGCCGGTTCGGACCTGGCCTCGCTGCGCACGCGGGCCCGGCCGGTGGAGGGTGGGTTCGTGTTGTCCGGGCAGAAGGTCTGGACCTCGCTCGCGCGGGAGGCGGACTGGGCGATCTGCCTGGCGCGCACCGATCCGGACGCGCCCAAGCACCGGGGCATCACGTACTTCCTGGTCGACATGTCGTCGCCGGGGATCGACGTCCGGCCGTTGCGCGAGATCACCGGGGTGGAGCGGTTCAACGAGGTCTTCCTGGACGACGTGTTCGTCCCGGCGGAGAACGTGGTGGGCGAGGTGAACGGCGGCTGGCACCTGGCCCGGACGACGCTGGCGAACGAGCGCGTGGCGATGAGCGGGGGCTCGTCGGTGGGGGAGGCGGTGGAGACGTTGCTGGCGCCGGTGCGAGATCCGGACGGCGCGGTGCTGGACCGGCTGGGCGCGCTGGTGGCGGAGGGGTCGGCGTGCGCGCTGCTCGACCTGCGCTCGACGCTGCGGCGGCTGGCCGGGCAGGATCCCGGGCCGGAGTCGAGCGTGCGGAAGCTGATCGGGGTGCGGCACCGGCAGGCCGCGGCCGAGGCCGCCCTGGAGCTGCTGGGCCCGCCGGGGGTGCTGGTGACCGGCGAGACCGCCCCGGTCCAGCACGAGTTCCTGCTGACGCGCTGCCTGAGCATCGCCGGCGGGACGACGCAGATCCTGCTGTCGGTGGCGGCGGAACGCCTGCTGGGGCTGCCGCGCGACTGAGGTCGCCGCCGTCCCGAAACTGTCGGTGGTCCCGCCTATGGTGATCACCGTGGAATGGACCGAGACGACCAGGGCGATCTTCGTGCCCTCGGACCCGCCCCGGGACGGTGTGCTCGCCGTCTGGGGTGACGAGCCGGGGCCGGTACCGGTCGAACTCGTGCTGCCCGCCGGCGCCGGCAAGTCCTTCCGCCGCACCAGGGTCGACGCGCACGTCCTCCCGCTCGCCGGCGCCATCCCGCGCCTGCTCGCCGTGAGCGACGGAAGCCCTTCGGTGCGGGCGTGGTCGGCGGCGGTCGCCGCGGGCCTGAACCTCGTCGCCCGCGGCCGGCTCCGGCGTCCGTCCGGTGTGGACAGCTGGTGCGCCGGGCCGCTCGACACCGCCGACGAGGACCTGCTGCGTGACCTGGCCGCCGCCCTGCCGCCCGAGGCGCACGCCCTCCCGCTGTCCGGCCTCAAGCGCATCCGCCTGCACTCGCCCGAAACGCTCGTCCGCGCGCTCTGGGACGCCACCGCCGACGTGCTCGGCCGCACCCCCGCGGCCCGCGTGGTCACCGACGGGCCCGCGTTCGGCGCGCAGATCCAGCTCCGCGTCGAGGTGCGTGAGACCGGCGACGACTTCGCGTTCACCGGCGTCCTCGCCGTGCGCAGCCGCGCCGACCCCAGCCTGGTCGTGGACGCGGCCGCGCTGTGGGACGCACCGGAGGCCGTCCTGTCCCGCTTCGGTGAGCAGGTCGAGGCGCAGCTGCTCATCGGGCTGCGGCGCGGCGCCCGCGCGTGGGCTCCGCTGGGCCGCGTGCTCGACGCCGCCCCGCCCAGCGAGCTGACCCTGGACGACACCGAGGTCGTCGAGCTGCTCGACGGTGGCCGCGACGCCCTGGCGGCCGCCGGTGTCGAGGTGCTGTGGCCGCGCGGCGTGTTCGGCGAACCGGTGCGGGCCAAGGCGAGCGTGACGCCGTCGCCGGGCAGCGAGGGCGGGGCCGTGTTCCGGCTGACCGACCTGCTGCGGTTCCGCTGGCAGCTCAGCCTGGGCGGCGAAACCCTCAGCGAGGCCGAGGTCACCGCGCTCGCCGAGGCCAAGCGCCCGCTGGTGCGCCTGCGCGGGCAGTGGGTGCGTGCCGACTCCCACCTGCTGGCACGCCTGCGTCGCGCGCGCCCGGCTGTCACCGGCGCGCAGGCGCTGGCCGCGGCCCTGACCGGCGAGCTGCGGCTCGACGACGAGGAGCTGGACTTCGCCGCCCCGCCCGCGCTCGACGGTCTCGTGCACCGGTTGCGTGCCCCGGCCGGGCCGGTCGAGCCGGATCCGGAGTTGCAGGCCACGCTGCGGCCGTACCAGCGGACCGGGCTGTCGTGGCTGGTCCGGATGACCGAGTTGGGCCTCGGCGGTGTTCTCGCCGACGACATGGGCCTGGGCAAGACGATCCAGCTCATCGCCCTGCACCTGCACCGCCGCCCGTCGGGGCCGACGCTGGTGCTGTGCCCGACGTCGCTGCTGGGCAACTGGGAGCGTGAGTTCGCCCGGTTCGCGCCGAAGGTCCCGGTGCGGCGGTTCCACGGCGGGCGGCGGCACCTGGACGACCTGGCGCCCGACGAGGTCGTCCTCGCCACCTACGGTGTGCTGCGCCGCGACCGGGCGACGCTGTCCGAAGTGGACTGGGGGCTGGTCGCGGCCGACGAGGCGCAGCACGTCAAGAACCCGCTTTCGGTGACGGCGAAGGAACTCCGCAGGATCCCGGCCGCGGCGCGCGTCGCGTTGACCGGCACGCCGATGGAGAACCGGCTCACCGAACTGTGGTCCATTCTGGACTGGACGACGCCGGGGCTGCTCGGCACGCTGGAGCACTTCCGCCGCACGATCGCGCGCCCGGTCGAGCGCGACCGCGACGCCCGCGGTGCCGAACGCCTGGCCGCGACGGTGCGGCCGTTCCTGTTGCGGCGCCGCAAGACCGACCCGGACATCGCGCCGGAGCTGCCGCGCAAGACCGAGACCGACCGGTACGTGCCGCTGACCACCGAGCAGGCCACCCTGTACGAGGCGGTGGTGCGGGAGAACCTGGCGGTGATCCGCGAGTCGCGGGGCGTGCAGCGGCGCGGGCAGGTGCTCAAGCTGCTGACCGAGCTGAAGCAGATCTGCAACCACCCGGCGCAGTACCTCGCGGACAGCGGGCCGGTCGCCGGGCGGTCGGGCAAGCTCGCCGCGTTCGAGGAGCTGCTGGACGTGATCCTCGACGAGGGCGAGAGCGTGCTGGTGTTCAGCCAGTACGTGCGGCTGTGCCGGCTGCTGGAGGCGCGGCTGACCGAACGGGGGCTGCCGGTGCAGCTGCTCTCCGGTGCCGACTCGGTGCGGCAGCGGGAGGAGATGGTGGCGCGGTTCCAACGCGGTGACGTGCCGGTGTTCCTGCTGTCGCTCAAGGCGGGCGGGGTCGGGCTGAACCTGACCCGCGCGACGCACGTCATCCACTACGACCGGTGGTGGAACCCGGCGGTGGAGGACCAGGCGACCGACCGGGCGTACCGGATCGGGCAGGACCGGCCGGTGCAGGTCCACCGGCTCATCGCGGAGGGCACGCTGGAGGAGCGGATCGCCGAGGTGCTCGCGGAGAAGCGCGGCCTGGCCGAACGCGTGATCGGCGCGGGGGAGGACTGGATCACGGAGCTGAGCGACGAGGAGCTGACGGAGCTCGTCCGCCTGGGGAAGCCGGGATGAGCGCGCGCAGGGGCCGCGGCCGGGGCTCTCGGCACCGTGATGAAGGCACCCATCGCGACGCGCGTCCACCTGGAGCGGGTGATCAACCTGGGGTTGCCCGGTCCACGCCCCAGTCCCACAGCGCTTGCAGCACCGGCCCCAGGCGCTCCCCGTCGGGGCTGAGCCGGTACCGGGTCCGGGGCGGCCGGCCGCGCTCGCGATGCCGTTCCACGACCCCGCTGCTCGTGAGGTGCGCCAGCCGCTCGGACAGGACCTTGTCCGACAGCGCGGGCAGCCGCTCCCGCAGTTCGCTGAACCCGAGCTCACCGCGCAGCAGCTCGCGGATCACCAGGGTCGTCCAGCGGCCGCGCAGGACATCCAGGGTCATCTCCACCGGGCAGGACGGCGTCGGTGCGCCCACTTCCGCGAGCGGATCCGCGGGCAGGCCCGGGCGGCTAACCGTTTGGTGAGTCACGGGGCGGTCTCCTAGCGTTCGCGGGCGTCGTCAACCGAAAGGATGGTCCACCATGCCACGCCCTCTCGCTGATCGCCCGGAAGACGTGCCCGCCGTGTTCGCCGAGCGGTTCAACACCGGTGACCCCGCCGCGATCGCCGAGCTGTACGAACCCGGCGCCGTGTTCGTCGCCTCGCCGGGCTCGCCGCTGACCGGCGCCGACGCGCATGCCGCCAACGCCCGGTTCCAGGCCCTCGGCGTGCCGATCACGGTCCGGCCGCGGCAGGTCTACGCCACCGGGGAGATCGCCCTCCTGATCGTGGACTGGGTGATCGACGGCACCGACCGCGAAGGCCGCCCGGTGCGCATCGACGGGACCGCCACCGACATCGCCCGCCGCGGCGGCGACGGGCGGTGGCGCTACGTGGTGGACAACCCGTTCGGCCTCGCCGGCTAGCCCCGCTGGTCGCGCAGCCAGCGCAGGTACGTCCACTCCAGGAAGCGCTCCACCCCGCGCACCACGTGCGCCGACCGGATCGACGGGAACACGTCGAACGCGTGCTGCGCCCCCGGCAGCTCCGCGTACGCCACCGGCTGCTCGGACGTCTCCCGCAGGCGGCGGACGAACTCGCGCGCCTCCCGGACCGGCACCAGCGAATCGTGCGCGCCGTGGATCACGAAGAACGGCGGCGCCTTCTCGGTGATCCGGTCCAGCGGCGACGCGGCGATGTAGTCGTCCAGGAACCGCACCGGGTCCTTGCCCACCACGTACCTCGCCAGCAGCCCGTGCAGCCGCTGCTTGCTCGCCGGCGAACCGCTCGTCGCGGCGAAGTCGTACACGCCGTAGTGCGGGGCGCACGCCTGCACCGACGTGTCCGCCTCGGCGAAACCCGGCTGCAGGCCGGCGTCGTTCGGGGTCAGCGCCAGCAGCGCCGCCAGGTGACCGCCCGCCGAACCACCCGTCGCGGCCAGGAACGACGGGTCACCGCCGTACTCATGGATGTGCTCCCGGATCCACGCCACCGCTCGCTTCACCCCGACGATGTGGTCCGGCCAGTGCGCCTTCGGCGACAGCGGGTAGTTCACCGCCACGCACACC
Organism: Amycolatopsis thermalba; assembly: GCF_003385215.1. GTDB lineage: Bacteria > Actinomycetota > Actinomycetes > Mycobacteriales > Pseudonocardiaceae > Amycolatopsis_E > Amycolatopsis_E thermalba. Next base: position 31,641 of record NZ_PQHW01000011.1, on the reverse strand, counting down.
CACCCGCGCTGCGCCATGTGCAGCATCAGCGGGATGCCCTGGTGGTCCTTGCTGTCGATCATCCACGCGCCACCGTGGATCTGCAGCAGCACCGGCCGCCCCTCGACCGGCTCCCGCGGCCGGTAGATGTCCATCAGGAACCGCTTGCCGCCCGGCGCGTACGCCAGGTTGCGGTCCCGCCGCACGTCCGGGTTGCGCATCCGGAACGGCAGCACCAGCTGGCCCCACGGCGTCGCCAGGTCCTTCGCGTCCGGCGGCCGCGACAGGTCCGCCACGTACTCCGGCCCGAGCGCCTCGGCCAGCGCGTCCTCCACCGCGCCCCGGGCCCGCTGCGAGGTGACGATCAGCGACCCCAGCCCGGCGGCCGAGGCCGCGGCCAGGCCGAGCCCGACCCGGTCCGGCACCGACCGCGCACCGTGCCGCGCCAGGTGCGCCGCCGTGTCGGCCGCGGTCAGCGCGAGCAGGTGCGGCGCCAGTTCCCCGGTCAGCCACCCGGCGAAGAACGCGGGCACCGAGGCCCGCACCCCCGGCACCGGGCGGAGCGCGTTCGCGGTCAGGGCCAGCTGGATCGCCCGGCGGGTGAGGAAACGGGGTCGCATACTCCGTGATCGTAGTCAATCTCGCTTACCCTTATCAGGTGCGACCGCTGAGTGGACTCGACGCCAGTTTCCTGTACCTGGAAACGTCTTCGCAGGTGCTGCACGTGTGCGGACTGCTCACGCTGGACGGATCGACCATACCGGGCGGATATCGCTTCCCCGAGTTCAAGCGCGTGCTCGCCGAGCGCATCGCCGCGATCCCGGAGTTCCGCCGGAAACTGCACAATTCGCCGCTGAACTTCCTGCACCCGGTGTGGGTGGAGGACGACGCGTTCGACATCGACCACCACCTGCACCGGGTCGCCGTGCCCGCGCCCGGCGATCGCGAGACGCTGGCCGAGCTGTGCGCCCACTTCGCCGGGCAGCCGCTCAACCGCGGCCGCCCGCTGTGGGAGCTGTACGTGATCGAGGGCCTCCCGGACGACGGGGTCGCGGTGATGTTCAAGATGCACCACGCGACCGTCGACGGCGTCGGCGGCGCGAGCCTGATCGCCTACCTGGCCGGCCCCGAACCGGGTGAACTTCCGCCGTTGCCCGAGCCCGAGCGCAATCCCGCGCCGCCCTCGCACCTCGAGCTGCTCCGCACCAGCGTGCAGGAGCTGGCGCGGCGCCCGGTGGAGATGGCGAAGCTGCTGCCCGGCCTGGCCGGGATGGCGCCCCGCTGGCTCGGGCGCGCCCTGCGCCGCCAGGGCATGCCGGTGCCGTTCACCGCGCCGCGCACCTCGTTCAACTCGACCATCTCCAGCGTCCGCGCCATCGCCTACGGCACCGTCGAGCTGGACGACGTCAAGACCGTGAAGAACGCCTTCGGGGTGAAGGTGAACGACGTGATCCTGGCGTTGTGCGCGGGCGCGCTGCGCCGGTACCTCCAGGCGCGCGGCGAGCTGCCCACGGACCCGCTGGTGGCGACCGTCCCGGTGTCGACGCTGGACCGCACCAGCCAGGAGGGCGACAGCAACAACAAGGTGTCCGCGTTCTTCGCGACCCTGCCCACGCACCTGCCGGAGGCCGCCGCCCGGGTCTACGCGGTCGCGGAGAGCAACCGCCAGGCCAAGGAGCACCACCACTCGATCGACGCGGACATGCTGCAGGACTGGGCCCAGTTCGCCCCGTCCGGCCTGTTCGGGCTCGCGGTCCGGGCCTACTCCGCGCTGCGGCTGGCCGACAAGCACCCGGTGGTGCACAACCTGGTCGTCTCCAACGTGCCCGGCCCGCCGATGCCGCTGTACTTCGTCGGCGCGCGGATCACCGCGTTCTACCCGCTCGGCCCGGTGTTCCACGGCGCCGGGCTGAACGTGACCGTGCTGTCCTACGCGGGCAAGGTCGACATCGGCCTGCTCGCCGCGCGAGAACTCGTTCCAGATCTGTGGTCGCTGGCCGACGCGATGCGCGAGGAGATGACGGAACTGCTGCACGCGGCCTCGACCCTTGCCTGAACGCCACTCCTCGGCTAAGACTAGAACAGGTTTCAGTCTTGCTGCCGAGGAGCCGGTGTGGACTTCACCCTGGACGCGACCCAGGCCGAGATCGCCGCGCTGACCGCGGAGGTCCTGGCCCGGGATCCCGAGCACGCGTGGCCGGCGCTGGCGAAGGCCGGCCTGCTCGCGCTCGCCCTGCCGCCCGAGCTGGGCGGGGACGGGCTCGGGCCGGCCGAGGTCGCGGTGGTGCTGACCGAGGTGGGCCGGGCGGGCGCGCAGGTGCCCGCGCTCGCGGCCCTCGCGCTCGGGGTGCTGCCGCTGAACCGGCTGGGCGGCCCGGAGCAGCGGGCGCGGTGGCTGCCGGAGATCGCCTCCGGCGAGGTGGTCGTCACCGCCGCGCTGCACGAACCGTCCGCGCCGTTCGTCACGCAGCCGTCGACCGAGGCCGTGGCCGCGGACGGGGGCTGGGCGCTGACCGGCACGAAGACCCTGGTGCCGTCGTTGCCGGAGGCCCGGTGCGTGCTCGTGCCGGCCACGCTGCCGTGGGGCACCGGCGTGTTCCTCGTCGATCCCCGGGCCGACGGCGCGCAGGTGCACGGCACGTCGCTGCGCCTGTCCGGGGTTCGGGTGGGGGAGGCGGACCTGCTGTGTGACGGATCGGTGGCCGACCTGCACCGGTTCGCGCTCGCCGGTGCGGTCGCGCTCGGCGACGGCGCCGTGGCCGGGGCGCTCGCGCTGACCACCGAGCACGTGCGGCGGCGCGAGCAGTTCGGCCGTCCACTCGCGACGTTCCAGGCGGTCGCCCAGCAGATCGCCGACGTCTACATCACCTCCCGCACGCTGCACCTGGCCGCGTTGTCCGCCGTGTGGCGGCTCGCCGAGGGGCTCGATCCGGACGAGGACCTGGCCGTGGCCGCGTACTGGCTCGCCGAGGAGGCGCCCAAGGCGCTCGCGTCGTGCCACCACCTGCACGGCGGCCTCGGCGTCGACATCACCTACCCGCTGCACCGCCACTACGGGATGGTCAAGGAACTCGCCGCGGTCACCGGCGGCGCGAGCACGCGGCTGGACCGGCTCGGCGACCTGGTGGAGGGCTGATGCACATCGAACTGACCGCGTCGCAACGGAAACTGCGGGACGAGCTGCGCGAGTACTTCGCCGGGCTGATCACGCCGGAGGAGCGGCAGGCGCTGCTGCGGGAGCGGCACGGCGAGGTCTACCGCCGCATCGTGCGGCGCATGGGCAGCGACGGGCGGCTCGGCGCCGGGTGGCCCGAGGAGTACGGCGGCGGCGGGTTCGGCGACCTCGAACAGCACCTCTTCGCCGACGAGGCCGCCCGCGCCGACGTGCAGCTGCCGTCGGTGACGCTGCAGACCGTCGGGCCGACCCTGCAGGAGTACGGCACGCCCGAGCAGAAGGCGTTCTTCCTGCCGAAGATCCTCGCCGGCGAGGTGCACTTCGCGATCGGCTACACCGAACCCGGCGCCGGCACGGACCTGGCGTCCCTGCGCACCACCGCGGTGCGCGACGGCGAGTCCTATGTGGTCAACGGGCAGAAGATCTTCACCACCGGCGGCCACGACGCCGACTACATCTGGCTGGCCGTGCGCACCGATCCGGACGCGCTCAAGCACAAGGGCATCTCGATCCTCATCGTCGACACCAGCGACCCCGGCTACTCGTGGACGCCGATCATCACCTGCGACGGCGCGCACCACGTCAACGCCACCTACTACTCCGACGTCCGGGTGCCGGTGTCGATGCGCGTCGGCGAGGAGAACCAGGGCTGGAAGCTGATCACCACGCAGCTCAACCACGAGCGGGTCATGCTTGGCCCGGCCGGGCGGATCGGCGGGCTCTACGACCGGGTGCGCGCCTGGGCCGCCGCCCGGGACCTGCTCGGCGAGCCCGACGTGCGCCGCGCGCTGGGCGAGACGCTCGCCGTGGTGCGGATCAACGAGCTGCTCAACTGGCAGGTCGCGGCGGCGGACCTGGACATCGCGGACGCCTCGGCGACCAAGGTGTTCGGCTCGGACCGCATCCAGCGCGTGGCGCGGCTGATGGAGGAGATCGTGGCGCGGCACGGCGATCTGTCCGATCCGGACACCGCCGCGCTGGTGGAGTGGCTGGACGTGCTGGCGCGACGCAACATCGTGCTGACCTTCGGGGGTGGCGTGAACGAGATCCAGCGGGAACTGATCGCGATGGCCGGGCTGAAGCTGCCGAGGGTGCCGCGATGAGCGTCGAGGAGGCCGCGGCCCGGATCCGCGCCCAGGGCGAGTCGTCCCGGCGCCTGGCGCGCGATCCGGTCAACCAGGCGATGATCAACAACTGGGTCGAAGCGATCGGCGACACCAACCCCCGGTACGCCGAGGGGATCGCGCCGCCGGCGATGGCCCAGGTGTGGACGATGAACGGCCTGCACGGCCAGCGCGCCGCGGACGACCCGCTGGGCGCGATGATGGCCGTGCTCGACGAGGCCGGGTACACGTCCGTGGTCGCGACGAACTCCGAGCAGACCTACCACCGCTACCTGCGGGTCGGCGAGCACGTGTCGGCCTCGACCGCGCTGGAGTCGGTGGTGGGGCCGAAGCGCACCGCGCTGGGCGAGGGCTGGTTCGTCACCACCCGCACGTCCTGGTACGTCGGCGACGAGCTGGTCGCCGACATGCTGTTCCGGGTGCTGAAGTTCGCGCCGCCGCCCTCGTCACCGGGTGCGTTGCGGCCGGTGATCAGCCGGGACACCGAGTTCTTCTGGGCGGGCACGAAGGCCGGTGAGCTGCGGATCCAGCGCTGGGGTGACGTGCTGCGGCACCCGCCCGGGCCGATGCCACCGGACGGCGACCTGGACGCGAAGCCGGACTGGCTGGTGGCGAGCGGGCGCGGCACCGTCTACAGCTACGTGGTGCACCACCGGCCGGCCGTGCCCGGCAAGCAGCTGCCGTTCGTGATCGCGCTGGTCGAGCTGGAGGAGGGCGTGCGGATGCTGGGCGAACTGGTCGGCGCGGATCCCGCGGAGGTCCACATCGGACTGCCGGTGACCGCGACGTTCCTGAAGGTGGACGACGACCTGACGCTGCCGGCCTGGCGGGTGGCGCGATGATCGCCGCCGGAACCGAGCTGCCCGAACTGGCCTTCGACGTCACGCCGACGTTCGTGATCAGCACGGCCCTGGCCACGCGGGACTTCCAGGACGTGCACCACGACCGGGACGCGGCGGTCGCGCGCGGGTCGAAGGACATCTTCCTCAACATCCTCACCGACACCGGCCTGGTGCAGCGGTTCGTCACCGACTGGGCGGGGCCGGACGCGCTGGTGCGCTCGATCAAGATCAAGCTGGGGGTGCCCTGCTACGCCGGGGACCGGCTGGTGTTCACCGGGCGGGTCGCGTCGGTGGACGGGCGGGTCGCGGTGGTCGAGGTGACCGGGACCGGTGGACTGGGGTCGCACGTGAGCGGCACGGTGACCGTGGAGCTGGCGGCATGACACTGTCGGGCAAGGCGGCGATCGCCGGGATCGGCGCGACGGAGTTCTCCAAGGACTCGGGGCGCAGCGAGCTGCGGCTGGCGGCCGGGTCGGTGCGGGCGGCACTGGACGACGCCGGGCTGCGCCCGTCCGATGTGGACGGACTGGTGTCGTTCACGATGGACGGCAACGCCGAGATCGCGGTGGCGCGGGAGCTGGGCATCCCGGAGCTGACGTTCTTCAGCCGCGTCCACTACGGCGGCGGTGCGGCGGCGGCGACGGTGCAGCAGGCGGCGATGGCGGTCGCCACCGGGGTGGCCGACGTGGTGGTGGCCTACCGGGCGTTCAACGAGCGGTCCGGGCACCGGTTCGGGCAGGTGTCGTCCGCGGCGGCCGGGCAGGTGAACTCGTCGGGGGTGGACAACGCGTTCCACTACCCGATGGGGCTGGCCACGCCGGCGGCCACCGTCGCGATGGTGGCTCAGCGGTACCTCCATGAGTACGGCGCGTCGACCGAGGACTTCGGCCGGGTGGCGGTGCTGGACCGCAAGCACGCGGCGACGAACCCGGACGCGTGGTTCCACGGCAAGCCGATCACGCTGGCGGAGCACCAGGCGTCGCGGTGGATCGCCGAGCCGCTGCGGCTGCTGGACTGCTGCCAGGAGTCCGACGGCGGGGTCGCGCTGGTGATCACCAGCGTCGAGCGGGCCCGGGACCTGCGCAGCGCGTGCGCGGTGATCGCCGCGGCGGCGCAGGGCAGCGGGCCGGACCAGTACATCATGACCAGCTACTACCGGGACGAGCTGGCGGGACTGCCCGAGATGGGGGTGGTCGCGCGGCAGCTGTGGGCGCAGGCCGGGGCCGGGCCGGCGGACATGGATGTCGCCGTGCTGTACGACCACTTCACGCCGTACGTGCTGATGCAGCTGGAGGAGCTGGGGTTCTGCGGCCGCGGGGAGGCGCCCGGGTTCGTCGCGTCCGGGGCGCTGGAGCTGGACGGCTCACTGCCGCTCAACCCGCACGGCGGTCAGCTCGGCGAGGCGTACATCCACGGGATGAACGGCATCGCCGAGGGTGTGCGGCAGATCCGCGGGACGTCCTGCAACCAGGTGTCCTCGGTGTCGCACGTTCTGGTGACGGCCGGTACCGGTGTGCCGACGAGCGGGCTGGTGCTGGCTCAGTCGTAGCCGCGGATGAGGTGACTCTCGTCGTCGGCGAGGACCGTCTCGGGCGGGGTGTCGTCGTCGAGCATGGTGGGGTTGTCGGTGATCGGTTCGGTGGCCGGCATCGTCTTTCGTCCTTTCCTGACGTCGCCTACGGTCTGTGGTTCCCATCACAGTACGCAACCAAACACCGGCGATTTCCACTGGGCGGGGCCGGACCGGATGCGCCGTCTCGCGGTGTGGAATTCACCTCGATGACCTCTAGCGCACACACACGTTCATGGGCGAACTTGAGGACGTGCACATCCCGGCCGTGGTTGCGTGGAGCCTGACGGTGGCGTTCGCGATGCTGGCGGTGCCCAGCGTGGTCCGGCTGGTGCGCCTGGAGGCCGCCACCAGCGCCGACGCCCGCCAGCAGGACCTCGCCGAACTGCTGATGGTCCTGGCGATGCTCGCGATGGTCTCGCCGCTCGGGGGGCCCATTCCGGCGGCCGGGTGGCAGGCGATCCTCGTCCTCACGGCGGGCTGGTTCTTCGTCGCCGCGCTGCGGGGGCGGCGCTGCTGCGCCGTGCACCACCTGGTCTCCGCCGCGGCGATGCTGTACATGATCACCGCGATGCCCGGCCACGGCGACGGGCCCTGGATGTCCATGATGCCCGGCGAACTCGCCTGGCCGGTGCTCGCCCTGGCCGGGATCGCCTACTTCGCGGTCGACAGCGTCCGCGCCGGGATCATCGGCGCGCGCTGGGCCCGCACCGAGAGCCTGCGCGACCACCGCGCGGTCCGCCAGGTCTGCCGCGCCCTGATGGGCGCCGGCATGGCCTACATGCTGGTCACTGGCCTGTAGGCGCCAGCACCGCGTCCGCCAGCACCGGCGCGTCGCGTTCCACCGCCGTCGTCGTCAGCACCAGGCCCTCGTCCGCGCGCCAGACTCGCGTCCGCAGCGTCTCCCCGGGCAGCACGATTCCCGCGAACCGCGCCGAGAACGACTCCACCCGCGTGACGTCGGCGTCCAGCAGCGCGTCCGTGACCGCCTTGGCGACGATCCCGTACGTGCACAGCCCGTGCAGGATCGGTGCCTCGAACCCCGCCGATCGGGCGAACTCGGGGTCGATGTGCAGCGGGTTCCGGTCACCACACAGCCGGTAGATCAGCGCCTGCTGCGGCAGCGTCGGCGTGTCGATCACCGCGTCCGGCTCCCGTTCCGGCAGTTCCACGCGCGAAGACGAGCCGCGCGAGCCGCCGAACCCGCCCTCGCCCCGCGCGAAGATGCTCGACCGGGCCGTCCACAGGGGTGAACCGTCCGTGGACGTCACCGACGTCTCGTTGACGATCACCGCCGCCTTGCCCTTGTCCAGCACGTCCACGATCCGCGTCCGCGCCACGGCCTTGCCCTCGACCGGGATCGGCCGGTGCACGGTCACCGCCTGCGTCCCGTGCACCACCTTGGCCAGGTCGACCTCGATTCCCGGGAAGGACACCGCGGGCGGCTCGTAGATGCGCAGGTTCGCCGCCACCGTCGCGAACGTCGGCAGCACCCGCAGGTCCCGCTCGTAGGTGTAGCGCAGCTCCCGCGGATCGGCCGGCCGGGCGCCCGCGCCCAGCGCCAGGTGGTAGAGCAGCACGTCGGACGGCGTCCAGGCGAACGTCAGCTCGTCGAGCTCGGCACCGATGGCGACGTCGGGATCGATGGGCAACGCGGGCACTCCTACTCGTAGGTGACCGACACCTCGTCGGTCAACGGTACCGACTGGCACGCCAGCACGATGCCGTCGGCGATGTCCTCGGAATCCAGGACCTCGTTGTGCAGCATCTTCACCTCACCGGACACGATCCGGCACGCGCACGCGCTGCACTGGCCCTCGCGGCACGAGTACGGCGCGTCCAGACCGCGGGCCAGCAGGAAGTCCAGCAGCTTCTCCTGACGCGGCCAGGAGAACGAGTGCTGCGCGCCGTCCAGGTCGACCTGCAACGCCGTCGTGCCGGCCTCTTCCGATGCGGCTGCCTCGGCTCTGTCCTCGAAGGGATTGCCGCCCAGCGACACGAACCGCTCCAGGTGGATCCGCTGGCGCGGCATCCCGAGGTCCTTCAACGCCTGCTTCCCGGCCGTCATGAACGCCTCGGGCCCGCACAGGAACGCGTCGAACTCCGCGTAGGGCCGGACCAGCTCGCGCAGCTGCGTCACCGACGGCAACCCCTGCACGCTCTCCAGCCAGTGCACCACGACCAGCCGCTCCGGATGCTCCCGCGCCAGAGCCGCCAGCTCGGACGCGAAGATCACCGACTTCTCGTCCCGGTTGGCGTACACCAGCACGATCCGCCCGCCGCCGGAAGCCAGCGCGGACTTCAGGATCGACATCACCGGCGTGATGCCACTGCCCCCGGCCATCAGCAGCAGGTCGGCGTCCAGCGATTCGGGCGTGAACACCCCGGCCGGCGCCAGCACATCCACAGTGGACCCGGCGGAGACGTTGTCGCACAACCAGTTCGACCCGTACCCGCCGTCGGTGCGCTTCACCGTCACCTTGAGCCGCGCGCCCTCGTGCGGCGCGCTGGACAGCGAATAGCACCGCGCCGCCTCACCCGCGCGCAACGTCAGGAACTGCCCGGGCCGGTAGGAGAACTTCGCGGCGTGCTCCTCCGGCACGTCGAACACGATCGACGACGCCTCGGCCGTCTCCGCGATCACCTCGGCGACGGTCAGCGTGTAGCTATCCGGCATCGAGAACCCCGAACTCCCCGTCCCGCACCGCCCCGTCGATGCTGTCCACCAGCTTCGGGCAGGTGTCCAGCAGCGCGGTGGTGCGCCCCTCAGCCACCTCCCGCGCGAACACCGGGCAGCTGCCCGCGTCGGTGGTCCACTGGATGCTGGTGTGCTTGACGCTGTTCTTCTTCACCAGCACCCGCGTGCCGCACGACGCGCACGCGTGCGGCCGCAGGCCACCGGCGAGGAACTCGGTGCGCTCGGCGGTGGTCATCCGGCGACCCCCGCCTCCTGCTGCCGGGCCAGGTTCTCGGCCACCTCCCGCGCCCACACCTCGTTGGCCTTGGTGGTGTCCACCTCGAACTCGAACCGCCGCGTCATGTCCTCGGTGACGTCCTCGACGTCGGTGTAGAACTGCTCGTACCAGCGGCGCAGCTGGTAGACCGGGCCGTCCTCCTCGCACAGCAGCGGGTTGTCGATGCGGGTCTTGTTCTTCCAGATCTCCACGTCCTGCCGGAACCCGACACCGATGCTCTTGGCGAACTTGCCGGCGATCTTGTCCGCCTGCTCGTCCGACACGCCCGGCAGCTTCTTCACGCTCACGCCCCACTGCAGCACGAACGAGGTCGGCGTCACCGGGTAGTGGCAGTTGATCAGCACGTTCTCGATCTCGAAGCCCTTGTACGTGTTCAGCAGCGTGTTGATCATGTACGACGGCCCGAAGTAGGACGCCTCCGAGCGCAGCAGGTTGTCCTCGCCGCCGTAGTTGGACGCCATCCCGACGTCCGGGCGGCCCTTGGTGTTGAGGTACTGCGTCGCGATGTGGCCCTCGAACACGTTCTTGAAGTAGGTCGGGAACGCGTAGTGGATGTAGAAGAAGTGGGCCATGTCGACCATGTTGTCGATGATCTCGCGGCAGTTGGACCCCTCGATCAGCACCGAGTCCCAGGTCCAGTTGCTCCACTCGCCGCTGAAGATGCCGTCGATGCGGGGGATCACGACGTCCGGCGGCGGCGGGTTGCCCTGCGGGTCGTGCCACACGAACAGCTGCTTGTTCTCCTCCAGCGTGATCCACGACCGGGTGCGGGCCCGCAGCGGAACCCGTTTGGCGTAGGGGATCGACACGCACTTGCCGTTGCCGCCCCAGCGCCAGTCGTGGAACGGGCAGGCGACCTCGTTGCCCTTGACGCTGCCCTGGCTCAGGTCGCCGCCCATGTGGCGGCAGTAGGCGTCCAGGACGTTGAGCTTGCCGTCCTCGCCGGCGAACACCACGAGCTTGGTGCCGAACGCGTTGACGGCGTGCGGTTTCCCGTCGCGGAACATCTCGGCCAGGCCCAGGCAGTGCCAGCCGCGGGCGAACCGCGCCGGCGGCGCACCCGCGTCGATCGTGCGGACTTCAGTCATCATCGACCTCCAGTGCGATTCTGGGTGGCCAGGTGGCGTGAGGCAAGGAACCCGAAGACCATGGCCGGTCCGATCGTGGCGCCGGGCCCGGCGTAGGTGTGTCCCATGACCGCGGCGCTGGTGTTCCCGGCCGCGTACAACCCGGGGATCACCGACCCGTCCGCGCGCAGCACGCGGGCGTGGGTGTCGGTGCGCAGCCCGCCCTTCGTGCCCAGGTCACCGGGCACGATCTTGACCGCGTAGAACGGGGCCTTGTCGAGCGGGCCGAGGCTGGGGTTCGGCTTGTGGCGGGGGTCGCCGTAGTAGTGGTCGTAGGCGCTGCGCCCGCGGTGGAAGTCCTCGTCGGCACCGCGCCGGGCGAAACCGTTGAACCGCTCGACGGTGGCCTCCAACGCCGCCGTCGGCACCTCGATGCGGGCGGCCAGCTCCGCCAGGGTGGGCGCCTTGGCCACGATCCCGGCCTGGAACCAGCGCCCGGGCAGCTTCTGCCGCGGTCCGACGCCGGTGAACATGTACCGGTCGCGGTAGCGCTGGTCGAAGATCAGCCAGGTGGGGATGTTCTCGGCGGGCCCGTCGCCCGGCCCGTACATCGCGTGCACGGCCTCGACGTAGGGCGCCGACTCGTTGACGAACCGCTCACCACGGGCGTTGACCAGGATGCAGCCGGGCCGCGAACGCTCGGCGAGGGCGAACCACGGACCGCCGGTCAGCGGGATCGTCGGGCCCCACCACGCGTCGTCCATCAGGGCGACCGACGCGCCGAGCTTGAGCCCGGCGGTGATCCCGTCGCCGGTGTTGGCCTTCGCGCCCACGGTCCACTCGGTGCCGATCGGGCTGCGCTGGTACTTCGCGCGCATCTCCTCGTTGTGCTCGAACCCGCCGGCGGCGAGCACCACCCCCAGGCGCGCCCGCACGATCTCCTCCCGCCCGTCCCGCCGGACGACCACACCGGTGACCCGGTCGTCCTCCGTGACCAGGTCGACCAGCGGAGTCTCCAGCCACACCGGCACGCCGGCGCGCAGCAGCCCGGCCCGCAGCCCGGCGGCCAGCGCCTGGCCCATCGACAGCAGCCGCTTGCCGCGGGTCAGCCCGGCGAGCCAGCGCGCGCCGATGCGCAGGACCCGCAGCGGCCCCTTCGGGTGCCGGGCGAGCAGGCTCAGCCAGCGGTAGTCCGCCTGGGTGATCGGCACGCCGAGCGGCGCGCCGCTGTAGGGCGGTTCGAGGTTGGCCAGTTCGGCGCCGAGCAGCTTGCCGTCGAACGGCTTGGGTTCCACCGAGCGGCCACCGGCCCGGCCGCCGGGCGCCTCGGGGTGGTAGTCGGAGTAGCCGGGCACCCACTGCAGGCGCAGCGGCGTGACCCGGTGCACGAACGACACCACCTCGGGGCCGTGGTCGAGGAACGCCTGCCGCAGCTCGGCGGGCACCACGTCGCCGACGATGGCCTCCAGGTAGGCCCGCGCCGCTTCCGGCGTGTCCTCGACCCCGGCCGCGCGCAGCGCCTCGTTGCCCGGGATCCACACCCCGCCACCCGATCGGGCCGTGGATCCCCCGAACTTGGCCGCCTTCTCGACCACCACCACGGACAGGCCGGCGTCGGCGGCCGCGAGGGCGGCGGTCAGGCCGGCCGCGCCGCTGCCGGCCACCACGACGTCGAACTCGTCGGTCATGCCACCTCCGCTGTAACACGTTCCACATTGCGCAGCGCCTGTTCGTCGGCCCGTCAGTCACGATAGACGAGAACGTGTTTCAGTTCTAGGGTAGCGGGTGTGAACCAGACGGCGGATGTGATCGTGATCGGGTTCGGGGCGGCCGGCGCCTGTGCGGCGATCGAGGCCGCCGACGCGGGTGCGGACGTGCTCGTGCTGGACCGGTTCGACGGGGGCGGGGCGACCGCGCTGAGCGGCGGCATCGTCTACGCGGGCGGGGGCACCGCCCAGCAGCGGGAGGCCGGGGTCGACGACTCGGTCGACGCGATGTACGACTACCTGCGGCTCGAGGTCGGTGAGGCGGTCTCCGAAGAGACGCTGCGGCGCTTCTGCGAGCAGAGCCCGGCCATGATCGAGTGGCTGGAGCGCAACGGGGTGCCGTTCGAGGGCAGCCTGTGCCCGTACAAGACGTCGTATCCCAACGACGACTACTACCTGTACTACTCGGGCAGCGAGTCCGCCGGCGGGTTCCGCGACCTGGCGAAACCGGCCGCGCGCGGACACCGCACCAAGGGGCCGGGCACGTCGGGGAAGCTGCTGTTCGCGCGGCTGGCCCGGGCGGCGCGGGACCGCGGCGTGCGGGTCCTGCCCGGCACGCGGGCCGAGTCGCTGATCGTCGACGGCGGCGTGGTGACCGGCGTGCGGGTGAAGACGCTGCGCGACGCGCCCGCCCGGGTCCGCGCCGCCCACGCCCGCATGGCGCGCTACGCCGCCAAGCCCGGGATCTACGTGCCCAGCGTGCGCAAGGCCTTGCAGCACCGGATCGAGCGGCTGGAGCGGCGGTACGCGCGGGAGGAGGAGATCACCGCCCGGCGCGGGGTGGTGATCTCGGCGGGTGGCTTCATCTTCAACCGGGCGCTGGTGCGCGAGCACGCCCCCGCCTACCGCGGCGGCCTGGCGCTGGGCACGATCGCCGACGACGGATTTGGCATCGGGCTCGCCGCCGCGGTGGGCGCGGCGACCGGCGAGATGCACCGGATCTCCGCGTGGCGGTTCGTCACCCCGCCCAGCGCGATGCTCAAGGGCGTCCTGGTCGATGCGGCCGGGCGGCGGATCATCGACGAGTCCCGCTACGGCGCCGCGGTCGGCGAGGCGATGATCGGCAAGCACGACGGCAAGGGCTGGCTGCTCGCCGACGCCGAGACGATCGCCGAGGCACGCCGCACCGCCCGGCGGGAGAGCCAGTGGTTCCAGTGGTTGCAGGCCCGCTACCTGCTGCACCGCGGCCGCGTGTCCGGGCGCAGCCTGGACGAGGTGGCGCGCACGGCCGGGGTCGACCCGGACGGGCTGCGGGCGACCGTCGAGGCCTACAACGCGGCCGCCGAGGCCGGGGCCGCGGACCCCGCGGGCAAACCGGCCGAGTACGTGCGGCCGGTCCGCACGCCGCCGTACTCGCTGATCGACGTCTCCATCAAACCGAGCCTGGGCTTCCCGTGCCCGATGCTCACGCTCGGCGGTCTCGTCGTCGACGAGTCGACCGGTCAGGTGCGGGACGCCGACGGCGCGGGCATCACCGGTCTGTACGCCGCCGGCCGGTCCGCGGTGGGAATCTGTTCCAGGTCGTACGTGAGCGGGCTGTCGCTCGCCGACTGTGTGTTTTCCGGACGGAGAGCCGGAATTTCCGCAGCTCGGCGGGCGGAGTGATGACAAAAACGAGAACGTGTTCTAGTCTTGCCGATGACAACGCAGGTACATGACGGACGGGGCGTGGGGATGACCGATCAGGATGGTCGCGGGGTGCTGGCCGGGGTCCGGGAGCTGCTTCCCGTCCTGCGGGAGCGGGCCCAGGAGACCGAGGACGCGCGGCGCATTCCGGACGAGTCGATCAAGGCGCTGCAGGAGACCGGGTTCTTCAAGCTGCTGCAGCCGAAGACCTTCGGCGGCTACGAGGCCGACCCGGTGACCTTCTACACCGCGGTGAAGCTGCTGGCGAGCGCGTGCGGCTCGACCGGATGGGTCGCCTCGATCCTCGGGGTGCACCCGTGGCACCTCGGGCTGTTCGAGCCGCAGGCGCAGCAGGACGTGTGGGGCGAGGACGTCGACGTGCGCATCTCGTCGTCCTACGCGCCGATGGGCAAGGCCACCGTGACCGACGGCGGCTACCGCCTCTCCGGCCGGTGGAGCTTCTCCTCCGGCTGCGACCACGCGACCTGGGTGTTCCTCGGCGCGCCCGCGTTCGACGCCGAGGGCAAGCCGGTCGACTTCTGCACCTACCTGCTGCCGATCGGCGACTACGCGATCGAGGACGTCTGGGACACCGTGGGCCTCCGTGGCACCGGCAGCAACGACATCATCGTCGACGACGCGTTCATCCCGGCGCACCGCGCGCTGAGCTTCCAGGCCACGTCGAAGTGCCGCACGCCGGGGCAGAAGATCAACCCGGGGCCGCTGTACCGGCTCCCGTACGGGTCGGTGCACCCGTCGACGATCACCGCGCCGATCATCGGCATGGCGCAGGGCGCCTACGAGGCGCACGTGGAGCACCAGCGCACCCGCGTCCGCGCCGCGTACCTGGGGGAGCAGTCCAAGGAGGACCCGTTCGCCAAGGTGCGGGTCGCCGAGGCGGCCAGCGAGATCGACGCCGCGTGGCTGCAGCTGACCCGCAACATCGACGAGCTGTACCAGCTGGCCTGCCGCGGCGAGAAGCTGCCGTTCGCCACCCGGCTGCGCGTGCGGCGGGACCAGGTGCGCGGCACCGAACGCGCGATCGCCGCCGTGGACCGGCTCTTCGAGAACTCCGGCGGCCGCGCGCTCAAGCGGGGCACGCCGATCCAGCGGTTCTGGCGCGACGCGCACGCCGGGCGCGTGCACGCCGCCAACGACCCCGAACGCGCCTACATCATGTACGGCAACGGCGAGTTCGGCGTCCCGGTCGAGAATGCGATGGTGTGACATGACCGAGGGCAAGTACGCCGAGGTCGGCGGGGGCTTGCGGCTGCACTACCACGAAGCCGGCACCGAGCACGCCGAAACCGTGGTGCTGCTGCACGGCGGCGGGCCGGGCGCGTCGGCGTGGAGCAACTTCTCCCGCAACATCCCGGTCTTCGCCAAGTCCTTCCGCGTGCTGGCGGTCGACCAGCCCGGGTTCGGCAGGTCGGACAAGCCGACCGAGCACCCGCAGTACTTCACGCACAGTTCGGCCGCGGTCGCCGGCCTGCTCGACGCGCTGGGCGTGGGCAAGGCGCACCTGGTGGGCAACTCGCTCGGCGGCGGCACCGCGGTGCGGTTCGCGCTGGACCACCCGGACCGGGCCGGGCGGCTCGTCCTGATGGGACCGGGCGGGCTGAGCACCAACCTGTTCGCGCCGGACCCGACCGAGGGGGTCAAGGCGCTGGGCCGGTTCGCCGCGCCGCCCGGGCCGAGCAAGGAGAAGCTCGCCGCGTTCCTGCGGCTCATGGTGTTCGACCCGGCGCTGATCACCGACGAGCTGATCGAGGAACGCTACGCCAACGCGAGCACGCCCGAATCGCTGGCCGCGATGCGCGCGATGGGCGCGTCCTTCGCCGGCGCCGACTACGAACAGGGCATGCTCTGGCGCGACGCCTACCGGCTGCGGCAACGCGTGCTGCTGATCTGGGGCCGCGAGGACCGCGTCAACCCGCTCGACGGCGCGCTGGTGGCGCTCAAGACGATCCCGCGCGCGCAGCTGCACGTGTTCGGCCGATGTGGACACTGGGCGCAGGTCGAGAAGTTCGACGAGTTCAACCGCCTGGCCCTCGACTTCCTGCGAGGTGAATGAGATGGGCATCCGCTCCCTGGCCTACCTGCGCATCGAGGCGACCGACATGGCCGCCTGGCGCGAGTACGGCCTGAAGGTCCTCGGCATGGTCGAGGGCAAGGGCCCGCATCCGGACGCGCTGTACCTGCGGATGGACGACTTCCCGGCCCGGCTGGTGATCGTGCCCGGGGACAGCGACCGGCTCGCGGTGGCCGGGTGGGAGGCCGCCAACGCCGCGGAACTGGACGAGGTGCGGTCGCGGCTGGACGCAGGCGGCGTGCCGTACAAGGAGGGCAGCGCCGAGGTGCTGGCCGAGCGGCGCGTCACCGAGCTGATCAGCTTCGACGACCCGTCCGGCAACACGCTGGAGGTGTTCCACGGCGTCGCGCTGGAGCACCGGCGCGTGGTGAGCCCGTACGGGCACCGGTTCGTCACCGGCGAGCAGGGCCTCGGGCACGTGGTGCTGTCCACCCACGACGACGACGCCGCGCTGCGCTTCTACCGCGACGTGCTCGGGTTCCGGCTGCGGGACTCGATGCGGCTGCCGCCGCAGATGGTCGGGCGCCCCGCCGACGGACCACCGGCGTGGCTGCGGTTCTTCGGCTGCAACCCGCGTCACCACAGCCTGGCGTTCCTGCCGATGCCGACGCCGAGCGGGATCGTGCACCTGATGGTCGAGGCGGAGAACACCGACGACGTCGGGCTGTGCCTGGACCGCGCGAAGCGGCGCAACGTGCCGATGTCGGCGACGCTGGGGCGGCACGTCAACGACCTGATGCTGTCGTTCTACATGAAGACGCCGGGCGGGTTCGACGTCGAGTTCGGCTGCGAGGGCCGCCAGGTCGACGACGAGTCGTGGATCGCGCGGGAGAGCACCGCGGTGAGCCTGTGGGGCCACGACTTCAGCGTGGGGATGCGGAAGTGATCTCCTCCGCGATCGAACCGGCGCGGTTCCGGCAGGTGCTCGGGCACTTCGCCACCGGGGTCACCGTGGTGACCACGATGGACGGTGCCGAGCCCGCCGGGTTCGCGTGCCAGTCGTTCGCGGCGTTGTCGCTGGACCCGCCGCTGGTGCTGTTCTGCCCGGGCCTGGCGTCGCGGACCTGGCCGGTGATCGAGCGCAGCGGCCGGTTCGCGGTCAACGTGCTGGCCGAGGGGCAGCACCAGGTCAGCCGGGTGTTCGGCACGCGGGGCGGGGACAAGTTCGCCGCCGTCGACTGGACGCCCGCGCCGTCCGGGTGCCCGGTGCTGGAAGACGCGCTGACCTGGGTCGACTGCGTGGTGGAGACGGTGTTCGAGGCCGGCGACCACTTCGTCGTCGTCGGCCGCGTGACGGCGCTGGGGGAGGCGTCCAACGGGCGGCCGCTGCTGTTCTACCGCGGCCAGTACACCGGCGCGGCGCCGGTCAAGGCGGACGTGCTCAGCTGGGCCGGTCCGGACGACTGGCTGTGACCGCCGCGCGGTCGATCAGGATCACCGCCTGGCCGGGGGCCAGCTCGGCGGGCACCTGGCAGGCCTCGGGATCGTCGGTGTCGAACTCGCATAGCCAGTTGCCGGGGCCGGGGTCGAACGGGTGCGGCCGGTCGGCGAGGTTGGCGGCGACGACGACCGGGCCGGTGCGGTAGCCGAGCACGTCGCCGAATTCGTCGAGCCACAGCGGCGCGGCTCGGACGGACGCGGTGCGGGCCCGCGCGGCGATGAGCCTGCGGTGGATCGACAGCGGGGAGTCCGGGTCCTCCCGTTGCACCGCGACCGTGTCGGCCGGGGTGCGGTCCCCGAACGGCAGCCACGCCGCCGGTGCGGTGGTGAAGCCCAGTCCCGGCCCCGGCTCCCAGGGCATCGGGGTGCGGGCGCCGTCACGCGACTGGCTGCCGCCGTCGGCGGCGGCGAGCGGGTCCCGCGCGTGTCCGGGTGGGACGGTCCCGTCGGGCAGGCCCAGTTCCTCCCCGTTGTACAGGAACGGAATGCCCGGCAGCCCCATGAGCAGGGTGGCCACGGCGATGGCGCGCCGGGCGCTGCCGTAGCGGGTGACCGCGCGCTTGCGGTCGTGGCTGCTCTGCACCCAGGCGAGGGTGGGCGCGGCGGCCGCGGCCGCCCGCAGCATGGTCGCCACCCGCTCGGGTGCCCACCCGGACTCGACCAGCCCGAACCAGAACGTGGAGTGCAGGCCGTCCGCCTGCACGTAGGTGGCGAGCCGGGCGGGGTCCAGGATGTAGACCTCGCCGATCAGCACCGCGTGGTAGAAGTCGGCGATCGCGCGCCAGCGGCGGTGGATGTCCAACGCGGACGGTTGCCCGATGTCGTACCGGTGGTCCTGCCGCAGCCATTCGGCCGCCACCCCGCCCTGCGACGGCACGTCTTCCGGCGCCAGCCACGGGTTGTCCGGGAGGCCGGGGTGCTTGGTGAGGTAGTGCGCGGTGTCGATGCGGAAGCCGTCGAGGCCGCGGTCGAACCAGAAGCGCAGGATGTCGTCGACCTCGTCGGCGACCTCGGGGTTGTCCCAGTTGAGGTCCGGCTGGTGCGGGGTGAACAGGTGGAGGTAGTACTGGCCGGTGTGGTCGTCGAACGTCCAGGCGGGACCGCCGAAGTGCGCGAGCCAGTTGTTCGGCGGGCCGCCGTCCGGCCCGGGATCGCGCCAGATGTAGCGGTCCCGCATGGGGTCGGTGCGGGACCGGCGGGCGCTGCGGAACCACGGGTGCTCGCTGCTGGTGTGGTTCACCACCAGGTCGGCGACGACCCGGATGCCCCGCTCGTGGGCGGCGCACAGCAGCTTGTCCAGATCGTCCAGCGTGCCGTAGCGCGGGTCGACCGCCCGGTAGTCGGCGACGTCGTACCCGTGATCACGCATCGGTGAGGGGTGGAACGGGCTGATCCACAGCAACGTGACGCCGAGGTCCCGGAGGTGGTCCAGCCGGCTGATCAGCCCGGGTAGATCGCCCCAGCCGTCCCCGTCGCTGTCCTGAAAGGACGGTAGGTACACCTGGTAACCGATGGCGTCCTGCCACCACGGACGATCGCGCATGGCACCAGGAAACCCCGCCGCGGCGCGGGTTTCCAGAACCAATCAGGACAGATTGGCCGCCAGTGCCGCGCCGATGACCCCGGCGTCGTCGCCCAGCCGCGCGGGGCGGACGGGGCCGGTGTGCCAGCGCAGGGTGCGCGCGGCGGCGAGGTAGGCCTCCCGGATCGGGCCGCTTCGCGCGACCAGACCGCCGCCGAGCACGACGGTGTGCGGCGCGAGGACGGCGCAGAGGCTGTCCAGCCCGCGGGCGAACTCCCGGGCGTGCCGCGCCAGCGCCGCCACGGCCCGTGGCTGCCCGGCCGCGGCGGTCGCGGCGAGCCGGGCGGCGCCGGGTGTTCCGCCGCCGTCCGGTCCCAGCCCGGCGCCGGTCCGGTTCAACGCGACCCCGCCCGCGAGCTGTTCCCAGCACCCGCGGCTGCCGCACCGGCACGGCGGTCCACCGGCGTCCAGCACCAGGTGGCCGACCTCGCCGGCGTGCCCCGTGCCTTCGTGCGGCCGTCCGCCGGTCACCAGCGCCCCGCCGAGCCCGGTCCCCACGGTCACCAGCAGGACCGTCGACGCGCCGGCGCCCGCCCCGAAGCGGGCCTCGGCCAGTCCGGCGGCGCGGGCGTCGTTGATCACGGCGACCGGGCGGCCCAGTTCCGCTGCGAAGTCCACATCGGACAGCCCGAGGTTCGCCGACCAGGTCAGCACACCGTCCCGCACGGTACCGGCGACCGCCAGGCCCACCGCGGCCGGTTCGGGGTAGTGCGCGAGCACCGCCCGGACCGCGTCCAGCCGGGCCGCCGGACCGGGCGGCAGCACCTGCCGCGTCACGTCGCTGAGCCGGCCGTCCCGGTCGACCAGCCCGGCTCGGACGTGCGTGGCGCCGAGGTCGATGCCGAGGGTGGTCACAGCAGCACCGGCTGGTCGTCGCCGGCGTGCCGGTACCGCGCCCACGCGGCGGCCAGGCGGCGGACGCCTTCGTCGAACACCTCCGGCGGCCGCGCGTACACGACCCGGACGTGGTCGTCGGTCAGCCCGCGGGACGACAGCACGCCGCCCGGCACCACCGCCACCCCGAACCGCGCGGCGACCTCGCAGAACGGGGTCGCCGTCCCGGCCGGGAGAGCCAGCCACAGGCTCAGCCCGCCCTCCGGCGGAGTCCACCGGAACTCCGGCAGCGACTCCGTCAGCACGCCGGTCGCGTGCGCGAGCCGGTCGCGCAGTTCGGCGATCCGCTCCGCCCGCACCTCGTCCTCGATGCCGAGCAGCCGCGTGGCCAGCACCTGGTCGAGCACCGGGGTGCCGAGGTCGGCGCGTGCCTTGGCCCGGGCGAGCGCGGCCACGAGCGACGCCGAGCCGCGGACCCAGCCGAGCCGCAGCCCGCCCCAGTGGAGCTTGCTGAGCGAGCCGACGGTGACCAGGTTGCCCGGCTCCGCGTACGCCGCGAGCGGCGGCGGCGCCTGCTCGAACGCCAGCCCGGCCTGGCTGACGTCGTCCACCACCAGGGCGTCCCGGCCGGCGAGCGCGGTGGCGAGCCGCTTCCGGTCAGTCGGGCCGAGGATCCGGCCGAGCGGGCCGAGCGTCGGCACGAGGTACACCAGGCCGGGGCGGATCCGGTCGACGAGTGCGGGCAGGTCGTCGCCTCCGCCGGTCACCGGCGGGGCACCGCGCACGGGGACGGACAGCCCGTGCAGCACGTCGAGGATGCCGGGGCTGGTCGGGGTCTCCACGACCGCCGGTTCCCCGTCCGGCAGCGCGTGCGCGGCCAGCAGCGACAACGCCTGCTGATCGCCGGTGGTGACGAGCACCTGGCCGGCGTCGGTGGGCAAGCCCTGCGCGGTCAGCCGCTCGGCCAGCGCGGCACGCAGCGTGGGCAGCCCGGCGGGGTGGTAGCCGGGGGTGTCGAGCACCGCCGCGGTGCCGGCGTCGGCCACGCCCAGCGCGGCGACCGCTTCGCGCAGACGGCGGTGCGCGGGCAGCGCGGCGGTGGCGAGGTCGACGAGTGCCGCCGGGTTCCGCAGGGCGGCGACCGCCAGCGATTCGCGCGGAGACTCCGCGGTCCCCGTCCGGCGCGCGCCGGTGACCCAGGAACCGCTGCCCTGCCTGGTTTCCAGGATCCCGGCTTCGCGGAGGCGGGCGTAGGCGTGCATGACCGTGCTCCGGCCGATCGCCAGCCGCGTGGCCAGCGATCGCTCCGGCGGCAGCGCGGTGCCGGGCGGGATGTCGCCGCGATCGATCGCCGCGGCCAGCGCTGCGGACAACCGGGCGTACAGCGGACCCGGGCGGGCGGACCAGTCGCCGAGCGCGTCCTGGATGTGCATGGCGATTCCAACCAATCGGACCGTGATTGGTCCTATCAGGGCGGGAAGAACTCCGCCATATTGGCATCAACGAGGTATCCGATGTCAATCCACTGGTGGAAGGTCGAGGCATGCAGCTCGGATTGGTTGGTCTGGGGACGATGGGCGGCCCGATGGCGCGGCGCCTCGCCGCGGCCGGGCACGAGGTGATCGGCGCCGACTCGTCTCCGACCGCGGCCGAACGGGCCCGGGCGGCGGGCACCAGCGTCACCGGTTCACTGGCCGACCTGGTCGCCGCCCTCACACCGCCCCGCGCGGTCTGGGTGATGGTGCCGCCGCCCGCGACCGGCGGGGTCGTCGACGAGCTCGCCGGACTCCTCGCGGACGGCGATCTCGTCGTCGACGGCGGCAACAGCGACTGGCGGGAGGCGGCCGGGCGGGCCGCGCGGCTCGCCGAATCCGGCGTCCGGTTCCTCGACGTCGGGGTGAGCGGGGGCCAGTGGGGCTGGCGGCACGGGTACGGGCTGACGGTCGGGGGCGCGGCGGAGGACGCCGAGCGCATCCACCCGGTGCTGGCGGCTCTGGCCGCGCCCGGCGCGGTCGCCGTGGTCGGGCCCACCGGGGCCGGGCACTTCGTCAAGGCGGTGCACAACGCCGTGGAGTACGGGCTGATGCAGGCCTACGCCGAGGGTTTCGCCCTGCTGTCGGCGCGTGACGGGCTCGACCCGCTCACCGCGCTGCGGGTGTGGCAGGCGGGCTGCTCGGCCCGGTCGTTCCTGCTGGAGCAGACCGTCGACGCGCTCGCCGCCGACCCCGCCCTCACCGGTGTCGGCTCGGCCGTCGCCGACTCCGGCATGGGCCGCTGGACCGCGGAGGAGGCCGTGCGGCAGGGCATCGCCACGCCCGTGCTCACCGCGGCGCTGCAGGCCAGGTTCGCCAGCCGGGACGACGAGCGGGCGGCGAGCCGTCTGCTGGTCGCCGCCCGGGCCCGGATCGGAGGTCACGCGCATGCCTGACGTGCTGGACCGGTCCGGCGTGCTGAACCGGGCCCGGGCGGTGCTCGCGGAGGTCCACGACGCGGTGACCGCCGTCGATCCGGCCGCCGCGGCCGCCCTCGGCGCGGCCATCACCACGGCGCGGACGGTGTTCTTCGACGCGCGCGGCCGCTCCGGCCTGGTGGCGAAAGCGCTGGCGATGCGGTGGATGCACCTCGGGCTGCGCGTGCACGTGGCCGGCGAGACCACCGCGCCCGCGATCACGGCCGACGACCTGCTGGTCTGCCTGTCCGCGAGCGGCCGCACCACCGGTCCGCTCGCGAACGCCGGCGTCGCCCGCGCCCGCGGCGCCCGGGTGGCCGTGCTGACCGCGGCGCCGGACTCCCCGCTCGCCGCGGAGGCCGACCTCGTCGTGGTCGTCCCCACCGGCGGCGGGCAACACGGCGGTTCCCTGTTCGAGCAGGCCTGCCTCCTGCTCGGCGACGCCCTGTGCGGGGCTTTCCAGCACGCCCACGCGATACCGGACGCGGCCCTGTCCGAGCGGCACGCGAACCTGCTGTGAACGCGCTGATCGCCGCGGCCGCGGGGGACGCGGACACCGCGGAGCGCCTGGCCCGGGCGGGGGTGGACGTGATCGTCGCGTACCACTCCAGCGTGCTGCGCCGCCGCGGCCTGCCCTCGGTGGCCGGGTTGCTGCCGTGGGCCAACGCGAACGAGCTGACGCTCGGGATCGTCCCGGAGGTCGTCGCCGCGGCCGCCGGACGGCCCGTGCTGGCGACGGTGTGCGCGAACGACGCCCTGCGCCCACCCGGTCCGGTGCTGGACGAACTGGCCGGGCACGGAGTGGCCGGGGTCCTCAACGCACCCACGACCGCTCTGCTGTCCGGGCCGGTGCGGGCCGCGGTGGAGGAGGCGGGGCTGGGCTACCGGCGGGAGGTCGAGCTGATGGGGCTGGCGCGCGAACGCGGGCTGCTGGCCTGGGGGTACGCGTGCGCACCCTCGCAGGCGGCGGATCTGGTGGCACACGGCGCCGACGCGGTCGTGATCCACCTCGGCATCACCCGCCCGGGTCCGCTCACCGCGGAGCACACCGCCACCCTCACCGCGGTGGCGGCGGCCGCTCCGGCCGTGCCGCTGCTGGCGCACGGTGGTCCGCTGACCGATCCGGCAGCGTTCCCGCGAACCGGACACGATGGGGTGCGCTTCGGGTTCTTCGGGGCGTCGGTGTTCGAACGCGCCCAGGACCTGGACGGCACGGTGGCCGCGTGGCGGCGGGCCGTGGGGGAGAACGGAGGACCATGCCGGACCACGTGATCACGGTCGAGGACGTCGAGACCTGGACCGGCCCGCCGCTGGTCCTGTTCGCCGGCATCAGCACCGCGGGATCGCTGGCGCACGCGGTGTTCGACGGCTGGGCCCGCGCGCTCGGCCGCCCGTGGGTGCTGCGCGGCGTCGACCTGCCGCCGGACACGCCGCCACCGGTCTACCGGCGGCTGCTCACCGCGATGCGCGGCAACCCGCTGGTCCAGGGCGCCGTGGTGACCGCGCACAAGCTGCGGCTGTACCGCGCGTGCGCCGCCGACCTGCCCGGACGCGACCGGCTGGTCGACCTGACCGGCGAGATCAACACCCTCGTCACCGGTGAGCGGGTGGCCGCCTACGCCAACGACGCCCGCTCGCTGACCGCGATCCTCGGCTCCCCGTCCGGTGGCCGGATCGTGTGCCTCGGCGCGGGCGGCGCGGCGACCGCCCTGCTGCTCGCGCTGCACCTGGACGTCGAGACGGGCAGGCCGCGCGCGGACGCGCCGGAGCGGCTGGTGTTCGCCGACGTCGACCCGGCGGCGCTCGACGCGCTGCGACGGGTCGCCGAGCGGATCGGCGGGCGGCCCGGACTGGTGCACCTGTCCGGGCCGGCCGACCACCTCGTCCCGGACGCGACGCTCGTGGTCAACGCCACCGGGCTCGGCAAGGACCGGCCCGGCAGCCCCCTCACCGGGCACGCCCCGTGGACCCCCGGCACGGTGGCGTGGGACCTGAACTACCGGGGCGATCTGACGTTCCTGCACCAGGCGGCGGCCCACGGACTGTCCACCCGGGACGGCTGGGAGTACTTCGTCGCCGGGTGGGCGGGGGCGCTCACCGCGATCGCCGGGGAGCCGCTCACCCCGCAGACCCTGTCCGCACTGGCGGCCGCCGCCGCACCACACCGACCGAGGAGGACCGGCACGTGATCCCGTTCCGCATCGCCATTCCGGAGGAGGAGCTGACCGACCTGCGGGAGCGGCTCCTGCGCACCAGGTGGCCCGACGAGGAGCCGGTCGGCGACTGGTCGCAGGGCGTGCCGCTGGCCTACCTGCGCGAGCTGTGCCACTACTGGGCCACCGAGTACGACTGGCGCGCCACCGAGCGGCGCCTGAACGCGCTGCCCCAGTACCGCACCGAGATCGACGGCGTCGGCATCCACTTCCTGCACGTCCGCTCACCGCACGAGCACGCGTTGCCGCTGGTGCTCACCCACGGCTGGCCCGGGTCGGTGCTGGAGTTCGAGAAGGTCATCCCGCTGCTGACCGACCCGGAGGATCCGGCCGACGCCTTCCACGTGGTGATCCCGTCGCTGCCCGGCTACGGGTTCAGCGACCGGCCCGTCGCACCGGGCTGGGGCGTGCAGCGGATCGCCGCCGCGTGGCGGGAGCTGATGGCCCGCCTCGGGTACGAGCGGTACGGCGCGCAGGGCAGCGACTGGGGCACCAGCGTCACCACCAGCATGGGGCAGCAGGACACCGGTGAGCTGGCCGGGATCCACGTCGTGCCGCCGATCGCGGCGCCGGACCCGGCCACGTTCGGCGACCTCACCCCGGCCGAGAAGGCGGCACTGGCGGACCTGCGCCACGCGGCCGCGCACGAGTCCGGCTACTCCGAGCAGATGACCACCAAACCCCAGACGGTCGGCTACGCGCTGACCGACTCACCGGCCGGCCTGTGCGCGTGGATCGTGGAGAAGTTCGCGTCCTGGACCGACAGCGGCGGGCGCCCCGAGACGGTCCTGACCCGCGACGAGATGCTCGACGACATCACCCTGTACTGGCTCACCCGCACCGCCGCGTCGTCGGCCCGGCTGTACTGGGAGAGCTTCCGCCAGGTCGGCGAGTGGTTCACCACGGCGACCGACGACACGGTCACCGTGCCCACCGGCTGCACGGTGTTCCCGAAGGAGATGCCGCGCCCGTCCCGCCGCTGGGCGGCCGGCCGCTACACCGACATCCGGCACTGGAGCGAACCCGACCGCGGCGGCCACTTCGCGGCGTGGGAGCAACCCGCCCTGTTCGCCGCGGAGGTGCGCGCGTTCTTCCGCATGGTGCGGTGACGCACGAATCGTGGGCGCGGCAGGTCGGTGATCGGTAGATTCGATCTCGCCGGGACGTCCCCGGCGAGATGTGTCCACAGTGGAAGGAACCGAGATGACGCACACCGTCGTCAACCCCGCCGGCCTGGCCGACCCCGTGCCCTACGGGTACAGCCACCTGACCCGCACGCCGAGCGGACTGGTCTTCGTGGCGGGGCAGTACGCGGCCGACGAAACCGGGCGGATCGTCTCCGACGACTTCGCCGAGCAGGTGCGCCAGTCCTTCCGCAACCTCGGCACCGCGCTCGCCGCGGAGGGGCTCGGCTTCGGCTCGGTGGTGCGGCTGGGCACCTACATCGTCGACCACGACGCGGACAAGCTGGCGGTGCTCGGCAGCCAGATCGCCGAGATCTGGGGGTCGCGGCCGCCGGCGCAGACCCTCGTCGGCGTGGCCCGGCTCGCGCTGCCCGGGATGCTCTTCGAGGTCGACGCGATCGCCGCGTGACCTGCCCCGCCCGGCGGCTCTAGAGTCGGGGAATGGATCTCAGGCACGACGCGCGCGAGCTGTCCGACGACCTCGTGGCACTCCGGCGCGCGCTCCACCAGGTTCCCGAACTCGGCCTCGACCTGCCGCGCACCCAGGAGACGGTCCTCGACGCCCTCGACGGGCTGCCCCTGGAAATCAGCACCGGCACCGGGCTGTCGTCGGTCACCGCCGCGCTGCGCGGGCAGGGCGGCGACGGCGGCAGCGGGCCCGTGGTGCTGCTGCGCGGTGACATGGACGCCCTGCCGGTCACCGAGAACACCGGGGCCGCCTTCAGCTCGCGGCACGAGGGCCGGATGCACGCGTGCGGGCACGATCTGCACACCGCCGGCCTCGTCGGCGCCGCGCGGCTGCTGTCCGCGCACCGGGACCGGCTGGCCGGGGACGTGGTGTTCATGTTCCAGCCCGGCGAAGAGGGCCACGACGGCGCCGGGCACATGATCGCCGAGGGGGTGCTGGAGGCCGCCGGCCGCCCGGTCGCCGAGGCGTACGGGCTGCACGTGGTGTCGGCGATGATCCCGCGCGGGCAGTTCGTGTCCCGGCCCGGCCCGATCATGGCCGCCGCTGACGGGCTGTTCGTCCGGGTGATCGGCGCGGGCGGGCATGGGTCGCGGCCGTACGCGGCGCTCGACCCGGTGCCGGCCACGTGCGAGATGGTCACCGCGCTGCAGACGATGGTGACCCGCCGGTTCGACGTGTTCGACCCGGTCGTGGTCACCGTCGGCAACTTCCACGCCGGCACCCAGCGCAACATCATCCCGCCGGACGCCCGCTTCGAGGCGACCATCCGCAGCTTCTCGAAGGAGGCGCGGGAGCGGGTCGCGGAGCTGGCCGTCCCGCTGTGCCGGGATATCGCGGCGGCGCACGGCCTGGAGGTCGAGGTCACCTACCAGGCCGAGTACCCGGTCACCGTCAACGACGCGGCCGGTCACGAGTTCGTCGCCGAGACCGTGCGCGAGGTGTTCGGCGAGGAGCGGTTCTCCGTGGCGGACGCCCCGGTCACCGGATCGGAGGACTTCTCCCGCGTGCTCGACCGCGTCCCGGGCGCGTTCGTGTTCCTCGGGGCGACCTTCGCCGACGACCCCGGCTCCGCGCCCTACAACCATTCCCCGGAGGCATCGTTCGACGACAGCGTGGTCGCCGACGGCGCGGCGCTGCTCGCGTCGCTGGCCGCGCGGCGGTTGAGCGGGGTGGGCGCGTGACCCGCATCCTGTTCGCCGGCGGCCGGGTCTTCGACGGCACCGGCAGCGACCCGTTCGACGCGGACGTGGTGGTGGAGGACGGCCGCGTCGCCGAGATCGGCACCGGGCTGGACGGCGACGAGGTGGTCGACTGCACCGGCACCACGGTGCTGCCCGGGCTGTTCGACTGCCACGTGCACGTCACGGTGTCCGACATCAGCCTGATCAAGCTGTTCCAGAAACCGTTTTCCTACCAGTTCTACGAGGCGGCGCGGAACCTGCGCAGCACGCTCGAACTGGGCATCACCACCGTGCGGGACGCGGGCGGCGCCGACCTCGGCATCAAGAAGGCCCAGGCGGACGGGCTGATCAGCGGCCCGCGGCTGGACATCTCGATCGGCATCATCAGCCAGACCGGCGGGCACGGTGACGACTGGATGCCCTCGGGGCACTGCGTTCCGCTGATGGTGCCGCACCCCGGCCGTCCGTCGACGCTGGTCGACGGGCCGGACGAGATGCGCAAGGTGGCGCGGGAGTTGCTGCGTGCGGGCGCCGACGTGCTCAAGGTGTGCACCACCGGCGGGGTGCTCTCCCCGGGCGACGACCCGCGGCACACCCAGTTCACGCCGGCCGAGCTGGACGTGCTGGTCGCCGAGGCCGCGATGCAGGGCAAGGCGGTGATGGCGCACGCGCAGGGCACCGACGGCATCAAGAACGCGGTGCGGGCCGGGATCCGGTCCATCGAGCACGGCATCTACCTCGACGACGAGGCGATCGAGCTGATGCTCGCGCACGGCACCTGGCTGGTGCCGACGCTGATCGCGCCGATCGCGGTGATCCGCGCGGCCCGCGCCGGTGCCGCGCTGACCGACGAGATGGTTCGCAAGGCCGAGGACGTCGCCGAGGTGCACGCCGAGTCCATCCGCCGCGCGGTCGAGGCCGGGGTGAAGATCGCGATGGGCACCGACAGCGGCGTCGGCCCGCACGGCACGAACCTCGAGGAGCTGCCGTTGATGCAAGCGGCCGGTATGAGCCCCGGTCAGGTGCTGGCGGCGGCCACGTCGTCGGCGGCGGAGCTGCTCGGCTACGGCGACTCGCTGGGCCGGCTGGCGCCCGGGTACCGCGCGGATCTGGTGGTGGTGTCCGGCGACGCCTACGACCTGGCCGCGCTGCCCGGACGGGTGCGGGAGGTGTGGCAGGACGGCGTGCGGGTGGTCGCGCCGGGTTCGGAGAAGTGAGAAGACCCCCGGACCGCGCCGAAACTGGGGGAGGAAGGCGCGGCCCGGGGGCCTCGCTCCAGCGCCCGAGGGGGAGGTAAGCGCCGGAGCACCGGCCGGTGTGAAACTGGGGAGGATGACACCGGCCGTATGAATTCAGGATAGCGCGCGTTTCGCTGTGCGGACCGGTTTCACAGGAACTCGACAGGTTTCGGCGTGGCGGGGTCAGAGGACCAGGTCGGCGAGAACGGTGTTCAGGGCGTCGGCGAACGCTTCCGGGTTCCGCTGGGGGGCGAGGTGCGCGCCGGGCAGTTCGACGAACGGCAGGCCGAGTTCGAGGGCGAGCGCGCGGGCCGGGCGGTAGTGGTAGTAGCCGCGGCTGCCCTCGCCCGCGGTCAGCACGATGGGTACTGGGCTGCGGCGGAGCGCGTCCAGGTCCGGCAGGTAGCGGTAGATGCCGACGAGTTCACGGTCGAACAGCAGGCGCCACTCGTGTTCGTGCGGCAGGCGCACGGTCTTGAGCGGGGGCAGTCCGGCGCCCGCGATGGAGGCGAGGAACTCTTGGAAGGCGCCGAAAACGTCGCCGTCCGCGCTGCGCGCCGCCTGTTCCTCGGCGAACCGGATCCACTCGTCGGCGTCCGGCAGCAGGCCGACCGTGGGCGGTTCGTGGACGACCAGCCCGCTGACGGCGTCGGGGTGCCGGATGGCGAGTTCCAGCCCGATCGCGCCGCCGGCGCTGCTGCCGAACACGAGGGCCTTGCCGTAGCCGAAGTGCTCGATGACGGCGCGCGCGTCGTCGGCCTGCCGCGCGATCGTCAGGGGCCCCTCGGTGGAGTCCGTGCTGCCGAAGTGACCGCGCCGGTCGTAGGCGAGAACGGTGTACCTCGCCGCGAGCCGCTGGGCGAGGGCCCGGTAGGAGGCGGCCGCCCCGGTCCCCCCGGGCACCAGGAGCAACGCCGGTCCGGCCCCACCCCGCTCGACGTGCAACTCCCCGTCCGGCACCGGGCACGTGCTCTCCGAGATCATGGGCGAAGTCAAGCACAACACGATGGCTGACCGGTGGGCTCCCGGCCTTTCCCTCCGGCGTGGGTGCTCGACCCTCGCGCGCTGCGACTGCGGAGTTCACACCGCCGGGTGCCTGCCAAAGGCGGCTGCCGTGCCGGTGGTCCTGTTCGGGGCGTCTGTCATTGCGTTGCCGTGTTCGCCACCGCGCGCCCGGGTTTGCCATCGGGATGGTGTTGTCCGCTTGGCCGTGGTGTTTCCCGCGCCAACCGGTTGTTCGCCACGGCGGCTGCCGTGTCGGCGGCCCCAGCCGTTGCCACTGGCGGTGTTGGCCGCCCGGACCGCCGTCCCGGCCTCCTTGGTCCGAAAAGGACGTTCTCAGGCTTCCTTCAGCGCCGCGGCCAGTCCTTCGCCCAGCGGGGTCGTCGGGCGGCCGATCAGCGCCGACAGCTCGCCGGTCGCCTCCGCGAGCGTGCCCTCGGCGATGTTCTGGTCCAGCGCCACCACGAACCCGGCGGTCTCCGCCGGCAGCCCGGCCTCGATCAGCGCCGCGCGGTGCTCGTCGGCGGTCAGGTCGCGGTAGCGGATCTCCGTGCCCGCGATGGCGGAGATCTCGGCGGCGAGGTCGTCGAACGTCCACGCCACGTCGCCGCCCAGTTCGTACACCTTGCCCTCGTGCCCCTCGCCGGTGAGGACCGCGACGGCGCCCGCGGCGAAGTCGGCCCGCGTGGCGCTGGCGACGCGGCCGGAGACGGCGCTGCCGATCAGCACGCCGCTCGCGATGGCCTGCTGGGCGTTCGGCCCGTAGTTCTCGGTGTACCAGTTGTTGCGCAGGATCGTGAACGGCACGCCCGACGCGCGGATGATCTCCTCGGTCGCCTGGTGCTCGGGCGCCAGCACCAGCGTGGTGTCGTCCGCGCGCGGCGCGCTCGTGTAGATCACGTGGGTGACGCCGGCCTGCTTCGCGGCGTCCACCGCCGCCTGGTGCTGCGGGACCCGGCGGCCCACCTCGTTGCCCGAGATCAGCAGCACCTTGGTCGCGCCCGCGAACGCCGCCACCAGGGTCTCCGGCCGGTCGTAGTCGGCTTCCCGCACCTGGACGCCGAGGTCCGCGGCCTTCTCCGGGTTGCGCACCGCGGCGACGATCTGGTCGGCGGGCAGCTTCTCACGCAGGCCGGCGATGACGTGGCGGCCCAGCTGGCCGGTGGCACCGGTGACGACGATGGTCATGTTCCTCGCTCCTTCTCGGACGACTGCACCTCAAGTTAGTACTAACTTCTGGTAAGTGCCAACCATAGGTAAGTCCCGTCACAGACCACCGTGGGGCCGACTAGGTATCCTCGACGGCATGAGTTGCGACGCCGAGCACGACCAGCTGGTCGCCGACGTCTTCGCGCGCGCGTGCACCTCACGTGGCGTGCTGGAGCACGTGACGGGACGCTGGGGCACGCTCGCGCTGGCCGCGCTCGCCGAGGGGCCGTTCCGCTTCAACGCGTTGCGCCGCAAGGTCGACGGCGTCAGCGAGAAGATGCTGGCCCAGACACTGCAGGCACTGGAGCGCGACGGTTTCGTGCACCGCGAGGCCGAGCCGACGATCCCGCCGCGGGTGGAGTACAGCCTGACGCCGCTCGGCGCCGAGGTCGCGGGCCGGCTGCGGGAGCTGATCGAGCTGGTCGAGGGCCGGGTGCAGGACGTGATGGCCGCGCGTCGCGCCTACGACGAGACGAAGGCGGCGGTCGCGCGCTAGATGTATCCGGTCAGGACGTTGGTAGCGGCGTGTCTGGCTGAGTAAAGGAGAACCTCCGGTTGGGATGTGGCTTGTCTAAGGCCCACTCCGATCCGGAGGTTCTCGTGTTCCACGGTAGTGCCCGGCTG